>NZ_JAAZTU010000015.1 GCF_012395185.1 Vibrio aestuarianus
ATTTCAAGTTTAGCGACTAAATTAATAGCTTGATTGAGTTCATCGGTTGTTTTAGCAAAATGTGAGGTTGTTGACAGTATCGATACCACCCCCACAATAGCAACGACACCCAGTGAATATAATTTTTGTTTGATATTCATGAGATTACTTACCTACGTGAAATAAACTTAAGTTGAATTATTATTATTTATTGTTATTAGAATGTTAGGTTTAAACTTGAAGCATAGCAATGAAGTGGCAAAGATAAATTACCTTCAACATGCTTTTTATGCATAACATTCTGATTTTTAGTTATTATTTTTATGGTGGAAGATTTGCAATACATTGACTTAGAACGTTATCAAGGCTTGATTTTTGATATGGATGGCACGCTACTTGATACCATGCCAGCCCATTTGCAAGCGTGGTCGCAAACGGCGCAACACTTTAAATTTCCTTTTTCGCATCAATGGTTACATAGCTTAGGTGGTATGCCGAGTTTTAAAATTGTTGCGGAAATTAATAAACAGCACCACCTTGGACTTGATCCACAGCTTGTGGCCAACTTTAAAATGACCGTATTTTCAGAAATAGAAAGCTATGGCGAGGTCATTCCTTGTACTCATGATGTAGTTAAGCATTTTTATGGCCATAAAAAAATGGCGGTAGGGACGGGCAGCCAAAGACAAAGTGCAATCAAGCTTCTTACAAAATCAGGATTGTTAGACAAATTTGATGCTGTAGTAACGGCGTCAGACGTAGAGAGCCATAAACCTAATCCAGACACTTTTCTACAAGCTGCAAGTTTGTTGGGGTTGCAAGCGAATCAGTGTGTGGTGTTTGAAGATACCGATTTAGGTAAACAGGCCGCTCATTCTGGTGGTATGGATTGCGTAATGGTAGAAAATGGCAGGTTGGTTTTTTATCCCTATTTATAATCGAAAATGAGCCGCTTTCGCGGCTCATTTATTATTGAATTTCAATTAGTTCAACGTCAAAAATCAGTACTGCTGCTGGTGGGATAGGACCACTGCCACCTTTGCCATAGCCTAAGTTACTAGGAATGAACAGGCGCATTTTTTGTCCTTCGACCATAAGTTGTAAACCTTCCTGCCAGCCTTTAATCACTTGGTTTAAACCAAAAGTAATGGGGTCGTTGCGCTCAACCGAGCTATCGAATACGGTACCATCCGTCAACGTACCATGGTAATGAACTTTAACTCGGCTGTTGGATTTAGGATGAACGGTGCCAGTGCCTTCTTGCAGTACTTTATACTGAAGGCCACTTTCCGTGATCATCACTCCTTCTTGTTTCGCGTTTTCTGTGAGGAACGCTTGTCCTAGGGTGAAGTTTTCATCCGCTGCTTTATGGTTGGTCCATGTGCGGTAGATAAAGAAACCAGCCAGTATGAAAATAATAAGTGGGAATACAAATTTAGACATAATCTTTAAGCCTATATTAAGGTTGAGTCAGTAGATAAGAGATGGTATTGGCGATACCATCTGCGTCGTTATGGCCAGAGGTCATAACAAGGTATTTGCCTTTTACGATAAAAGTAGGAACGGAGTTAATTTGTCCTTTCACCGAAACTTCTTCTGCCATCATCATTGTTTGAAGCAGTTGTTTTTGTTGTTCTGCATCCAAAGCATAAGGGCTAACTAAGTTGCGCTCTGAGAATACAAGCTCAATAGCTTTTTTACGCTCAGTTGAGGTGGCCTCTTCTCCCATCTGCACTACAGAAAAAAGCGCTTTCATCATCTGGTGATCTGGTACTGAATTTAATTGCATTACGGCTGTGTAATAAATCATTGCACCAATTTGAGCACCTTCATTAAATGTAACATGCAATTTACCGAAAGTTTCTCCAGTCGCTTTTTCTAGTTGAGGGATAACACTTTCCATTTTACGGCAATGGCCGCAAGTTAAAGCGAAAACTTCCGTTACAGCAGGTAAACGATAAGTTGATAGGTTAACTGGCAGTTGCTGATATTGCTTACCTTCTTGTGGGGTATTGCTATCACTGCAACCGACGATAGCGAGTAAAGCTGCAACTAAGCCCAAGTATTGGAAGATGATTTTTTTCATATAAGATTTCTTGTCGAAGAATAAGAGCCACATTCTAACGGCTTCAGATAACAAGAAAAACAGAAACCATCAGTAAATTACCATCAAATAGTTATAAAGTTTTACGCTGTTGGCCGATATAGTCTTTGTAGTGAGTTTATGGAGTGGTATTCGGATGAAGTATTTAGCTTTGCCATTATTAATGTTGTTGACGGGTTGTGGAAGTTTGGTCACTGATCGTATGTTTAGTGACAATCTATTAAATGAAGCACCTAAAGGTGATTTTGATGTACTTTATCCCGAGTGGGGAAGCGCTCCTAAGCTAGCCTCGACTGGTGTTCAAGGGCCAATGGGTCAACAACGTACAGGTAGCTATGACTCATTACAAAATTTCTTATTGAGAAATGGTGTGGATTACGAAGTATTGCCGGGTAATCACATTATGGTGAAATTAAAAGATACCGTTAAGTTTGAAACGGGTTCTTCGCAGGTTTCGTCTAATTCGCAGCAATGGTTGAGCATGATGGGTAGTTATCTTGCCTCAGAGCCAAGTATTGATATTGTTATTGATGGTCATGCCGATAGTACAGGTGTCGCAAATTTTAATGACCGTTTATCAATGAATCGAGCAAAAGCGGTCAAAAACACACTGGTGAAGAATAATGTTGCAATGGATTCCATTTTTACCCGTGGTTATGGTGAATATGTTCCTGCTTGTACCAATCAAACCAAAGTAGGCAAAGCATGCAATCGTCGTGTTGAAGTACTGTTTATTGTATCAAACAATTAATTTACTTGGTTCTCACACATCCTAAGCATTACATGAAAAAGCCCCACTTATTGTAAGCGGGGCTTTTTTGTTTTTGTATGCCTAAAGTCAATTAAGCAAGCAGCTCATTTGCTGTTTTCACTACGTTTTCAGTGGTGAAGCCAAACATCTCGAACAACTGATCAGCAGGCGCTGACTCACCAAAGGTGGTCATACCGATGATCTTGCCGCCAAAGCCAACGTACTTGTACCAGAAATCCGCAATGCCCGCTTCAATCGCGATACGTTTAGTCACGTCTGCTGGTAATACTGCTTCGCGGTAAGCGGCATCTTGCTTGTCAAATGCATCAGTAGCAGGCATCGATACCACGCGTACTTTCTTACCTTCTGCGGTTAGTTGCTCTGCGGCTTTCACTGCTAGCTCAACTTCTGAACCTGTCGCAATTAGGATTAGCTCAGGCTTACCATCGCTGTCTTTCAGGATGTAACCACCCTTAGCAATGTTAGCCACTTGCTCAGCGGTACGCTCTTGCTGTGCTAGGTTTTGACGAGAGAAGATAAGCGCAGATGGGCCATCTTTACGCTCAATCGCCAGTTTCCAAGCTACCGCTGATTCCACCTGGTCACATGGACGCCATGTGCTCATGTTTGGTGTTAAACGCAGTGAAGCAATTTGCTCAACTGGTTGGTGGGTAGGGCCATCTTCACCCAAGCCGATAGAGTCGTGCGTGTACACTTGAATGTTCTGAATTTTCATCAGAGCGGCCATGCGCATTGCATTACGTGCGTATTCCATAAACATTAGGAACGTTGCGCCGTAAGGAACGAAACCGCCATGAAGCGCAATACCGTTCATGATGGCAGTCATACCGAATTCACGCACACCGTAATGAATGTAGTTACCTGAGAAATCTTCCGCAGTCAGTGATTTAGAACCAGACCACATAGTAAGGTTAGAAGGTGCTAAGTCAGCAGAGCCGCCCATAAATTCTGGTAGCATTGCACCAAAGGCTTCAAGCGCATTTTGTGACGCTTTACGTGATGCAATATTGGCAGGGTTAGCTTGCAAGTCGGCAATAATTGCGCTGGCTTTTTCTTCCCACTGCGCTGGTAATTCACCATTTACGCGGCGTTTAAATTCAGCGGCAAGCTCTGGGTATGCTGCTTCATAAGCTGCAAATTTCTCATCCCACGCTGCTTCCTTAGTTGTGCCTGCTTCTTTCGCTGACCATTCTGAGTAGATTTCTTGCGGAATTTCGAACGCACCGTGTTCCCAACCTAAAAATTCTTTTGCTGCTTTGATTTCATCATGGCCTAGTGGTGCACCGTGACAGTCGTGTGAACCTGATTTGTTTGGCGAACCAAAACCGATAATCGTTTTAGTACAAATCAAAGTTGGGCGACCAGTTTCAGCCTTCGCCGCTTCAATCGCCGCATTGATAGCCTCTGCATCGTGGCCATCAACCGCAGGAATAACGTGCCAACCATACGCTTCAAAACGTTTAGGTGTATCGTCAGAGAACCAACCTTCAACATGGCCATCAATAGAAATGCCATTGTCATCCCAGAAAGCAACCAGCTTGCCAAGACCTAACGTACCCGCTAAAGAACAAGCTTCATGGGAAATACCTTCCATCAAGCAGCCATCACCCATGAATACATAAGTGAAGTGGTCAACGATGTCGTGGCCTTCTTTATTAAATTGTGCAGCTAGCGCTTTCTCAGCCATTGCCATACCAACGGCGTTAGTAATACCCTGGCCTAGTGGACCCGTAGTCGTTTCAATGCCTGGTGCGTAACCATATTCAGGGTGGCCTGGGGTTTTTGAATGCAACTGACGGAAGTTTTTCAGATCATCGATCGATAACTCGTAACCGCTTAGATGCAGCAAAGAGTAAATCAACATTGAGCCATGGCCGTTAGAAAGAACGAAACGGTCACGGTCTGCCCACTGTGGGTTTTGTGGGTTGTGGTTTAGGTGAGAACGCCAAAGTACTTCAGCAATGTCTGCCATCCCCATCGGTGCGCCAGGGTGGCCTGAATTAGCTTGTTGTACACCATCCATGCTAAGGGCACGAATTGCATTTGCCAGTTGTTTACGATCCATAATAATTACCAAAAATAGTCGATTTAGAAATGAGAGGGGAACGTTAATCGTTCCCCTAATTTTAATTCTTATAACTGATTACAGTTTAGCCGCAATCATAGTTTCAAGCTTGCCTTGGTCAATAGCGAAGTTGCGAATACCTTCCGCTAGTTTTTCTACGGCCATTGCATCTTGGTTGTGTTCCCATAGGAACTCAGCGTGAGTCATTGCTGCTGGGCGCTCTTTAGAACCTTTAGAGTCAACTAGTTTCTCAACCACTTCGCCTTCAGCCGCTTCAAGCTCTGCAAGTAGAGCAGGAGCGATAGTTAGACGGTCACAGCCAGCAAGCTCTAGGATTTCGCCAATGTTACGGAAGCTAGCACCCATTACCACTGTGTTGTAGCCGTGCTCTTTGTAGTAGTTGTAGATATCCGTTACAGAGATTACGCCTGGATCTTCTTGAGCTTCAAAATCACGGCCTTCTTTTGCTTTGTACCAGTCCATGATGCGACCAACGAATGGAGAAATAAGGAACACGCCAGCTTCAGCACATGCACGCGCTTGAGCGAAAGAGAAAAGAAGCGTTAAGTTACAGTTGATGCCTTCTTTCTCAAGAATTTCTGCTGCGCGGATGCCTTCCCAAGTAGAAGCCAGTTTGATCAAGATACGGTCGTTGGTGATACCTGCATCATTGTACATTTTGATCAATTGACGTGCTTTAGCAACACTGCCTTCCATATCGTAAGATAGGCGAGCATCTACCTCAGTAGAAATACGGCCAGGAATGGTTTTTAGGATTTCTTTACCGATGTTAACGGCAAGCATGTCACAAGTGTCTTGAACTTGTTGTGCTTTGTCTGAACTTTGGCTTTTTGCGTATTCGATAGAGGCATCGATTAATGGTGCATACTCGGCAATTTGAGCGGCTTTAAGAATTAGAGATGGGTTCGTTGTTGCGTCTTCTGGTTGGTATTTTTTTATTGCGTCAATTTCGCCAGTGTCAGCGACAACAGTAGTCAGTTTACGAAGTTGCTCTAATTTATTGCTCATATCGATCATCCTATGTCTTTGGGCTTCGCCAGCATTTTGATTAGCTGGGCATTTGCAAGCGGGTCGGTGGATAGTTTAGTCACGCTTTTACGTAAAACCTTTCCACAAACTCAATTAATTTCAGCGACCGAACATTTGCTTTGAACATTTGATCGTTCGTTGAGTAAATGATGTGCCCATATTTATCTGATCTACGAGGAAAGTCAATCGATCTTCTAGGGTTATGGTGATGTCAATCAACTATTTTTTTGCGGCTGAAGTGAGGTGTAGTGAAATAAACGTTTGCTTAGGTTAGAGCAAGCTTTGCTTAGTCATAAATAACATTTATTTGGGTGTGAGAAAATGTAATGGCGATGAGCAAAAGTTGCAATGTGGGTGCGCTGTAACATATGCTAGGTCAATGAGCGGATGCTCAAATTTTTGTATTCTGCTGGCAATGTTGATCACGAGAACGATTATGACAACTTCAAACCAAGATATTTCGATAGAAAACACCGATCTACTCACTGAAATATCCGTTGCTTATTACCAAGATGGCGCGACTCAAGAAGAGATCTCGAAAAAATTTGCGATTTCACGTGCCAAAGTAGGGCGGATGCTGAAACAAGCCCGAGATGAAGGCATTGTTGAAATTACCGTAAAATATCACCCAGTGTTTAGCGCAAAGATAGAGCAACGTTTGATTGAACGATTCGGCGTTAAACGCGCCTTGGTTGCATTAGATCAACCTAGTGAAGAGCAGCAACGTCAGCAAGTATCGGGGTTAGTATCGAATTATCTCACTAACACATTAAAAAATGGCATGGTAGTTACCGTTGGCCAAGGACGAAATGTTTCCGCTGTCGCGCATCATATTGGTGTTATCACACCTAGAGACTGCAAATTTGTTTGCAGTATTGGCGGTATCCACCCGCGAGGCGGTATGTTCAACGCGGACCATATTTGTCGTCAATTGGCGAAAAAATATGGCGGTAGTTCTGAAACATTGTATGCGCCAGCTTATGCTGAAAACCGAGAGCAAAAATTAGCCTTCATGCAAAATGCAACCGTTAAGCAAACGCTTGATTTAGCACGTAAAGCGGATATTGCGTTGGTCGGAATTGGTGACATGAGTGAAAACAGCTACATGGTTGATTTAGGTTGGTTTACGGCAGATGAAGTCGTTCAATCGCGCCTACAGCAAGGAGTCGTTGGAGATTTTGCAGGATACGATTTCTTTGATATTCATGGTAAGGCCGCTAATACCGTAATGAGCGACCGCGTGATTGGTTTGGGTATTGACGAGTTTCGTCCTATTGCAGAAGTGATCGCTATTGCCGCTGAAAACAGTAAACCACTGGCGTTACTTGGCGCACTACGTACTGGTGCCATTGATGTGATTGCTACCAGTGTTAGCAATGCGCTCACCGTTTTAAACCTAGATGAACAAATGCAACTTGGTGTAGGGAAAAGTTAGTTTTTCTGGAAGTGACACGCTTGGTTTATAAAAAGTTATATTCCCCCCGAATTTTTCCGGGGGAAACGACTTCTTTATTGGCTAATGGGTAGTGCTTCGTTTTGTCCCCATTCAGTCCAAGAACCATCATAGACAGCTAAATGCTCATAACCACACATATGCGCAGCAAGCAACACGATGCAAGCAGTGACACCAGAGCCGCAGCTGAAAAGATATTCAGAACGTTCGCTTTTTAGCACCTGCTTCAAAATAGGCTCTAATTCATTGATGCATTTCATTTTGTGTTCAATCATCAACTCAGCAAAAGGTAGGCAGGCTGAATTTGGGATGTGCCCACTTCGAATGCCAGCGCGAGGTTCAGCCACTTGGGCATTAAAACGGGCTTTAGAGCGTGCATCAATTGTTTGACTGGTTTCATTATCTATCTGTTGCAACACATAATCGGCGTCGACAAAATAGTGTTGATTCAGTTTCCCCGAAAAGTTACCGGTAATTTTAGGTTGTGAGTATTCCATTGCCAGCGGAAGACCACACATTTTCCATTCCGTCAGCCCGCCATCGAGTACGTAAACCTCTTGATGACCCATCGCTTTTAGCATCCACCACGCTCGTGGAGAGGCAAATGTCCCGCTATTATCATAAACAACAATGATCGAATCGTTATTGATCCCTAATGCTTGCGCTTGTGAATTGAAATGTTCTTCGTTAGGCATCATGTGTGGCAGTGTTGCGCTGAGGTCACAAAATACTTTGTCATAATCAAAACGTCGCGCATTGGGAATAGTGTGTACGGTGTCTTTTTCAGTTTCACTGGGAATTTGAAAATCAATACTTGCATCTAGAATTACGATGCGTTCATCGGCTAAACGTTGATTTAACCAGCTTGGGGAAACCAATGGAGACATATTGCGCTCATCCTGACCTGTTGTTTGAAGGAGCTTTAACTTACTCATTAATTTGCAGAAAAGAAATGCTATTTGGAAGGGATGATAAAATAAAATGCTCAACACCTTGTAGTTAACAGGCGTCGAGCATGTTTAATCGTTATTGTTCAGAGTTCTGACACACGCTGCATGTCGCTAATTTCATCAGCTTCATCTCGCGCCAGCTCATAGAGAGCGCATCGAACATCAATATTTTACCTTGTTTAGGTTGTCCATAGTGCGCGATAACTTTAATCGCTTCCATCGCTTGTACTGCGCCAATGATTCCCACTACAGGTGCCATGACGCCAGCTTCTACACAAGTAAGTGCCGTATTGCCAAACAAAGCACTCAAACATTGATAACAAGGTTCGTCAGCGTGTTCGTATGTAAATACACTGACTTGTCCTTCCATTCGAATTGCGGCACCAGAAACCAACGGTGTTCGAGTTCGGTAACAAAGGCGATTGAGTTGGTTGCGAGTCTCTACATTATCAGAGGCATCCAACACCAGAGTGTGCTGCCCAATAAGTGTGTCAAGCTGCTCGTCATTTAAGCGTTGATCAACGGTATTTACCGCCAAAAATGGATTGAGAGTTCGTAATGAATCTGCAGCGGAATCGACCTTTTTTCGGCCAATGTCGTTGTCTGTATGCAACACTTGTCGCTGTAGATTAGAGAGTTCCACTACATCATCATCGACGAGGGTTATACTGCCAACGCCAGCCGTTGCTAAATATTGGCTTGATGCACAGCCCAAACCGCCAGCACCAACAATGAGCACAGAACTTTGTTTCAATGCTTCTTGGCCTTCAAAATCAAATTGCTTGAGAATGATCTGTCGGTTGTAACGCAACATTTCTGCATCAGATAAAATATCCACAAACGCTCCTAATACAAGCTGGAGTTAAAAAGTTGGATATTCACGCTTTCACCCACTTCAACTCGTCCACGCTCGCGTTCTAATACTACAAAGCAATTGGCTAAACTCATGGAGCGAAATGCACCAGAGCTCTGATTACCGGTTGTTTCAACAACGAATTTGCCATTTTCAATCGAGTAGATACCACGCTGGTAATCTGTGCGGCCTGGCGCTTTTTTGAATGCCGTTTTCGTGATGGCTGGGATAGATTCTGGTGCTTGCCATTTGCTATGTCCCGCCAATTTAGCGAGCATCGGTTGTACTAATACGTACATAGTTAGTACTGCTGACACCGGGTTACCTGGAAGACCACAAAACCAAGCATTACTAAGCTCACCAAACGCAAATGGTTTGCCCGGCTTAATCGCCAGTTTCCAGAAGCCTATCTCGCCAAGTTCCTGCAAAATATCTTTGGTGTAATCGGCTTCGCCGACACTCACACCACCAGATGTGACGACCACATCCGCTAAGTTTTGGGCTTTTTCGAACGTTGCTTTTAATGTTGCAGGGCAATCGGGGATGATGCCAAGGTCAATCGCTTCACAACCAAAGTTCTCAATTAGAGGTTTAATCCCGTAGCGATTACTGTCGTATATTTGTCCGTCAGTTAAAGACTCCCCTAGCGGTTTGAGCTCATCACCAGTTGAGAAAAAGGCAACTCTGGGTTTGCGAAAAACGGTAATGTGGCTAATGCCGAGTGTGGCGATCATGGGAATATCACGTGGTGTTAAACGAGCACCTTTCGCTAAAACAAGATCACCTTGTTTAATGTCATCACCGGTCGGGCGAATATTGTTTTGTGGTTTGATGTCCGACTGTTTAAAGACAATACCAGCATCAGTGACATCGGTATTTTCTTGCATAACCACAGCATCGCATCCAAGTGGGATCTTCGCTCCTGTCATGATTCTGATGCACGTATTAGCAGGCCACTCACCTTCAAAGGGAGCGCCAGCAAAAGATTTTCCTGCCAATGGTAGTATTTGATTTTTTTCTAAATCACTCAAGCGTATCGCATACCCATCCATGGCTGAATTATCAAAAGGCGGGACAAAAATAGGCGAAAGCACATCTTCTGCCAATACGTAGCCAAGAGCTTCAGCTAATGGAAGTTGCAGTGTCACTTGAATTGGTTTGATTCGCGCTAACATTGTGTCCATAGCGTCTTCGATAGGCATTAAGCCCGGAGCATCACAGCAGCCCATTTTAGAATCCTATTGTCGTTTTTCTTTTCAATAACCTTATCATAGATTGTTTTTTGGTAAGAATGACCATCCATAAAATATGGGTGTAATTATTCAAAATTCCGAGTATCCTTGTCTGCCATCCGAAAGGGGTAAAAGTAAGAGGAATCGGAATGTTAGGTCTTAGCGAATCAGCAAAGTTGGTTAAAGATGCGCTAGAGAGCCGCGGTTTAGAGACGCCAATGTGTCCTAATGCGGTAACTCGTGAAGAGAAGAAAGAAAAAATTGAACACCATATGCGTGAGATCCTGACACTGCTTGGTCTTGACCTGACTGATGATAGCCTCGAAGAAACCCCGCATCGCATTGCAAAAATGTATGTTGATGAAGTTTTTTCGGGTTTGGATTACCAAAACTTTCCCAAAATTACTGTCATTGAAAACAAGATGAATGTAAGTGAAATGGTTCGCGTGAAAGATATCACCGTAACCAGCACTTGTGAGCATCACCTGGTAACGATCGATGGTAAAGCTGCTGTTGCTTACATTCCGCGCGGCAAGATTATTGGACTTTCAAAAATCAATCGTATTGTGCGTTTTTTTGCTCAACGTCCACAAGTTCAAGAGCGAATGACACAACAAATTCTGGTGGCACTGCAAACCTTACTTGAATCTGATGATGTAGCGGTAACTATTGATGCAACGCATTACTGCGTTAAATCACGCGGTGTTATGGACGCAACCAGTGAAACGACGACGACGGCATTGGGTGGTATTTTTAAGTCTAATCCTGCTACTCGTGCGGAATTTCTTCACGGCTTACGATAAGTGTCCCATTGATTTCAATAAAAAGCCCCGAAATAGTTTTCGGGGCTTTTTATTTATCTGACCAATATTGAATTTCAACGTTTATTCAAACAAAGCAAGATACTCACTATAACCTTGAGCTTGCATGTCATTTTTTGCAACAAAGCGCATTGCCGCAGAATTCATACAATAGCGTAACCCGGTTGGGGCAGGACCATCGTCAAATACGTGCCCTAAATGAGAATCACCAAAACGGCTTCTGACTTCTGTTCTTGAATAAACTAAGCGGAAATCAGTCTTCGTTGCAATATATGCTTCATTTATTGGTTTAGTAAAACTCGGCCAACCAGTGCCAGATTTGTATTTGTCGGTTGAAGAAAACAGCGGTTCACCAGTGACAATATCAACATAAATACCCTCGGCTTTGTTATCCCAATACTCATTATTAAAAGCGCGCTCGGTGCCTTCTTCTTGGGTGACGTAGTATTGAAGGTCTGTCAGTTTGGCGCGAATCTCCTTGTCAGAAGGTTTGGTATAGACTTTAAGGCTTGCCTCCGATTTATTTGCATCAATTAATTGACGTAATGTCTTTGGATTTTCATTACGATCTTCACCAAAGATTTCATCTAAATATTGGTCACGCCCAGATGCGTAGCGATAGTAGTTGTACCGCACTTTGCTCTTTTTATAAAAATCTTGGTGGTAATCTTCTGCCGGCCAGAATGTAGTATATTGGATGAGTTCTGTTTTCAGCGGTTTTTTATAGATACCGAGCTTATCGATGTCAGCCATGAAGGTTTCTGCTGTCAGCTTCTGCATTGCATTGTGATAGAAAATCGCAGGGCGATATTGTGGGCCTCTATCGACAAATGACCCTTTGTCATCGGTCGGATCAATATGACGGAAAAAATGATCCAATACCTGCTCATAGCTGACGACTTGAGGATCAAATGTTACTTGCACCACTTCAATATGGCCGGATTTACCCGATGAAACTTGTTTATAGGTCGGGTTTTCCACTGATCCGCCGGCATAACCTGATACGACATTGATCACGCCGTTGAGTTTCTCAAGATCAGATTCTGTACACCAAAAACACCCGCCAGCGAGTGTGGCGACATCGACGTTACCAATGCTGGGCATTTTCTGTGGTTTAGTCTCTGCCTGACTAAACAGTGAAAAAACGATAGGAACGAATAACGCTATCGAGATAAAGATGGGAGTAAAACGTTTCATAACCGACCTTACTTTTTTTTATTGATATACGTAAAGAACGGTAAAAAGTGCAAAAACTTACAGCACAGAGATAAAAATAGTTAATTTTATTGAAAGCTTCTGCAAATGGGTGACTTTCCAGAAGCTAACTTAGTGATTAATTAAGACCGATGATATTGCCGTGCTGATCTATATCCAATGCCATAAAGGCGGGTTTGTCAGGGAGTCCTGGCATGGTCATAACATTGCCGCATAGCGCATAAATAAAACCAGCACCTGCGCATAATCTAAGTTCTCGAATAGGAACATCAAACTCTTTTGGAGCACCTTTAATGGCTGCATTGGTAGAAATAGATAAAGGAGTTTTGGCCAAACAAACCGCTAAATGACCATAACCGTGAGCTTGGAATGCACGCATTTGTGCTTTGGCTACCTCACTTAATGTAATTCCCGCTGCACCATACCCTTTTTGAGCCACTGCGTTGAGTTTGGTTTCAATCGAATCTTGCGAGCGATAGAGAGGAGTAAATTGATTTGGCTTGCGACATTGTTCGATCACTTTGTTTGCAAGATCTGTTGTACCTTCTCCACCGAGCGCGAAACCTTCGCTCAATGTTACTTCAACGTTGTTCGGTAAGGCTTGAATCAGAGCGGTTAGTTGTTCGATTTCTTCCAGAGTATCTTGTGGAAAGCGATTGATAGCCACCACCGCAGGAACACCATATTTATTGACGTTGTTGATATGCCATTTGAGATTATCAAAGCCAGCCATGAGTGCAGCTTGATCTGGTTCAAATAGCGAGTCAGGAACAGCTTGTCCGGGGCGAAGTTCATACAAACCAGAGTTAGCTTTTAGCCCACGTAATGTCGCTACAATGACTGCGCAATCAGGTGCTTTCCCTGATGTTGCCGCTTTAATATTACACGCTTTTTCAAAGCCCATATCTGAACCAAAGCCACCTTCAGTGACGGTGAATTCAGCAAGTCGCGTAGCAATGTCATCCGCAATAATTGACGAATTGCCATGGGCGATATTGGCGAAAGGACCAGCATGAATAAGGGTAGGGACACCTTCTAAAGTCTGCATGAGCGTTGGTTCAATCGCTTCTTTCATACTAACGGTCATTGCGCCAGCTACTTGCAAGTCTTCTGTGGTTACAGGGTCACCATTTAAATTATAAGCAACCACGATGCGTCCAATACGTTGGCGTAAATCACGCAAGTCTTCCGCTAAGGCGAGAATGGCCATCAGCTCTGATGCGGCAGAGATATCAAACCCATCTTGCCGCTCATAACCATTGATGGTTTTACCGCTTTCATTTTGACCGACTGTGACCATCCTAAGTGCACGATCATTATGATCCATGACGCGTTTCCAGACGACCTTGCTTGCGTCAATCTTCAGTGCGTTCATGCCTGTACGTTGTTCAAAATCTTCATAGCCTAACCGCTGCTCGTGATAAATCCGTGCATCTATTGCGGCAGCGGCAAGGTTATGCGCAGCCGTGACTGCGTGAATGTCACCGGTTAGATGTAAATTTAACTCTTCCATTGGTGCAACTTGAGAATAACCACCGCCAGCGGCTCCGCCTTTCACACCAAAGATTGGCCCCATAGAAGGTTGGCGAATACATGCCATGACAGAGTGATCTAATTTCGCGATCCCTTGTGATAGACCAATAGTGGTGACTGTTTTACCTTCGCCCAAGGGAGTTGGAGTGATAGCGGTAACAACAACCAATTTACCTTCAGGATGAGTGTGAAGTCTATCTAAGCAAGAAAGAGAAACTTTAGCCTTAAAACGTCCTTGGCTATGGAATTCAGTCGGATCTAGGCCTGCCTTAGCAGCAATAGCATCAATCTGTGTCAATTTAGTTGCACGGCAAATTTCAATGTCTGGCAGCATAAAACCCTCATCGGAAGTCATTAATAGGTGAGGAAAACGTTTGCGTCGCGATACTAACGTCAAAATGTTTGTTGTAAAGTATTATGGGTGGTCGAATATTCGATTGATGCTAAATTCTAACGCAATGCTGATTTTGATCAACTTAAGCTTCTGGTTTTACGTATCTATTGATATCCGAAGTAACGGAGTATTGTTCAGTTTGTCGTAGATTCAAAAACAATTTACACTGCGCGCAAGTTACTAAGGGATATACCATGAAATACGATTGGATTTTATTTGACGCTGACGAGACTTTGTTTCATTTCGACGCCTTCAAAGGTATGCAGCTAATGTTTGAACGCAAGGGAGTGATTTTTGATGAAATTGACTTTGCCAAGTACCAAGAGGTAAATAAACCTCTTTGGGTTGATTATCAAAATGGAGTGATTAATGCAGCCGATCTCAAGCATATTCGCTTTCAAGCTTGGGCCGAAAAACTGCAAACCACGACAGTTGATCTTAATAGTGCATTTCTTGAAGCTATGGCAGATATTTGCACGCCATTACCTGGTGCTAAAGAGTTACTAGAAGCACTAACAGGTAAGGCAAAACTTGGTATCATCACCAATGGTTTTACAGAGTTACAAGCGATTCGTTTGCAGAGAACAGGTATGACGGATTACTTTGAACATGTAATTATTTCCGAAGAAGTGGGTATAGCCAAACCCGATAACGGAATTTTTGCTCATGCGTTAGAAAAAATGGGTAACCCTTGCAAGAGTAAAGTACTGATGGTGGGGGATAACCCGCATTCCGATATTCTTGGTGGTCTTCAATTTGGTATTGAAACCTGTTGGCTCAATACCGTTGGTCATTCTGATATTGATGGTATAGAACCACATTATAATGTGCGCTCATTGCATGAGCTTAAAGAAATTCTTATCGCGTAATAGCACTAAATGATAAGATCGTCTGTTGATGGTATGGCTTAGTTTTCAGGTGGTTGAGCTAATCAAGCACCTTTATTTTGGCAAGTTATGTAATACGACAGGTATAACCGCCGTACATAAAGCAAGGGATTGTTGGTGCAGTACGTAAAAATCAAAGATGTGATTGTTGAGCAAATTGAGACAGGTATGCTGACACCACGTCAGAAGCTTCCTGCGGAACGGAAACTGGCAGAGTCATTTGATACTACCCGCGTAACCTTACGTGAGGCACTGTCATTACTTGAAGCCGAAGGTAAGATTTATCGCGAGGATCGCCGTGGCTGGTTTATCTCACCACAGCCATTGCGTTACGATCCCGCGCAATCTTTAAGCTTTACCAAGCTAGCATTAGCACAAAATCGTCAACCCAAAACTCAACTTCTTCATTCGAAATCGGTACTGGCCAATAAGCAAGCAACAGCGCTATTAGCATTAAAACCTTTTTCAGATATCTATCAGATTGAACGAGTACGCTATCTAGAAGATCGTCCGGTCGCTTACGTAACAAATTACGTTTGTCCTGATAAATTCCCTAATTTGCTAGGCTTAGATTTATCCCCATCACTGACAAGTTTGTATAAAGAAACCTTCGGCGTTGAATATCATAGTGTTAGCTACAAGATGACGACAAGTTCATTGCTTGGCAATATCGCCCACGCTTTGCGAGCAACCTCAGGAACACCGGCAATGCTTATTAAGCGAGTCAATTACAACCAACAAGGAGAGGTAATTGATGGCTGTATCGAATATTGGCGACATGATGCTATCTGTATTGAATCATCAGTAAAACTGATTGGCTAACCTTGTATCAATAATTTTAGCTTTTACCATGAAGTTATGACTGAGTTTTGGCATCATCTTGTTTTAGTTGTTTATGCCCATCTTCACTGACGCCTTGTTTCCAATAACTACTAATGTAAATGTTTTCTTTTTCTACTTCTTTCTCATTACGGAAATACTGACGAAGTGAGCGCATGGTATCAAATTCACAAGCACACCAAACTGAAGCGTTGTCGCCGATCCAAGGCTTAGAAATAACGGATTGCGTTAAATTGGATGTTTGATCTTTAACTACCCAATCAATTTCAATCGCTTCGGGGACAGCCAATTCACGCTTGTCATCAATGTGGTCAACCTCAATCACAACATATCCTTTGGCATTATTAGGCAATAATTTAATTTGCGAGGCTAGGGCTGGAATCGCTGTCATATCAGCGACGAGGAAAAACCAATCACCAGCCGTATTAATGCCTTGGCTTTTACCTGGTCCTGCAATGGATATGGTGTCTCCAACCTTTGTCGTTATCGCCCATCTTGCTGCAAAACCGCATTGTAAGTCTTTAGTAATATGACGAACAAAATCAACCTCAATACTATTATTTTCGGCGTTGAAGTGCTGAATTGTATAAGTACGCATGACTGGGCGTTGCTGCGGTGAAATTGATGCAATATTCGTATCACCATGATCGGTGAACAGTAATTTTATATAGCCGCCTTCGCTTTCGCTACCAAAGTGTGCAATATCATCACTCTGTAAAGTAATGCGTTGCATAGACGGTGAAATTTGTTGAGATTGAATGACTGTGAGTGAGTAGAAGTTTCGAGTTGGCTTTTTTTCTTTCTCTAGCATTGGGCTGATACCATCATTTAGATTAATTATCTTGTCACCATATCCTGAGTTGCACCACTTATCAATGATAATAGATATCATTTACGTTAATTTACTTTTATTAAATGAATCGTCATATATGAATAGAAAAAAGCCTCTAAGAATCAAAGGCTTTTTTCAGGTTAGTTTCTAAATCAACCATCTGGAATACTCCTCAAAAATAACCAAGTTAGAAACTAGTTCCTCATGCAATCTTTTCTTTAGAGGAAAACCATCGGGACCATATATGCCCCTGCATGTGGCTTTTGATTGATAGTTTGGCCTTATTTTTGAGCATCATCGCGCAGCGTTGTCTCTGAGCATGTGAATTCACGCCTCAACCATGCTCTCAGTTTTAGTACACTTTCTTGTTTTAATTTGTTTTTGGGACAAACAAAATAGAAATCTTGGTGTGGGTTAGCTACGGGTTCGCCAAGCTCAACTAGCATGCCGTGGCTGATGTCATCTTTCACAAATAAGCGATGCGTAACCAGCATGCCTAATGAACGGACTGCAGCTTGTACCGCTTGAATGGATACGTCGAATGTCAGGTTGCTATGGAATGTGGGCATTGGGATTTGGTGGTGGTCGCACCACACTTGCCAGTCATGTTGTCGCCTTAGGTTAAAAACGCCAATGGTTGAGTTTTGTTTGACGAGTTGCTTAACGCTTAATTCATACTGGTTTTTCAATAGGGCAGGGCTGCACACCAATACCAGATCATCGTCGCCCAGTTTCTCGCTGTAATATTGTTCCCACTCATTTGGCTTGCCATGCACGAGGGCGATATCGACGCCTTCCTGCTCTATATCGAAAGGGCCAGTTAACGTAGAAATACGGATATCCAGAGAAGGAGCGAACGCTTGGAAGTCGGGAACTCGTGGGATCCACCAATGCATGGCGAGTGAATTTACCATGTTAAGGGTAATGCGGTGGTCGTTAGGCGTTCTAGCGAGTTCTTCGGTCGCCTCTATCACTTGCTCAAGTGCTGGTGCGACCTTTCGATAATATCGCTTACCTGCGGCATTAAGAACGACCCGACGACCAACTCGTTGAAACAGCGGTTTGTTGACCAGTTGCTCCAACGATTTTATGGCTTGACTTACTGCAGAATGACTAACATACAAGACGCGTGCAGCATCGGTCATACTGCCAGTTTCAGCAACAGCAACGAAAGCATAAACGGATTTGAGTGGGATGAGCTTTTTCATTGGTAAGTTTTCCTTACAGTTGTGGTTAATATTACTCGCTATTTTTGATCACGTCACGCTTCTAAAATAGATGTCATAGGAGGTGATAATTATGTCTGATATTACCAAGGCGACGATTTTCATGTTGTTGTCGACATTCAGTTTGTCTTTAAGTGGTTTGATGGCCAAGTATCTATCTGAAGCGATGTCCACTTCGTTACTCAGTTTTGTTCGTTTTTTGTTACCCAGTCTGCTTCTATTTCTTTTTCTGGCCTTTTACAAAATTAACAAACCGACGCGAGAAATGTGGAGACCTTTGGTGATGCGAGCGATCTTTATAGTGGCATGTCAGTGGTGTTTCCTTACGTCACTGCAAACCTTAACGCTTGTTGAAGGAGTGGTGTTGTTTAGTACTGGCCCTTTGTTTATTCCGTTGTTAGAAAAATTAATATTTGAAACCAAGATTCATACAACGACGATAGTCTGTTTAGTGATCACTTTTATCGGCGTAGTGATGATGGCTGGGGATTGGTCGCAGTTTGAACTTGGTTTGGGCTTCTTTAGACCTGCGCTTTTGCTTGGACTTCTTTCAGGGATGTTTAACTCTGGTTCGCAAGTGAGCTTTTACCGAGCGTCCAAAACAAGTCTGACACCAGCAGAGCTTAACGCGTGGACCTTCTTAGTTGCGGCAATTATTGTAATACCAATGCTCTTGTTCACAGCAGTATCAACAATACCGAATGTGCTTGAGAGTGCAGACAAAAGCACCTTATTAGAGCTGTTGTCTTTTGATGACTTGCAGTGGATTGCTCTCGGAGCTCTCGGACTGGCGCTGTTTACCATTAATACACAAATCTTCCGTTCCAAAGCATATAAGTTGGCAGACAGCGGTTCCCAGTTGGCACCACTTATCTTTACTAACATGCTGTTTAGCGCACTTTGGCAGGGCTTGTTCTTTGATGATGTGTTTTCTACTCAGCAGCTTATTGGAATTAATTTGATTATCGTGGCGAGCGTAACCAACACGTTATTAGCTAAAAGACATAGTAAAGCGAAAGTCCAGCAGAAATTGCTAAGCACTGCGAGTGTTGCGGGCATTGCCGCTAAAAGTTGATCATTGAGCCTGAAGTCTAGAACAATGAGCGTGTTTATTGTTTAAAAACAATCAGGGCCAGGTCTTGCTTTTTATTGTCATCCCTAAATCACAACCCTTTGGTTGACGAGAGTCTATCATTTTCACAAACCGATTAACCTTTTCCGAGAACGCTTGAGCGTCTGACATTGAGTAAGATTGTCGTTTCTTTCTCGGCTCAACTTGATTTGCTTCTTTCATTGTATCCGGAGTTAAAGGGATATGTATATTTCGAGTCTAGCGTATAGAAATAAAGCGCTCTATACCAATTGAATTGTCCAAGATTAGAAAAGGCGAACCAAATGGTTCGCCTTTTGTTATTCAAGTTAGTTTCCAACTTGGTTATCTGTGATCAAACAATTGATCACAGATAACTAAGATGGAAACTGTGGTTCGTTTACTATCAATGAGTTCTAATCGTTAATTGAGATAACTAAGTTGGAAACCTTTTGCAACTTGGGAGTCTGATTTGATAATTGTAGCGCTAACCAAGATGGAAACTACAAGAGTGGGTTCCTTCCGTCACGTGCGGAAATACCATCATGACGATTTCACAATCGAATAACACTACCTAACGCAATAATGTTGATCCAGTGAGTGGTCATTCAATTTTCTCAGCAATCGCACTTATCAAAAACAACAAGATTAACTAATGACACGATTCTAAGTATGAAGATATTTTGTTTAATTTATCAATTGTTTACAATTGTTAACATAAAAGTTCATCAAAATTCATCTTCAATTAATGAAAAGAAAATCTAATGAATTATGAGTCGAATCTTCTTCTGTATACCTCTGGCTAGTTGAATTGGCCTTTCTCTTGTAATTGATACCATGTTGGCTGTGGCTCTATCTTTCAAACCGCTTATTCTGATGTTTTTCCTAAACTAGCGCCTAAATCTGATACTTTTCCCTTTGACTGCATTTATTCTGATGTTTTTCCTAAACTAGCGCCTAAATCTGATACTTTTCTCTTTGACTGCATTTAATCTGATGTTTTTCGCAAACTTTTTTGGGTGAATCATTTAGGGGTACTTTCGTGCTAGAAAGTGTCGATACCGATCAGCAATCTATGCATCGACAATGATAGTCGAGGGAAATAGTTTGTATCATAAGTATATGCCTTTATTAAGATTTAAGTCGCAAATAGCATATTTCATACATAGTAAACTCAGTATTCTCACACTAAAAAATGGAGCTAATAATGCCAGGTGCTTTTGCTCACATCACAGCAGTAAACGTGGCCTCTGCAAACAATGCTTTGCGCCATTTAAATATGCCCCGAGATGCTAAAAAGGCCTTAGCCCAAAATAAAAAGTACTTAGAGCTCGGTTGTGTAAGCCCTGACTACCCTTATCTAGCTATCATGGACTCTGCACAAAATAAGTGGGCAGATGAAATGCACTACAACGACGTTGGCAAGTTGATAGATGCTCTAGTTGCTCAGGTAAAGGCTGTAGATAGCGAACACCTAGAAAAAGCCTTTGCTTGGCTATGTGGTTTTGTTGCACATGTAGCTGCTGATATTACTATTCATCCTGTCGTCGAAATGAAAGTTGGGCCTTATGCCGAAAATGCAAAGGATCATAGGGTCTGTGAAATGAATCAGGATGCCTATATCTGGCCCTCCAGAATGCAGCTTGGCGATATTGGTTTCGCTGATCGAATAAAGGAAAACATTGGCAGCTGTGTAGATAGTAATGATGATGATTTGATAGACCCGATTATCAAAAATATTTGGAATAACGCTCTCTCATTCGTTTATCCTGTTTATGCAGAAGAGTGCCAGCCAGACATTAATGCTTGGCATAGCGGTTTCCAATTGGTTGTAGATAATGCTGAAGAGTCACATCGCTTATTTCCTTGGGCAAGGCATGTCGCATCAAAGCAAGGGCTAACA
Organism: Vibrio aestuarianus; assembly: GCF_012395185.1. Classification (GTDB taxonomy): domain Bacteria; phylum Pseudomonadota; class Gammaproteobacteria; order Enterobacterales; family Vibrionaceae; genus Vibrio; species Vibrio aestuarianus. The sequence continues at coordinate 21,200 of NZ_JAAZTU010000015.1, forward strand.
TATCCACTTCAAAATGAGGTGAATGCTGACTTTATTCAAAATCTAGAAACACCGCATGGCCGTAAACATTATGACGAGGTTTTTGATAAAGCAATTGAAACTATCCAATTGTTCTGGGAACAAACTGCAAGTTCTGTCTATGAAAATCAGTCAACAGGCTTTTTCAAGAATTGGAATTTAGATACTGGCCGTTGTGAACACGGACTGCTTACTGCTTGGGGAATCCAATGAGATTATTCACTACTATAGCGTTTCTACTAACGTTGACCTCGTGCGCGACTCATGCAAGGTACTCAGAAGAAGGAATGTATGACATAGCTTCTATTTTAAAGGATGTTACTCAAGCTATTGATGGCGAACTCAAGTTTGGTGATACCATAGGTCTAACAAGTGACGAGATCATAGAAAATGCGACTTCTTCAAACTCCGAAAAACTAGCTAAACTCCCAGAACTGGCGAAACAGGCGAACATTTCTGATTATCGAATTCTTTCAGAATTCCAAGATGATAATGCAGTAATGCTGATATGTGATGGCAACATCGCACTAATGGAAGATGTCGGTTGTAACGCTGCATTTGACAGAATTTACTGGAACTCCCCACAGCCAAACACCTGTAAAATCAAACTTAATGCGGCTGAAATTTGCGCCAACTAATTACTGCTTAGAGGCATGATTTCGTTATGTAGTGGATAAGTGAAATCGGTCATCAGGTGATGATATCACCTCTAACTAGGTGACCAAATTCAGCGTACCACTACACAAGTGCTTATCGAACTAAAAGGCTGGCTAGCACTTCCAGTCGTTCACCTTGATGCAAAGCGCGTTACTCTGCTCTATGGGTAGTTCTTCCTCTGGTACTAGCTTCAACTCGCTGAGAAGCGTGACAATCGCCTATTTGCAAAAGTCTCCCCGATTATCATGGTTTCGGCTGTAAGCGTTCTGGTTAGCGACTTACATATATGTAAGAATCTAAGTCGATGGCTTCCATTAGTGACCCTATGCGCTTGCATCCACCTTCTAGGCGATAGATAGCTCCGACATTGGCATAGGGTCTAAGAGCTTCTTCGATTATCCCAGAGCGAATCACAAGTGACTTGGAATCAGCATCAACGGCATGTGCAGCAACGCGCCGCTCAATGTCATAAAACTCTTTATGCAACCCTGTAAGTTCGACTAACTCATTGAACAGATGGTCATAGAAAATTTTGGTGTCTTTTGGCTTCTTATCGACGATTTCAGCCAGCAGGCTCAAGGTTAGAATATGCCAAGTGTCAAACGCCCAGAGGCAGGGATAGCTTCGTATATAATTAAGAGCATGAGGTAACTTTGGGTGTTTCCTAGCGGGGCTAGGCTGAAATAACTGATTCAGTGTCATCCACTTCGACCATCTGGAGTAGTCTCTTTTGAACAAGTTATCTTTTGAAAGTAGATAAAGTTCAGAGTTGGTTTTAGCCTGTCTTACGGCGTCTTTTGTTGTTCTAGCCTTCTTAGCCTTATTGTTCGATTCCTTTAAAAAATTTTGTTGAAACCTTTCAATTTTCGGCATTAATTTCGGGTACTTCAACCATTTCCAGGTAGCCCGATTATTCTCAGATGTTGCTGGAGTGCGGATAACTACGCTTCCATTAAGATCAACGATATCGTCAGGCAAACAATCCTTTAATAGAAACGCTACCCAGATGTGGCTGTCACCTCGAATCGCCTTGAGCAGAAGGTATTCCTCCGTCAGCTTTACTTGGCTAACGCTGTCTACACGCTGTTCAGAGCGAGAATAAATAGTGACTTCTTCGCGATACGTGTACTTGTCAATCTGGCATTCAAACTCTTGAGTTAAGCTAGGTAACAAAATGTAGTTACCTTTAATAAACTTTCTAGCTGAGTCTTTTGCACTACGAAGACGTTTTTTCTTGATACGCTCTGCTTCATGCTCCAGAAACTGCTCGTGTTTATCAATGAGTTGCTCTCGGCACCATTCGTAAAGCCACTTGTAAGGTACTTTTTTCGCTTTTAGATCTGAGAGTGCTTCATCGATGTTGCGGTTAAGATAGGCGCTTAAATCAAATTCAATAGAAGGGATTTTGTTCTGTTGGTAGTAGGTTGTTTTTTCAGCTTCATTTTCATGTGTGACAAATACTTCAATAACTATACTGCCGATATCGGTATCAAGTAGTACATCTGCGATATAGCGGTCTAAACGTACTTCTAGATTTCCACCATGAACATTTGTTGATACTTCGCATTGGCTCAGTGTTTGCCCTTTGTATTGAAAGGATACTGGCGGAAGAAAAAAGGGCTGCGATTCAAGAAAAAAGTGTTGTACGACTAAGTGAAGTTGGGTCATTAAACAGTTACTGTTTTCGTCTTTCGAATCATGTGCAAAGTGATGCCTTATTCCCTTATTCCCGTTGTTTTTGGCAACGAGGCGATCACCGCAGCCAGAGCATACGCAATTACACTCTAAGCCATTTTCTACGGAGTCAACGTGCTTCAAGGTGTTTGAATCTCTATGTAATGCATACTCTAGCATTGTTGACCCTCTTGGATAAAAGACGCGATACTAACTAAGTTCTACTAAATCAATATGATAAGTTAAGTGAAAATAGAATGAGTTGCTAGGCGTGTCTTAAAGTTTTGGGCGTGTCACACTCGGAAATTAACTCCAATGCGAGAATAAAAGCTCTGGAAAAACGTTTTTTTGTTCTATCTAGTAGACGAGGGCCGACTAGCTGCCTGTCTATATGCTCAGAACGATGTTGCTAGATTTCTAACTGAGTACCTGTCATTAAAAAAGGGTGCAGTTTGGGCGTCGTAGGGATTTTAAGGTGTGCACGTAACCTGTGAGTGCCAACTAAATTAGAACGTAGAAAAGTATCCTTACTAAAAGAGGCGAACCTATAGGTTCGCCTCTGTCTATGAAATCATGTTCACTGTGATACAAAGACTACTGGAGTTTCTGAACACTCCACCAAAACCTACTTTTTTCAGGTCACCCGCGCTCTTGGTGATGTCGATTGTAGAACACATCATTTTCTTCGTCATAATCGTCTTTGATGATATTACAATCAGCGATAGCCGCTTTATGCTGCCTCTGCTTTTTTTTGTATTCTTCAGTCTGTTGATAAATGCGGGACACCTCTGCAAACCAAACAGCCCACTCAGTAGTTGGTATCTCTCTGCTCTCAATGGAAACTTCGTTAAATGTGCACATGTAATCACAGAACATGTTGAATAGTTTGCCGTTGTCATTTTGTTTGAGCAGTGATTCAGGGCTAGCTGTTAGATAGTTATGGCTTTGTTCAAACAGCTCTAGTGCCTTTAAGTGATGGTTAAGTCGCTTATCAATAAGCTCCTTATACTCGGGGAGCACTTTATAGTCCCATACTTGGTAGGTTGTGGGGGTAAGAAACCACTTTACCGCGTTATGCCGCTTAATTACCTTTATGAGATTTAAGCGTGGCGCTAGATAGGGGTGAATGTCTCCATTTTCATCAAACTGCTCTCTCGGATAGAGCCTTGCATTGTTAAGAGTCACAAACATTGCGATGTCACGTAAGTGAGGTTTAACTTCGTGTGCCTCGAAGATTTGTTTGAATGTACCGAGAGGTTTCATAGTAATTGTTCCTAATTTTTTGATTTTGTGACGATTTTTTCTGCCTGCCTAATCGATAGGGGCAAGCGTTTTCTGTTTTTCATTAGCGAATGTTGTGAGTCCACCTGCCTCTCGACATGCGATATGGATCTAGCGCTCTTGACCTGCTGCCTAATTTGTTTAGCGAGTTTTTTGTCTACCTGATCCCAGTCGATAGATGGGTGAAACGTGGGAGAGACTCGTTTTGGTAAGTGCTGGTTCAGCCAATCTTTGTCATATCGAAATAGCCACATGTAGCAACTGCTCGAATGCTTAATCTCTGTGCGAGTTATTGTTGGTTTTTGGGAAATGATTGACTTAAGGGTTTGGCGACATTGATTGCGTTTTTGGCAGAACCAGAGTTGTTTTCTCCATGCGGCTAATCCTGACATCGAGTTGATTTTCTGTTCTACGGTCGCAACGCTAACGCCACATAATCTCGCAATATCTCGTCGATGAATTCCTCGAAATGCGAGCCTTAATATTCTATCGACCAGCGAATCACTTAACTGTTTGAATCGATGCTTAACCGTTATTCCATTTCGCTGCGCTAGGGCTGCCAGAAAGCCCATAGAATAACCTGTCGCCCTGGCGACAGAACGAAGCGAGTTTCCTGATGCAAGTTCTGATAGATGGACGCGAGGTTCGTGTAGTACCCGTTTACAAGGTTGCGCCACCTGCTTAAATTGCTCAAAGTAGCAACTGGCATTTTCAGCAAAGAACCCACCAAGTAGTGCATGTTGAATGTAATGACTGTTGTGATGGCTGCTCAGGAGGTTTCTTAAAAAATTGAACTGATAAAGTTTTGAAGGCAGCAGCGTTGCGTCAGCAAATAGAGGAACCCAAAACTCTTGTAGTCGGCTTATTGCTTCTACCTGCCTAATGTGTCCATTAAGAGTTAGGAGGTGAGCCTGACTCATCCAAAATGAGTGAGTTGCGGCAACATCATGTCCGCTCCTAAGTTGGCGTTCATAGTCATGCCAACTACTGATGAATAACGCTAACCTCAATGCTCTTTCTAAACAGAGCTCAGAACCATGGAAATTGGTGGCATAAGGTGTAGGAGGGAGTTCAATACGCTTGTTAAGACCATCGGCATCTGTCGTTGCATATTGCAGCCAACAGGCATGCTTTGGGCAAACGAACATACCGTGATATTGATGAATGGTACGCCAAATGCAATGACCCCAGTTTTGTAAATCTTCTTCCAGGCACAGTCGACAGCACTTTAGTGCACTGTTAAACCTTAGCCTAGAAGCGGTAGATCGTGATAAGGCCGCTATATGACTGCCATCATTACTTAGCATGTGTAGTTTAAGTAATGCGGTGCTTTCACTATTTTGGATAGTAGCAGCAATGACTGGGTAGCAGGTGCCGTCGTACAAAAGATTATCCACACCTATCGAGGTTTGCTCAGATATTTGTTTCAGCATGCATGGAAGTTGTGGGTTAATTCGAACATCGGTGCGTCCAAGAAGAGCTCGGTTTTTTTCGCGTAGCGAGCGTCTTGGTGAGGCAAAGTGGCATCGTGCGACTAGGCTATAAACTGCTTCTCCTGCGATATGGTGGAAGTACATAGCTTAAAGCTGGCCTGTGGCGACCAGCATCAGAATGTAGATTACTGGAGGACTAAATCTGTTTGTTGAAGTCGATAAAAATAATCGTGTAGTCCTCATAGTGGGAGAAATTATGTGATCATTTACCTTCCTCGTGTTCGAGAAGTACTGCTCCAGAGCGCCTTTCCCTAGAGTCACGAAAATCTCTTTGTACCAATCGCCACAAGCTTTCTTAAAAGCCAACGTTTCAGTTTGCTCAAGCGTAAATCCGATGTGTGCCAACGTATTTTGTTGCACTGATTCAAGGCATAGGGTGAGCGTTTGATCATTTAACGCCAACATAAGCTGTTCAACTTTTAGCATTGTTTCATCATAGTACGCTCCATGACTTGTCATGCTGGAACCACAGCTCGGACAGATTAATGCTGGGGTTTGCATTCGACTAAGATTCTTTACAGTGTAAGTGCATGAAGAACAACTATTAATGAGCCTCGTTCCGTGTTTGTAGCAGTGAAAAACACCCTGTAGTTGGTGCTGTTGGTGAAAATATGAAATACCAACAGTATCTAAGTCTTCAGAAATACAGTCTTTGCAGTAACGCCAAAAACGATTATGTACCGTTTGGGATTGTGTGAAGTCGATGTCATATGGCTTTCCTTCCAAAAACAATGGTAGTTCGCGTTTCTCTCGCTCGTTGAGGAAAGACTCGATGACGTTACCGTGCATATGCATTTGCCAAATCGAACGATTGTCATCATTAAGAATATTCATCAGTATGGCGTCTAGGTCAGACATGACTGTAACTGGCGACGCACTGAAATTTGCCAGTCCTACACGTTTTGCTGAAGTAGCAAAAGTGCCAAAAGGGGACATAGTATGAACTCGGCTAAGGAAGCTTCTTATGTGTTCGTTCGGTAGTAGGTACAAGATGTTATTCATACTTTCTAGCCTGCGCTAGTAAGGCTTCAGGAGTTAAGCTCTCTAGCATTTCTTGGTCTTTCTCAGTAAGGTTTGCGGCAGAACGAGAGCTTCTAATGGATTTCTTATAGACTTGGTTGCCGTCAATATCTGAGCCACTTTCAGAAAACAAATCCTGTTGAACCGAGTGCAATTGAGATAAAGGATTGCAATCCTCATATTTATAAAATTGACCACGCTTTAGTGCCGTTAATGCGCCTGAGACCAAGAGAAATTGTTCTTTGAATACATGGTCTAGAGCAGCCATGCTTAGGTCTTGATTGTTTGGTGTTAGATAAGTCAGATAAGACAATGTGGCCTTGATTAGGCTGCTCGCGATAGCGGGGATCCCTGCTGATAAGTAGTGAACATGGCGTGTCAGAGTATCAATGTCAGTTGTCTGATTCTTAAGTAATTGTGTCGGGCACATTTGCTTAATGAAGCGTTTCCAAAACGAACTTTCAACATCACATTGCTCTAAGATTAGCGACCCTGTCTTTCCAATTCGCCTAGCGGCAGTCATCTCTTTAGAAAACAGATTGAGTGTTGATAGTGTCCCGACGAGTAATAGTGGTACACCGACCTTGTTAAACAACTCTTCCACGAACTTTAGTGTGGCGTTCTCGTTGTTACCGACTTTCTCGTACTGTCGAGTTTCAGATAGGTTCTGAGCTTCATCTAGAACAATAATCCCAACACCATGGATGAGTAGCGCCTTACGAACCGCAATCATGAGCGCCGTAACTGAGCTTTTCTGATGTGACTCATAATAATTCTCACCAGTTACCGAATCGATGGACTCAAGAATCCTCCAGAGTAGTGCACGCTGCCCGCGAGCTGTTGGGATATCGATCTTAAGCCAGACAATTTGTTCGTAGGTGAACCTTTGTCCTTGGTACTCTTGATGTGAAATGACTTGAGGAATGGCAGACAAGATGCTTTCTATCATCGCTGACTTTCCGCGACCCGATAGACCTGCTACCAAAAAACTCTGCTGATTTGCTGTTTGCTTTAGAGTGCGCTCTTGCCCTTCAGGTATTTCAATAGAGTCGGCAAATTGCAATTGTTTAATATCGCCATACACCAAAGGGTTGCGATAGATATAGCCTCGCTCAATCATGCGAAATACGGTGTCATAAAGGCGTGGGGCTTCATCCTGAACAACATAGCACTCAGATAGGTTATCAATGAATGTTCTGGTGTAGTAACCATGATGCTCTGTAGGAAGCGAACTAACATCAATCAACATGTCAGGAGATAGTGTTGTTGCCTGGATAAATTGTTTAGGTAGCAATGGCATTCCAAGCGCTTCAATCAGAGGGTTTTGTGCCATCTGAGAGTTAGGGTGAGGTATATAATTAGCTATCATCTTGTTCATCATCAAAGTCAAAAAAATCAGGTGTTTCCAAGTGTTGGGTACTCTTTTTAGCAGTGGAGCTAGCGTTATCTTCGGAACTTAACGTTGCTGCTATTTGTTCAGATTGTTTACTGCGTTCAATAGAAGAGACGATACTCTTTCGTTCTTTGATACCTGTCTGGATAGACTTTGCTGACGATGTTTTTAAGAATCGAGCGTCAGCTTTTGCTTGTTTATCGATTTCATCCAGTTTGTTTAAGAACTCAATTTTGTTAGCGAATGAATGTTCTTCATGAAGGCTTTGTTTTTGTTTGGTTAGTTCGATTTCATGAAGGGTCGATTGCCAAATTTGATTACGATACGCTTCAGAGCGGTCAGTGAGTTCTAAAGTAATTAGCTCATTAGATTCAGGATCTTTACACCAAATAAAGTTCGTTGAATTTTGGTCGTATCGAACCTCCACAGTGTATCGGCCAAAATTACGAGCTTTGTCTAACCATTGTTTATGAATGATTTTGTTAGCGCTGTAATACAGCCCCTTAAAGTAAACGCCCTCCATTCTCACAGTCGCCTTGTCAGCAGGTAGCAATGCGAAACGAAGTCGCTCTTCAGGAATTTGAGCTGGCGGTATCATCATTTCTTCTAGGCCGTAGAGATATAAGTCTCTAGGAGAGAAACCAACATCATCACGAGACATCTCGAAGTTATGGTTGTTCTTTCTAAGGCGGTTGTTATTGGTATAAATGATTGTTCTTATGAGCTTTTCCATGAATGCTTCGAAGGACATCGACGCTTTTCTAGAAGCGTGTTGCTCTTCCTTGCTGGGTACTTTCATGACTTGACCAGGCACAAATCGAACAGCATTTTGATGAAAGATATCAAATGCTTTCTCGACAGTTCCTTTACAATCCCCGCGATGATACGGAGCGAAACTGGCGATTGATAAGCCAATTTCGCCCTTAAGCATGCTTTCAATATTACGGTCTGTATACTCGGAACCTCGATCCATGACTAACTGTGAGCAAACATGGTGGCACGGCCATTCGTTTTCAGTAATTTCAACGCCATAGCGTTTAGCAAACTGGACTTTGTTGGTAAAAGCATTGAAAAGGGCTTGTGATGCTCCAGTCCAATCTGGGCCGTGAAAACAAGCATGAGTGCCAACAAACATGCCAGACCACGTATCTACAACTAGATAGATCACTGGGCGTCCCGTGGCTAACTGATTGGTTTTGTCGTAGGGGTAACGTATGTATTGATCAACGACTGTTGCATCTATTTCATAGCGACTTGTGGGGCCACGAACACCCTGCCGAGCAAGGCCTGCACGACCTCGGTAGTCTTTTTGAAAATTGGTCGTGCCGACAGCCTTCCTTATCAATTCAAGTTGATCTACGTTTTGCTTAAAATGATATTTAAATGCATTTCGTGAAATGAGTTTGGCCCTTGGAACAGGTAAAGCTATCTCATGTGCTTCTTCAATCATTGGTTTAACACGTGCATACATGAACTTGCGTGTAAACTGATCGTAAAGGTCACTCAGCCTAGCTTTGCCACCGTTTGGAATGGTTTTAGCAAATCGTCGAATATGTTTAATGTCTTGTAGAGTGACTCCACGATAAGGACTTCCATATTTGGTTTTCGGGCCACTTTTGCCTAACTCAGGGTCTTGGTCAAATGACGGTACTTCAGGTAAAGACTGATTCGTTCCGCAATTTCTCCATAGAGGGAGTAGAGCATTGACGTGAGAACCGTAATACCAGTAACGATTTAAAATTTTTGCTACATAACTGCGGCTGCGACCTGATGTTTCTATCAATCGATGTAAGATTGAACTGCTATCGATAAAAAGATAGTTGTAACGTAGTTCGTCGTTATCGATTAACGGGGCAATAATGTTAAAGCTGCTATCTCTGCGTTGTAACCACTTTCTGCGCTTCTTATCCTTCAGTAACTCTTCGTCCGACATGTATAGGTAAGGGCTAAAGGAATGCTCTAGCACTTTCCATTTGCCCAGCTCTATTTGCCTCAACGTATCACTTAGCATAATCGTATGAGGCCTTTTAGGGCGTTCAACATTGAGCTGAGTGACAGCAATTTGGTCGAGGTCTTGGCAAATATCTACGATAAGATATTCAAGCCCTTTTTTGCCATCGACTAATTTTTGATTAATTCTCATCGTGTTGCGTAATCATCATTACAGGGCGAAAAACTTCTATGCGCTCATTCAGGTCAACGTCTAGTTGACCTGAATACGCAAGATGTTGAAATATCTCTAACGCAGCAAGTTCGGTTACATCATGTACTAATGATGCGTGATTCAAATGCTGCTTTAGAGTTTTCTCTGGGTCGTTCATAAGGCTCTTGTTTAGAGTGTTTAACATCCCTTCGCACAGTGGGCCTTCGATTTGGCTCTCGCGTACATGATGGTAAGTCTCTCTAAGCCATTGAAGGTTGTATGTTTTGTTGGGGTTTAAGTCTTCATCTGTTATTTGCGTTAGATGATGGTTGTAATGCCCCCAGTACATCTCTTCAATTTTGAACTTTTGTTGGGTTCGTGTGACTTTTTGGGGAGGCTCAAATTCAGTGCTTAGTGCTGAGGTCGGTTTATAGTTATACGGCTGAATGCCAAGCTGGTCTCTCGTCGCATCATACAAGGTGACAACGAAATCCGTGGTCATGGTTGCAGCAGGAATATCTTTACCATCCCTTTCTTTGTATTTAGCAGGGTGTCGATAATTCAGATGTTTAGCCCACTCGAGAGTTTCATTTATCGGTAAGGGGTATTGTTCTTGTATATCCAAGACTTCAGGATCGTGCTCAAGATGAAAGAATAGAGCAAGCTCACCTAGGCTGAATAAGTGATGGCAGCGTTTCGTCTTGTGACTGAAAACAATATGAGATAGACCGACACTATTTGAACGGCGAACTGTAATATATGGCTCGTACTCGCCATTCTTAATCTTCTTTAAGTGTTTTTCTAATTTTCTGAGCTCATAGTTTGTTATGTATGGTTGCTTAACTATTTTCATATGCCTAATCCTCACTTACTAATATATTGTTAGCAGCCTTTCTAGGGTTTGTCTAACTGGCTGTGCTTATAAGTGGTTGTAAGTAAAGGATTTATTATAACTTATATAATTAGTTTAGAGCTTAGGGAACTGAATTAGAAAAGCTTGTAATTCAATGTGATATTTGAAGTGATACATGGAATTTGCAGTTTTTCATTAGGCTTATTTATTATTCCTTATATAAATCGATATAGAATCTAATGCCTTTATATTTCATTGCTTTAAGAAAGGATTGTTCACGGATCGTACACTTGGATCCCTGACTTAAAAAAAACTGATAAAACATGCAAATTTATTGGTCTGGTTGCTTATTTTCGACAGAGTTAGATATCTTTTTTAAAGAGGCTAATATTACAAACATGTGATGATTAGTTAGGCTTGGTTATGGTTAGCGCAGAAAGATTTATCAGTATGGCATGGGAACTAGAGCTCACCATCTGCTCATTGATAACTGAGCATACACCAGAGGGCTACTTGGATGTGTGTAGAGACCGAGCTAAGAGTAGAGGCATAGATGTCTTTAATCTGAACTTTAATGAGTATGCATCCCCCCTAGTTGCTTTCACAGCAGAAGAGAATCGAGAACTGGTTGCTACTTTGGAAGGTTGTAGACGCAAGACACTTGTCATCTTTGAAGGAGCTGACGCGCTGGCACCTTTGGAGTGTAATGAGACGTTTTGGTTAAGATCTTTACTGGTTAATAGCGATGCTAGTGAGCTTGTTGTTATTTTCTTGGTTACAAGTGAGGGGAAGGTAAGGTTGTTTCAGGATACTGAGGGAGCGTTCTATTGGGGTTGTGTGGATTTAAATTAGAAGTCAGGTAAATACAGTTCTTATTTGATGCATAGATCAACAACTTACATTTAGTCAGATATTAAAATGATTGCTTATTTACTATCTGATGAGTAACTCATGAAAATTAGCTTTGTAGACATTCAAAACTTCCGAAAGTTGAAGCGCTGTCGCGTGGAGTTTGCGAAGGAGCAGACACTTTTAGTTGGGGCAAATAATAGCGGAAAGACCTCAGCGACAGATGCGTTGATTTGTTTTCTCGATAAAGGCAAAAAGATAACCTCAACCGATTTCACATTATGCAACTGGATGGCCTTGAATGAGTTTGCTGAATCTTGGATGAAACAGGGGGCAACTGTAGCAGGGCTGCCAGAATGGCAACCTTATTGTCCTTCGTTAGATGTTTGGATAGACGCAGATGTTAAAGAAGTTCAAAGAGTTTCTCACCTTATACCTACTTTAAAGTGGAATGGAGAACCTTTAGGTGTTCGCTTGATATATCAACCCAAAGACTTAGATAGATTACGGGAAAACTATGTACGTGAAAGGGATGCTGTAGTTAAAGTAAACAAAGAGAAGCAACTATCACTTTGGCCTAGAGACTTTAAAGACTACCTTAAAGAAAAGTTACATGTTGAATTTGAAATCAAAGCATATTTACTTGATCCCTCCAAGAAAGATAAGACTCAAACGCTATCAAATGATTCTATATGTTTTGATTCTGATCCATTTAAGGGTATTTTTCGAGTCGATACAATTGAAGCGCAAAGAGGCTTTTCTGACCCTCACTCAGATTTAGGAAAACCAGCTAGCAGTTTATCTTCACAACTAAACGAGTACTACAAACGCCATTTAAATCCGTCTGATATGCCTGAGGCTGAAGATTTAGATGCGTTAGAGGCAGTTGAAAAGGCTCAAATCGAGTTTGATTCTCGATTGGATAAAGCCTTTGAAAAAACTCTTGGTGAGATAAAGGAGCTAGGATATCCAGGGTTTACCGATCCTGATATTAAGCTATCTAGCAGGTTGAACCCGATCGATACTTTAGAGCATGATGCTGCTGTAATCTTTGACGTTAGAAAACAGAATTTCGGTGACAATACATTTTCTCTTCCTGAGCAATACAATGGATTGGGTTACAAAAACTTGATCCATATAATTTTTCAGTTGATTACTTTCCGAGATCGTTGGTTGAAGGTCGGGAAAATAGGGAAAAAGCGCTCGGAAGAAGATGCGGCGATTGAACCTATCCATTTAGTTTTGGTTGAAGAACCAGAAGCTCACCTCCATGCTCAAGTACAACAGGTTTTTGTTCGTAAAGCCTATAAGGTACTCAGAGAGTATGGAGCCGTTGAAGCTAATTTGACGACCCAAATGGTTATTAGTACCCACTCTAGCTACGTTGCTTATGAAGCAGGTTTTGAATCCCTTCGTTATTTCAAAAGAAAACCTGCTTCTAAAGAACAACCGACTCCTCAGGCTGAAGTGGTGAACCTTGCGACAGTTTTCCCTTCCGAGAAGAAAAATGAAACTGATGTATCGTCCACGAACAAATTTGTTTCAAGGTATCTAAAGACAACTCATTGCGACTTGTTCTTTGCTAATGGGGTGATTCTGGTAGAGGGGGCTGCGGAACGGATGCTTCTACCACATTTCATTTCCAATCATCATCAGGATTTGAGACGAAGCTATATTTCAATATTGGAAATTGGTGGTGCTCATGCGCAAAGATTGCGTCCTCTAATTGAACTACTAGGTTTACCAACATTAGTTATTACCGATACTGATGCGTGTGACTCTCTAGGGAAAAAAGCTCGACCGAAAAGAGGGGCTTCTTTAGAGTTTGGCAGTGAAACACTAAAAAGTTGGTTTGAATTTAGTAATTTGACTTTGGACGACCTACTTGACCTACCACCTGAGCGAAAAGTTCAAAGTAACGTTCGCGTATCTTTCCAATATGGTATTCAGACTAAATTTACTTCGAAAGCGAGAACGACGAAAGAAGTCATTCCTTATACGTTCGAAGATGCAGTAGCTCTGACGAACCTAGAGCTATTTAGGAAGCTAAGTAACTCAACTGGAATGGTAAAGAAAATGCATTTAGCTACAAAAATGAAAACACTAAATGCTTGTTGCAATGCAATGTATAAGGCTCTCGATGGAGAGAAAGCAAAAATGGCTTTAGATCTATTATTTGATGTTGAACCTAGCGATCTGCTTGTTCCAGAGTACATAAGCGAGGGGCTGGTTTGGCTAGAGGGTGAGCTAGAGACTATGAGCTTAGAATATACATGGGTACCAGAAAATGAAGCCTCTGAAATTAAGGAGGAAATGATTGGTGAGTAAGCCTAACAGCCTAATCGGGGTCGATCATGAAATCTACGGATACCTAAACCTTGATAATCCCAAGAGCTTTCTATTATTTGCTGGTGCTGGTTCAGGTAAAACTAGGTCTCTAGTAAATGTATTACAAGAAATACGAGAGAAGAACTTAGGTCGCCTTATCCAAAATGGTCAGCGGGTCGGGGTCATAACATATACCAATGCGGCGTGTAATGAAATTCAACGGCGCTTGTCTTATGACCCATTGTTTCACGTATCCACAATCCATAGCTTTGTTTGGGAGATGATTAAGCCGTTTACCGAAGATATTAAAGAGTGGCTTAAGGCAAAGCTTAGTGCCGATATCGAGGATCTTGACTTAAGAATCTCGAAAGCTAGAGACATCAACAATAAGACTGCTCAGCAGAATATTAGAAAAAGAGAGTCTAAAGCTACGAGATTAGACGAATTACGATTGGTTAAAAAGTTTTCGTACTCGCCTACAAGTAATAGGGTCGAAAGAGGTACGGTTTCTCATGAAGAAGTTATACAGATTACTGCAACTCTATTGAATGAGAGCCAGTTACTTCAAAATATACTTACAAATAGGTATCCCATACTTTTAATAGATGAAAGCCAGGACACCAGAAAAGAGCTCATGGAGGCTTTCATTCAAACTCAAAGTTTGAACCGTTCGAAGTTTTCTCTTGGGTTATTTGGAGATCTCATGCAAAGGATTTATGGAGGAGGGAAACATGATCTTGAGTCCTCATTGCCTGACGATTGGAAGACCCCTTCGAAGACGATAAATTACCGCTGCCCGCAGCGTGTAATAGAGTTAATTAACAGTATTCGCGAAGAGGATGACAAGAAAAAGCAGGAGCCAAAAGCTGGAGCGTCACTTGGAGTTGTTAGGTTGTTTATTGTTGATTCTGATACAGCGCGTAAGCGAGATGTAGAAGCTTCAATTAGAGCTAAGATGTCAGCTATTACAGATGATTCTTTGTGGCTTGAACCAAATCAGATAAAAGCCCTTACTTTGGAACATGCAATGGCAGCTATTAGGGGTAATTTCGATAAATTTTATTTGCCACTTGCAACAGTTGACAGTCTTAGAGACTCCTTACTTAACGGAACAAATACTTCTTTAAGGTTTTTGTGTAATAGTTTATTACCTCTTGTTAATGCAATTCGAGTTCGAGATGAGTTTGCCATTGCAAGTATTATCAAAAAGCACTCTGGAGTTATCAGCTCCAATAACGTGGATTTTTGCTTAGACCCAATATTGACTCTTAAAAGCACAGATGAGTCAGTTGAAAAAGTAAGAGTTATAGTCTCGGAACTTGATCCTTCTGTGGCACAGGTTCTGCGTTTGATAAAAGATTACAAGCTACTCTACATTCCTGATGAACTAAATGTTCTTCTTGTAGGTTTATCTGACGAGACAAACGATGGGGAAGATGAGAATTTAAGCAAACGGTCAATTGCATGGAATCAGGCTCTTTTAGCTCCTATCAGCCATTTGGAAAACTACGCGCTTTATATTAATGAAGAGTTAGGGTATGGAACACATCAAGGGGTTAAAGGGTTAGAGTTTGAGCGTGTTATGGCAATTATGGACGATAATAGTGCAAATGGATTTTTGTTCCGCTATGAAAAACTATTTGGTGCTCAAGAGTTATCCCAGACGGATATACGAAATCAATCAGAAGGTAAAGATACTGTTCTATCAAGAACTAGAAGGTTATTTTATGTGATATGTAGTAGGGCAGAAAAGAGTTTAGCTGTCGTTGCATATACCAAAGATCCTGAGGCTGTAAAGAGGAAGAGTTTAGAGTCTGGCTGGTTTACACGGGATGAAATTGAAATGATGTAGCGGGGCTCTATCTGCTAGTAATTTGGTGACAGTGATTTCTAGTTTATAGTAACGTGAAAAAGGCGAACCAAACGGTTCGCCTTTTTTATTGAAGTTAGTTTCCAACTTAGTTATCGGTTTCCAACTCGGTTATCACAGTTTCCAACTTGGTTATCTGTGATCAGCTAATCACTTAGTCTTGATAGTTATCAATACTAGGGCAAGAGCAGATCAAATTACGGTCTCCGTAAACGTTATCGACACGGTTTACGGTTGGCCAGTATTTTGATGCTTTTGTTTGACGAGAAGGGAAACAAGCTACTTCTCGTGAATATGGATGAGCCCATTCATCACTAGAAAGATCCGCTTGTGTGTGAGGCGCATTGACCAATGGGTTGTCTTCCAATGGCCATTCACCCGACTTCACTTTGTTCATTTCTTCACGAATGGCGATCATCGCGTCACAGAAGCGATCAAGCTCTGCTAGGTCTTCTGACTCCGTTGGCTCTACCATCAATGTACCCGCGACTGGGAATGACATCGTTGGGGCGTGGAAGCCGTAGTCCATTAAACGTTTTGCAATGTCTTCTTCGCTAATACCAGTTTCTTCTTTCAGTGGGCGAATATCAATGATGCATTCGTGCGCTACGCGTCCATTGGTTCCACGGTAAAGCACAGGGTAGTGAGGACGTAATCTTTCCATCACATAGTTAGCATTCAAAATCGCAACTTTGGTGGCTTCAGTTAAACCTTCAGCACCCATCATGGCAATATACGCCCATGAGATAGGTAAAATAGAAGCACTGCCGAGATCCGCGGCTGACACTGCGTGATCTTCACCTTCGACACCACCTTCAATATGACCAGGAAGGAAAGGCGCTAGGTGAGATTTAACACCGATAGGTCCCATGCCAGGGCCGCCGCCACCGTGAGGAATACAGAAGGTTTTATGTAGGTTAAGGTGAGAAACATCAGACCCAATGAAACCTGGACTGGTGAGACCAACTTGAGCATTCAGATTCGCACCGTCTAAGTAAACTTGACCACCAGCGGCGTGAACCATATTACACACTTCTTTCACTTGCTCTTCATAAACACCGTGAGTTGAAGGGTAGGTGATCATGATACTTGAAAGGTTCGCTTTATGTTTTTCGATCTTCTCCGCTAAATCGGTGATATCAATGTTTCCGTTGCTATCACATTTTACGACCACGACTTTCATTGACACCATGGAAGCTGTCGCAGGGTTGGTACCGTGTGCCGAACTTGGAATTAAGCAGACGTTTCGATGACCTTCACCACGGCTTTGGTGATAGCGTTGAATCGCAATTAGACCCGCGTACTCACCAGATGCACCAGAGTTTGGTTGCAGTGAGAAAGCATCGTAACCGGTAATCTCACACAGTTTCTCTTTCAGATCTTTTGCCAGTGCTGCATAACCTGCCGCTTGCTCTTTCGGAGCAAATGGGTGGATTTCTCCAAACTCCGGCCATGTTACTGGAATCATTTCTGCAGCCGCGTTCAATTTCATGGTGCAACTGCCGAGTGGGATCATGCCGTGTGTCAGTGAAAAGTCTTTATTTTCAAGCTGTTTTAGATAACGCATCATTTGTGTTTCACTGTGATGCGTATTAAAAACAGGGTGAGTGAGAAACTCAGAGTGGCGACGGCAACCTTCAGGGATCGCTGCAAATTCGTTCGCCGCAATTTCGGTTGATAAGGTATTAACGGCCTCTTCAACATTAAAGATTGCAAATAGTGCCTTAATATCTGCGATGGTAGTGGTTTCATCTAAACTAATACCTAACTTACCGTGCAATTTGCGAAGGTTAATATCGGCTTGTTGAGCTTTGATATATAGCGTTTCAGTTTCATCACTTGTATTGATGGTGATGGTATCAAAAAAGCTGTGGTGAGTGAGCTCATAACCCGCTTTGGTTAGACCCGCAGCTAGAATTGCTGTCATATGGTGAGTGCGACGAGCAATAGTGCGTAACCCTTCTGCACCGTGATAAACTGCGTAGAATGACGCCATATTTGCCAGTAGTGCTTGTGCAGTACATATGTTCGAGGTCGCTTTTTCGCGTCGAATATGTTGCTCACGAGTTTGCATTGCCATGCGCAAAGCTTGGTTGCCTTTGGCATCAATCGAAACACCAATCACGCGGCCTGGCATAGTACGTTTGTGCGCTTCACGTGTCGCCATGAATGCAGCATGTGGGCCACCGTATCCCATTGGCACGCCAAAACGTTGCGCTGAACCAATCACGACATCTGCGCCCATCTCGCCTGCTGGTTTTAATAGCGTGCTTGCTAGCAAGTCTGTGGCAACAGTAACGAGAGTCTTATTTGCTTGAGCTTTGGCAATAATCTCCGTTAGGTCGCGCACTTCACCGGTGGTAGTTGGGTATTGCAAGAGTGCACCAAACACATCTTGTTCAGGCAGCGAGTCGAGATCACCGATTTGTACTTCAAAGCCAATAAATTCAGCGCGAGTTTTTACCACTTCGATGGTTTGAGGGTGAACATCATTGGCAACAAAAAAGACATTGCTCTTGCTTTTTCCGGCACGCTTACAGAGTGTCATTGCTTCTGCTGCCGCAGTTGCTTCGTCGAGCAGTGAGGCGTTGGCAATATCCATGGCCGTTAAATCCATCACCATTTGTTGGTAATTAAGTAGCGATTCTAAACGACCTTGGGAAATTTCTGGTTGGTATGGTGTATAGGCGGTGTACCAGCCTGGGTTTTCCAACACATTACGCAAAATAACGTTAGGCGTAAATGTGTTGTAGTAGCCTTGACCAATGAACGTACGTTTAACTTGGTTTTGCTGGGCGAATACTTTCATGGTCGTCAGCATGTCAGCTTCACTTTGTGGAGCGGCAAGCGACATTGGTGCTTCTAAACGAATCTGCTTAGGAACGGTTTGCGTAATTAATGCTTCAAGGCTTTCGGCATTAATGGTGTTGAGCATTTTTTGTTGATCATCAGCGTTCGGTCCGTTGTGGCGTGCAACAAACTCATTTTGGGTACTCAATTCATTAAGTAGTGTGCTGTGAAGTAATTCAGTCATTTCCTTTACCTTCTCATAAGGCCTGTTGCGACCTTAAAAAAAAGCCACCCATACTGGGCAGCTTTGATTCGTGATGGGCTGTTTAGTCTTCTTCGATAGAGCTTAAGTACTCTTCTGCATCTTTTAGATCGTCAAGTTCAGAAGGGTCAGACATTTTCACTTTTACAATCCAGCCACCTTCATACGGTTCTTCATTGATCAGTTCAGGGCTATCTCCTAACTCTTCATTGATTTCAACGATAACACCGGTAATAGGCGCATAAATGTCTGAAGCGGCTTTCACTGATTCGACAAGAGAAAAACTGTCGCCAGCGTCAATCTCAGCATCCACTTCTGGTAGGTCAACAAACACAACATCGCCTAGCATTTCTTGTGCATGCTCAGAAATACCGATCGTAACTGTGCCGTCACCGTTGTCGCGCACCCATTCGTGGCTTTCTGCAAACTTCAGTGTATTGTCCATTGCTTAATCTCCAAAAAAGTATTGATTTGAAACTTGTGTTTAATTTGAAAGTGTTACTGGTAAAGTGGGAAGCGTTGGCACAACATTTTCACTTGTTTGCGAACCTGTTGTTCCACTTGTGCATTACCTTCTGGGCTTTCTATAAGACCATCTAGCACATCACCAATCCACTGCCCAATGAGTTTGAATTCTTCACGACCAAAACCACGGCTGGTCCCAGCCGGTGTACCTAAACGAATACCCGAAGTAATCATAGGCTTTTCAGTATCAAAGGGGATGCCGTTTTTGTTACATGTGATTCCTGCACGTTCGAGAGCTTGCTCTGCCACGTTACCTTTCAAGCCTTTTGGACGTAGGTCTACGAGCATCAAGTGCGTGTCAGTTCCGCCAGTCACAATGTCACAACCGCGAGTTTGCAATACTTCAGCGAGAACTTTTGCGTTGTCGATCACTGAATCGATATAGCTGTTAAATTCAGGTCCCAATGCTTCACCAAAGGCGACCGCTTTAGCGGCGATAACGTGCATTAATGGCCCACCTTGCAGGCCCGGAAAAACAGCTGAATTAATTTTTTTGATGATCTCTTCACTATTGGTGAGGATCATCCCGCCACGTGGGCCGCGCAGTGTTTTGTGGGTTGTGGTGGTGACAACGTGAGCATGAGGTAATGGGCTAGGGTGTGCGCCAGTTGCGACCAAACCTGCAATGTGCGCCATATCAACCATTAAGATGGCATCGACTTCATCGGCAATTTCGCGGAATTTAGCAAAATCGATGACGCGAGGAATGGCGGAGCCACCAGCAATGATCATTTTAGGTTTATGCTGTTGTGCCAGTGCGCGAACATCGTCGTAATTGATCTCTAACGTTTCGCGATCAACCCCGTATTGAATGGCGTTAAACCACTTACCGGATAAAGCAGGTCGAGCCCCATGCGTTAAGTGGCCGCCAGCATCCAAAGACATTCCCATAATGGTGTCGCCCGGCTGGAGCAGTGCAAGTTTGACTGCCCCGTTGGCTTGAGCGCCTGAATGGGGTTGAACGTTTGCGTATTGGCAATTAAAAAGCGATTTAGCGCGCTCGATAGCAATTGTCTCTACTGTATCAACATGTTCACAGCCACCATAGTAGCGTCGGCCTGGATAGCCTTCTGCGTATTTATTGGTAAGGCAGGTTCCTTGAGCTTGCATGACCGCTTTCGAAACAATGTTTTCAGAAGCGATAAGCTCAATTTGTTCATTCTGACGGGCGTATTCAGCTTGAATACCGGCGAAAACGGCGTCGTCAGTTGCTGCTAAATTGGTTGAGAAGAAACTCTCTAGGCTGTGATTTTGGTAAGTTTTGTTCGCGTTTGCATTCATGGTAGATGACCTTCCAATAATCCAACGAATATTGATTGTATTCGCTGTTCCTTTTTGATGGCTGCTTTACTCAACGGCTGTGTAGGGTTGTGAGAAAACAGGGTGTTTAGTTATCCCTAAACTCTTATTACGTTCCCCAATTATTCGGGGTGAAAACCACTCAAATATTGTTAAGTCCTTCACGATAGCGAGCGGTAAATAGCATCTCTTCATCTAACAAGTCAGTAACATACTCTCTGAGTTATGAACAATCAATTAAAAATTTCCTATAGGAAACTCGGTTTCTTATTTTGTTAGCGAGAGCACGCTTTATTTTGATGTTGTTCTTTAACCTGATGACGGCTTCATGCCACAATGATTTTTGTGATCAGGAAGAAACGATAATCGAGGGAAAGCATGTCTGAAGACATCTATGATGAGTACCCATCACTCACACTTGCTAAAGAAAGCGGCGAGCAAACCATAGAGCCATTAAAACTTGGTCAGCGAATCAAAGACATTCGTGCCAAGCTGGGTATTACCTTAGAAGAGGCTAGCCAACGTACCGGGCTTGCTCGTTCAACATTAAGCAAAATCGAAAACGAACAGATATCACCAACCTTTCAAGCGATGCAAAAACTTGCGCATGGTTTGCAAATAGATATGCCGCAACTCTTTGAGCCACCGAAAAAAATTCTTGCCACAGGGCGGCGAGATATTTCTCGTTGCGGTGAGGGTAAGCCGCATCCCACGCCTACATACGAACATGAATTGTTGGCAACACAGCTTTCAAATAAAAAGATGATGCCATTCAAAAGTCGAGTGCGAGCAAGAGCATTTGAAGAGTATAGCGACTGGGTTCGACACGACGGTGAGGAGTTTTTACTTATTCTCTCTGGTGATGTTTTATTTTACAGCGAATTTTATGAGCCGGTGCGTTTAGCCGAAGGTGACAGTGTTTATTACGATGCCAATATGGGGCACATGTTGGTCTCTGTCAGTGACGATGATGCTCTAATTTTGTGGGTAACAGCTAAATAACTAACAAAAGATTAAGTTTCCTATAATGAAAGCAAACGGTTGCTTTTGTGCTCATCTGCTGGAAAAAGGCGTTTCATGGAGCGACTATTGCTCAATGAAGCGCCTTTCTTTTTTCTTCTAAATTGTGATTAAGTTGTTAATTTTGCCAATTGGCTCGGTTTTCAACTTGTGAATCCCATCAATCGAGCGCATTCTTGTTCACTATTGGAAACAGAGTTTCTTTCATGTGGAGCTGTTTGCCTTGATGAGGCGTAAAACTCCCCGTTGGGTCGGCAGAAATGGAGACAAAAATGACTCAAGATAATGCAAATCAAACATTACTTACTACACCGTTACATGCTTTGCACAATGAAGTAGGCGCAAAAATGGTGCCATTTGCTGGCTATGATATGCCTGTGCAATATCCGCTTGGTGTAAAAAAAGAGCATTTGCATACGCGTGAAGCGGCCGGTTTGTTTGATGTCTCTCATATGGGCCAGTTGCGTTTACGTGGTGTTGATTCAGCAAATGCTTTAGAAGCATTGGTACCGGTTGATATTATTGATCTGCCTGCTGGCAAGCAGCGTTATGCTTTCTTTACTAACGAACAAGGCGGGATCATGGATGACTTGATGGTGGCTAATTTAGGCGACCATCTATTTGTTGTGGTGAATGCTGCTTGTAAAGAACAAGACATTGCTCATCTACAAGCCAATATGCCTCAAGGTGTAGAACTGGAAATTATTGAAGATCGTGCTCTTTTAGCGCTTCAAGGTCCGAAAGCGGCCGAGGTGCTAGCACGCATTCAGCCACAAGTTGCCTCTATGTTATTTATGGATGTGCAAATTATGGATTTAGACGGTGTTGAATGCATTGTCAGCCGTAGTGGTTATACCGGTGAAGATGGCTACGAGATTTCTGTTCCAGCAGAGCAAGCGCAACGTCTTGCTCGTCAATTAACAGCTTATGACGAAGTTGAGTGGATCGGCCTTGGTGCTCGTGATTCGCTACGTCTTGAGTGTGGTCTGTGCCTTTACGGCCATGATCTCGATACCACCACCACGCCAGTTGAGGCAAGCTTATTATGGGGTATCAGTAAAGCTCGTCGCGCCGATGGTGAACGCGCAGGTGGCTTCCCTGGCGCTGATATCATCTTAAAGCAAATCGAGACTAAAGATGTCTCGCGTAAGCGCGTTGGGTTAGTTGGTCTAACCAAAGCCCCAGTCCGTGAAGGTACAGAGCTATTTGACGCTGATAACAATAAAATCGGTATTGTGACCAGCGGTACGGCTAGTCCAACGGCGGGTAAACCTGTTTCCATGGCTTATCTGCGCGCTGATTTAGCGGCAATTGGTACGCAGGTATTTGCTCAAGTACGCGGTAAAATGCTGCCAATGGCCGTAGAAAAAATGCCGTTTGTTCCTCAGCGCTATTACCGAGGCTAATGCATACAGAATTTAAATAGTCACAGCATAAAAATCTGTGCTATTTATGCAATCTTAAGTACTATCTAAATTCTTAATGATAAGGAATGACATTATGAATAAGTGGGTAGTACTTTTTTCTTCACTCGCCATTTCGGGCAATGTTTGCGCCGTTGATGTAAAGCCTTATATCGTCAATGGCTCGTATGCAGATGTGACAACTTTCCCGTCCATGGCGAGCCTGTTTTTCGATCAAATTGACTATACACGAACTTATGGTAGCGCTAGTTACTGTGGCGCTTCATTACTCAGTAATCAATATGTTTTAACAGCGGCGCATTGTATTTACGGCAATGAGAAAGCTCAGCTTTTTACATCGGTTGTACCACAACTACAAGATGAACGTGATTTCCCCAGTAATATCATGGAAAAAGGCAAAGTCGCCGCAATTTATTACCCATCAACATACAACCATTCGACGTTATTAGATGATATTGCGATTCTGAAATTGGAAACGCCATTGACTACGGTTTCCTCTGTTAACTACTTAAAACGCCCTGATGCCGGTGATGATGCAACCTATCGTTCATCTAGCGAACAATTTGTCGCGGTAGGGCATGGCAATACTGCTTCTAATGTTGATAACAATACATTACTGCTACAAACTAACTTAACCTTTGTACCGAATAATCTGTGTAATTATGAATATAAAACTGACAAGAATTTATGTATGGAAGGTGTTATCAGTGGTTTGACTGGTCTTGAAAACGCCACTTGCCAAGGTGATTCAGGTGGTCCTTTATTTTGGTCACATGGCAGCGAATATATCCAAGTTGGACTAACCAGTTTTGGTCCTGCGACTCGATGTGGTGACCCATCACCTTCGGTTGGCGCGACATCGGTGTTTACAGAAATCCATGATTATGCCGACTGGATTGATAGTGTGATGAATGGCGCTGAATCACCGAAGTTCGTTGCCACTGAAGCTAAACGACAAGCTTATTTAAATCCACCAAGTTCAGATTCTGGTGGTGGCTCTTTAGGTTGGTGGTCATTACTATTGATATTCAGCACAGTATTGCGTCGGCGTTGGCTTTAGATATTGTTAAAACCAGAGAAGATAGAATAATAGTCTCTATTTTTGAGCGGCCTAGGCCGCTTTATTGTAGAGAGAAAACCACCGGCTATGCCGGTGGATACTTTTTTTTGTTGGCTTTGTCAGAACTGATAACTTTCCGGTACCACCACGATACCTTTCTCCGAAATATGAAAACGCTGTGCATCTTCTGCGCGGTTCAATCCTATTTTGGTATTCGGGGGCACTTTTACATGTTTATCAATAATGCAGTTGGTTAACTCACATCCAGCGCCTACCTGTACATCATCGAATAAAATGCTGTCCACAATAGTTGCACCGTCATCAATTCGTACATTGGAAGAGACAATAGAGTGTTGGACTGAACCGCCAGAGTTGACTACACCGTTGGCAATAATAGAGTTGATAAAAATACCTTCGTTACCGGTGGCTGAAGATACAGTACGAGCAGGGGGGTATTGTGCTTCGTAGGTGCGAATTGCCCAGTTCTTTTGATACAGATTCATTGGCGGAACGGGTTCAAGTAGATCCATATTGGCGTCGTAGAAGGAATCAATCGTACCTACGTCACGCCAGTAGCAGTCTTTTGCCACTCGGCCATGATCGCCACAAAACTCATAAGCATAAACAGAGCCTGTTTCGATTAATTTCGGGATGATGTCTTTACCAAAATCATGGCTAGAATGTTCTAGTTCAGAGTCATCGTGTAAGGCGCTTTTTAATGTTTCCATGTCGAAAATGTATATCCCCATAGAAACCAAACTGCGATTTGGGTTATTGGGCATTGGTGGTGGATCGCTCGGTTTTTCGAAAAATGAAGTGATCTTGAGTTCTTGATTGACACTCATTACACCGAAAGCCGAAGCTTCATGTCTTGGTACATCCATACAAGCAATGGTCAACGCTGCTCCAGATTTCTTATGCTCCTCTAACATGGCGGCGTAATCCATGCGGTAAATATGATCACCAGAGAGAACCACGACGTGTTTAGCATCACTTCGAGAGAGCAACCACATATTGTGATAGATGGCGTCAGCTGTTCCTTCGTACCATTTCCCTCCTTTACGCATTTGTGGGGGAACCACCGTAATGAATTCGCCAAGTTCTGGATTGAAAATTGACCAACCATCACGCAAATGCTTTTGTAAAGAGTGAGATTTGTATTGAGTGAGAACTAATATCTGGCGTAGCCCGGAGTGGAGGCAATTGGTGAGTGTGAAATCAATAATTCTATATTTTCCACCAAAGGGTACCGCCGGTTTCGCTCGATCATCGGTGAGGGGGGATAGTCGTGAGCCCATACCACCTGCTAACACGACTGTTAATGTGTCTTGCATCTTATTTCTCCCTAAATATGTGCAATTCATATTCCATCATAGAGAGTAGTACAATTTTCGAGCCACAACAGAAAGCGATTTTAAACAATAACTTACGAATCTAATAATGTATTACTGCACAATATTAGAGCAATATTTTTTAGAAGGTGCACTGTTTTGTGCTGCAATGATCGTCTGTTAAGCGAATTGATCCATTTCAATGCTGGCTAAAACGGATACGAGGTTACGCCCTGACGTTTTAGACTCATACAAAGCAATATCTGCTCGTTTATATACTTCTTCAGGTTTCTCGGTAATATCAGTGATGCCTCCGCTGATTGACACTTGTTTTTTATGGTTTAAGTGTACGGCAACTCGTAAACGGTGCATGACCAATTCTGCTTCATCGAGACGGGTGTGCGGCATAATAATGGCAAATTCTTCTCCACCGATTCGAGCAAGAAAATCGGTTTCTCTTAAGTGTTCTTTCAATTGCAGAGCCACGGAACGTATGATTTTATCGCCTTCAGCATGCCCGAGTTTGTCATTGATTCTTTTGAAGTGATCGATATCGATAATAGCTAAGCATGACTGCTCACAATTTGGATAACGTTTGACGCGCATACATTCCGAACGAATTTCTTGGTCGAATTTTCGGCGATTCCAAATGTTGGTTAACGAATCTTTTTCACTAAGCTCGCGCAGTCTATCTTCTAACTCTTTGCGATGACTGATATCGACAAACGAGGCAACGTAAAATTGGATAATGCCAAGCGTATCTCGAATGGTTTGAATCCGAAGAATTTCGGTTTGCAAAGAACCATCTTTACGTTTGTTAACGACTTCGCCTTCCCATATTCCTTCATCTTGAAGTACTTTCCACATATTCATGTAGAACTCTTGGTTGTGCCTGCCTGAGGAAAAAACGGACGGTTGTTTTCCTCTTACCTCTGCTAATGTATAGCCACTGATACGAGTAAATTCGCGGTTAACTTTAATAATTCGGTTATTGCGATCAGTAATGACCATCGCTGACATACCATTCATCGCAGCCCTAGCTAATTTACTTTCAATACTGTTTTTATCGTGGTGTGCATTCCAACGCACACACAAGCCAGAGATAAACATTACCAATAATGCCACAACAATAGATTGGAAGCGGATTGTCATGTGCTGTTCATTAACTAACTGATTTATGGTTAGTACATCTAATGTACGGAGTAAATAGAGAGAATCCATGCCAGGAAATACACTTTGCAGCGGAACTGAAATAAAGCTGTATCCAGTCCCGTTGTCTGTGATGTTGCCGGAATGGTAAAGCTGCATTGTACGCCATAATTTCGGTGCTAGTTGACTTATATTGGTGGAATGCAGATCGACAGCATCATCACTGAATATAACCGTTGGGTCTTCTGCGTGTATATAAGTACCATCTCGCGCAATAATGTCAGGACGCACTAATGTGTCTAAATTATGATCCAGTCCTTTATAAAGATGTTCAATACTTAAATTGGTAATGAAATAGCCTTGTCTTTTGCCATCAAAATCAATGGGCGCAATAATTATAAACACAAACTGCTTGGGAGAGACTAATTGACCATTCTCCATCTTCTGGCTGATGCTAAATATACTGATTTGATTTGGCGGTAGACTTTGCGCATATTGGAAATAGTCACGGTGAGCTTTGTTTTGAAGGCTGTTATGGGGCACAACTTCAGTGACATTATTTTGTTGATTGACTCGAACCAGTTCATTACCGAATGCATCAAAAAGTCTCAAAGATGAGTATAGATTTTGTACTCTGGTGGTGAGTACCCAAAGATCTTGCAAGGCTTCAGTATTGAGTTCTGTTGGATCACGCAGTGCATTGTATAGCATGCCATTGGTAGAAAGGATTTCAGTCGATTTATAAACGTTGCTGACCGCCGCAAGTAATTCGTGCTTATGGTATTCCAATTGGGAGTGGGTATTTTGTTCGATCAGTTGCAAAGTCTGTTGTTGGGTTTTGTCGAACTCATGCACAAAGTAAAGCAGCGGCACAATCCCTAATACGGCACAGACAAGTAACCATTGGGCTAAATATTTATATAATGAACGAAACATAATGGCACGTATAAGTTATTGAGTGCATATTATAGCCTTACTATTTGAGATGTCGCTTCCATATTTCTCAGTTCGTGGAGTAGGTCAAATTTGTCGGTTAGTGCTTGGTGGCAAAATGAATGAAATAATAGAAGCAATAAAGAAAATACGGGTGCACGCAATCGCAGGTACACCCGTCTGATTTAAAATTGGAAACGGACACTCATGGCGATTTGAGGGCCATAAACGCCATTGTTTTTGGTTTCAGCGCTGAGTGATAATTGTTCGGTAGAATGAAAACGAATACCTGCACCAAATACGGAGCGCTCATCGTTCTTCCCAAGTTTAAAACTTGCTTCGAGTTGGTTTGATAACCAGATACGGCTGCCAATATTAAATTCCATCCGGGTTTCGCTGTCTCCACCTTCTTCATCGGTCTCTTTTATATGGTGAACAAGCAACTGTCCGAATACATCGGCAAATTGATTGATTGGACCATTAAAACCGATACCACCAGCGGCATCCCAATCACCATCAAACCGAGAATCATAACGAGCGATAAGGTGTGTATTTTCAGTCAATAAGGTACTGAATTCGACGCCAGAGGATTCAGGGTTTACTGCGGTTCTTACTTCAAAAAAGTTATAACTAAAATTATTTGCTTGCACTGAAAAAGAAAGAACACATGCCAACCCGACTAGGCTCAGTGAGTACGCTTTTTTATACATGTACGCTTCGTCCTGAATGATGTAATACAAAGGAGTTAAGATACAGCAATGGCCTGCAAATTACAGGCCATTTTATTAAAAATTAGCGCCTTATTGTTTTTTATCAAACACGAGAAGTGGAGAATCTAAGAGGTTTTAGAGTATCTGCACTTGATCCACTTCGATTTCAGGTGTGCGACCGCCTTCATACTCCCCAAACAGACGCACTTTTGTTTCCGCGTTGATGGGAGCTGCCAAGTGAATATCATCATCCAATTCGACTTGAATCTCTCCTTTGCCATCACTGAAGATAAACTTGTCGTGACGAATTTGACGAATTAACTGCCCTTCAACCACAACGTGCTTTTCAGTAAACATGCTAGTGTCTTGTAATAATGAGTCTACCGATGTCAATTCAATGGGCCCATTGTAATTAATAGCAGGACTATTTTGAATTTTATGATGGTCACCTGCGAAAGCGAAAATAGGAGCAATCATCATCGAAGCGGCTAAAGCTAGTGTGGTACGTTTCATTATCAATTCCTTTATTGGTTTGCTGTTTTGATGATGTGATTAGAACATGTTGATTTTGAATGAGAACTGAGGGCGGCATTAATATTCCATTCATGTTATTGAGTGCGGTGTGACTGTGAAGGTATGATTGATGCCAAATTTATTAATCAGAGCTCGTATGGAATCGTCATTAAAGTCGTTAATGGTTCAAGGCACCACGTCAGACGCTGGCAAAAGTGTGCTGGTGGCAGGTTTGTGCCGTGTATTGTTACGTAAAGGGGTAAAGGTTGCCCCATTCAAGCCGCAGAATATGGCATTAAACAGCGCGGTAACGTCTGATGGTGGTGAAATTGGTCGAGCTCAAGCGGTTCAAGCCCAAGCATGTGGGATTGAGCCTTCGGTTCATATGAACCCTGTGCTGCTTAAGCCTAATTCGGATACTGGCGCACAAGTGATTTTGCAAGGCCGAGCCCTATCAAATATGGAGGCGACTAGCTACCACGATTATAAAAAAGTAGCGATGGACACCGTTTTAGATTCTTTTGCACGGCTACGTCATGAGTACCACAGTGTGATGATTGAAGGTGCTGGTAGCCCGGCAGAAATTAATTTACGCGAAAATGATATTGCAAATATGGGGTTTGCAGAAGCGGCTGATGTACCAGTGATTATTATTGCTGATATAGATAGAGGTGGCGTTTTTGCCCATTTGTTCGGTACTTTGGCACTTTTATCTGAATCGGAACAAAACCGCGTGCAAGGTTTTGTGATTAATCGCTTTCGTGGCGACCTTGCTTTGCTCCAATCGGGCCTAGATTGGCTCGAAGAGAAAACAGGCAAACCCGTCATTGGCGTTTTGCCATATTTGCATGGGTTTGACTTGGAAGCTGAAGATGCAATAACCAATAGCCAAGTCATAAACGAGGATACAAAACTACGTGTGGTGGTGCCTATTTTTACTCGGATTAGTAACCATACCGATTTCGATGCGCTACGTTTAAACCCAGATATTGATTTACGCTATGTTGGAAAAGGAGAGCGACTAGACAAGGCGGATTTGATTATCTTGCCGGGAAGTAAGTCGGTGCGCGCTGATCTTGATTACCTTCGCACACAAGGCTGGGATGTTGATATAAAGCGTCATTTAAGGTTTGGCGGTAAAGTGCTAGGGATTTGTGGTGGCTATCAAATGCTTGGTCACACCATTAGTGACCCATTGGGTGTTGAAGGTCAGCCTGGAGAAAGCCAAGCGCTCGGGCTATTAGATATGACCACTGAATTGACCGCTGAAAAGCAGCTTACCAATGTGCAAGGTGAACTGATTTTACCTCAAGGAAAAGCACAGGTGTCCGGCTATGAAATCCACGTTGGACGCTCTACGCCTATTGCTGCGTCTTCGAAAGATCTCATTAACTTGAGTTCAGGCCAAACGGATGGGCTACACAGTGACTGCCAGCAGGTGATGGGCACCTATTTACATGGCATTTTCGATAGTTTTGCCGCCACAGATCTAATTTGTCGCTGGGCGGGTGCACGCAGTATCCAGTATTATGATCATGTTGCACAAAAAGAGCAGGCGATTGACCGTATTGCAGATGCAATTGAAGAGCATTTGGATTTAGCACGATTGTGGCCAGACTTACCAATGCAATCAAATGAGTAAGCACACTAAAATGAGAAAAATAATCGCGTTAGCGACTGTACTTTTTTGCTGCGCAAATGCGCTAGCGCAAGAAAAAATCACGATTTATGCGGCTTCGTCAATGACTAATGCCGTAAATGAACTGGTTGAGTCTTATCAAATGCGATCGGATTCCGAATTAGTAACTGTTTATGCTGGTTCTGCAGCATTGGCGCGTCAAATTGAGCAAGGCGCTCCAGCTGATGTTTTTATCTCAGCCAATGATAAATGGGTAACGCATCTGATTAAAAAAGATGTGATTGAGCGCCGTAACGTCTCTTTACTTGCGGGGAACCAGTTGGTATTGATCGCGTCCAATACATCGCCGCTGAGTGCGTTAGCAGTTAATGATGCCAATGCTTGGTTGAGCGAACTTGAAGGTTCTCGCTTGGCGGTAGGCAACGTAATAGCAGTCCCTGCTGGAATGTATGCCAAAGAAGCGTTAACAGGATTGAATGTCTGGTCTGCATTGTCGTCAAGATTAGCCCAAACCAATAACGTGCGACTGGTTCTGGCGCTGGTGGAGCGCCAAGAAGCTGATTTGGGAATCGTTTATAAAACCGATGCTTTAATGAGTAACAAAGTAAAAGTGATTCATCAATTTACCCCACAATTGCACAGCGCTATTCATTATCCTCTGGTGAAGATCACCAACAAAGAGGGAGTCGATATGCTAGTACAGTATCTGCAAAGTGATGAGGCAAAACAAATACTGCAAAAGCATGGCTTTCGCGTAGCGATAGGAAATGAACAGTTTGCTCTCTGAATATGAATGGCTCGCCTTACAATTAAGCTTAAAAGTAGCACTTTACAGCGTGGTTTGGTTATTGCCTCTGGGTTTATTCTTAGCGTGGATACTCGCGAGAAAGCAATTTTTTGGAAAAAGTGCGCTAGACAGTGTGGTTCATTTACCACTCGTTTTACCCCCTGTCGTCATTGGCTATTTATTGCTGATCAGTATGGGCAAGCAAGGTGCTCTCGGCCAGTGGCTCGATAAATGGTTTAGTATTAGCTTTAGTTTTAGCTGGCGAGGAGCTGTATTAGCTTGTGTTGTGGTCGCATTACCGCTAATGGTCAGAGCCATTCGACTAAGTTTAGAAAGTGTTGACCCAAAATTAGAGCAAGCGGCGCGAACGCTTGGCGCTTCACCGTTTAAAGTCTTTGCCACCATAACTTTACCATTGACGTTACCGGGAATAATAACCGGTACCATGCTCTCATTTGCTCGTAGTTTAGGGGAGTTTGGTGCCACCATCAGTTTTGTTTCCAATATTCCTGGTGAGACACAAACCCTACCATTGGCTATGTATAACTTTCTAGAAACTCCAGGAGCGGAAATGGAAGCGGCGCGCTTGTGTATGATATCGATAGCGATTGCATTAGCATCTTTGTTTGTCTCAGAGTGGATTAGCCGCAAAATGAAGCAGCGCTTGGGAGCACCATCGTGAGTCAACTAAAGGTTCGATTTAACAAACGCTTAGGTGAAGTTCAGTTAAATGTTGACCTTACCCTTCCCGGCTCAGGCATTTGTGCTATTTTTGGCCGTTCAGGGGCTGGTAAAACATCATTAATCAATGCTATCAGTGGCTTAGTTGAACCAGATGATGGTGAAATTGAGATCAATGGGCACTTAGTCTATAGCGGTAAGAAGGGAGTTAACCTCGCCATTGAACAGCGTAAAATTGGTTATGTGTTTCAAGAAGCGCGTTTGTTTCCACACTATAGCGTCAAAGGTAACTTAAACTATGGCGTCAAAGTGAATGATGCCGGCTATTTCGCCGTTATCACCAAACTGTTGGCATTAGATAATTTGCTTGAGCGTTACCCGCATGATCTCTCCGGGGGAGAAAAACAACGCGTGGCAATAGGCCGTGCATTGTTATCTAAGCCGGATGTGTTGCTGATGGATGAGCCACTGGCCTCGCTTGATCTTCCGCGTAAAAGAGAGGTGATGCCGTTCTTGGAAGAGTTGGCGCAAAAAGTAAAACTGCCCATTCTTTATGTCACCCATAGTATGAATGAAATTTTACGTTTGGCGGATCACCTGGTAGTTATTGAGCAAGGTAAGGTGGTGACAAGTGGGGATATTGAACAAGTGTGGTCATCAAGTCACATGCGGCCATGGCAATCCTTCTCTGAACAAAGTAGTTTGTTTTCCGCGCATATTTGCCAGCAAAATCAGCACTATGCACTCACACAAGTTGAATTGGCTGACACGGTTAAGCTGTGGGTTCAGCATGTTGAAGGCGAAATTGGTTCCTCAGTTCGGCTGCAAATACGTGCCAATGATGTTTCAGTAACGCTTGATAAGCCCAGTCGTTCTTCTATTCGTAATGTTCTATCTGCGAAGGTGAGTCAAATTGAAAAGCAGCAACAAGGTGCTAGTAAAAAAAGTGTCGCAATACAACTAGAGTTGGCTGAACAATGCTATTTATGGGCCACAATAACGGAGTGGGCGCTCGATGAGCTGCAACTGGAAATTGGAACTGATGTTTTTGTGCAAATTAAGGGGGTGAGTGTATCTCAACGAGATATTGTCTTTACGCACTAAGTGTAATTTTATATAGATGTCGTTACCCACAGGGCAAAGTAAAAAGCCGTCAATATAAATGACGGCTTTGGTTCATTGAATTAAACTTCAAGCACTTATTTTGCAAATACTTCTTTAAAGTCACGCTTTAGGATTGGATCTCTGCGTGCTTTCTTGATCTGCTTAACCATGTCTTTAACACAGTTGTGCAGCACTTGGTCAAGAAGTTGTGTACGGTATTCTTCTTTGTCCTGGTCACTCATCTCTTTTGGTAAGTTTAGTGTTGGAAATTCTTCCATCACATTAACACCAGCAAAAGCTTGGCTGACAGAAATTAACGCATGGAATTGTTCAAAATTATCCAATACGTATTGAGCACTGGCAGGTAGAGAATTCCAAGATTCACGTACTGCTTCTTCAGATACTTCATGTATAGACGTCACCATGTAGTACATCGCTTCTGGTACTTGGTCAAATTCGATTACTTGACGCAGTTCTGGTGAAATGGTTTCTAAGTCCACTACAGGTTGCTCGGTTTGGGTTACTTCAGACATGAAGGTATCTCTTTAGGGTAAAATGACATGCTAAAAATTTATGGCGAAAAGTCAATATTGTGCGCAAAATTAATCGATAAAAGCAGATAAATCTGTGTTATACGTAGGCATATAGATGAAAACAGGTGGAGTTGTGATGAAAAGTTCGGGTTCTTCAATGAGGATCTTGCTGGTTGATGATGTGCAACTCGATAGAATGCAGCTCGCTATTCGTCTTAAGCAACTTGGTCATTGCGTCGAAGCTGTGAGTAGTGGTCAAGAGGCTTTGGATATCTATTCTCAATTTGATCCCGAGTTAGTGTTGCTTGATATCTCAATGCCAGAGATGGATGGTTTTGAAGTATCACAAAAAATTCGCGAGCAATATCATGAATGGGTGCCAATCATTTTCCTTAGTGGCCATGATGAGCCGTTGATGATCGCCAAAGCTATCGACGTTGGTGGCGATGATTACCTCACCAAACCGGTAGATAAATTGGTGCTCAATTCTAAATTGATCGCTATGCAGCGTATAGCAAATATGCGACGAGAATTGAAGCATGCGACAGTGAAACTCGAAGAGCTCAACAAAGTATTGCAACAGCAAGCAAATGAGGATGGGCTAACTCAAGTTTTTAACCGACGTTTTATGGATGACAAGCTTAAAGAGATGATTAGCCTACATGGTCGATACCACTTTCCTATCACGATGATTTTGTTAGATGTTGACCATTTTAAACCGTTTAACGATAACTATGGTCACATTGAGGGTGATAAGTGCCTTATTACCCTAGCACAAATGGTGAATGAGTTATTTTCCCGTACCGGTGAATATGTGGGGCGCTATGGCGGTGAAGAGTTTGTGGTATTAATTGGTCATGCAGACATTGAGCAGGCCCAAATTGCCGCTCAGCGTATTCAACAGGAAATTGAAAATATCCATTATCCTCACGCTTATAGTCAAACAACAGATCATGTCACGGTTTCACAGGGTGTTATAACGTTCATCCCGAAGGGAAATGAATCAATTGTATCGATTTATTGCTTAGCCGATGAAGCTTTATACCAAGCTAAACATCAAGGAAGAAACCGCTTTATCGTCGCTGATGTTACCGACAAATTGCTAAGTCTATCGGCAACGTAATCTTTACCCACCGATGGGCTCTATTCTTGAATGAAAAATGGTGCATAGCAGTGTTCTTGAACATTAAACAGAGTTAATTAGGTTTTATGTCATTTAGACCAATAGCAACGCGAAAACAGTTTTTTCCTGATTTTTTCGCTTGATACAGCGCTTCATCTGCACGACGAAAAGTAGTGGTTTTTAGCGCCTCTTGATGAAGTGCTATTCCGCTGCTTACTGTAACTGAGCGTCTAATACCGAAGTTGTGCTGTGCAATAGATTGGTGAAGTTTTTGAATATGATGCTCTACCGTCTTGTAGTCAGTGATGGTGAAGGCAATTAAAAACTCTTCTCCACCCCAACGGCCTACTTGAGCAACGTCTTTAATATTCTCCTCCAGTAAACGAGCCGTTTTCACCAATACTTGATCTCCAATATCGTGCCCGCATTGATCATTAATCCATTTAAAATCATCAATATCGACAATCGCAATCCACTGAATATGCTGCTTTTGCAGCAATGCTTCCATATGGCGACGGTTAAATAATTGGGTCAACACGTCGGTATGAGAGAGGATATATAATTGACGATTAGACTCTTCTAACTGTGCCATGGTCTGTTTTCGACCAGAATCGTAGAAATAAGCAATTGAAAATAGGAATAAATAGATAATTGTTAAATGAATAAAACTGATGGTATTAAATGAAACAGGGAGCCAGTGATGCATCTCGGTCAGGCAAATGTAGGCAACAATAACAAAATTAACGAGACTGAATACTGAACCAATTTTGTAGCCAAGAACAAAAATCGCCACAATGGGTGTTAAAAAAGAGAAAGCCAAAGCAAATTCACTGTGGCCTGTGCCAACAATGAATAACAGACTTATCGTCGTCATCACCGAGACCATAATGGTTGCAGCAATTTTAGAATTTCGACTCTGCCATAAGAAAAAATAGCTTAGAAAGCACAAGCCTATTCCTATCGATTGAATGATGGCTAACAATTGGTTTGGCACAATAATCGTATTGTAGTAAACAAAAAAAGCCAAGATCGATGTTAATACAGTAAGAGAAATAAAAACAAATGAACTTTCTCTAAAGTCTTTATCGGTATGGCTTATTCCAAGCCATTTTTCTAATCCATAACTAAGCACAATGGTTTTCGTCACCTTTATTCATACTGGAGACACTATACCTTAAGGTAAAAGATAAAAACCATAGCCAACGATAAAGCTCATAGCTAGAAAAAGCACCGAGGTCTGCACATTGGCACGGTCATAGGAGTACTCAAGGCGGTCTATGGATACCAGAATGGCAACCAAGCGATCTTCGAGTGCATAGAGGTTGATTCTAATCGAACTAGAAGACACAGTGCTCTTGGGCTTCTAAGCCCAGTCAACTTTGAACAACAAAATATCGCTTAGTTAAGTGTCTAGTATTGCTGGTGCAGTTCAGTCTACAATAGCGCACTTTTTACATACTTCAGGTTATGAATATGAGCGACAATAACGCTAAACCAGCTTTACCAGATCACCTTGCTGGCAACCCTCGCAGTCCATATCATGTGGCAGAGTGCTTTGAGCACCATATTGGTATTCGTCTTAACGGTAAAGAACGTACAGACGTTGAAGAATACTGCATCAGTGAAGGTTGGGTAAAAATCCCTTCACCTAAAGCGAAAGATCGTTTCGGTCAACCAATGTTGATCAAACTGAAAGGTGAAGTGGAAGCTTTCTATAAATAAGTAGAATTTACGGCTATCTATACCCAAACCACTTGGAGTTGCAGGTAGGCGGCAAGTGAGTGAATCCCCATGAGCATAGATAAACTATACGAGTGGGGTGAGCAAACGTAGCCAACACCGCTGCGGCTTCAAGTAGAAAGGGGATATATGCAATACATGGGCTTTTTGTACATCATGTATTGCATTTTTAGAGCGGAAAATATCTGCTATTGATGGAAGTCTGCGCAAAGGTAGCTAGCAAACGCCGCAGCCACTTCAAATAGGAAAGGTATAATTTAAGCGCAGCATTTCTTATATTTTTTGCCACTACCACAAATACATGGATCATTACGGTTAGGGGTCTTTTCAAACGTAATCGTTTTGGGTTTATTAAGCAGTGTATCTAGCTCAACGGTATTTTCCTCTCTCCCAGTATCAACAACAATATTGGCAATAATTGAATGTTCAGAGACTAGTTTTTCAATTTCAGCTTTTCGTTCTTCAGTCTTTACTACTACAGAAATCGGAGATTCTTCAGTTCCAGCTTTAATGTCACGGTTTACATTGTAGCCAGAAAGAACATGGTTTTGACGCGTTTCTATACGACCTTTGAAAAATAATTTAGACATTGTTCACTCATTAATATTTAAGGCGATTGGCCTGATATGATGATTATATACAGTCATAGTGAGTACAGATATAAAGCATCGTACAAGATATAAGAAACGCCATTGATCTTTTATGTGGTCAATGGCGTTTTGTTAATGTTTTTAGTTAAATAGGTTACTTAGGCTACCGTCAACATTTTTAATTGATGAGAAAGGTATTCATCATATGTACCTTGAAAATGAACCAGTTGCTTGTCTTTTACATCAATAATTGAGGTAGCAAGAGATGAAACAAATTCACGGTCATGGCTGACAAAAATCAGTGTGCCTTTGTAAACTTTAAGCGCGTTATTTAGCGCTTCAATGGCTTCAATATCCATGTGGTTGGTCGGTTCATCCATGACTAGCACATTGATATCTTGCATCATTAACTTGCCAAACAATAAGCGGTTCTTTTCACCACCGGAGCAGTTCTTTGCTTTTTTATTAGCATCGTCAGCGGTGAATAGTAAGCGGCCTAAAATGCCTCGCACCATCAAGTCATCATGTTTGGCTGTGCGCCATTGTGAGATCCAATCGAAGATGCTTAAATCATTATCGAAATCAGCTGTACTATCTTGAGGACAGTAACCGATAGACGCATTGTCAGACCATTTAACTGTACCATGAGTTTGTTCTAATTCTTTAACAAGACAGCGTAACAAGGTGGTTTTACCAACACCATTTTCGCCAATTACCGCTAAACGAGTGCCAGCCTCAAGCAATAAATTTCCGTTTTCAAATAATAATTCGTCACCAAATGCATGGCCTAAATCTCGCAGTTCTAGAGCTTGGCGATACAACTTTTTACCTTCACCAAAATCGATCGATGGGCTAATTCTGCTACTTGATTTGACTTCATCGAGTTTGATTTTATCCATCTTCTTAGCACGAGAACTTGCTTGTTTTGCTTTTGATGCGTTCGCACCAAAGCGGTTGACGAAATCCTGTAGTTCATTAATTTCTGCTGTTTTTTTCGCATTGCTCGCTAACAATTGCTCACGAATCAAGCCCGATGCTTCAAGGAAATATTCGTAGTTACCTGGGTAGATACGTAACTCACCGTAATCAATATCTGCCATATGAGTGCAAACTGAATTCAAGAAGTGACGATCGTGCGAAATAATGATCATTGTACATTTACGCTGATTTAGCTCTTCTTCCAGCCAATTGATGGTATGAATATCCAAGTTGTTGGTCGGTTCATCTAACAGCAGGATATCTGGATTGGCAAAAAGTGCTTGAGCAAGCAGTACGCGCAGTTTCCAACCAGGAGCAACTTGCTGCATCAGGCCAAAATGGAACTCTTCTTCAATGCCAGCTTGCAGCAAAATATCACCCGCGCGACTTTCTGCTGTGTAGCCGTCCATTTCAGCAAATTCGCTTTCTAGTTCGGCGACTTTCATGCCATCAGCTTCACTCATTTCAGGCAGGGAGTAAATTCTGTCACGCTCTTGTTTGATTTCCCAAAGCTTACGGTCTCCCATGATCACTACATCAATTACGTTGTATTGCTCGAATGCAAATTGATCTTGGCTTAACACGCCCAATTTTAGCCCAGGAGTAATAGACACGTTACCTGAGCTTGGTGCTAACGCGCCACTAAGAATTTTCATGAACGTTGATTTACCACATCCATTGGCTCCAATTAAACCGTAACGGTTACCGTTACCAAATTTAGCAGAAATGTTTTCAAATAAAGGCTCGGCGCCGAATTGCATGGTGATGTTAGCGGTAGATATCAACGAAATATTCCTAGGCATTAAGATTGGTCTATCACGGTTTGTGTGATGCCAAATCAACAAAATTTAAAGAAAGAATGAATAGCTGGCGGATTATACAGACTTATTAAGTAAATAACAGATGTGAGATGCGGGTCACGAAAAAGTAACGACTCAAATCTTCTGCAGTTGACTCAGTTAGATCAATTTAGAGAAGGTTCGTAAATCAATGGTCAATTCTTTCCATTGGTATTGAGATTGGAGCGTCTTGATCCCTTGAATTAAGCAGCACCATTTCTTCTTGTTTATAGATCATTTTAAGTGTGTCGATTTTGCTGATTAGCGTTTCAATATCTGTTTTTAGGGATTGGTTTGATACAACGTAACGCATACTTGAATGAGCATTTATTTTTGAACCTGATTGCGCGCAGTGTTCATTCAATGAGCGCCATTGTTGTTCCTGCTGAGTAACGGCTGCATAGCCTATTTCTAACTCTAAGTGTTCCTTCGTAAGAGAGAGCTGCATATTCTGCGTAGCCAAAATATGGTTTTCTAGTTTTTCATTGAATGCAATTTTTGAGGGGTGCCAAAAAGCATATAGTTCATCTTGTGTAAACTCTTTATGCAAGAAGATGTGTTGCTTGTAAATCAGCAGTAAATTATTAAATGATTCAGCGTGTCGATTATACCAATCATCCACTCTTTGTTGTGAACTTATCGTCTGGTTCCAAACCTGTTCGCTACATAACTCACCTCTAGCATCGAAAGATATGACTAAAACGGCAAACATTGAAGTTATAACATAGGTGGTATCCCGTTGCATAAAAGTTGGCTCATGACTAACCCCAAAATGAGTATATACCCAAACAACTTGAAGTTGCAGCCAGGGAAAGTCATAGGTGATGATTTGTTAACGCTTATATGTAAGGAGGTAAAACTAAGCGCATAAAATGCGAGTGGGCTATCAGTAAAAAATGCTATACGGAGTGTATCGTTATCAAATAGAAAGAAGGCCAGAACAATATTCGGAGCCTTCTTTCTACATGTTCTCATTTAATCAAAGTGTTACGCCGTTCACCGTTAGTTGTACATCGATATTTCCACGTACCGCGTTTGAGTAAGGACAAACTTGATGAGCGGTATTAACTAAAGCGATAGCTTGTTCTTGATCTAATTCCAATTCGACAGATAGGCTAACTGTTAAGGCGAACCCCCCCTTATCGTTTGGACCAATACCAATAGTTGCGGTTGTTGGTGCTGATTTAATGGCTACTTTCATTTCACGTGCAACATGCAAGATCGCGTTTGAAAAACACGCTGAGTAACCAGCAGCAAATAACTGTTCTGGGTTAGTAGCTTCTCCAGTTCCCCCCATTTCTTTCGGGTAGCTCAAGGCCAAAGATAATTTATTGTCGTCGGTAGTAACTTGGCCGTTACGACCTGCTAATGCGGTTGCTGATGTGGTGTAAAGTGCTGCCATGGTTGTTCTTCCTTTTGTAATATTGATACATTTAAAGTTGCTGGCAATTATATTGCGCGCAATCTTTGTTGGGAGTGATACTAATTGAAAGTTTGAGAGTGTGCAAGTATATTGTGCACAATTAATATTTATTGTGAGTAATAGAGATGGATAAATCAGCACAAGACGAGTATCTAAGTTTGGATAATCAAGTCTGTTTTGCGCTTTACAGTGCTTCTAATGCAATGGGAAGGGCATATCAACCGCTACTGAAAACACTTGATCTGACATACTTGCAGTACATAGTGATGATGGTGCTCTGGGAAGAACAGTCAATCAATGTAAAACAGCTAGGTCGTAGGATACACCTAGATTCAGGGACTTTGACGCCATTGTTAAAACGTTTGGAAACTAAAGGGTATGTAAGCCGAACTCGTAGCCAAGAAGACGAACGGATTAGAATTATCTCAGTCACTGAGCTGGGTACTGAATTACGTGAAAAAGCAAAAACAATACCTGTAGAGATGATGGGGATGTCTAAGATGAATATTGAAGAACTTATAAAACTGAAAAGCGACTGCGAAAAATTACTTGCAAATCTCACTGCTTGATCTCACTTACTCACTCGTTTTCATAGTAAGTTGTTATAATCAAAAATCAAACCATCGGTAGTGTGGCAATGCAGTGGTATGTATTTAATGTTTGCTCGCTGTTAATGATACTTAATAGGAGATGGTAGCTTGAAGAAAATATTATTAATGATTAGTACACTAGTACTTAGTGGCTGCTTAGGTATGCCAGACTCGGTAAAGCCGGTGGCCAATTTTGAGCTCGATAACTATTTAGGTAAATGGTATGAGATTGCTAGGCTTGATCACTCTTTTGAAAGGGGACTGACTCAGGTAACAGCAGAGTACAGTCTTAGACGCGATGGTGGTGTCCTGGTACTGAATCGTGGATTTTCTCAAGCTAATAACGAATGGCAAGAGGCTGAAGGTAAAGCCTATTTTGTGAATAGCGATTCAGAAGGCTACCTAAAAGTCTCTTTTTTTGGACCATTTTATGGTTCATATGTTGTATTTGAATTGGATGAGAAGGATTATCAATATGCGTTCATTTCTGGACCGAATACAGATTATTTGTGGCTTTTGGCAAGAACACCATCTGTAGAACCTGAAGTGATTGAGAAATTTATCGATATGTCTCAAGAGCGTGGTTTTGATACTTCAAGCATCATTTTTGTTGAGCATAAATAGGTGAGTTTGCTCTTAAATGAGCGATGTGAAGGCTATGATAAACGGAAAGTTAAATGATTTTCTCTAAATATATCTGTTAGTTGAATAAATTAGCAGCGCCTACTAGGCTTTATTCTAATAACATAACTATAAGGTCAGTATAATGGATGAACAGCAAGTGGAATGTGAAAGAGCGTTTTGCAGTAATTGTTCTGAAGCAAGCCATTTAGGCTTTGATTTTACGATGGCTTTTCAACCAATAGTAAATTGTAGAACTCAAGCCATTTTTGGCTATGAGGCTCTGGTACGTGGATTAAATAACGAATCAGCTTATTCGGTTATTTCTCAAGTGAATGATGATAATCGCTATGTGTTTGATCAACAATGCCGAATTAAAGCGATAGCACTGGCGTCAAAGCTGGGTATTGATTCAATACTTAGTATTAATTTTCTGCCCAACGCTATCTACAAGCCTGAACGCTGTATTCGCACAACGTTGGAAGCAGCTAAACGGTATAATTTCCCAACTGAAAAAATCATGTTTGAGTTCACCGAAGTGGAAAAAATCGAAGACAGTTCTCATGTCAAACGAGTGGTAGAATACTATCAAACGCTTGGTTTTAAAACAGCGATTGATGATTTTGGCTCTGGTTATTCTGGACTTAATCTACTTGCTGATTTCCAAACGGATATTATT
Organism: Vibrio aestuarianus; assembly: GCF_012395185.1. Taxonomy (GTDB): domain Bacteria; phylum Pseudomonadota; class Gammaproteobacteria; order Enterobacterales; family Vibrionaceae; genus Vibrio; species Vibrio aestuarianus. The sequence goes on from NZ_JAAZTU010000015.1 coordinate 63,122, forward strand.
AAATTAGACATGGGACTGGTGCGCGATATACATCAAGATAAAACGCGTCAATCCATTGTTAAGCATTGCTTAGCAATATTCAGCGATCTAAATATAACCCCACTGGCCGAAGGTATTGAAAAAAGAGAAGAATTCGTTTGGTTAATGGAAGCTGGCGTAGATTTAATGCAAGGATACTTTTTTGCTAAACCAGGTTTTGAATCGTTACCTGAGGTAACATTTGCTTGAATTATAAAGAGGGTATGATGGTTGATGTTGCTCTCTATCATTGATGAGAAAGAACGTAGCTTACATTGTTATTTGATTCATGCAGAAAAAAGCCCAGTTGCCACCAATAGGATTGGGCTTTTTTGTCGATGAGAGAAAGTTAGTTTGTCGATGGACGAATATTTACAGCCGTTTGTGGTGACCACACTTTCTGAAACGCATCGTAGATATCAAATTCATTCAAATGGGCAATGTATCCAACTCACTCTAAGGGCTGATGTACGCTTGCTGCATATGAATAGTCATAACGATACGGTCAGTTTTGCGAGCTGCATAGTTTGTTTGATATGAGGAAGTCATCGCTTGTAACTCTTGTTGATAATGTGTCAATGATTGGTTATTTCCCTCATCAATTATTCTGTCACCTTATCACCAACTCACTGTAGTGTGTTGAGGGATCGAACTCTCTATCGAATACGAGGTTGGGATATGAATGTAATATCAATTCTGCCGTTGTATTTACAATACAACCATCTAAAAGATGACCTCCAATCATTTTTCCTTTGCTGTCTGATACCGCAATGTGCAGATGCAAATGCTCATTGGTTAGAGTGCCGCCTAATGAGATGATCTCAAATGGCTCTGCTAGATACAGGGTCGATTGGCCATCAGCTAGCCGAATTTTTAACTCAGATAAACATCCTACACATGAAGCAATATTACCTGCCTGGATCTTGTGCTCTTTCACCAATGCAGCAATAGACTGCTTGAGATCATGCCCTCGAGTTAGTCGTGATGCTGTCACTTTTAACATGCTGTATTTCCTCTTAATAGCGCTAACAACGCATCTAAAGCGTTTTCCAAATCCTCATGACGTTGCGCTTTGCCCATAACCCGCATACCTTGCATTTGTACCAGTATTAAATGCGCGATGTGTTTCGCGGGTAAGGAATGGGGGAGTTGTTGTTCATTTTGCGCATTTTTCAGGGCATTGGTAATAACCACAAGTAAGCCATCAAACAGTTCTTTGCTTTTTTGCAAAACATAATCGTCTTCGCCTGCATGCTCAATCACGGCATTTTGCATAAAGCATCCGCAGCTATTTAGCCTTTGTAAATGAGCAAAGTTTTTTAAAAACAGCTCAAGTTCTGGCATTGATGCCGTGGGTTGATTGAGCACATTGATTGGGGGAAGAGATACTGATTCTAGATACTTATCGATCGCCTCGTAATAGAGTTTTTGTTTATCTCCGTAAGTATTGTAGAGGCTAAACCGATTAATTTTCAGCGTGTCTACTAAGTCTGAAATCGCAGTATTAGCATAACCTTTTTGCCAAAACAGATGCATTGCCGCGAGCAGTTTCTCATCTCTATCAAAATTACTTTTACGTGCCATATACCACACTTCTTAAAACAAAAAACATTCTTGACTGATCGTTTATAAAACGAGTAGAGTCTAACCTAAACGAACGTTCTGAAAAAGTAATTAAAAGGATATTAGATGAAACTGTATGAGTTTGCGCCAACACCAAGCTGTCGACGAGTAAGCATATTTCTTAAAGAGTTAGGCTTAGACGTCCCTCGAGAGCAAGTGAATGTCAGAGAAGGAGATAACTTGTCTGCAGAATTCTTACAGAAGAGTGTAAACGGTAAGGTGCCATTATTAGAGCTAGATAGTGGTGAGACTATTTGCGAAAGCGTGGCGATTTGTCGATATTTTGATTCGATTAAAGAAAATGATTCATCCTTATTTGGCGACAGCGCATTAGATAAAGCCCAAGTAGAAATGTGGCACCGAGTTGTTGAATTTCAAGGCCTTTACGCAGCATTTCAAGCATTCCGTAATATATCGGGAATTTATCAAGACCGTGAAACTTGCGTATCCGAGTGGGGGTATGAAAGTAAGCATCGAGTTGCGTCATTTTTACCTATTTTAGACCAGCGTTTATCTGATTCAGATTATGTAGCGACTGAAAGATTTACTATCGTGGATATAACGGCATTTATATTCGTAGGTTTTGCAGAAAAAGCACTGGAACTTAATGTGTTAGAGACCTACCCAAACATTGCCCGTTGGTTTGAAGTGTTGAATCAGCGTCCATCCTTTCAGTAAGCGATAGAGTAATCGGATTGTGTGACATTGTCACTTTTGTGTGCGAAGGAACTTATAACCACAAGTGGTTTGGGTATGGAATATTCACTGCATTATTGCTCTCAGTGCACTTGCAAGCTGATAACAATAGTTTCTAATTTTTGGATTTACCATTACACTTTGCGAAAAACATGATTAAGAAGTTATGATGAACGAAGAGATAGAAACTTTCGATGAAGAAGAAATCGAAATAGAAGCTATTGGTATTGATGTTTCAGTGCAACCAATAGAGCTTTACAAAGTGCTTAAAATCGCCAACTTGGTCGATGGTGGAGGCCAAGCAAAGCACCTTATTAGTGATGGCTATGTCGCGGTAAATGGTGAATTGGAAACAAGAAAGCGTCGTAAAATGTACGATGGAGACTTTTTTGAATTTAACCAAGAATACTATGTTGTGATTTGTGACCAACCTGTATCAGAGCGACCATCGGAAAAAGCTGAATCAGTAGTAAGTGAAGTGCCTAAAAAGAAAACCAAATCGAAGTCAAAAAAAGAACAGAAACCAACAGTAAGCCGTAAAAAAGAGCAAAAAGAATCATCCCCAATCCATAGAGATAAAGAGAGCGGACGCAATTCAATTGATTTCTTTTGATTGGTATTACTTCAAGCTGTAGTGTCTAATTGGAAAGGTGCACTTACTGTGGCGTATATAGTAAAGGGAGCAAATGCTCCCTTTATTAATTTTCAACGCCATTTGTCATCATCCAATGGTGACTCGTCGTCGAAAGGGTGATCAGCTTTACTTAGTAGCACTTCCAATTGGTACTCTAACTGGTTAACCGTTTCGTAGTCACCTTCTGAGCATGCAACATAAATTTGCTGTTCAAGTGCTTCAATGCTATCTCGTATTGCCATCGCGCACCTCCTGTATCCACTGATTAAGCGATTTTTATCTATTCTCAAATCTATTGTAGTCAAGTAAACCAAATTCGATAGGTTGATTTTTCTTATACCAAGCATGAACTTTATCGCTAAATGGCCAAAAGTCTGGTGAGCTACGACGAATTGCAAATCTATCTAATAGCTTAACGTAATCTTCTTCATTTCGCATATTGGTTAGGCGTTCAACCAATTCAGGAATATTTTTTTCTTCCATTGACAGATAAGCCTCGGGATAACTGCCTAGAACACCTCTGACTATGGTCAAATCATCATTTGCTGGGTCGCGGTTACTTTTTTCATCGAATAAGCTCGAAATGTTAGTGTGCGCGTTATTATGTAGCAGTGTAAATAACTGTTCTTGCCCTTGCTTTGATTTGATCATTATCATGGTGACCTGAGGTATTGAAAGTAAGCCTTCTCCCTTTATCTTATTGATCCCCGAAAGTAACCATTCATTTTGTTGAGAAAAACCAGTGTTGACGATATTAAAACGATCTGACAGTACGGGTTCTAGTTTTTCTTTTAATTTATCATACAGTTCTGATTTCGGATCGTCAGAATGGTACACAACACCGGTAGGTTGATCGAATGGAGCAACATTGCGCAGTAAGTATTCGGTTAAATATCGACTTTGATTTTGATACCAGCTTGAGTGCTCTTTGTGTCGCATATCGCGTGGCAAAAGTGAGAGAAAATTACTTTCCCCTTCAAGGCGCAGAAAGTCCATGAACATTCGGGTAATGAGTTGATGACCGAAATTACCGTAAACATCAAATCCTGCCACTAATAAATAGTGAATTCGTTCGAGCAGAGCATAATCTAAAATCCAAGCTGTTTTGGGCTTTTCCCCAACTAGGCCTTGTACAACCGAGGCACTATCAAAATGACGGAACACAGTGAGCGCAGCATTAGGGTTTACACCATCACCAGTCCATAGAATGTCTGTTGTGAGATTTTCACCATTTTTGAACCACTGATTGCTTGCCTCAGATTTTGCTTGTAAGTAACGCGCTTGTTGCTTAGAAAAGTGCACCCAATTGTGGATTGGTAAGGTATTACTTTCAAGCTCACCTGGCAGGTCTAAATTGTCTTTTTGTGAACGATAAAAATCGTTAACTTCCGGCAAGTCGGCTTTTTCTGGATCAACAAAGAAAACCCAAAAGCGGTCGTTAATTACGTTGAGTGCTAACTGCCCACGACATACAGGGCCTTTTATATACGCCATCACTGTATTTTGAGCGTTATCCAACATGAATTTGAAGCGAGCTTTTACTGGCAGTGCATCAAAAGCCGTCATCGGGTTTGCCGAAACGTTGACATCGTAACTGGGTAGTTCGGCGACTTGGTAATCGGCATCAATGAACCATGTTTTCCAATCTTCAATTCGTTTTCGGTTCAGCGCAAACGGCATATGTGTTTTATCAACGATGCTGCCTTGCTCTGGTATTAAGCGATAATAAACTCGCTCAACTCCTGGGTCATCATAAGGTCTGCGAGTGCTAATACGCTTAACAGGTTGTCCGGGCGGAGTTTCTGAACGAACTAAAGAGAAGAACCTAGGTTGTCCTTCAAGCTCAGAAAAATAGAGATGCGATAAAAATAGATGCTCATAGATATAGCGAGCCGTCAGCTGGTTTTTTCTGGCACTGTAGTTCAACACCTTTTCATATTGATCAACAAGTGTGGCTTGCTCGGCGGTTAGTGGTATGTGCGCATTCATCAGCGCGCCATCTTTTAACCAAGTCAGCAACGTATTGTATTCGTGATCACTTAGGTTTGGCATACCATAAGGCATTCCCCACGTTGGGTAGTCTTTTTGGTATTGTGAATACTCTTCAATGGTTGGGCAAATTTGTTCTCTGTCTATTGAAAAATCAAACCCCTCTAACTGAGCCTGCGAAGGGAGCGGGTGAGTCTCTTTTTGCATGAGTAGCTTTGCCACTAACCCAGCTTCCATATTGGCGGTAGGGGTTTGGTCTCGCTCATTCAGCACTGGGTGAAAGCCAAAGTCTCGCCACTGTTGGGTAAATTCAGCATCTTCAAATAGACGGGTTGGCTTCGATGCGGTCAGGCGAGTGCCTTGGTAAACAAGCTCTTTGCTCGCACCGCGATCAATACCTTCCACGGAAGACATTTTCAGTTGGCAAGGCGCATCATAACAGGCGTGACAAACAACACAGCGATTATCAATAATCGGTTTGACTTGATTTAGGAAGAACTCTGCGTGTTGAGAATCCAAAGGCGTTTGCCTCGCTTGAACTTTTGGCTCACCAAACAATTGGTCATAATTAAGCCCTGCATACATTGCACAACCTGAAAACAGTGCAACAAGAGTAACAATAATAAGTCGACGAAATGGCATAGGATTAAATGTCTGAAGAATGTGTGGTTATTAAAGCAAATAATCTCAGATCACGCCACTCACCGTGTAGTATTTATACTCCATTTAGTTGCATTTAAAACACAAGTTATGTTCAATCTTTAATCGATCAAATGAGATTTGCTCGTTTAATGCCCACTTAGATGTTTTTCGTTAAAAAAAGAGTTTTCTTTTCAGTTAGATGTGGCATATTAGTCGGGTCTTCAAGACATAGCGTACTTCGTATAATGGCTATTACCTCAGCCTTCCAAGCTGATGATGCGGGTTCGATTCCCGCAGTACGCTCCAATCTTCTCGAGCTCGAAAATACCCCATAAGTTTTTAAAATAGCCGCTTAATTGCGTGCTTTGTCGTATCTGCCGTTTGATTTACTAAAGAACTCTATATTGGTTAGATTCCAAATACATCTTCGAGTACAAGTGTAAAAATCTATCAGCTGAAATGGAGCTGATAGATTTTTACGTCCAAACTGGCCAGTTACAAAAAGACTATAGTGTTTTATAACGCTTCTACTCAATAAGACAAATAATGGTAGACCAGGCTTAACTTGCTCTGTCTAACTCAACGCCCATTCCAAAGCATTGTTTTAAGTGGTTAAGAAAATGTGGGTCTTCACACATTGCTTTTTCAGGTTCGTCACTGATTTTTGCGACGGCTTTACCATTGCACTGTGCCATTTTAACCACCATCGATAATGGCTTGTATCGCTTATTATTGCTCTGCCAATCGCCCATATCATTAGCTAAGAATGTACCAATTCCAAAACTAATATTCGCTCTTTGGCTGAAGTACTGACAAATCTCTAGCGCTCTGTCGAAGTCGAGGCTATCTGTGAAAATTAATATTTTCGACATTGGATCAATACCCAAAGCTTGATAGTGAGCAATCATCTTATCGCCCCATATCAATGGGCATCCTGAATCGTGACGGACCCCAGCGTAAGCGTTGGCGCGCTGCGCGGTAAAGTCATTTAAGAACGCATCTATGCTAATTGTATCGGTAAGGGCAATGCCCAATTTGCCTTTAAAAGTTTCGTGCCATCTATCTAGTGCGATTGCTTGGGATTGAGCCGTGTCGACTAGTCGCTGGTGGGCCATAAACCATTCGTGCGCAACAGTACCAATTGGGGTCAGTTGAAATTTTTTAGCAAGGTGGTAATTGCTAGTACCAGACATCAGCTCTGGCGCATGTTGACGAAAATAGTCAACCACATCGTGCTGAACCTGAGCACTGAAGCGGCGGCGGCTACCCATCTCAGAAAACTGGAAATTAGTAATCTCGTGTCGGGCTAACTCAGTTTTTAGTTTGTTGACCTTATTTTGCAAAACATTGTGAAATTGCGCGTAGGGAATACCACTCCACAGCTCACGGTTACGCACTTCCGAGATAATACTCATCACCAAGGTTTCATACAAAATGGTTTCATGCCAAATCCCTTGTATGGAGACTTTTAATTGATTTTGACCATGCTCATCAGTGACGGATACGGTCACTTGTTGTTTTGGAGCAAATCTGAATTTCGCTAAGTAGCTCAGAAAACCTTGGTCGAGATGAGGCGCTTGGCAGTGTAAATAGTCTATTTCATCACGATTAAAATGACAGTCAGCGAGTTTGTTAATCTCTTGCTCTATTTGGTGTTTAAAACCAGTCAGGTTTTCATCTGAACGAACAATGAGTTCATAACGTACTTGAGTTTCAGGATAGAGCCGATAAGCAGCACACATCATGTTGATCTTATAAACATCAAGATCAAGCGCGCTTTGAATGATTTTGTGGTTGAAAAGCTTGGCATTCATACGGCCATCCTATCTTTTATCTGGCTCTTACTGGTTGGCACTTTAGTAATTTGCATTTGGTTTGTCAAATTACGTTATTAACCATAATTTAGCACTTTGGGTTGGATTGCGCCTATTACCTTTTAGTCTATGCTATCTAATCGGTTTATCTTATTGGCATACGCTTAAAGGTGGCCGTCTCAAAATAAATAAGGTTAGTCACGGTTAGTTACTTTCCTGTTGACCTGTAATTTGGCAGTGGTAATGTAACCAACAATTAGGGACTTAGGAAACTGACGATGATAGTGACCATTGACATGATATGTCTTCGAATTGGAACACAAGGCTTGGAGGTGTTATTGATTAAGCGCAATAACCCTGATCGGCCGCAACATGGTCTGTGGTCTATTCCCGGTGGATTCGTATTTGAGCAAGACCTTACTGAGCAAGGTGGGCAGCAAGCCGATCAAGATTTTGAAGCAGCACGTAAACGTATATGTCGGCAAAAAATTCACACCTATCCGCACTACATTAGTGAGCCTATGGTTGAGGGGAACCCCAAGCGAGACCCAGATGGTTGGAGTGTGACGATTGCGCACTATGCGCTGCTCAATAATGCCAATGTTGAGCAGATTGAAAACAGTGGGCTGTGCCAAGAGCAATTAAGATGGTTTACCCTTGAGCGCGTGCTAAAGGATGAAATTGAACTGGCTTTTGACCATGCTGAGCTCATTAAATTGGCATGGAAGAAACTAAGAGCTGCGGTTGAATATACGTCAGTGGCACTGTTTGTTTTGGAAAAAGAGTTTTTGGTGTCAGATATTATCGCTGTCTATGCAAAGTTCGGCGTCGAGGTTAATCGTATGACAGTCAAGCGTCGCTTGATTGATACTGGCGTGATTGTGAGTGCGAAGAAAATGGCGTCGACCAATAAAGGGAAGGGCGGTAAGCCGGCGCAGGTTTATAGCCTTAGTGAAAAAAGTGTGACTTATTTTCAGACCTGTCTGCGCTAAACCCAACAAGGAGTGAATCATGCAAATGCAAACCATAAAGATTGATAAAGCCAAAACAGCTTCGGTTGATGTGGACCCGCAGAAAGGTTTTAGTGAGCTATGTCCTAATGAGCTACCTGTTGCGGGGGCATTAGAGATTGTTGATGAGCTTAAACACAACCACAGTAAAGCCAGTGTAAGATTGGTGTCTCGTGATATGCACCCACCAGGTGCGGCTTGGGAAGCTCAATCACCCGATAAGATGCTGCAACCGGTAGGATTGCCAGAAGTAGACATTAAGTGGAACCCGCATTGTGTGGTAGGAACGCTTGGCGTTGAGCTGCTACCTGGCTTGCCTGCTGTTCGCGAGTACGACTTTCAACTTAACAAAGGCATTGACCCAGACGCTCATCCATACGGGGCGTTTTATCACGATCAAGCAGATACGTTGTCTACCGGTGGGATTGAATTTCTGCGAGCAAAAGCGATAGATACCGTGATTGTGGGTGGGTTAGCTTTAGATTTTTGTGTCAAGAAATCAGTCGAGCAGCTTCTTGATGCCGGTTTTCGTGTGATCCTAAACCTCGCCTCGACGCGAGCCGTTTTTCCAGAAAATGCAATCACGGTTATTGGCGAACTGGCCGACAAAGGCGTGATATTGGTCGAAAATTCGGACGCTATACAATAAGTCTGTTTAACGGTGGTTGTAGGCCATTTTTACTACGTTATTGGATTATCAAGTAGAAAACTACATTTCAAAGTTTCTACCTTGTACAAAGAACCCACAAACCGCTGCAAAGATCAGCTTGAAAGGTCAACACGCCCTAGGCTCATCGGCATGACAACTCTTGGGTCAGTTTAAATTGCTTGGGGGTGATGCCGAATTCTTTCTTAAATAATCGAATAAAGTGAGAAATATTTTCATAACCTAATTCTAAAGCGGTATCCGTCACCGACATCGAAGATAGGTAACGCTTAGCTTTAGTCAGGCGAACTTTGGTCATGAATTCTTTAGGGCTTTGAGTGGTGATCATTTTGAATTTTTGACTGAAGTTTGGCAGTGACATATTCACTTCTTCAGCAAAGTCTGAGATCGACATGACTTGCCCTTGGTTTGATTTCATCAAGCTGATCACGCGGTTAATTGGATGATTTTTATAGTGGTGTAGAATATCGTGGCAACCTTGTCGTTTTAACAGCTCATAGACTAACTCTTGGCAAGTCAAATCTAACAGGAATGTAATATTGTTATCTCTGCTTTGCAGTATTGACTGTACTCGTACATGCGTATTAAGCAATTGATCTTGTAATTGCTCGAGCTGAAATTGGTTATGGTCAAATTTGACTTCGCAGTCTACTTCAAGTTGTTCGCTCACTTGTGAACGTACGCCATCAACAATTTCGTCACTAAATTCGTAAACTAATGCCTTAGTGTACTCAGTCATCGACATATAAACTGTTGAATGCGGAGGAAGTAACACACATTGTTCTCGCTGATAACTAAATTGTTCCGCTTGATTAATCACCACCTCTTTGTGGCCCTGTAAAATAGTACAAAGACGTGGTGCATCGTATGAGCGGTATTCATCATGAAAGTGTTTTGGCAAATCGTAGTACAGGATATTTACCTTATCAGTCGAAAGTGCGTATTCGGTTTCAGCAATGCGACAAAAACTGTTGAGAGACTTCATTGATTAGCGAATGTAATTTTCTTATTCATGGGATTAATAGTAATTCTTATTGCAAGATAGAAAAGTGATCTTGGCAGTTAGTAATCAAATTAATAGATAATTAATACTTCTTTATATGCGCATTAATTGAAGTATTAAACAGAAAAGCCTATCTATCATTAGATGATAAATAGGCTAATCCTCATTACTCTGCAACCCCAAAGCTAACTGAAGTTAACGAGTTTGTTTTTGAAAAATGTGGTTGCGCAATTATATGCTCAATTTGGATTACATAGCAGCAGCAAGAATCGTAATAATTTCTTCATGTGTGGCTTGCTTTGGATTGGTAAAACCACACGCATCTTTGAGCGCATTATCGGCAAGGACAGCGAAATCTTCTTCTTTGACTCCTAATTGTGCTAAACCAGATGGGATAGCAACATCCGCGGCAAGCTGACGAATTGATTCGATGGCTGCAAAGGCCGCTTCATTTTGTGATAGGCCAAGTGTATTCACTCCTAGCGCCTTTGCTACGTCAGCTAATCGGTGTGCGGCAATACTGCTGTTGTATACTTGCACATGTGGTAGAAGGATTGCATTACATACACCGTGAGGTAAGTCGTAATAACCACCGAGCTGGTGAGCAATGGCATGCACGTAACCAAGAGATGCGTTATTAAATGCCATACCTGCCATAAATTGTGCATAAGCCATGTTATCGCGGGCAACAATATCATCACCGTTATTGACAGCTTGGCGTAAATTCGCTTGGATCATCTCAATGGCTTTAATGGCTACTGCATCAGTGATAGGAGTGGCGGCCATTGATACATAAGCTTCAATGGCGTGAGTTAGTGCATCCATACCTGTTGCGGCAGTTAAAGAAGCAGGTTTTGCAAGCATCAGCTCAGGGTCGTTAACTGACATTGTCGGCGTTACGTGCTTATCTACGATCGCCATCTTAATTTGACGTTCTTCATCCGTGATGATGCAAAAACGGGTCATCTCAGAGGCAGTACCTGCGGTGGTGTTTATTGAGATTAAAGGAAGTTGTGGCTTTGCTGAACGATCAACACCTTCGTAATCTTTTATCTCGCCACCATTTGTAGCGAGCAAGGCAATGCCTTTTGCGCAGTCGTGTGGTGAACCGCCACCCAATGAAATAACACAATCACATTTGGCTTCGGTTAAAACAGCTAAACCAGATTTAACATTGTTTACGGTTGGATTCGGTTTGGTTTGATCAAAGACGACAAAATCAACGCCAGATGCTTGCAGCAAAGCCGTTACTTTCGCTACTACACCAATCTTGTTTAATACTTGGTCAGTCACGATTAATGCTTTGCTATAACCATGGGCAGTGATAGCGGTTACGGCATCGGCCAAACAACCTGGACCCATTAGATTAATAGCTGGGATATAGAACATATTAGACATCGTTTTCTCCTCTGGCACTCGCCAAACGTTATTCTGCAATTTGTCTTAAACTCCGCTGAGACAATGACTGCTCAAAATCAGTGGTTGTAAACTAGCAAGTAGCAAAAGTCATAACTAACCCGTTTTTAAACAAAGTAGCGTAAATTTTAAAAATGCAGATTTTAAAATAGATCGAAATCAATAAAGTCTCGAACTCGTAGCGAGTTTATTTCTCACAACTAGGGGGGGGACTTCTTTATTTGTCGAACTGGTGAGTATTTAAAGAAGTGAATACTGATAGGTTAATTTAATAATTTGGAGCAAGAAAAAAAGCGCGAATACCAAAATATACAAAAATATATAGGCAGTGGATGGTATCCACGCGAAAGCTTAATTCAGCAACTCAATTATGTTTTGGGCACAGGAATTTTAAAGATCAAAGTGTAAGCTACCGGTAATACAATTAAGGTTAATACGGTTGCAACACCCAATCCAAATACGATAGTTACCGCCATTGACATAAAAAATGGGTCGGACAGGAGTGGTATCAGGCCAAGCATGGTGGTGAGTGCCGCCATACAAACGGGTCTGACACGGCTTACTGAAGAGTCATATACTGCTTGATAGGGCGATTTCCCTTCTTCCAATTCAAGGTTGATTTGGTCAACCAACACAATGCCGTTTTTGACGATCATGCCACTTAAACTTAGCATGCCAAGTATCGCCATAAAGCTAAATGGGGCATTTAAAGTGAGCAAGCCTAAAACTAGTCCAATTAATGCCAGCGGAACGTTTACCCAAATCACGAAAGCTTGTTTTACTGAATTAAATAGGGCAACCGTAATAAGGAACATCGAAAGAAACCCTAATGGTAAATAGTTACCTAAGCTTTGCTGTGCATCTGATGAGGTTTCGTATTCACCGCCCCATTCCAATTCGTATCCCTCTGGCAATTCAAGCGCTTCCACTTTTGCACGCACTTTGGCTAATACAGAATCAGCAGTTTCATCACTAGTTAAAACTGGGTCTGCAAACACTGAAATAACGCGTTTACGATCACGGCGCATGATAATGGGGTTTTCCCACTCATTTTCAAACGATGAAACCACTTGAGCCACAGGAACGAATGTATTATTTTCTGAGCTCCAAACTTGTAACTGACTGATACTTCCTGCATCTAAACGCTCTTCTTGTGGCGCTCGAGCTACAATCGGCATCAAGTCAGATTGTTCACGATATGTACCAATCGTTTGCCCATTAAAATTCATCAATAGTGCAGAATCTAAGCTTTGCTTACTAATACCGGCTTCTCTTGCTTGAGCAAGATTAAACTGTGGTCGTACGATTAAGGTTTGATTACGCCAGTTATGGCGGATATTTTCTGCGCTTGGCTCAGCATGAAAAATATCTTCGGCTTTTGCGGCTAATTTGCGCAACACCACTGGATCTTCGCCATAAAATCGAGCTTCAATTTTAGCTGCAGGAGACGGACCATTTTCAATCAGTTTAACTTTGTATTCTGCCTCTGGGTATTGGCTACGCAGATAATGGCTGATTTCGGACAAGTAGGCATTCATTTTTTCAAGACTAGTCATTTCTATGATCATTTGCCCGTATGAGCTGTAACCTTTCTCTGGTTGGTAAGGCAGAATAAATCGCTGGGCTCCTTGGCCGACAACGGTTGTGATATTTTTTAACCCAAGGTTTTCTTTGGCATCTTGAGCAACAATGTCGTTCTCAATGCGACGGATAAATTCGTCGGTAAAACGAATATCGCTGCCTTCTTCAAGCCAAACATCAACCATGAAAATGGGCGTATTAGATGGTGGGAAAAACACTTGTTTAACCAATCCCATTCCAACAATTGCAGCAATCAGAAAGCTTAATACCACTAACATGGTACTTTTTCTAAATCGCATCGCTAGGTTCAACAGGCTGCGATAAGCATTGAAAATAAAACCTTGGTAAGTATTTTCCGTTGCTGTTGACGCTTTACCGTCTTTAAATAACAGGTGGCAGAAGAAGGGCGTGATGGTCATTGCTGTAAACCAACTGATCGATAAAGAAATCAGCAAAACTTTGAACAATGATCCACAAAATTCACCCGTATCATCAGGAGACAAACCAATTGGAGCAAAGGCTAGGATACCAATCACGGTGGCGCCTAAAAGGGGCCATTGTGTTTGTGTAACGATGGTTTTTGCAGCCTGTAGGCGACTATGGCCACGCTTGATGCCAATGATGATCCCCTCTGTCACCACTATCGCGTTATCAACCAACATACCTAATGCGATGATCAATGCGCCCAGTGAGATGCTTTGTAATTGAATTCCCAATACATTCATCACGATAAATGTGCCTAATATGGTTATAAGCAAAACACAGCCCATCAATACGCCAGCTTTTAGGCCCATAAAAATTAACAGAACGACAATAACAATGGCGACCGATTCTGCAAGGTTTAACAAAAATCCGTTAACCGTTTTTTCTACGATAGAACCTTGGTTATAGACGGTATTAATTTCCATGCCAATGGGGCGTTTTGCTAATAACTGCTCCATTTCTTGTGTGATCGCGTTCGACACATCGACAACGTTAACGCCAGAGTTGAAGGATACGCCAATTGAAAGTGCGCGCTGGCCTTTATCGTGGTAAATATTTTTCGGTTCTTCAGAGGTTGTTTTGTAAATGGTGGCGATATCACCTAAATAAACTAGTGCGTTACCGTTTGGCGCATTGATGATTAAGTTCTCCATTTCACTGACTTGGCTGAATTCTCCGGTTGGGGTAATACGTACTCGGCTCGAACCAATCAACATTTTTCCGGCATTCGAAACCACATTCTGATTTTGCAATTGTTGGTAGATATAATTAGGATCCAACCCTAATGCGGCTAATTTAGCTTGGCTTATTTCAACTACAACTTGTTGCTCTGGCATTCCCTCAACCAAAACTTTCTTCACGCCATCGACTAACACTAATTCTCGTCGAATTAAGTCTGAGAATTTTTCTAATTCTTGATAGCTATAGCCTTCACCGTTGAGATTCATCAAATAGCCAAATACATCAGAAAAGTCGTCCACAATAATGGGTTGCGCGACTCCAGAAGGTAATTGACCTAGCGTATCGCTGACTTTATTTCGTAGCTCATTCCATACTTGTGGTAGACGATCTTTACCATATTGGCTTTTAACTTCGACCTCAATTTGAGACAAACCGGCACTGTTAATTGATTTCACTAATTTCACTTGCTGCATTTGTTGAATCGCATCTTCTAAAGGCAAGCTTACTTCTTCCTCGACTTGCTCGGGTGAGGCTCCCGGATAGGCGGTAATCACTAAGGCCTGTTTGATAGTGAATTCTGGTTGTTCGAGTTGTCCGAGTCCAAGAAAAGAAATGATTCCACCGATGGTCATAAGTATGATAACCATCCACGTAATGACGTTATTTTTAATGCTAAATACGGCTGGATTCATAGTTAAACTCCTCTCTCCCAACGTAAAGGAGCCACTTTGGTTTCAGAGCTAATTGCGTTAGCACCAACAGCAACCACTTGGTCACCTTGGTTTAATCCACTGAGTATTTCAGTCCCTTCGGTACGAATTTTACCGAGTTCAACGACCGACTTTTGCACGGTTTGTGTTTGTTCTTGATAAACCCAAACAAAATTTTGTTGAGTTTGTTCATCACGCACAATGGCAGTAAGCGGTAGAACCGTAACAGGCTGATTGGTACTTCTGTCATCGACAGTAACATTTGCACTCATGCCTGGTAAAATTGAAAGCTTGGCCGGTGGTGTAAATGACAAGGTCATTTGATAGGTTTGGCTGCCGTTATTAACCACGCGATTCATTTCTTTGAATGTTGCGTTTAAGGTTTCATCTACCCCATGGAATTTTACGCGGTATTGTCCTTGAGGCGCTTTTTTTGTAAAGCTGGCCCTATTAAAAACATAGGACTCAGAAACGTTGAAAGTGAGGTCAAACTCTTGATTTCCCTGTAAAGTGATGACCACTTGAGATGCTTGAACCATTTGATGGTTATCTAGATCTACTTTTGCAATCATACCAGTAAATGGAGCGATTAATGTGGTGTAACTGAGTTGATCTTGCGCAGAATTAAGCGCCGCCACGGTTGATTGCAGTTGTGCTTTTGCTGTATCAAACTCAGCTTTTGATATCAGTTTTCGCTCTAATAGCTCCTCTTTACGTGCAAAGTCTGCTTTGGCTAATTGATGATTCGCTTGTGCGTTTAATAACGCATTTTTTGCATCTCTATTATCCAATTGAGCTAATACATCACCTTTATTCACCTTCTGCCCGGCGAGTAGGTTTAATTGGGTTAATTGCCCATTAATACGAAAGGCAAGATCAACTTGTTGATTAGCTGCTACTTTGGCAGGAAATGTTTTATGAATCTGAGTACCTACGTTGCCAACCTGTATTAGTTTGACTGGACGAACACGTGAGGAAAATGTGGTCGTTGATTCAATACTCTGGGCGTAAGTTTCTGTAACGACAGAAAAAAGAGCCGCGATGGTTGTAGACGTCAGCACTATCGCGAGAGTGGTGTGTTGTAAAGGGTTATTAATGCGCATTGCTGTTACCTTCTTTAAAAAGAATGGGAGACTATACGCAAATTTTTTGTTTCATAAAACATGACAAAGTGGCACCGTGGGTTCTATAATTCAGAACATCAATCAAGAGATAATCACTTGTGTTTTATGATGAGATCAGTGCATGAAAACTGAAGATATAAAGATGTTTCACCATATTGTTGAAAGCGGTGGGTTGGTTAAAGCTTCAGAGTTACTAGATTTACCTAAATCTAATTTGAGCAGACGTTTGAAAGCATTAGAGCATGAGTTAGGCATTGACCTTTTTCATCGCCAACATAAAACGATTGTAGTGAGTGAAAACGGCCGCCGATTCTATCAAACCAGTAAAACCTTTCTTGAACAATTCGAAATAGAAATACAGGGACTGAGTAGCCAAAATTTTGAGCTGTCAGGTCATATACGCATACAGATTTTGGCATTACCTAACCTTAGAATATTGGCGAATATCATTACTGATTTCATGTCAATACACCCAAAAGTTACGATTGAAATCATTACCAGTTCGACAGAATTTGAACTAATAGAAAAGAATGTCGACATTGGTTTTCGCATTGGTTATCAGCTTGAAAGTATGGACCTTATTGCACGAAAGTTACTTTCAGTTGATCTTAGCCTTTATGCTTCACCTCAATATTTAGAGCAGTACGGTACGCCTCAAACACCGATGGATCTTGAACTGCATGAGTTTATTTTATTTCGGAAATTTGATGGTAAAATAGACCGTCGACTGAATTTTAACAATGAATCAGTGACTGTCTCAGGACGTTTAATTGTTAATGATGTGGGGTTACTGACCCAATCTTGCCTCGATCATCAAGGAATTAGCTGTATCGCTGATCATGATACACAAGAATACGTCGAAAATGGTGAATTGGTGAAGTTACTACCGAACTATCGAACGGAACAAGTTCATGGTTGGCTACTTTATCCTAGGAAGAAAACCTTATCCCGACAGGCTAAAGCGCTGATCGATTATATTCTAGAGAGGTTTCCAGAAAATAGTGAGCCCAATCTATAACAATACGATGAAGTACCCTCTATAAATTAGTGGGCACTTCAAAGATAATTTACATTGCGCTAGCTAAATGAAGTTCGATTTTATCGATAACTTCTTCATCTTGTAGCAGATCAAATTTTCTAGCGAAGAGATTTGTACTAGAAATAAGTTCAGATGCGTCACCGATATGGAACGTTCTTGGGCGAAGTTTTATATCACCATCAAGAACCCAATCAATCATACGCAAGTCATCTTGAATAACTTCACCATGGCAATCGTTATTCATCATCACTGTTTGGAAGAAACCTTCATCAGCAATAAACGTGTTCTTGTAAAACTCCTTATAAGGTTCAGAAACACGGGTGTTACAGACAAAGTCACAAAATTTGCGAGATACAATCATCCACTGAGTTCCAATGAATGGGGTGATCCCAGTCATGAATCTTCTAGATAGTTTAGGTCGATAAAGTTGTTCACCGAATTCAAAACACATATTGTGAATACGATTCATTGTTTCTGGTCGGTTTTCATTTTGATCGAGCGCCCGTATGAACTCTTTACTCGGGTTTTCTGCTAAAAAATTGTGGATGTAGGCTTGAGTTTTTAACGGAAAATCTTGGCCACTTAGATTGATAAAGTGAGTCCAGTTTTTACTGGTTTCGAGTAGTTTAGCCATGCCACGAAGCTCAATATTTACCAGACTATACCCACCCCACAATGCATTTTCAGGCTCTAGAACTTCAGCGTTAGGGTAGTCTTCTAAATAGGTCGAAATAGTATTCGATATTTCTTTACCTGAACTCTTATCAACATGCACCAAGTAGTGATTTTCAGGGTGGTATATAGCTCTAAATAGACGTTTAAATTGCTCTGGATATCGATGCACTAAAACAAGGTAAGCAACCATGACAGTATTCCTTGAGAAAGCGGGAATAGTATTTCCACGCTCCAGTTCTCTCAGTAAGGAAAAGGATATTTTTGAGGTCAAGGCGTGTTCTTGCTCACTCCTTATATTGGGGTAGATAGCCATAATGCAATGGGGTGATGACGATTAAATGAGCAATAAACTAGTTAGACGAATTACCCATTGTATGTGTGTGGCTCGCGGCAAGTTACGAGTCACACACTTTTATCTGAAGCAAAATTGTTCTAAAGACCTTTGTGATATTGCTTGTTGGTTGTTGCGGTCATTGAAGCGACTAGTTGCGCTTTTGCGTTATCATCACCGCTAAGACTGTGTTTAAACAGTGCGATTAATTCCGACTTGCTAATATTGACTTTGGTCTGTGTGGGGATATCTCTTACATCAATCATCACATCAGTAAAGGTGGTGGGTAAATCATTGAGGATATCGAGGTTCAGGAAGTTCACATCGTTATACAAGCTGTTGTGACTACTTTTTTGTTTGTTGATCATATATGACGTATCTTGAAGGTTGATGATTGACGCGTTCTTTTCGCAACGTTTCATGCAACCTTTATTCATTCGCTGTTTCTTGCAGCCTATGCTTTGAATAAACAGACATTGACGGCTAGTTAATAGGTTGATGGGGTGATAAATGCTGTAAAAAAGCTTGAACCCATTTGGTTTAACTAAACGTTTCATTTGCAGCGCATTTAATTCATTAGAGATAAAAGCACCAACTCCTTTTAGCTCTAGATCAATACACTGAAGGGCAAATGAATTGGTGATGTTCAGTTGTGGACCTGCCACCCATTGTAACCCTAGTGACTGAGCAAGTTCTGCAACGCCAAGGTTGTTGGTCACAACGAGGCGCGGCATAGTTTGCGTTAATAGTTCACGCGCGGCTTGATAGTGTTCACCAATCAAAATCGCAGGGAAAAATGGAATCAAGTCTGGATGAGACTTAAATAGAGCGATCATTTCATCCAATTGATAATTCAATGCGTCGGGTAATTGATAGAAAAAGCTAGCGTCTGGGTGACTATCTAGCAAACCTAAATCGGCGGTATCTGCAATTAAAACCGATAATGCAGACGGTTGCTGAGCACTTGCATTTGATTCGGCTTTCGGCAGTGGAATATCAATGACTTCACCACTACCTTTCAAACTGCGTGTACGACCAGTTTCAATTGGCATCGCCTGTGTAATATTGTCTACCTTACGGATGAGGTCTGTCGTTTTATCAAAAAGTGACTTTTTCACTTTCATGGTGTCATCAGCAGTACGGCATTGATACACTTTACTGAAGTGAGTAACAGTATGGCCGCGTGGGTTATCGATATACATATCACGGTGAATATCACCTTGCAGATAGCCGTTGCTAAAATCACGGTTAAAGACACTGTACAGCTCGGTCATATCATTATGAATATCACCAGTTTGACAAAAGTGATCGATTTGTTTACGCCAGTTATCGACCACAGTATAGACGTAATGAGCTTTTTTGATTCGCCCTTCAACTTTCAGAGAATAGACACCAGCTTTGGCTAGCGCTTCCATATTTGAATACGCCGAATTGTCTTTCAAATTGAGTGGATAGTTTTTTCCAGCCTCGGTAGTTTGATATTGGTCACGGCATGGCTGGCTGCAACGCCCGCGGTTGCCGGATGCGCCATTGCGCTCTGAACTGAAATAGCACAGACCAGAAAAACCAATACAGTACGAACCATGAACAAAGACTTCCATCAGCACATCATGTTTACGCCCAAACTGAGCTAAGTGGGTAATTTCATCAATGTTAAGTTCGCGAGAGAGATTGACACGACTAGAACCGAGTTTTCCTAAAAGCAATATTTGCCCTTCGTTATGCGTATTCATCTGCGTTGAGGCGTGCATATCCAAGCTAGGGAAATGGTGTTTGAGAATATATGCCAGACCAAGATCTTGAATGATCACCCCATCAATACTGGTATCAACCAACTGTTTAAGCAGACGTATGACAGCAGGAATCTCACTTTCTAAGACAACGATGTTTAAAGTCAAAAAGATTTTACAATGATGTTGATGAGCAAGCTTGAGCACGCCTTCAAGCAAATCCAACGTGATATTGGCCGCGCGATTTCGGGCGTTAAACCGTTCTAATCCACAGTAGATAGCATCTGCACCAGCTGCAATGGCCGCTTTAATGGATTCTAAGTCGCCACCTGGGGCCAATAACTCAAATTGTTCTTTTTGAAAAGCCAAGCTCATTTACTCTACATATTGCTATTTGGATTGTGGATTATATAGATCATGGTCACATTTATCGAGCCAGTTGCGATGTTTAATCTAAACGCAGATAAGAACTGGGGATGCGATAGCAATAAAAAAGCCAGCGTATCGGCTGGCTCGTTATTACTGGGAATAAGGCTATGCGTTAAGCGCTTGCTCTAAATCGGCAAGAATGTCATCAATATGCTCAATCCCCACAGAAAGTCGAATCATCTCTGGTGACACACCAGCTTGTTTTTGTTCTTGCTCATTGAGCTGTCGGTGTGTGGTTGATGCAGGGTGACAAGCGAGAGATTTAGCATCGCCAATATTGACCAGGCGTTTAAATATCTGCAATGCATCATAAAAACGAACGCCAGCATCATAGCCCGCTTTTAAACCAAACGAGAGGATGGCCGAAGGCTTACCTTTCATATACTTTTGCGCAAGAGCATAGTGTTCTGACTGTGGAAGAGCGGCGTAGTTAACCCAGCTAACTTTGTCATGTTGCTCAAGAAATTGGGCTACTTTCAGTGCATTTTCTGTGTGTCGTTCCATGCGAAGTGATAGGGTTTCTAACCCTTGCATCAACATAAAAGCATTCATTGGTGACAAGGTTGCGCCAGTATTTCGTAAAGGAACAGTACGTGCGCGTCCTATAAAGGCAGCGTCGCCAAAAGCCTCAGTATACACCACACCGTGGTAAGAAGGTTCGGGTTGGTTAAACACAGGAAAACGATCTTTATGCTGCGCCCAAGGAAATTTACCTGAATCGATAATCATGCCACCGAGCGTAGTACCATGCCCACCGACGTACTTGGTTAAAGAGTGCACCACGATGTCTGCACCAAATGAAATCGGCTTGCATAAGGCTGGAGTTGCTACGGTGTTATCAACAATCACTGGCACGCCTTGCGCGTGAGCAAGTTCTGCAACACGCTCTAAATCAATGATATTACCTGCAGGGTTACCGATACTTTCGCAATAAACGGCTTTAGTATTTTCATCAATCAGTGCAGCTAAACTCTCTGGTTGATCGTCTTTGGCGAAACGCACTTCTATGCCTTGGTTTGGTAGCATGTGAGCAAATAGGGTATACGTGCCACCATATAATTGTGGAGTCGATACAATATTATCGCCAGCTTGTGCCAACGTTAAAATGGCATAATTTATCGCTGCGCTACCCGCACTGACGGCTAGGCCTGCAATACCACCTTCTAAGGCCGCCATACGTTTTTCCAACACATCGTTGGTTGGGTTCATGATCCGCGTGTAAATATTACCTGGGACGGCAAGGTTAAATAAATCAGCGCCATGCTGTGCATTATCAAACTCATAGGCAACAGTTTGGTAGATTGGCGTTGCAACTGATTTAGTGGTTGGATCGGTTTCATAACCAAAATGTATCGAGAGTGTTTCGTCTTTCATGTATCGTCCTTGAGCCATTGAATAGTGAATGTTTTATCACCAGAAGTTGTTATTCCTTTGCTACTTGAAGCTGTTGCGGTGTTGGCTACGCTGCTCACCTTAATCACACAGTTTATCAGTGATAATGATGGTGAGCTTACTTGCCGTACAGCTACAGCGCAACTTCAAGTTGTTGTCATATAACAAAAGAAACGGCAGTTATTGTCAAGCAAAGTGAAATCTCAGTACTGTATTTATTCAGTAATAGAGGAAAAGCGGCTTGTAAAATATTTAAACCTATTTAGGAGATTTTAAATCAACATTAGGCTAACTGATAAAACCATCTCTATAATAGATACATAGCAAAATCCAATTAGGGACTGTATATATGCCGCTAATTTCTTCGCTAGATGGAGCAGACCTGTTACGTTTCTTTTCAGGAGATAATGAGCTATTGCAACTAACCATTGATGTTTTGCCGGTTCCTATCTTTTACAAAGATACTCACGGCGTCTATTTAGGGTGTAATCGCGCCTTTGAAGAATTTATTAAAATCACAAGACAGCAGTTGGTGGGGCGCAGTGTTTATGAGCTTTTTGATAAAGACCTAGCGGATGTTTACCAAAAAGCGGATATCGAATTGTTCAACGATCCTGGAATACAAGTCTATGAAAAAAAGATTCGTACTTTCGAAGGTAATGATATTTATGTGAAATTTCACAAGACCAGTTTTAATGATGTACAAGGGAATGTTGCTGGGCTTATTGGGGTGATATTTGACATTACTGAGCAAAAAATACTCGAAGAAAAGTTGCTTAAAAAAGCAGCCTATGATGAATTAACCGGTCTTTATAACCGTTGCCAAGGTTACGCAGTTGCGGAAAAACTGATCTCCCAAGTCGAAGAAGATCAGCAAGTTGCGATAATTATGATCGACGTTGACCATTTCAAACGCATAAACGATACCTTCGGTCATCTAAGCGGTGACGAGGCACTACGTCATATAGCACACACATTTCAAACGCACAAACACGAATCAGATACCGTCATACGCTGGGGCGGGGAAGAATTTCTCATACTAGTTACGCTGTCCGATGCAAGTCATTGCGTCGATAATATGGCAGCAATCGCTGAGCACTACCGCAGTGTTATAGAAAACCACCCTTTGCCAATGTACAGCGGTAAAGTAACGATCACCATCAGTGGTGGGGTCAGTTGTTATACCGGCCAAACATTGTTGGAAATGATTAATGAAGCTGATAATTTGCTGTACAAAGCGAAATCGCTAGGTAAAAACCAAATGTGTGTTCGTTGACCGTATAGGTGTGTTGAGCTATTGCCGATGGTTTTATACGGGGAGTAGGGTAATCGTCGATACTATAGAAAAATCGTTATACGCGTCAACATATCACGATTAAGGAGTAATAATAGCGGGTGGAAGTTTAAGGCACATACTTAAAACTAAAAAGGATCTAAGTGCAGATGCTTAGATCCCTTATCTTTATATTAGAAACTTAAACGGGACTGACGTTTTCCGCTTGTGGTCCTTTTTGACCAACGGTAACTGTAAAGCTTACACGTTGACCGTCAGTTAGGTTGCGGTGACCTTCACCAACAATAGCGGAAAAATGTACGAATACATCCTTGCCTCCATCCTCCGGTGTAATGAAACCAAATCCTTTATCTTGATTGAACCACTTTACCGTTCCGTTTACTTTATCACTCATAATCTTACTCTTGCTTTAGTTTGAAGGTTGCTAACCAATTGCAACGTAAACAAATTAGCGAAAGTGTCATAGACAAGCTAATGAAGTTTCTGTGAATGTGATGCTCGCATGGTTGTATATCACATTTTATGTGTTTGCTTGGTAAATAGAATGTTGGAGATATTGTTTATTGAAAAGTGACACTGTTACATTTCAGTTCGATTACGACCATTTTTTTTCGCTTTATAGAGCACTTTGTCTGCCATTTTGATAACTTCTTCTGGCTTGTTCGCTGACTGATTATCAGCCACACCAATACTGATGGTAATCGAGACTATATTTGATGAGGTTTTCTTCGCCCGTCTTTTTAAACCGGTTTTATCATCTTTCGGTCTGGCATCCGTATCGCGTATCGACATTTGATATTGTTCGATGTCATGACGTAACGCTTCTAAGTATTCGTAGGCTTGTTGGCTATCTTTGCCTTTAAAGATGACCGTGAATTCTTCACCACCGTAACGGTATACACGAGCTTTACCCTGTACAAGCAATAGACGACTGGCAACCAATTTTAAAACATCATCGCCAGTATCATGCCCATAACGGTCGTTAAACTGTTTGAAGTGATCAACATCAAGCATCGCAATTGCGTATTTACGTCCCAAATATTTCAAATCAAGATCCAAAGCATGCCGACCTGGAATATTGGTTAAGCGATCAATGAACGCCATCTGATGTCCAGCTGAAATAAGGTATAAAATCAATAAGATACCGGCCAGCGAAAATAAAGTGCTTGATATATAGTTGATGTCAAAAAAGATGAAGGTAACCGCGCAAAGCAGAATATTGGCGTATATACTTACATCCAGAATACGGTTTCGTGTCAGCACCAAAATTGCTGAAATTCCAATTAAAGCGGCAAGATATAAAACCAATAGGATTGGTAACTTCGATACTTGTGGTATCGCAACAAGAAAGGCATCGCTGAAATTTTTAAATCCACCATCACTCACGTAAAGCAAGATGATACTGACCCAAAGGATAAACAGTGCCAATATTACGATATATAGCCCGAATGTTTTACTTAAAACGGTCGCATTACTGCCAAGCGCGTGTGGAATAAAGCATGATATCGGCAGTAAAATACTGAGCAGTGATAGCTCAAGAAACGTGGTTCCTGAAGATAATGGCATCTGTAAACGCCACTGTATGATTGCGTAGCCCACTAGCATCGCCATGGAAACCATGGCTAAACGTCCTTGCTTAAATATATGCCCTAATGCTATCGCTACCGCAAATAATATGTATGGTAAGTTTTCGGCAAAACCGCTATTCGCTTGGGTGACAAGGATGACATTTTCCATTCCTAAAGAGACCATCGTCAATAAAACGATTGGGAAACCAAAACGAAACCAATGAGATGACACTAAACTCGATGACATTTAATAATACGATGCTAGCTTATAAGGCAGAATAAGAACTGGTAACAAAGTGAGTAGCATACTTTTATTTAATGAATTGCCAAGCTTTTTGCTAAACTTAGGTGATAAAAGCGAGTGTCTGAGCAAACTTTACACGCTGAAATATACGATCTGTTGGATAAAAAAGTCATCGTAGACTAAGTTATTGGTACTACAACAATTAAGGCAAAACTTAACCAGTAAAAAAATTTAAGGGGCGTAACGATGCAGATAAGTGTCGATGTTCATAACTACATGGAAACGCTAGTAGGGAGAGTGCTTGCGGAAGACTTTTATATTGAACATTTTAGCAATGAGCAATTAGCAGACTTAGCATGCTTGGCCTTAGGTCAATTACGACCAGTTTATATAAGACACGATATTGATTTTTTATCCGCACTGCCTGAAGAAAGGTTAGTCACCCTTAAGGATAATGCCCGTATTGCTGTTGAATCTGCGCAAAGCTTGATCATCAATGACCGACGCCAACATCGTGAAGATGACATTCCCGTTATTGTAGGTCAATTGAGATTTGATGACGATATTGAATTAGAATGGTTCGAGAAGCCACTTATTGAATCGAACAAACGATAGAGGAGTAGATGTGGGTTTTTTATCGCGTTTATTTGGTAGTTCCAAAAAACAAGCCGTTGAAACAGCGGCAGAGCCAATCGAATATAAAGGTTTTTTAATTTATCAAGCGGCCATTGCAGAGTCTGGACAGTATCGTGTAGCTGGTAGAATTGAGAAAGAAATCGGCGGGGAATTGCATAGCCACCGATTTATTCGTTCAGATGTACTTTCTAACCGCAATGATGCTGATGAGCTAATGTTGAAAAAATCACAAATGTTTATTGATCAAATGGGTGACAAAATCTTTTCTTAACGGGTTATACCCTTCCTATTTGAAGTTGCAGCGGTGTTGGCTACGTTCGCTCACCCCAATCACTTGCCACCTACCTGCAACTCCAAGTAGTTTGGGTATAAATCTCCGTTCAACAGTACGCAATTTGATAAAAATCATAATCATTAGAGCCATAAGTCGATATTCTTATGGCTCTTTATATATGAGAAGCATGGCTAATTTACTGTTTTCATAGAAATTTGTAACAGGTGGTTTGACCTCTGCTTTGTTGAAGTACCATTGTTTTTTGGTAGCTTAACTACGACAATCAGTGGTTTCTCACAGTTATATGTAATAACACTTTGTTTATTTATTACAAAAAGCTTGCAGTTAAGCGAGCGGTTAGATAAAAACAGAATAATCATTGTGCCAATAGTCAAGGAATAACTATGCAAATTGGTGTACCAAAAGAAACACTTGCGGGTGAAACGCGAGTTGCTGCTTCGCCGAGTTCGGTAGCGCAGTTAATAAAGTTAGGGTTTGAGGTCTTCATCGAAACACAAGCTGGTGCTTTAGCCAGTTTCGATGACGCTGCTTTTGAAGCGGCAGGAGCAAGCATTGTATCAGCACAAGATGTTTGGAATTCGGATCTTATTCTCAAAGTAAATGCCCCTATTGTTGATGCTGCAAAAGGCATTGATGAAATTGCATTACTCAAAGAAGGGACCAGTTTGATCAGTTTTATCTGGCCTGCGCAACACCCTGAATTGATGGAGCAATTATCCAGCAAGAAGATCAATGTGCTTGCGATGGACTCAGTGCCACGTATCTCTAGGGCTCAGGCGTTAGACGCACTATCATCAATGGCAAACATTGCTGGTTACCGAGCAGTGGTAGAGGCTGCACATGAGTTTGGCCGTTTCTTTACAGGTCAAATTACGGCAGCTGGTAAGGTACCACCTGCAAAAGTATTGGTAGCAGGTGCCGGTGTGGCTGGTTTGGCTGCCATTGGGGCTGCTGGTAGTCTTGGTGCTATTGTCCGTTCATTCGATGTTCGTCCAGAAGTGAAAGAGCAAGTGCAGTCAATGGGTGCTGAATTTTTGGAAGTCGATTTCCAAGAAACGTCTGGCTCAGGTGATGGCTACGCGAAAGAAATGTCTGACGAGTTCAATAAGAAAGCGGCAGAACTTTACGCAGCACAAGCTAAAGACGTTGACATCATCATTACTACCGCATTAATCCCTGGTCGCCCAGCTCCTAAGTTAATCACCAAAGAAATGGTTGATAGCATGAAAGCAGGTAGTGTTATTGTTGACCTTGCGGCAGCCAATGGTGGTAACTGCGAATACACCGTTGCAGATCAAGTGATTACTACGGCAAATGGTGTGAAAGTTGTTGGTTATACCGATATGGTCGGGCGCTTACCAACCCAGTCTTCTCAGCTCTATTCAACTAACTTGGTCAACTTACTCAAGCTACTATGTAAAGAAAAAGATGGCACTATCAACATTGATTTTGACGATGTTGTACTTCGTGGTGTTACGGTAGTGAAAGAGGGTGAAATCACCTGGCCAGCGCCACCTATTCAAGTTTCTGCACAACCTCAAGCAAAACCAGCTGCTGCAGTTAAACCAGAACCGAAAAAAGAAGAACCAACATCACCACTTAAGAAAGTCGTAGCGCTTGCTGCTGGGGTTGGGGCGTTTGCGTGGATAGCTTCAGTGGCGCCTGCTGCGTTTCTAAGCCATTTTACTGTTTTCGTTTTAGCCTGTGTTGTTGGTTATTACGTGGTATGGAACGTAACTCACTCTCTGCATACGCCATTAATGTCAGTAACCAATGCCATTTCAGGCATCATTGTGGTCGGTGCATTGTTACAGATAGGTCAGGGCAGTGGCGTT
Source organism: Vibrio aestuarianus (assembly GCF_012395185.1). GTDB lineage: Bacteria > Pseudomonadota > Gammaproteobacteria > Enterobacterales > Vibrionaceae > Vibrio > Vibrio aestuarianus. Next base: position 90,681 of record NZ_JAAZTU010000015.1, read on the forward strand.
GTTACTTTCTTGTCATTTATCGCCGTTCTAATTGCAAGCATTAACATTTTTGGTGGCTTTACAGTAACCAAACGTATGCTTGAAATGTTCCGTAAAGACTAAGGGAGTAATATATGTCTGCAGGATTAGTACAAGCCGCATATATTATTGCTGCTATATTTTTCATCATGAGTTTAGCTGGTTTATCCAAGCAGGAATCGGCAAGAGCTGGTAACTACTATGGTATTACTGGTATGGCGATCGCGCTAATTGCGACTATCTTCAGCCCAGGAGCGGAAGGTTTCGCTTGGGTGATACTTGCTATGGTTATTGGTGGCGGTATTGGTATTCATTTCGCTAAGAAAGTAGAAATGACCGAAATGCCTGAGCTAGTAGCCATATTACATAGCTTTGTCGGTATGGCCGCAGTACTGGTTGGTTACAACAGTTACATCGATGCGCCAGTAGTGCTTGATCACGCTGAGCATGTTATCCACTTGGTTGAAGTCTTCCTCGGGGTATTTATTGGTGCAGTAACCTTTACAGGTTCAATTGTTGCATTTGGTAAACTTCGTGGAATCATTTCATCATCTTCACTTAATTTACCTCATAAACATAAGTTGAATTTAGCTGCCATCGTTATTTCGGCGTTGCTAATGGTCTACTTTGTTAAGCAAGACGGCAGTATGTTTGCACTATTGCTGATGACCTTGATTGCTTTTGCCTTTGGTTACCATTTAGTTGCATCGATTGGTGGTGCAGATATGCCAGTTGTGGTTTCTATGTTGAACTCATACTCTGGTTGGGCAGCAGCAGCAGCAGGCTTTATGCTAGCGAATGATCTATTGATCGTAACAGGTGCGTTGGTTGGCTCGTCTGGTGCCATTCTTTCTTACATTATGTGTAAAGCAATGAACCGCTCATTTATTAGCGTTATTGCCGGTGGTTTTGGTCAAGATGTCGTGGTAAGTGCTGACGTGGAATACGGCGAACACCGTGAAGCGAGTGCGGAAGACGTTGCTGAAATGCTCAAAAACTCTAAGTCAGTTATTATCACTCCAGGGTATGGCATGGCGGTTGCTCAAGCACAATATCCAGTTCATGAAATTACTGAAAAACTTCGCGCTCAAGGTATTAAAGTTCGTTTTGGTATTCACCCTGTCGCGGGTCGTTTACCTGGCCACATGAACGTGTTACTCGCTGAAGCAAAAGTGCCTTATGATATCGTTCTTGAAATGGATGAAATTAATGATGACTTTGCCGAAACCGACACGGTACTGGTGATCGGTGCAAACGATACAGTTAACCCAGCAGCGTTAGAAGATCCAAACAGTCCTATCGCAGGTATGCCAGTATTAGAAGTATGGAATGCACAAAACGTCATTGTCTTTAAACGTTCAATGAATACTGGTTACGCTGGCGTGCAAAACCCACTATTCTTTAAAGAGAATACGCACATGCTCTTTGGTGATGCTAAAGAGAGCGTAGACGCGATATCTAAAGCGTTGTAATCTTTAACGATGCAAAAGAAGCCAGCCTATTGCTGGCTTCTTTTGTTTAACCATTATCATTACTGACATTGATATAACATATCTAATGTATTGCTAGCAGATAATGATCTACAATTTTACCATTCAACCATTTGATGAATATACAACTTGTTTAAAGCGATCAATCAATTTTTATGGGGCATCTTCGCCCTGTTGCCAATTTATACTTATGCAGATTCGTTGCCTGAACGGATCGACCTGTTTGTATCGCTTTTTGACTACGATTCTGCCAGTGTTAGTTATGACATTCGGATCTTGCAAGCGGAATACCCGACGCGCCTTTTAACACCAGAATCTATGCTGCCCCAAACCGCTGAATACCCATTAAAAGATATTCAACTGTTATATAAATTATCACAAAGTTGTACTGGTAAATTACCTCTTAGCCCATTGATTACTGAACCTTTAGTTTTTACTCGAGCGCTTTGCAAAGGCACAAAATTGACGCAAAGGTGGTTTGCCCGCAGTGCTCTAATTCACCCTGGCGGGGGGAGTTATGCAGCACGTTATATTGGTAAACACCCTGATAGTACTGCCGATTTACAGAAATATATGCATATTCAAGAACGACCAAAAGCTAGCCATGACACTCTACTTGGTCGTTTGCAAAGCATGAATGAAGAGAGCATTACTGCACTTATTGCTGGCTCGACCATGTTCGTAGAGAACAAAGATCTCTGGCTGCGAAAAGGTGATGAATATTACATTTTCGATGAAGATATATGGTTAGATAATGCTAGTAAGGCCGGCCTTAGCTATGCCATGTCCTCACAAAGTTCTACCTGCTTTGTGCAAAGAGGGAATATCTGCTGGGATGTAGAAGATCACTCTAACATTTTACGCATAAGCATGGTGGTGCTTGTTATCGCCAATATTATGCTCGTTTTGGGGTGGTCGGCTTATCGCTGGAATTCAAAACGGCAAGAAATGAAAAGTCGCATGTTAGTGCTACAGATTCTAACTCATGAGCTGCGCACTCCTATTGCTAGTTTGTCACTAACAGTTGAAGGTTTTCGACGAGAATTTGAACAGTTACCCGCTTCTGTTTATGATGAATTTAGGCGACTTTGTGAAGATTCAAGACGTTTGAGGCAATTAGCCGAAGCAAGTAAAGATTATTTGCAGTCCGATAACAAACCTCTTGCAACAGACTGGGTTCTTTCTGTAGAAGAGTGGTTACAATATAAAGTTGAAGAAGAGTTCAAAGAAGTGATTGAGCTCGAGATAAACAAAGATATAGCAGCTAAACTGAATGTGTATTGGCTGGGGACCTGTATCGATAATTTGATCCGAAATGCCATAAAATATGGTGTTGCACCGATTAAATTGCAGGTTATAACAAATAAAAGTTCCATTACGATAAAAGTCACTGACCAAGGTCAACTGACCAATAAAGACTGGCGAAGTGTACGTAAACCATTTGTGAGTAAAAGTGGCCTTGGTTTAGGCCTCACGATTGTAGAATCCATGGTTGGTCGGATGGGTGGTAAAATGAAGCTTATTGGACCACCAACCACATTTATATTGGAGATCCCCTGTGAAACAGACATTGCTTCTCGTTGAAGATGATAAAAACCTAGCTGACGGTTTACTGGTTAGCCTTGAGCAAGCTGGGTATGACTGTTTACATGCAGAAACGATTGCAGAAGTTAAGCAGCATTGGGATAGTGCTGATCTGGTTATTTTAGATAGACAGCTACCGGATGGCGACTCTGTTCAATCACTGCCGGAATGGAAAAAGATTAAAGAGGTTCCCGTCATTTTGTTAACCGCCTTGGTTACTGTGAAAGATAAAGTGGCAGGACTCGATGCAGGAGCAAATGATTATCTAACCAAACCTTTTGCTGAAGCCGAGCTGTTTGCTCGCATCCGCGCACAACTTAGATCTCCTGAAGGTGAAGGACAAGATGATGCTAAGGTTATCACCCCAAATTTAGTTATCGATAAGTCAACTCGCGAAGTCTTTTATAAAGATGAATCGATAACCTTAACTCGCACTGAATTTGATCTGTTGTTATTTTTGGCCAGTAATTTAGGGCGTGTATTCACCCGCGACGAATTGCTTGATCACGTTTGGGGGTATAATCATTTCCCTACCACACGAACCGTGGATACGCATGTATTGCAATTAAGACAAAAGCTTCCCGGCTTAGAAATTGAAACACTACGCGGCGTCGGTTATAAGATGAAAGCGTAATGTATCAATTACGAACCGTTTTACTTGGCACACTAGCTTTTAGTGTGCCAATAACAGTGCAAAGTGATGAGTGGTTTGATAAAAACACACCACTCACGCAAGCACACCAGCACTTGCTGAACAATGATTTACAAGCCATGTTTGATGCTTTAGTCGAAGTTTGGCAGCTCGAACAAAATCGCAACATCAAGAGCCATCTTAATAATCTATTAATCCAATCATTAACTACTGATTGTGGTAAAGGTTTAGACAAGCGCCCACTACCTGAATGGCTCAAATCTATCACTATAAATCGCCAAGATATTCAAAGCCCTGGCCGAGATGCCTATCGTGTCGCCGTTGATGTTACCTCAATCAACACTCTTGATAGCGTCGAGCTAACAGAGTGGGTGGATAGACCTATTTCCAATGTCAATTCACTCGATTCATATAACAATGGCAAGGATAGGAAAGAGCTTCGCTATGTTAAACGCTACGATCTAAACAGCAAACTATACCGTCTTGATATAACCGCTAGTGATCAACAGTCTTGGAGTGCATGGGTTATTATTGGTGAGCCTAAAGCAAGACAAGTCGTCCGCTGGGCTTCAAAAGATGAGTGGCAAATTGAAAAAAAAGCGCTACTAAATCCATACTGCCCATTACCTGAGTTGAATGTATCACTCTATGATTACGTCGATGGACAGTATTCTAAGTTGTGGAGCAAAAGCTACGTGTCTGAATATCCCAATTCTTTAGAGGTGACGAATTTGTCCTCCGATAGATATGTATTGGCGGTAACAATGACCAGTCAGCGTTGGCAAGGTCCGATCACGATTGAGCAATCTCAAGTTATCAGTAAAACATATGATGTTTCTGTGGATGAATAACTAAAGATAATAGACAATAGGCCGTTATAGACTTAAAGGAATTAATACGTTTATAACACTATGAAAAAATTCATCAAAACACTGCCATTAACAATCGCGCTGACACCTTCTTTAGCAGTAGCGGCAAATTATGCCATTGAAGCCAGAGGCGATGCGATGGGTGGCGTTGGGGTTGTATCTGCTAATTTTCTAACCGCACCTTTTTATAACCCAGCTTTGGTAGCCATTTATCGCCGTAACGATGATGCAGGAATGATACTTCCAAGCATTGGTATTTCCTACAATGATGAAGACAAAATGGTGGATGATTTAGATAGCATCTCTAGTATGCTAGATAATAAAAACTATCAAGATCTTCAGAAAACCTTAGACAATTTAGCAGGTGACAGCTTAAAAGCTGAAATTGGTGGTGTTGTTGCGTTTGCCATTCCGAATCAATTTATAGCAGCTAATCTATTTGCGAAAGCGTACACTGAAACTTTTGTTACTCCTGATATCTATACCACTGGTAGTACCTCTGTCGAAAACGCAGAATTAAGCGCTGTAAATGCGGTGTCTGTTGGGGTAACTGAAATTGGGTTATCGTTAGCCAAATATCAAACATTTTTAGGTCAACATATTGCATTTGGTGTAACGCCAAAACTGCAACGAATCTACACTTATGTATATTCAGCAAGTGTGACTGATTATGATATTAAAGATGTAAGAGACAGTAGCCAAGGTGAAACCATATTCAACCTTGATGCGGGTGCATTATGGTTTTATGGACCACTTCGCGTTGGTTTCTCGGCAACCAACCTTATTAAGCGTGATATCAATACACAGTCGTATACTAAAACACTGACAAGTAAGACTTCCGGACAAACAAGAGACATTAATCTTGGCTACGCATACCAAATGCGCCCATTGTATACCGTTGGTATTGGCCTAGTTGCCGATTATGCAACATTAAGTGTTGATTACGATCTTAATGAAGAAAAACGTTATACAAACTTTGAAGATAACACGCAAATGATCCGCATTGGTGGTGAAATTGACATTTTACGTCAATTAAAACTAAGGGCAGGGTACAATAAAAATTTAGCATACGACAATTTGGATGGCACCATTACCGCAGGTATAGGAATATCACCTTTAAACCTTTTTCAGTTGGATTTGGGGGCAAGCTACACTAATGAAAATGCTATGGGTGCATACATAAATTTCCTTGCTAGTTATTAACGCAGTCTTTATAGTCAGGCTCCTCAACATCAGGAGCCTTTTTTATGTTTGACGATCTCCCTACGTTATCCCACCAAGAACAGCAAGAAGCCGTTGAAAAAATCCAGCAGTTAATGACCCAAGGTATCAGTACCGCAGAAGCGATAAAAATTGTTGCTACTGAAATCAGAGCAGAAAAAGCGGCAGAAAGTAAAGAATAACGATAACAGGGCACTTATTTAGTGCCTTTTTTTTGCGCCTATCTCAAATCCACCTCAGAAAAACCCCATCTAAAAAATCAATACAATCTATTTTCAATGTCCATATAATAAATAAAAACAATGGGTTACCAAGGAATAAAACACTGGCAAGTTATTCTGACAACTGATGAGCGTAATAAAATTACAGAAGTAAGTTCTTCCGTCATTCTAGTTAATTGCTAGGCAGTGGATAATGCCATATCGAGACACTGTCACTTTAAAAGTAAAACAAGCAATCAACTTCAAGTTATTTGGATATATACTGAAATCAGTACGCCAGAGAGTAATAAGTTGACCTTAAGTGTTGGGGTTACGTCACTTAAGGTTGATGCTGATAATATTGACAACATTCTGCACCGTGCAGATCAGCTTCTATACAAAACGAAAATCAAATAAATAACCAGTAAAGACTTTGAAGTAATTACGGGCGTTAGCGAACCATAACTATAGTGCGCATTATTTGCGGTTATGGTTAATACAGTTGCATACGCATTAATTATAATATCTCTCGTTTCTGAGAGATATCACCATGAAGTATCACGAAATGACCAAAAACTTTGTTTTTCGTGAATTTGAGTGCAAATTAAGTGAAGAAGAGACCGCAAAACTTTGTTTTAAAAGTGTGACCGTGGTCAAGGGGTGGGATAAAGGAAAAGAGATACCAAGGGAGTGTAAGCGACTAATGAGGATGGCGAAAGGACGCGAACTCAGTTCATGCACAACCTGGGAGCAATTCAAAATGCACTATAACAGAATGGAATTGCCGACAGGGCAGCTTGTAACACCCCAAGAAATTTTAGCCGGTATAGCGTTGTTAGAAATTGAGGCGGTCAACGATGTGAAAACACTATCTAAGCTGCTTAAATTCGCGAGAGCAATCAGCAAAATAAAGGAATAAATTAGCCCCGTAAGGGGCTTTTCAGTAAGAATCAATAGGTAATTTGAGTTCTTCTAAGACTGAAACTAATTCTTTGTTTTCTCTCATAAGCGTTGAGGACTTATAACTTAAAAACTGCATGCTTATGAGCAATAAACGAAGTAAAGAAAACTCAGTGAAATTAATCATAGTTTCCATATGACTTTTGCGTTCCTCCGAAGTGAAACCATTTTCATCGGATAGTTTTTGAATTATTGTCTTAGTGATAACAAAAAATACACGCTGAGTATTATAAAGCTTTTCATCAGTATCAGCCTGTAAGATCATGTCTTTGATTGCCTGATTAGATACCTTTGCATTTCTTAACTCTACCACTTTAACTTCAAGTTGGCGTACGGCCATGACTCCTGAATACGTCTGACCATCGAATGTTAACCTAAAATATTCAAAAGACTCTCTCTGAGCGCCCAATAAATTAAAGAAATGAGTTTCAAAAGACCTTAATTTCTCATTTTTTATGTTAAGCCTCGATTCTTCAAGTAGAGTATTGTTGGACTCGTTCTGTAAGTTAAGTGATTTAATCAGCATAACTAGAGAAATAAAGCTTAATAATGGACCTAAGACACCACCGACATAACCGCCGAACTGATTCCAATGATCGACATCATCGGAAAGTTTATACGAATGGAACTGAATACCATATATACCGATTACCAATAGGATACATACAACAGCGGCATAAGTGTAAAAGTTATTCTTCATTAGCTACTTCGAATCCAGAGATTAAATATTTTATGATATGCCCACTCTTTAGCCGTAGTGTGGTGGCAGTAATATCGATGTATTCCCACTTTTCAGATGGTACACCATTATTCTTATCAAGATTTTCTGAAAAACGTTTTCTAGCTGCTACACGAACTTCTTTATACGCAGATGGAAAACCGAATGCAACGGTTTCACTCTCACCCAGAATCAAAAGACGCCCATTTCCAGTGTTAATATTAAGGCGTGTAATACAGGCCCTCAAGTTGACAACCTCTTTGTTTGCTCTTGGTGTAAGATTAGTTTTGCTTTGTTGGCTAATAGTTATCACGTCACGTCTATCAAATTCACTCGTGTGCGTTTTTATTACGACATTATAGCCGTAAGTACTAGGTACTGATGTTGCATTTTGTAGCGGACTGCGTCTTAACTTCTCGATTAATTTATCTTGAGTTTCTGCTGACATTCCTCCAATCAAAGTTACAGCAATATCGGACAACGGAGGGGATTCTTGGTATAAAGCCTCGGAAATGAAATAGCTGATAACTTGACTCATGGTTTCATGACCAATTTTTCTTAATTTATCTTTTAACTCAGGATCTTCCGTACCGACTTCAAACACCAAGCCATAGGAACCTTCAAATGATTCCATCATTTTGTTGCGCACTTTAGTCGCGCTCGTATTTCTATGAGACACATGATCAGCTATCACAGCTTCCACAACGCTTCGTACTGCTTCCGAAGCTCCAGATATTGTTTCCAACCCCGTTTTCATATCTACTGCATGTTCTTCTGTTTGAATAATTAAGTCGAGTTTCATTTAGAGATCCATATTATGTGCGTCTATGCATTGCATAGAATACAAAATTTACAGTATATGAGGATATAGATAACTCATTTTTATGAATAAAGTGTGCCCTAACA
>NZ_JAAZTU010000016.1 GCF_012395185.1 Vibrio aestuarianus
CCCAACGATTCAATCAAGGTTTCTCTCACGAGAGAATATGGTGGAGGGGGACGGATTCGAACCATCGAAGGCGGAGCCGGCAGATTTACAGTCTGCTCCCTTTGGCCACTCGGGAACCCCTCCAGGGTTTTTTCCTATTCTTAAAATAGGCTCAATTGAAGTTTTCCCAACGATTCAATCAAGGTTTCTCTTACGAGAGAATATGGTGGAGGGGGACGGATTCGAACCATCGAAGGCGGAGCCGGCAGATTTACAGTCTGCTCCCTTTGGCCACTCGGGAACCCCTCCAGGGGTATTTTTTATGCTCTTAAAGCATACTTAAACAACGTTTTCCCAACGCATTGCTCAAGTGCGGAGCGCATCATAGCAAACTCGCTCTTTGTGTAAAGACTTTTTCTTATGATTTCGAATCGAATGCTGCCTTTTTGGACAAAGAAGCGCGTAATGAGTGGTTTTAGCAACAGAAAGCTATCTAAAACAGCATATGTGCTGTGTGTTGAATACTCAAATCATGATGTAGATAGCACTTATTTGATCAGATTTACACTCCTTGACGTTTGAATACCGTATAAGTCGTTACAATACCCTCAGTTTCTAACTATTGAATAAAAACATGAAAAATACGTCCGTTCTCTCATTGATTATTATCGCTTTGTTGGCTGCACCTCAAACTGCATTGGCAGCGCAAGCACCTAAGAAAGCACAAGCGGTCGCTGTCGTTACCGAACAAGTGGCGACTCATCAAGTGTCTCAATCACTATCTTTAATTGGTAAGTTACAAGCCGAGCAGTCGGTGATCATCTCGTCTGAAGTGTCAGGTAAGGTTGATAGTATTGCGATTAAAGCGAACCAAGAGGTCAAAAAAGGTCAGCTATTAATCCAATTGAATGATGACAAAGCGAAAGCTGCGGTTTCAGAAGCGAAAGCATATTTGAAAGATGAACAGCGTAAGCTCAAAGAGTTTGAACGCCTTGTTTCTCGCAATGCCATTACACAAACGGAAATTGACGCTCAAAAAGCGAGTGTGGAAATTGCTCAAGCGCGGCTCGATGCTGCCAATGCCAATTTAAAAGACTTACATATTGAGGCTCCTTTTAGTGGCACCGTCGGGTTTGTGGATTTCAGTTTGGGTAAAATGGTCAGTGCCGGAACAGAATTAATTACCTTGGATAACCTTTCCATTATGCAGCTCGATATTTTGGTACCTGAACGTTATTTGTCGATGATTCATAAAGATATGCAGGTAACAGCTAAAAGTAATGCATGGCCAGATAAAACCTTTGAAGGCAAAGTGGTTGGTGTGGATTCAAGAATCAACAGTGAAACATTGAATTTACGCGTTCGAATCCACTTTGCAAATCAAGAGCGTCAACTTAAACCTGGCATGCTTTTGTCTGCAAAATTGGATTTCCCTGCTATCGAAGCACCGATCATTCCGGTACAAGCTCTCGAATACTCGGGTACTAAGCGCTACGTCTACGTTGTTGAGCAAGAGAATAAAGCGCAACGTACAGAAGTGTGGTTAGGGGCACGTATTGAAAACCAAGTGGTGATTGATAAAGGCTTACAGATTGGCGATAAAATTGTTGTACAAGGTATTGTTAACATGCGGAATGGGGTCAGCGTGATGGAAGTTAATACCGATGGCACGCCAGTAGCGAAAGGTGACAAATAATGTGGTTGTCTGATGTTTCTGTAAAACGCCCCGTTGCTGCTGTCGTTTTAAGTTTGCTGCTGTGTGTGTTTGGTATCGTTTCATTCTCCAAGCTCTCGGTACGAGAAATGCCGGATATTGAAAGCCCCGTGGTTTCTATCAGTACCCGTTATGAAGGTGCATCGGCCACCATCATTGAAAGCCAAATTACCTCGGTACTTGAAGATCAATTAGCAGGTATTAGCGGCATTGATGAGATTGAGTCGACGACGCGCAATGGTATGTCTCGCATTACTGTAACGTTTGAGCTGGGATATGATCTTAATACTGGTGTCAGCGATATTCGTGATGCGGTCGCAAGGGCGCAACGTTCACTACCCGATGAAGCCGATGATCCTACCGTCTATAAGAATAATGGTTCAGGTGAAGCGTCTTTATACATCAACCTTAGTTCTTCAGAAATGGATCGTACTCAGCTAACCGACTATATAGAACGAGTATTGATTGACCGTTTCAGTTTGATTTCGGGCGTGAGCTCGGTTGATGTGTCTGGTGGTTTGTATAAAGTGATGTACGTTAAGCTCAAGCCTGAACTGATGGCTGGTCGTGGCGTGACGACTTCCGATATATCGAGTGCACTGCGCAGTGAGAATATTGAAAGCCCTGGGGGGGAAGTCCGTAATGATTCGACGGTGATGTCAGTCAGAACCGCTCGCTCTTATAAAACCGCGCAAGACTTTGAGTACTTAGTTGTTAAGCGTTCCAGTGATAATACTCCTATCTATCTAAAAGATGTGGCGGATGTGTTTATTGGTGCCGAGAACGAAAACTCCACTTTCAAAAGTGATGGTGTGGTGAACGTGAGTATGGGGATTGTGGCTCAGTCTGATGCGAACCCTTTAGAGGTTGCTCAGCGTGTCCACAAAGAAGTAGATGATATTCAGCAGTTTTTACCCAAAGGTACTCGTCTCGCGATCGATTACGATTCGACGGTTTTTATTGAGCGTTCAATATCTGAAGTTTATAGCACGCTCTTTATTACCGGTGGCTTGGTTATCCTCGTGCTCTATATTTTTATTGGGCAAGTCCGCGCGACCTTAATTCCAGCGGTGACTGTACCAGTTTCACTTATCTCTTCTTTTATTGCTGCATACTACTTTGGTTTCTCAATCAACTTGATAACCTTGATGGCGTTGATTTTATCGATTGGTTTGGTAGTTGATGATGCGATCGTGGTAGTCGAAAATATCTTCCACCATATCGAAAATGGTGAAAAACCTCTGTTAGCAGCCTATAAAGGGACTCGTGAAGTAGGGTTTGCCGTTATTGCGACAACATTAGTATTAGTGATGGTGTTCTTGCCTATTTCGTTTATGGACGGAATGGTTGGATTACTCTTCACCGAATTTTCGGTATTGCTTGCGATGTCGGTTATTTTCTCGTCGCTGATTGCTTTGACATTAACACCTGTGTTGGGCAGTAAGATTCTAAAAGTAAACGTAAAACCAAATCGTTTTAACCAATTTGTTGATCGTCTTTTCGGGCACTTAGAAGGTGGCTATAAATCCGCATTACGTGTGGCGATAAATTGGAAATGGGTCGCCCCAATTGTGATTTTGGCCTGTATTGGCGGCAGTTATGTCTTAATGCAAAAAGTACCATCGCAGTTAACTCCGTCAGAAGACCGTGGTGTTATTTTTGCTTTTGTACGTGGAGCGGATGCGACCAGTTATAACCGAATGTCTGCCAATATGGATTTGGTTGAAGAGCGTTTAATGCCGCTGCTTGGTCAAGGTTTTTTAAAATCTTTCAGTATTCAATCTCCCGCCTTTGGTGGTAATGCTGGTGACCAAACGGGTTTTGTGATCATGATTTTGGATGATTGGGATCAGCGCAGCCTTACGGCACAGCAAGCACTAGGTGAGGTGAGAAAATCACTGGCTGGTATCCCAGACGTGCGTGTTTTTCCATTTATGCCTGGTTTCCGAGGTGGTTCGAGCGAACCTGTTCAATTTGTGCTTGGTGGGTCAGATTACCCAGAGCTTAAAAAATGGGCTGAGTTGTTAGAAGTCGAAGCCGAAAATTCGCCTTATATGGAAGGCGCGGATATTAATTACTCCGAGAAAACACCAGAGCTTGTGGTAACGGTTGATAAACAGCGTGCGGCGGAGTTAGGTATTAGTGTTACTGATATTTCCGATACCTTGGAAGTGATGCTCGGAGGTAAAAATGAAACTACCTTTGTTGAGCGTGGTGAAGAGTATGACGTCTATTTACGTGGTGATGAAAATAGTTTTAATAATGCCTCGGATCTAAGTCAAATATACATGCGAACGGCATCGGGTGAATTGGTCACCTTAGATGCTGTTACTAAAATAGAAGAAGTCGCATCATCCATTCGTCTTGCGCACTACAACAAGCAGAAGTCGGTCACGATAACCGCTAACTTATTAGACGGCTATACGCTAGGGGAGGCACTAGACTTCCTCGATCAAAAAGCAGTAGAAATACTACCAAGTGATATTTCAATTAGTTATTCGGGAGAATCCAAAGACTATAAAGAGAATCAATCGAGCGTTGCCATTGTCTTCGCACTGGCATTGCTGGTGGCTTACTTAGTGCTAGCAGCGCAGTTTGAAAGCTTTATTAACCCTTTGGTCGTGATGCTAACCGTTCCGATGGGGGTATTTGGTGGTTTTCTTGGCCTGTTCATTATGAACCAAGGTATGAATATCTATAGTCAAATTGGGATGATCATGCTGATTGGTATGGTCACTAAAAACGGAATATTGATTGTGGAGTTTGCTAACCAACTGCGTGATAAAGGGGTAGAGTTTGAAAAAGCGATCATCGATGCATCTGCACGTCGTTTAAGACCGATTATGATGACTGCTTTTACTACTTTAGCGGGTTCTATTCCTTTAATTATCTCTACTGGTGCTGGCTATGAAAGCCGAGTTGCTGTCGGGACAGTTATTCTATTTGGAATGGGTTTCGCTACTTTAGTGACATTGTTTGTGATACCAGCAATGTACCGATTGATCTCCGCATCGACCCAGTCACCTGGCCATGTTGAAGCTGAGTTGAATAAAGAACTTTCTCAAGATATCAAAACAAGAAGTATCCACTAATAAATATGTTGAGCCTGTATAACGCAGGCTCTTTTTTTGTCTTTAAAATGGTTAATGATTACAACTTTCGACATTCTATTTTCAGCGCAGTAATTCTATAGCTTTCGCTAATATACCTGTAACTATAATCGACATTTCAACTAGTTGATGATTGTGTAAATAATCCATCAAAATAATGAAATGACTATTCTGAAATACATCCTTGGTTTAATTAAAGGTAGGCTCATTTTTGAGACACCCATTTATTGCCATCTTGAGATACTCTACTCATCGCTTTCAAACATAAACCAATAGTGACACATTGAAGTGAATGCATCAGTAAACATCATGGACAATAAAAGACGCTCTATTCTCATAGTATGCATGGGTAATATATGCCGTTCTCCCCTTGCTGAAGCTGTTTTACGCCAAAAAGCGCAACAATGCGGAATCGATTTAACCGTAGAGAGTGCCGGTACTGTTAACTTTCAAGTTGGCAAAGTGCCTGATCCTAAAGCTGTTTTCGTCGCAAATCAGCGAGGCTTGGTTATGTCTGGCATGCGAGCTCGACAAGTCTGCGTCGAGGATTTTGAGAAATTTGATTTCATCTTTGCCAGTGATAAAGCAAACCTAGCGGATCTTGTTGATATTTGCCCGGCAGAATATCGATACAAACTTTCCCTCTTTTTAGCGCATAGTCATATTGGTGTCACCGAAATTCCAGATCCTTATCAAGGAAATGTTCGTAAGTTTGAGCAAGTTCTTGAACTTATAGATAGCGGGGCTCAAGACATCATTGAGTATATTTCCAAGTACGATCAATTCAAGGAAAGTGAGATGCGGCTTTGTGTAACAACATAGCGGATTTTATATTTCAGATAATATTTTTACTCCCCAACATATAAAGCGGTAGCGGCTTTACAAAATGAATTACTTTCCATGCAGAGCGTATGGGAATAGGTTTTTTGCGCCTTATATAAGGCCAGTTTATTAAAAATAATGGGTTTAAAGACGCAGTCTAGAGGCGACATCTAGTGGCGGTAGCGTACTTAAAATCACCATCAATCAGTTGGGTTTACAAAGAAGTGACATTGACCCTGGTTCTAAAATGTCTCTTGGCTTTAATTATAGGAAATAGAGAAAGTGAAAAAAATTCTAATTGCGTTTGGTACAAGACCTGAAGCGATCAAAATGGCGCCATTGGTCCATCAGTTAAAGCAAGATGAGCGTTTTGAAACAAAAGTTTGTGTCACGGGTCAGCACCGAGAAATGCTTGATCAGGTGCTAGATTTATTCGAAGTCACGCCAGATTTTGACCTCAATATTATGGAACCAGGCCAGACGCTAACCACAGTTACCACCAAAATTTTAATCGGTATGGAAGGTGTACTAAAAGACTTTCAACCAGATGTTGTGCTGGTTCACGGTGATACAGCTACAACTTTTGCTACATCACTAGCCAGTTATTATCAACAAATTGCGGTTGGTCATGTTGAAGCGGGTTTGCGTACCGGAAATATTTATTCTCCTTGGCCTGAAGAAGCAAATCGAAAATTAACAGGCTCGTTAACTCAATATCACTTTGCACCGACAGAAACGTCAAAGCAAAACCTGCTAGACGAAAATTACGCTGACGAGAATATCTATATCACAGGTAATACCGTCATCGATGCACTGTTCATGATTAGAAATAAAATTCACAGTGAAGCCGATCTCAAAGCAACCTTGGAACACCATTTTCCAATGCTTGATAAAGATAAAAAATTGATCCTCGTGACAGGCCACCGCCGTGAGAGTTTTGGTGATGGCTTTGAACGCATTTGTGAAGCATTGCTCACAACCGCGAAGCAGCATCCAGATAGCCAAATTCTCTATCCTGTGCATCTTAATCCTAATGTTCAAGAGCCAGTCAACCGTCTATTACGTGGTGTCGACAATATATTCTTAATCGAACCGCAACAGTATCTACCATTTGTTTATTTGATGGACCGAGCTCACATCATCTTAACCGATTCCGGCGGCATTCAAGAAGAAGCACCATCACTAGGTAAACCGGTACTTGTGATGCGAGATACTACCGAAAGACCAGAGGCAGTGAGTGCAGGTACGGTGAAATTGGTGGGAACCAATACTCAGCTGATTTGCGATGAATTGAGTAAGTTGCTCTCAGATCAAGATGCTTACCAATTGATGAGCCAAGCACATAATCCATACGGTGATGGCCAAGCCTGTCAGCGTATTGCAGACGTTTTAGCACAATAAAGATTTAAGGAAATAAGATGTTTAATAAAGTATCAGTAATTGGTCTGGGTTATATCGGTTTACCAACGGCTGCTGTTATTGCTTCTCGCGGTATTGAAGTTATTGGTGTTGACGTTAATCAACATGCGGTTGATACCATCAACAAAGGTGAAATTCACATCGTTGAACCCGATTTAGATATCGTGGTTCGCAGTGCGGTCATGACCGGTAAACTAAAAGCGACCACAACACCAGAGCCAGCCGATGCCTTTATGGTTGCGGTTCCAACCCCATTCAAAGGGGATAATCACGAACCTGATCTGAGCTATATTGAAGCAGCAGCAAAAGCGATTGCTCCAGTGATCGAAAAAGGCAACTTGGTGGTACTTGAGAGTACTTCCCCGGTTGGTGCTACGGAAAAACTTTCCGCTTGGTTAGCAGAAGCACGTCCTGATTTAACCTTCCCACAGCATAAAGGCGATGCGGCCGATATCAAAATTGCGCACTGTCCAGAACGTGTATTGCCAGGTTATGTCTTACAAGAATTAGTGAGTAATGACCGTGTCATTGGTGGGATGAGCAAATCGTGTAGCGAAAAAGCGATGTCACTGTATAAGACGTTCGTCAAAGGCGAGTGTATTGTCACCAATTCACGTACAGCAGAAATGGCTAAGCTAACAGAAAACTCATTCCGCGATGTTAATATTGCCTTTGCTAACGAGCTATCTTTGATTAGTGAGAAATTAAAAATCAATGTGTGGGAATTGATTAAACTGGCTAATCGCCACCCTCGAGTGAACATTTTGAACCCAGGACCGGGTGTAGGTGGTCACTGTATCGCTGTTGACCCGTGGTTTATCGTTAACAGCTGCCCGGAAGAAGCAAAACTGATCGCGGCAGCAAGACATGTTAATGATGGCAAACCACACTGGGTTATTGACCAAGTTAAACAGGCCGCAGACCAATTTAAAAAACCGGTTATTGCATGT
Source organism: Vibrio aestuarianus (assembly GCF_012395185.1). GTDB lineage: Bacteria > Pseudomonadota > Gammaproteobacteria > Enterobacterales > Vibrionaceae > Vibrio > Vibrio aestuarianus. Next base: position 7,995 of record NZ_JAAZTU010000016.1, read on the forward strand.
TTAGGTCTTGCTTTCAAAGCAGATATTGATGATTTACGTGAAAGTCCTGCATTAGATATTACAACTCACCTAGCGCAGGACGATATTGGTCAAATTCTTGCGGTAGAGCCAAACATTCATTCATTACCAAACAAACTAGCAGAAAACGGTGTTGAACTTGTATCACTAGAGCAAGCGCTAGAATTAGCAAACATCGTTGTAGTATTAGTTGATCACAGAGATTTTAAAGAAGCGGATAAAACAGCATTTGCGAAAAAAGTAGTGATTGATACTAGAGGTGTGGTTGCTTGAGTTCAGCATTCGATCTAATTAAGGCTGATCTGTATCGTCATACAGGGAAGTTGTCGACGGGGTTACTCATCAAGAACATGATGTTTAACCCTGGCTTTAAGTATATGTTTTGGTTCCGATTATGCCGAAGTAAGAATTATCTCTTACGTTCATTTGCTAGGCTAATGCATAAAAATTTATCCATTAGATACCAAATACAAATACCGAAAGAAACCAATGTTGGCCCTGGGTTATACCTAGGGCATGGTACTGGGATAATTATTAACAGTACGGCAAAAATTGGTGCTAATTGCAATTTGAGTCCTTTTACTGTGGTTGGTTCTAATCACAGTAAAGCGGCAACGATTGGCGATAATGTTTATATAGGTCCTCACGTTACTATCGTTGAATCAGTGCATATCGCCAATGGTGTTGAAATCGGCGCAGGCAGTGTGGTGGTAAAAGATATACCGGAATATGGCGTTGTTGTCGGTAATCCAGGCCGAGTACTCAATCAAGGAAGTGTTTGCCGTTATATACAAAACCCATATCTGAAAAAGGAAGGATGATGAGGAAAATATTGCTTGTCGTTCCTCTCAGCACGGTTAAATGGGGGAATGAGAATACTGGTGGTGTCGATAGTGTTTGCCAACAAATTGTCCGTTTCTTGGCTGAAAATCCTCCTGATGGCTATATTTATGAAATACTTGCCATCAAGGTTGGAGTCTCAGATGTTGAACTTTTTAAAAAACAAAAGTTGCATGAACGCGTTACATTAACCTTTATTCCTAACAAAGGTAAAGTTCACGGGGTTAAGCTTCCTGGATTTCTTTTCCAAAATTATCATTTAAATAAAATCTGCAAGCGATTCAAGCCGGATATCGTCCATAGCCATCTATTGAGTTTACCTCTGTATCTACAAGCGGGAATCAAATCTGTAGTAACACTTCATTCATATGGAAAAATCGCAAGAACTCCAAGAGGGAAAATGAATGATATCTTGTTTGAACATATACTCCCACGTAGAACATTGCATTTAGCTAATAAGATTACATGTGTTGGTGATATTCTTTGCGATGCAATAAGAGAAATATATCCAAATAAAATAATAAAAATCGGTAATCCTATTGATGATGCGTTTTTTAACGGTTGTAATGACAGGGGGGTAAACAATTCAACTCTCCGGTTAGTGACGTGCTCAATTATCACTCCGAGGAAACAAATTGACAAAATGATAGAGCTTATGAGCGAATTATCTAAACATATAGATATAGAGCTTATTGTCATTGGACCCGGTGGAAGTGCATATTTAGCTGAATTAAAGCGTAAAGCATCCGATTTGATGATTGATAATAAAATGCATTGGTTAGGTTCTATGTCACAACCTGAAATTTTTGAACAGTATAAAAAGTCTGATGCTGCCATTTTTTTATCTAAAGAAGAAACTTTTGGATTAGCACCGTTAGAAATGTTAGCTACAGGTCTCCCCCTCATTTCTACCAGAGTCGGTATTTTAGATGAACAATATGCATTTTTTAAAGAAAGCGGTGTATTGTTTGTAGATCTAGAAAATGTCACTAATTCTGTAAAGGACTGCTTGGGTTTTTTAAATAAACCACATGAAATTGACCGAGAATTATTGGCTAATCGATTTTCTGCAAATAGTATTGTTCAGCAGTATCAGAGTGTGTATCGGGAGTTAGAAAGGTGATCAATAAACTTTTCAAATACGCACCTGTACAACTATTCTCAGCACTAAGTCTATTTGTCCTGATTTCAATTCAAACTCGTTTTTTAACCCCTAAAGAGTATGGCTTATTAGCCATTCTGCTTGTTTTCTCCGAAGGTGCTAGATCCGTACTAATACAGTGGGTAAATAGTTGCCTAATCAGATTTTATTCAACTTCTGATGCGGATGTTAAGCCCAGCTTTCAATCTCAAACCACCCGGTGGCTAATTTATAATTTATTAATATCTAGTGTCGTTATCGCTGGTTGTATGCAGGTGTTTTCTAATTTTTCTTGGGTCAATTTCTCTGCAATTTATGCATTACTTATCAGTAAAAGTATTTATATGTACCTAATCGAGTGTGCCAGAGTTGAAGAGCGAGTGTCGCTATACCGTCGCACAGTATTCTTGCAGGCAATGCTGGTTATGATCACTAGTTTTGTTATTCTAAATTGGCATGCACACATTTTGTCTGCAATTTTCGCATTAGTGTTGAGTTATTTTATCTCAATTATTATCGCTGGTTATAGTGGAAAAATTACTCTTAAATTAGATAAACCGATGCGTAAGGAAGTGCTTAATTATGGTATTCCTTTCATGGTCTCAGGTCTACTCGGCATTTTAGCGTCTCGAAGTGATAGAGTATTGGTAGCCACTCTTGCCAATTTAGAGCAAGCCGGCCTATATGCCGCCATTGCAAATTTACTGCTAGGTATCATGGCGCTTGTTTTTATGATTGTTGCACTACCATTATTTCCAGAGTTAACTAAAGTTGTTGATGATAAAGAGAAGCTCTATCAACAGCATCGCTATTATGGTGGTGTGTTATGCGCCTTAAGTCTACCTGCAACCATTGGAATTTGCTTACTTGCTTCTTCATTTGTGGAAGTGTTTTTGGGTAAATCCTATCATGTAATGGATTTGAAAATATTCTACCTTTTAGCGTTTTCAGCTTGGTTTTTAAATATTAGAGGTCATTTTTTAGATCATGGTTTTCAATTTATATTGAAAACAAAATGGATGCCACTTTTGACATTCTGTACTTTGGTCACTCAAATGGTGCTCTCGTTCATCCTTATTCCCCAATATGGTGCCTTAGGTGCGGCAGGGAGTTTAGCTATCGCATTTTTTATCGGTGCAATATGCAGTCTTTGTATGGGAACATTCTTAGGCTACCGTTATCCATTACCTCAATGTTTACTCCAAACAGTCATTGCATCTAGTATTATGTCATTAAGTATTTTTTGTGCTAAGTACTATGTGGCTGAATTTATTCCAGTAGTTAAATTGTTATTACTCGTTGCTGTTGGTTGTTTATCATATACTGGTGCTCATATCGTACTGAATAGCTTTTCTGTTCGAGGTCATTTCAATGATTGGAGAAGAAAACGTGCGAAGTGTTAATACCTATGTGCCTATTTTAATAGCGATCATAGCTTCTGTTTTTTTAGGTAGCTACCTTCTTGAGAACTTAGGAATTAATTATGTTTCGGATGGTGGTTCTGCGCTACTTAAAATACATTTGTATACATATATTATTTTCGGTATGTTTACTGTTTTAGCAATGAAATTTGGACCAACATGGTTTTGTGAACGACTTGGTTCATTTAATAAAATATGGTGGATTGCTATATTTTCTTTATCATTTGTCATTATATACGGATATTTCAGGCATGGAACGTCTGGAATGGCATACTTGATCAATACATTTCTTGCTCCAATGTTGTTTATTCCTTTGCTTTCTAGCCTAGATGATTTTCAAAAAGATAAAGTTATTAATCTGATTTCATATTTGATATTGCTTAATTCAGTGATCGCAATTTTTGAATATTTAACAAGTTCTCGTGTTGTTGATGTTGACTTTCAGGCATTTTCATTCTTTCGTTCGAGTGCTCTGCTTACTCATCCACTTAATAATGCATTGATTACGGCTAGCTTAGGGTTGTTAATATTTAAACGGACTTTATTGCCTGGTTTTCTTTACATATTGATTACTCTATTAGGTTTATTCGCTTTTGGTGGGAGAGCAGCGTTAGTTATATTCTCATGTATGTTTATTTTGTATTGCATTCCAAGTGGTTGGAAGTTTATAACGACAGGGGTTAGAGGTGATAAAAGAAAGATAGCGTTATTTATGTTTTTAGGATATTTCGCTTTTATGTTCTTTGTCTTTATCATCGTTGGTTCTGGCATTACTGAAAGAATTATGTCTAAACTTTATATTGATGGAAGCGCATCAGCGCGTATCGATGTATTTTTCCTTTTTGATCAATTGACAGTGTCGGAATGGATTTTTGGTGCTAGTCACCGATTACTAGAGTCCATAGAGTTATATATAGGCATAAATGTTATTGAAAATTACTTTATAGGTTGGATTTTTACATTTGGTCTAATGGGGACTATTCCTTTATCAATATGTGTCTTTTTAACACTATATTATTTTGCTAAAAATGGAGATGTAGCATCTAGACTTGTTGTTGTTACATTTATGATTGTCGGTCTTACAAATAATTCATTAACAACGAAGACTCCAGTTCTACTCTTACTTTTTAGTGTGTTGTATTTGAACTCTGTTAGAAAAACACAGGTTAATACTTATTAATAATCAAAATATCAGGAGCTAGACTTTTAATGCCTAATGCTATCTTTTTCTATCGAATTTCTAGGTGGCTCTATCTTAAGAAAGTTCCATTTTTACCAAAGCTACTTCAGCTCGTTATATTCATATTATACAACTCGAAAGTTCCACCAGATGCAGATATTGGTAAAGGATCGTTTCTAGTCGTAAAAGGTGTTGCTGTTGTTATTATTAATGGCGCAAAAATCGGCAAGCGCTGTCGGATAGGTATTGGCTGTAGAGTCGTTGGAAAAGGTCCATATAAAAAGGTTCCAGTTATCGGAAATGATGTTTTCTTAGGTCCAGGTTGTGTAATTGTTGGGCCCGTGATTATTGAAGATAATGTGGTCGTTGCGCCTAACTCTGTTGTCACAAAAAGTGTACCGAAGGGTTCTATTGTTGCTGGTGTTCCAGCCAAAATCATTGGCAATGTGTCTAATTTAGATTATGACATTTTGAAGAATGAGAGCTATTTAGATGACAATGCACCTTTTATGAACTAATTTGAGGTTGTGAGATTATGTTTTTAAGTAAAATATATAGAAATTCCCCTTTATTAATTCAGAACCTTCTTCTTAGTTGCCGGGCTATTATTAGGAAGTTTATTAGAGAAAATGGACATCAACAGTCATTAACTCGAGAATTATTACAGCATGATTATAATAATGATCTTTTGAAACGATATAGCGAACTTCAATTGGAATTAGCGTTAAAAAATGCATTGAAAGCTAAGTTTTATAAAGATCGTGTAAAAACCATTTCAGAAAGTGAAGGGTTAGCACATTTTCCAATGATTAATAAAAATGAAGTTAGAAATTGTGCTGAAGATTTTATTAATTCCACAGAAAAAACGACACCGATTAAAGGTGCAACCAGTGGGACGACTGGTACACCTTTGTCAATTAGTCAAAATGTGGAATCCGTGATTCGTGAGCAAGCTTTTGTTGCAAGGCATCTTCAGTGGGCCGGATATAAAAAAGGTGACAAACGTGCTTGGATCCGTGGTGATATGATCGTGCCAATGGAGCAAAAAGGAGCCCCTTTCTGGCGTTATTCATGGTTTGAAAATATGATCATGTTATCTTCATTTCATATGACTCAACAAGCTTTACCGCTATACATCAAGGCAATGGTTGATTTTGGAGTAGACATAATTCAAGCCTATCCATCGTCGATTGTTGCTTTGGCTAAATATTTAGAGTCTAAGAATGAATATTATCCTTCCAATATTAAATCAGTGATTACATCATCAGAATCTTTGTCTGATGATGACCGTAAAGTCATTGAGGAACGATTTAAATGCAAAGTGTTCGATTGGTATGGACTTTTTGAAAGGGTTGCTGCAATTGCTAATTGTGAGCATGGTCGTTACCACGTTCTCACCGATTACTCGCAGGTTGAATTTTTAGATGCAGGAAATGGTACTCATGAAATTGTTGGCACTAATTTCAATAATAGCTACTTTCCTCTAGTTAGATACAAAACTGGTGACCATGTCGTACTGTCTGACGAGAAGCAGTGTCCATGTGGGAGATTCTATCCAATAATTAAACGAATTGAAGGCCGAGTTGGTGATTATTTACTTGGCGAAGATGGACAAAAAATACATATCCTGAATCACATACCGAAAGGGATTGATGGTTTATTAGCTTGTCAATTTGTTCAACACAAGGCCCAAGAAGTTGAAGTTTGGACAGTTAGAGACGAATCAATATTTGGCACTTTGCAAGAGAACCAATTGATTAGCAACACCAAAGAGCGCTTAGGTGAAAGAATGAACATCATCGTAAAATATGTTGATGCATTGCCTAGAACAAAAAATGGGAAAATTAGACAAGCGATATGTAATGTCAAGGATGTGAAGTGAAACAAAAAATAAATTTAACCGTAGCGACGGATCTAAATGGCCAAGGTGGGATTGCAACGGTCTTAAATGTATACAAAGAATCTGGTTTCTTTGCTAATAACAACGTCAAATTAATTTCAACACATTCTACTAAAAATAGATTCGGAAAAATTGGGGCATTTGCATTATTCCTATTAGCAACGATAAAGTTGATCTCATATTTTATATTTTACGATATTGGTCTAGTTCACATCCATATGGCTTCCAGAGGCAGTTATCAGCGCAAGTCTCTTCTTATTAGGATAGCTAAAGCTTTTAAAGCTAAAGTTATATTACATTTACATGGTGCTGAATTTAGAGACTTTTATGCCAATGAATGTGATGAACGCAAACAAGCCCATATCAGACATACTTTTGAAATTTGTGATGTCGTTATTGTCTTATCAACACACTGGCTTGCTTGGGCAAATGAAACGTTAAGCAAAAGTGACCATGTAAAAGTTCTTTACAATGCTGTTCCATCTCTTCGGTTACAGCGTTCGAATGCCCAACCAGGAGTCATAGCTTTTTTAGGTAGAGTTGGGCCTCGTAAAGGTGCATTGGATCTTCTTCATGCCTTTAAAATAGTTAAAGAGGTTTGCCCTCATGCGTTGCTGAAAATGGCTGGTGATGGAAATATCGCAGAATATAAGCAGGAAGCGAAAACGTTGGGTATTGATGATTCTGTAGAGTTTCTAGGTTGGATAAGTGGCCCTGGGAAAATGGAGCTGCTAGAAATAACTGATGTTTATTGCTTACCGAGTTATAACGAAGGATTTCCTATGGGGATCTTGGAAGCGATGTCCGCTGAAATTGCTGTAGTATCAAGTTATGCTGGCGGTATTCCAGATGCCATTACAAACAATATTGATGGCTTGTTGGTTGAGGCAGGTGATATTTATAACTTATCTCAAGCTTTAATATCTCTTATTAATAATCGAGATATTAATCGCCAATTCGTCATTTCAGCTAAGAGTAAATTCGAAGATAGATTTTCAATAAAAGCAATTATTCCCCAGCTACAAAATATTTATAAAGAAGTATTGGATACAGAGTAATGAAAAAAATAGCGGAGATACAAAATATTATTTTTGAGCAAGCTAAGTCTCATCAGTTTGCGGGGTACGATCCATTTGATGGTTTAAATTCACGTTGGTTTAACACATTTCCATCACTTCGCGACTCTTTGATAGGCCTTTGTTGGATTCAATTTTTTAAACGTTCTCCTATTAATATGCGTCCGATTCTAGGTGTACCTGAAGGGCGTAATCCTAAAGGAGTTGCTCTATTTATTCTGGGTATGTTGGAGCAATATAAGGTAACGGGAGATAAAGCATTATTGATTGAAGCCGAATCACTTGCTAACTGGTTAGTGACTCAGTGTTGTGACAAAGCACAATGGGGCACCGCTTGCTGGGGCTACCATTTTGATTGGAAAGCGAGAGCTTTTTTTGTACCTAAAGGTAAACCTAATGTCATTACGACTATCTATGTCAGTCGTGCTCTTTATGATTTGGGGACTCATTTAGGACGTCAAGACTTAATGGATATCGCGTTAAGCAGTGCAGATTTCATCGTTAATCATTTATACACAAAGCTGGAAGCGAGACAGTTTTTTGCTTACATCCCTGGAGAGATGGCATTTGTTCATAATGCCAGTTTGTGGGGAGCTGCCTGGGTTGCATTTGTTGCTAGTAAAACTGGCAATGAATATTATGCTGAGCTTGCGTTAAAAGTAGCATCTCAAAGTGTCAAAGAACAGGTTTCTAATGGTAGTTGGGTTTATGGTGATAGGCATCATCATCAATTTATTGATGGGTTCCATACTGGGTATAATCTTGAAGCACTCTATGAAATTAAAAAATCTTTAGATACAAATATATTTGATAGCGCTATAGAATTAGGGCTTACATATTATAAAAATAATTTTTTCGAGTCGGATGGTACTGCTAAGTATTATGATAATAACCGCTATCCACTAGATCCACACTCAGTGGCACAAGGCATTATTACGCTACTCAAAGTTGGAAAAAAGAAAGAAGATAAGGAATTAGCTGGGAAAATCATTAATAAAGCAATTGATGACTTATATATTGAAAGTAAACAGCATTTTCTTTATCAAAAAACTCAACGTTTCGAAAATAAAATAAATTATATCCGTTGGACGCAAGCATGGATGTACTACTCATTTTCTCTTTATCTAAAGGAACTCAGTGGTGATTAGAGACTTTAAAATAGATAATGCGAAGGGAATTGGTATTTTATTGGTTGTTTTCGGTCATTGTTTGTGGGTGAGTGAAGATATACTAACGTTGATTTACTCCTTTCATATGCCATTGTTTTTCATGATATCTGGCTTTCTTTCGATTAATTCATTGACGACGTATAAAAAAATATTGAGTAGATTGTTTTTGCCCTTTATCTTTTTCTACTTGGTGTCTTACTTGTCATGGTTGCCTTTAAACCTCTTTGGTAATGGTGGTGCATCACAAGTAGATTGGTACTTGCCTCTCAAAGAGTTGCTCTTGTTACAACGTGATAAATTGCAGATCAATGGTGTGCTATGGTTTTTCCCTGCGTTAATTGTAGTGTCAGTTGTTGATTGCTGTTTTAAAGATAAACGCTATGATTGGTTAGGAGTAGCTATCTTTCTACTTCTTACATTGATTATTTCAATTTATGATCTAGATGAGGTTAGTCTGTATTGGTGCTTAGATGTATCAGTCGTATCAGGGCTATACTTCTTTATAGGAAGAGTTATAAAAAGGAAGAATGTTTTAGATGCTTCAATATTTATGGGGAGCTCAAAATACACTTTATTGATCGTTGCATCTTTGTTTTTTATTTTTTTGAGTATGCTGAATTCAAAAGTAGACATTAGATCATTAATTTTTGGCGATCACCTTTCACTTTTTCTAATCAATGCATTATTGGGTTCTCTGATTACATACTTAATATCTTGTATTATAGGGAATTCAAAAACCTTACAGTTTTTATCTATTGCATCTATTACAATATTCCCATTGCATTTAATTGTATTAAGGTTTCTTCATGCTTTCGAAAAGGTCTTTTTTCGAAATTCATCCTTTGAATTTTTTTTACCGTTAATAAATACATTGGTTGCGATATTGATTTGTAGTGTTATTCATGTTTTTTTAAATAAATATTTTGGTTTTTTATTAGGAAGAGGTTATGGAAAGCGAGTTACTAAATAAATCGATTAAGTTCTTAGACACACCGATGCATGTACTGACCATGAACGAAACCGTCGATATTATTAAGCGTAGGATTTTTAGTAAACAGTTTACACAGCATGTGGTCGTCAATGTGGCAAAAATCGTTAATATGCGCAGTGATGTTGAGCTTAATCGTTCAGTTACCGAGTGTGATATTGTTAATATTGATGGCATGGGGGTTGTTTGGGGAGCAAAATTCTTAGGATTTGATGTTAAAGAGCGTGTTGCTGGCGTTGACCTTTTCTATGAATTGAATGCAATGGCTGAACAAGAGAAATTCTCAGTATTTTATTTAGGAGCACAGCAGGAAGTCGTTGAAAAAACATCGACGATTATGCAGCACAAGCATCCTAATTTATTGATTGCGGGCCATAACCATGGTTACTTTTGGGATGATGAGCAGGCTCTGGTCGAGAAAATTAAAGCATCCGGTGCCAAATTGTTGTTTGTAGCAATTACTTCTCCAAAAAAAGAAAATTTCATTAATAAATGGAGAGATGAATTGGGTGTCGATTTTGTCATGGGAGTCGGTGGTACTTTCGACGTGGTTGCTGGTAAGGTGAATCGCGCACCAAAATGGATGCAAAATGCAGGATTGGAGTGGTTATATCGGGTTATCCAAGAGCCTCGTAGGATGTGGAAAAGATACTTAATCACAAACAGTAAATTTGCTTGGCTTTTGCTAAAAGCTAAAATGAAGTGATTTTTATTACATTTTACGCTTGCTTAGAATTGTCATTTTCTATGCTGATTTTAAATAATAACTTTTATCTTAATTTCACCCAATTCAACTAAACTTTACAACTACCTTTTATTGTGGGTTTAATCTCAATTTTATGAAATTGAATGTAACAAAAGAAACTTGTTGATAAATTTTTTTAAATGAATGTCTCAATCTTATTCGAATGTTGAATGATAAATATCCGACTGATAGGCTCTTTCTCGATGAAGTACGGAATTTTCTATCAATCACTTATGGTGCAAAAATGAACAAATTATCTTCTTCTCTATTGGTTGGCTGTTTAATGCTGGCAACCCCTTTTTCAACTGTATCTGCTAGTGAAACGACTACTGCTGATATAGAAAAAATAGCTACGTCTATCGAATTATCTACACAGCAATTGACCGAAGTCGGTGGCTATATTGTCGCTGATGTGACTGTAAAAAACGCTGGTACTGATGCTGCAGACTTAAAATATTGGATTTCAGTAAAAGGTCCTAAAGGTCTTGTTTTTCCTGCAAAAGCTGTTGTACAAGTCAATAGTTCTGAATTTGAAGCTGATTCTGTAGAAAGTGGCTCTGCTTTAAAATTACGTCGTGGCATTTGGGTTCGTGATTATATGGACAATGGTTTGTATACTGTGTCGATTGAAGGTGTTAACACTGAAACAGGCCAAATTTTCAAAGAAACAACCCAGTTTGCCAAAGGTGTCGATCTTTTAAATGCTGCAAACTTGGATGGATTAACTCTAAATACGGCATTAGCGTTCGAAACTTCTGTTCCTAGTGATGGCGGATATATTCCATTATTCGTAGAAATAGATAATGCACGTGACTTCGCTGCTAACGTTGAATTTTGGATTACTGCCGAAGGTCCCGCAGGTTTGAACATTCCAGTACAATCTCGAGTTTTTCTAGATATCAATGCGGGAGATTCATATACTAAATCTCGCGGATTCAAATTTGATGCTAGTTACCCTGCTGGTGAATATAATTTTATTGCTCAAATGTATGATACGGCTACTGGCAAACGCGTTGAACGCTCAATTATTGTTGTGAAAGAATAACTATTATTTAGTTAATAAATTAAGGCCGACTCTATTGATATAGTCGGCCTTAGTTATTTTCAGCCAAACTCTATAGTGGATGATTCTCTTCAATATCTATCTTTTTTGTTTTAGGATCGATGGATATAAATGTTGTTCTATCTTCCAAGCGATATTGATTATTCTTGATAGTTACGTTAGAAAAGGATAATTCGTTGTTTTGAGTTAACGTTCGTATTATAGAACGGTATTTACTCTCGTTAACGTTATCAAATTTAATGTTTTGAAACATGTTATTGGTTATCGATATGTTTCTTATCGGATCTATCGCATTCTCTGTATTGACGAAACTTTGTAATCGAATTCCTTGCTCTGAACCATCAAATACATTGTCATTAATACGAATGTCACCCCATTTGACGTTTTTTTCTGCTCTTGTATTTGGATATACATTGATTAGGAATCCATTGATATTTTTCACTTTATTTTTTTCAAATAAAACATCCGAATAATAACTCAACTCAACGGCTGTTCCATTTATATTTTGAAATGTATTGTTTAGAATTTTCGCATTAGAGACTTCTGTTCTTGAAGATAACTTTAATGTACAGCCATTAAAGTTGTTACCTTTAAATAGTATATTTTTACTCCCCCCTAACTGTGTACCCGCAGTGGCTTGTGTCGTTGTTACTTGCCCACAATTCTCAAAAGTATTTTGCATAACGGTTATGTTATTTGAAGTGACTGCATACATTTCTTCATCTGCACTCGTTGTTAGCCGTAAAGCTGCATCTCCAAAATATCGAAAATGGCTATTTACGATGTAGCTATTTGCCGTGCTTGCAAGGTAGAGCCCTTGCTCTCCCCAAACTGGTTCAATGTCGCCATTATTTAACCCATTAAAAGTAAGGTTATTGACCCATAATCCGTCGGTATACTTTACATAGAATAAGTACTCTCCAGAAAATGGGGCACATTTGCTCAGTTCTGGTTTACCGATCCCTATGATTGATACGTCTTTCTTATTTAGCAAACTGATTGTATTGCATAGTAGGTAGTGACCATCGGGTACGATTAAAGTATCGCCATCTTGTAATGTTGATAGAGCGTCTTGAAACGCATCGCTGTCATCTTTTTGATCATTCGCGATTGCCCCAAACTGTGTTACTGAGTAAATATTTACCAGTGGTTCCATTGCTGTTGGGTAGCTTAAGGATACCGATAGTAGAGCTATTGCTTTCATGAAATTTAAGTCCCTTATTCATATCATGGAATATAACTAGAGTATCACTACTTCAGGTTCTCTATTGATTGTGATTAAGATTCTAGATAAAAAACTATGTAGTCTATCTTATATATGAGACGTCTCATAAATGAGTCGTTAAATCAGGGTCTTTGAGTTGATCCGATCCTTTCCGCTATTGATAATCCACTCGCACTATTAATGAAGCAAGGGACAACCGTAACTAGGTTGTCCTACCAATAAAATAAATCGAGTCAAATTTATATTGATTTGACAAAGAATAATATAAACAGCAGAGGGATGCTTTCCCATGACATCAAAATATTTTGCATTTGCTATCGGCATTTTGTCGTTGAGCAGCTCTGTGGTTCATGCCACAACGACAGATATAGCGGATATATCGACACAGTTAAAATGGTCTTGGAACGGAAGTTCCTTTAAACCTGAATCAGTACAGGTGATGATGACTCCTGTAGTGGCACAACTTAACGATGATAATGGCGATGGTAAAATCGATAATGGCGATGTTGCTGATATTATCATGGTGACCTTCGAAGGTAATAAGTATGCAAATGGTGGACTTGTCCGAGCTTTAAGTGGTGTTGATGGTTCAGAATTATGGACTTACGCTAATGGTGGAGTTATTGCAGAAGCAAGAAATTCACCTGCAGTAGCCGATTTAGATGGTGACGGTGTAGTCGAGATTGTTACTACCACTGCTGTTAGTCAATACATCAATGTGTTAGACAACACTGGTAATATTAAGAAGCAAATTTTAAAAGCAGAAACTGGCTGGCGCTCTATCGGCGAAATATCGTTAGCAGATCTAGACGGTGATTCATCAATAGAAATTTTATCTGCCGATGGTGTATACAACTACGATACCGGATTGTTATTTAGCCATTCATGGGCACCATCTTCTATCAGTGGTGACTTTGATGGTGACCAAGTTCAAGAAGTGTTTTCTGGTGGTGCACTTTATCAAAGTAGTGGCGCTTTAGATTGGCAATATCAAGCCAATGATATGGTTTGGTTTTCATCGTTAGTAAATCTCGATAGTGATGACAGCCCTGAAGTTGTGGTTTCAGTACCGGCTTCATATTCTAATGCTGCCAACAGTTCTTTCGCTGTTTTGGAACATGATGGGTCAACTAAATGGGAAATTAATAACTTGTCGAACCCTGGTGGTGGCGTGCAGGCTGTTGCAAATTTCTTAGGTGCAGATTCTCCTCAAGTACCGCAAGTGTCGAGCCAATCAAAAGTTTTTGGTTATACGCATCATAAGCAATCTTCTACCATTGCTTTTACTTCGGATAGCCAGCTTTGGGTGCGTTCTGGCGCGGCGATCGATGCGGTTGGTAGTGATGCAAATTCTTTAGTGGGTGGGCATGGTGGTCATTTAAACAACCCTGTTGATCTTTCTAAAGTGAAATCTATCGATATTACTTCAGGTCGATACTGGTGGGGTGGCCATCATATTTTAGCGCTAGATTTTAATTTTGTTGATGGCACGAGCACTACAATGGGCTCGAAACATTATGCGTTTTATAAGAAAACGGAACGTTTAACCGTTCCTGAAAACTCAAGCATCAAGGGACTAAAAGCTTGGACTGCTGGTTGGTTAATTGGTGGTTTGCAATTTGAGTTTGCATCAAATACTACTAGCAATGAAGTAAAAGGCATTGTCTATGCGGGCTATGCTGCCGTTGATATGTACAATCAGAACGGTGAGCTAGTTTGGTCATCGCCGAATGATGATATGAACAGCGGCAAAATCGGTGTATCAGCATACGACTTTGATAATGACGGAATTGATGAGGTTTTAGTTCAAGACATCCAAAGAGTCCGCATCCTTGACGGACGTACTGGTAAAGAGCTTGCCGTTATCGCTAATTCTACTAACACATTATGGGAGTACCCAATTGTTGTTGACCTAGCGGGCGATGACAATGCAGAACTGATTGTTGTGGCGAATGATTATAATAAAGCTACTGCGATCAACCACGGTGTTTATGTTTATGAATCGGCAGATTCTAGTAAGCCTTGGAAGAATGCAACACGAATTTGGAATCAACATTCATTCCATATTTCTAATGTAAACCAAGATGGAACAATGCCTACCAGCGCAGAGCCAAGTTGGTTGACTCATAATACCTATCGTTCTAGTACGCTCAGAGGTGCCACAAACTTACAATCACCAATTTTTGGTTATGAATTAGGTCAGGCTACAAAACACACAGTCAAGAATGATGGTGAGTTGTTTGTTCGTTCTGGTCTGGCGATAGATGCGGTAGGCACATCGTTGGATAACCTTGCGGGTGGTAACGGTGGTGCGCTAAGAAGAGCGGTTGATCTTCGTCAAGTCAAAGCTATTGAAGTGACTTGGGGGGCTTACTATTGGGGTGGTAAGCATATCGTTGCGTTGAAGTTTACGTATGCAAATGGGTATTCTGTCACAATGGGGTCAAAGAACTACGCATCAAGTAAAACAACTGACACATTCCACATTCCACAGGGTAAAACTATTAAGCAAGTTAATGTTTGGAGCCAAGGGTGGTTGGTTGAAGGGTTACAGTTTGAACTGAATTAATAGTCAAAATTTGTATTGTTGATAAAAGCCCCAGTTGATCTGGGGCTTTCTTTTTATCGATGTTATTTTCTGAGCACGCCCTAGTATTACGTTTTATGTTCTTTACGATCTACCCTATTTGGAATTGAGTTCGCCCAATGGCCCATCAGCAAGCAAAGTAGAAAATATAAAGTGTTAGCTGGTGCTTGAAGTGGAAAATCAACACTCATATGAATCGTCATACCAATAATAGCCATCAACGATGACAAGCCAATCCCACGCATCAATTTACTGCGACGCTTCTTAAATGCGTGGAAGGCTTGTTTGCCAGAGACTAAAATCATCAACAATAAGATGGTTGAGGCAACAAAACCATATTCAAATACAAATTGGATATAATCATTATGGGCATGATCATAAAACAGCTTTACATCACCTTGGTTATAGGCAGGAAACGTTGAATAAAATGTGCCTGCCCCATATCCCGTCAGTGGACGTTCTTGGATAGCAACGAGTGAATATCTGATAACATCATCTCGTGACTCACTTTCTAAGCTAGTTTCAACGAGGCGTTGCTTCACTTTTTCTAGACCAAACCAATTGCTTACAATAAAAGTATCAATAAGAAATAAGCTGATTATTAATACATATACACTTCTAGGTTTTGGTTTGTAGAAGAATAAAAGCAAAATGGATCCCAATGTCAATGCTATAAAAAAGGCAATATTGCCCATTCTTGAACGCGTTAGTACTAATGCAATAACCATAATAACAAGGCCTAAACGAACGAAAGCTTTATCCGAAAGTAATACGGCAAAAAACTGTTTTATCATGTTTCGTAATCCCGTTTTGTTTGAATCACTTAACTGGGCAATGAGAAGGCCAAAGCCAATACAAAGATTGAGCATAAGAAAGTTGGCTAAGTGGTTGTGATAAACAAAGCTCCCTGAAGCTCGAGTGCCCAAAGGTAGATTGAATATGGGCGAATGCTCTAGGTGGAGTAAAAGTACTACACCAGCATAAAAGCCTTGGCATATACCACTGGCCACCATGACGGTAGCTAGTAATTTCAGCTTGTTACGCGTATCGATTAATACAGATGCAACTAAGCATAACTGTAGATAGTGAAGAGACTTTAGTGCGGAGACAAAAACCAAGCCGGAATCTTGAGTCAGATTGAGTGACTGTATGCTTTGAATTAAAGACCAGAGCGTTATTGCCATGATCGGCATAATCACCCATTTGGTTCTTTTGAGCGACGTTTTCCAATGTTCAGGTGAATAAATACAGAGGCATAAGATAAGTAACAAAGCGCCCCATACTTCATTGAATGACCACGCGATAGGGCGATTACTGCCTAGAGGTATAGGAAGCCAAAAGACAAAAATTAAAAATAAAGGGAATGTTATCTTTTCAATTAGGCGCATGTTATTGATATCGAATAGAGAAGGGCAGGAATAGTTATATTCCTGCCCTTGGATAAAAAAGAGATGACGAACGTTTTAATTAAGTGATGCAGTACCACCACCGCTACCACTGCCAGTACCTAAGGTTGTGGTGTTTCCTGGTGTTGTCGTTACTGGAGGTGGAGTACCCGGTAGGGTTGATGGGGTACCTGCTGCTGTCGGTTCGGTAATGGTTGCCGGATCGGCTCCGCCAGATAAGGCTGCAATAATGACATCCGTTGATTGCATCGTTTCTGTTCCGATAACGGCATCAACAATCGCTTGAGCTGACTCTGGCGATTGACTTACTGCAAGTTGGACAACCTCTGAACGTAGGTTTGCTGGAGCGTTTTTTACTAGAATTGCAGTGAGCTCAGCAACTTGATCGCTTGGAATATTGGCAAAAACAGCATTGAAAATATCTAAAGATAGCTCTGGGTGTAAAGTAGAGGCAACATCAGCCATCTCTAAAATCATATTAGGACATAACTTCATTAAAGCTTGTAACGAAGTAACTGCACTGTCTGCTTGAGCTAAGCTAGCTTTAATTGTGTCCATTGCGATTTCATGATTTTTATATAACGAACAACTCGCTTCTGTTGCTGCATATACATTTGAGCTACCCACTAAGGCTGCAAAAGTAGTCCATAATATCCATAGTGTTTTTTTCATTTTAGATTCCTGAAGAGCCTACAATTATCGTCGTGAAATTATAAGTTAAGTCGGTAACTAGGTGATATCACTCTAGCGATAAATAACTGAATTATTCTCATTTTTAAGGCATGTTAATGACTGGTATGGCACGAATTGGTGAATGATTTTCTCTTGGTTTTCATTGATTGATATTTATCTGTTAAGTAGATCATAACTGCAGCAAAAAATATACCGAGTAAACTTGAGCCTAGATCGAATAATGAAAAGGTTCTAGTGTCGGAAAATATCTGCAAACTTTCATCAATCATGCAGCATACAGAGACGATCGAAATAGCCAAGTAAATACTGTTTTTTATTTCCAGCGAGGCCGAGATTACTCTTATCAAAATAAGGGTTAGCAACAGTGCAAAGGTAAAATGTAGATAGATGTCTCCGCCAATAAAATTTTCCAACAGCAGTGGGATTTCTACATGGTAATGAAACGTTTTTAACAGTGATAACGCAACTGTGCAAAGCGAAAGGATAGTAAACATTGCAAAGGTAACAGGGCGCTGAATAATGTAATGTTTTAAGCTGAGATTCACTTTAACACCTTTTTACAGAGATTGACTTTGCCATCATACCCTCTTGGGTTGTAGATAATAGCGGCGCAAGCAAATTTCAATAGTCCGCTTGATTGTAGATAACGGTACATCTCCCCTTGGCTTTTGGGATGGGTTAGTGCTCTTGCAATATGTTCAATGATTATGGATCTTCGTTGAGGCGTGAATTGCTGCCAGTTTTCGAGTCCCACTTGTGCAATCTTGCTATTGACGGTTGGGATAAATGGTCCATATTGATTAGCATTGTCAAAATACAAGTTAATATTTCCCCCTTGCAATTGCGTTTCTACAGACAACAAGTCGGCCCAGGTATCAGGCCAGTTTTGTCTTAGCGATGCACTTTTCAAGTAGGCTTTTTTCGCTTGTTGCAGAATGCCTATTTGGTCTTCTGTTGTGCTCAAATAGGCTTCCCATTCTAATGTTTTACCTAACAAATTGTAATAATGAGGGTGACTCGAATGGTAGTCGATAGCCTCTAATATAGTTTGTTTGGTTTCATTAATCATATTAGGTGTGACATCTTGAGGGTGTTTTACCCAACGTTCGATATTTTTTTCTGTCGCAACAGCGTAGATAGAAGCTGAACCGAAACAGAAGGCCAGATATAGAGTAACTAATGCACAAAGCCCAACACTCCATTGAAGTATTGGGGCTGTGATTATATTTTTATTTACGAAGGCTACCATTATGGTTTTTCAGCACCGTAATACGAGTGGTACTGCTGATATCCGCTATAATGAGACGCTTTTTTGATGTTTAATTTATTTAAGACCACGCCATCAATTCTCGCGCCTTGCTGAGTCAGTCGTCCAACCACATCACGAACTATTTTCGTGCGAGTCTGTGCTGCATTGATAACTAGGATCGTTGAATCAACATATTGAGATAACATGAATGCATCACTTACAGCAAGACATGGGGGAGTATCGATAACTATTCGAGTGTAGCTTGTCTTTAATTCTTCCAGCAAGGATACAAATCGCGATGATGAGATTAATTCCAACGGATTGTCCGTCAGTACACCTGCGGTCAGGATGTCTAATCCTGATTCTTCATCAGTATGAATACAGTCATCCAAGGTATGAGTACCTGTCAGCAGGTTGGTTATTCCTGGCTGGGAACCTGAAACTCCGAAGCGATGGGCTACCGATGGCTTGCGTAAGTCACAATCAATAAGCAGTGTTTTTTCCATTTGTGATAATGAAAAAGCAAGGTTAATGCTTGAGGTTGTCTTCCCTTCTTCAGGCAGCGATGACGTGACCATTACGACATGGTGATCTTTGTTGGTGTTAGCCAGTAAATAACCAGTTCGAATGGTCCTAATCGCTTCCGTTAACTCTCTGTGGTTACTATCAAAGTAGGCCCTTGGCTTTAATTGGCCGCGAGTCTTTATCGCTGGAACAATACCCAATAAACTGAGCGATAATAGTTTCTCAACCTGTTTAATATCGACAAATGTATCGTTAACCGCATCAGCAATGAAGGCCACCACGCAAGCAAAACCAAAAGAAGCAATGAAAGCCAAGATTACGATTAACTTTCTATTTGGCTTGCTAGGAGCAAGTGGTGGATTAGCAAAGTCAGTAAATCTGGCAATCGTTGCATTAAAATCGCTTGATGCACTGGTCTCTTTTTGGCGACTTAAGAATAAGTCAAATAGCTCGCGGTTGGTTTGAACCTCACGTTTTAATTCTGAATATTTGGCATTTTTTACGGTTAGAGTTTGAAAATCTAATTTTCTTTTCTCCAATTCCTTATGTAAAGAACGCTCAGCTTGCTTGGCTGCTTGCAATTCGTTGCTAATACCATTCAACAGCTGTTTAAGTTCTGAATTTAAGTTACGTTTGACCGAGTTTAGTTCGGCTTGAGCCGATTTTAATTTCGGGTGTTTTGGGCCGTAACGCTTTGACAGTTCAGACACTTTTCTTTCTGCTTGTACTTCAGCCAGTTTTACATCTCTGATCGTCGGGTGATTCGAGATTTCAGGAATCGAGGCGAGAGAAGATAAATCATCCTTGCGGCTATAAGTTTGTGCGACGAGGTAAAGTGTTTCTGCGGCCACGCGGCGATCGCGAGTTTTATTCAGTTGAGAGGTTAGTTCTTCAAGCTCTTGCGAAGCTAACCCCTCAACGCCTTGAATATCAACTAATCCTTCTGCTTTAAGAAAGTCTTGCAACTGAGCTTCAGACACTCTGAGTTTTTCACGCAGTTCACCCATACGACTGTTCAGCCAACTATTTGCTTTTAATTCAACTTCAAGTTTAGCTTCAATGTGACTATCCATAAAAACTCGGCCAATTTCGTTAGCAATTTGAGCTGATAATTTAGGGTCTTTACTGGTATAAAAGATAGTAACAAGCTGAGTTTTTCGTATAGGGCTAATTTCGAGCCCTCGTTTAAATTTAGCTAAAACTAAGCGGCTGTTACGATAGTTTTGCTCTTCTTCTGAAGCTTCTACTGGCTCTTTTTTAAAAGCTTTAAGAGCCGGAAACCATTCAAAAATACTCGCCAAACTAAGGGTTGGTTTTTTTTGTGCGGAAGGATCAAATTCCGGATGCTGGGAAAGATTTAGTCGGTTGATAACTTCTTCTGCAATTCGGTCAGATTTTAGAATTTCAATTTGAGTTAAGTAATACTCTTGGCTCTTGGTATCTAAGCCATAGACATCTTCTATTGATACGGCTTTCGCCTGCTTAGATTCAATGAGCAATGACGCTCTAGCTGTATACTGTGAAGGGATCGACAATACTATGAGTACTGCGATCGCGGTCACCATGATAGAGAAAAGCAAAATACGCCATTTATAGTTGAGCAGAATATTAAAGTACTGACGAATATCAATGACCTCATCTGAGTTCAATTGACGATTATTTATAGAGTTTTCCATACAACTACATTACCTAAAAAAAGCTTTCTTCAATGGTGAGAATGTCACCTGGCTGAATTTTATGAAGCAAAGTTACCTTGACCGGCTTGGCACTAGGGTCATCACTTGACGATACATATATATTGGTCTTTGAGGCTCGCTCGGTAAAACCGCCAGCAATTGTAATGGCTTTATTCACGGTGAGACCAGGGTGGTATGGATAGCTCCCGGACTTATCAACTTCACCATTGATAAAATAGGGGCGATACTCGATCACACTGACAAATACATTCGGGTTAACGAGATAATCTTCAAGTAAACCATCGTGTATAGCGGTTTTCACCTCTTCAATGGTTTTTCCTTTCAGCTTAATTCTGCCCAAAAAAGGATAGTCTATGTTACCACTGTCACTGACACGGGTTTCCATAGACAGCTCTGGCTCGTCATAAACCTGGATCTTAATCTGGTCGCCGACACCGAGTTTGTATAGGTTCTCATTGGCCAATGTTGACAAAGAGAAACAGCTTAAAATAATGGCTAAGAAGTACTTCATTATAAGTTACATCACACCTTCAATAGCAAAGTAGTAAATATTTTGATCATAGCTAAATTGGTTGATGTTTGAATCTTTTGATTCAAGACCATAACCAAGCTTGAACGTTAACCAACGACGAAAATCATAATTAAAGGATAACGTTACATTGGTTGTATCATCTTTACGTGATGAGCCTGTGTAATCTTCGCTGAGTAATGAGACGTCAGCTTTAGTTGAGATGATCTTACTCCAATTGTGTGACCAATTAATATCGTAGATTTTTGTATCAATAGCATCACCCACACCGTCAGGGTCCGTTGAACGACGGTTTGTTTTAAGTTGTACAGCAGAATAAGATTTAACGAGATAAGTCAGATCGATATCCCATGAAAATGAATCAAAATCTTCTCTTTCTGCTGAATCAAAGTTTTTATGTTGTGCACCAATTTTTGCATTGCCTCGCAATTTACCCGTTGCATCCCAGGATGCACCGACATAAGCAAAGTAATGTTTGCTATCTCTTTGGGTCGAATTAGGAGCAACAAGATCATAGTTTCTGTCGTTGGCAATAAATTGGATCAATAGCGATGTTTTAGGTAAGGCCTTGTAGTAAAAGGCGGTGTTGAAACGAAGTTCATCCCAGTCTTGATACTGTGTTCTATTCTTATTATTTTTGTAATCTAAATCACCCCAACCAATATTGGTTTCCACTCTGCCTTTTGCTTCTATACCACCATAACCGTAACCAAGGTTAAGGTTATTGCTGTTGTATTTGTTGTACAGCAGATCCAGGGTTTCATCGTTATCACCGCGGCTTTCATGAGTTAATGCTAATGAATAGTTTAGGTTTAATCGGTGCTTAGAATTAAGCTCCCAATCGCTAGATAAATCAAAAAAGTGATCGGTGAAATCATCTTTACTTGAACTGAAAAAATCACCTCTTTGAAGCCTATAAGCGATGATATGCTTTTGTCCAACAGGTTCAAAAGCAACGGTCACACCAGGTTCCAATACTAAATAATGAGAACTTTCGAGGTCATTATCAGCTTTTGCTAGGTTGTCGTTATAGCCCGTTGATGCGTTCAAAAAAGGTATAATTGCAATCCCAGAATCTGTAACGATAGGATTGGGTTCTGGTTTTGCGTAAGCCATGGTAGCTGTTAAAAATGTCAGGCTAAAGAAAGCAGCCTTTTTAAAATTATAATTTTTCATGTGAATGCACTGAGTCCATTTTTTAGTAAGCGTTTTTGCCGACAAATCCTTTAAATACGGTTAGGAATACAATTTTGATATCCAACCATAAAGACCAACGGTGTATATAGTCCAAATCGAATTGAACCCGTTTTTCCATTTTATCCACAGTATCTGTCTCTCCACGCCAGCCGTTGATCTGAGCCCATCCGGTAATCCCAGGTTTGACTTTGTGTCGCAACATGTATCGATTGACTATGGTTCGATATTCTTCGTTGTGCGCAACTGCATGCGGACGAGGACCAACTATCGACATTCTTCCTTGAAGAACATTAATGAATTGTGGAAGTTCATCTAGCGAGGTTTTACGAATAAAAGCACCAAACGGTGTTACTCGGGGATCATTCTTGGTGGCTTGCGTGACTTTATTGCCATTATCCATCGCTCGCATACTTCTAAACTTCCATACTTTTATGGGTTTACCATCGAGCCCATAACGCAGTTGTTTAAAGATAATGGGACCAGGTGAGCTGAGTTTAACGCCAATGGCAACGGCAATAAGAACAGGGCTTATTAACGTCAAAATAATACTGCTGAGCACCAGATCTTCAAACCGTTTTAGCCAGGTAACCAAACCATTAAAAGGCGTATCGAAAATACTAAAAGCATTAACTTCGCCGATGGTGTACCAGCGAGAATGAAGTAAATTAAAGGTAAAGAAGTCTGGGACGATATAGGTATTAACGGTGCTATCTGAAAACGCTTCTAAAATGGTGCTGATTCTCTGCTGAGCTTGCATTGGCAAAGCAATATATACATTTTTTACTTTGCCATCTTTCGCCAATGCTAATGCATCATTAACTTTGCCTAAAACAGGAATATCTCCATCTAAACGGGCTGTTTCTCTATCATCATAAAATCCGGTCATCTTTATCCCTAATTCAGGATTCTTAATTAGATTTTTTGATAATTCTAAACCTTGGGGTGTCATGCCTATGATGACGGCTTTGGTGGTATGGAACCCTTGTTTGTGTAAATAGTAAATGACGGCGAATGCTAACGAACGCCACACAATCAGCAATATGAATGATCCGACAAACCAAAATCCTAAAATTAAACGAGAAAACTCATTACCAGTTTTAGTGAAGTAGCCAACTAATGTCAGACAACCAACCGTAGCCGCCCAACAAAAAGAGGTGTGTAAGGCTAAATCTCGAAGTTTAGCTGTGCGCCATCCACTATAAATACCTAAGCTTTCAGCAATAAAGGAATAAAAAAGTACTCCTAAAAGACTCACTGAGACGTATGACATAGTGACAATATGTGAGTGAAACTTTAGCGTAATATACATGGTGATCAGTATTACTAGGCAATCTATCAAACGATAGAAAAATTTACCTTGATAGTTAGTAATACGGATCCTTCCTTTTTCACCCATAACAGGAGCTCCTACAAGCAACTTAATTAAAGCCAGAAATAATAATTATGTTAAGTGGAGCATTCTCATATTAAGCGTGTATGACTTCAACCGGTCCTAGTGCTTCAAAAATAAGACACTATGCATATTATTTGGTTTTTCGTTCTGTAAAAGGTGAGGTGATGATTTAAATAACAAAAAACTAGTACTTAAGTTTATTTTTTATTGATTTTGTTATTATTAATAATGATGGAGGAGGATTACTTTATACCTAGTTTGAAGTTTATGTAATATTAGTGCTTTCTAATTTCGCATTGCTTAATAAAGCGTAATTTTTAATCAATTTGAAGTTTTATAAAGAAAAGGAGTACGTTATTTGCTGAATGTAATTACTTTCAAAGAAGGAAAAGGCTTTAAACCTTTTCCTAGATCAATTACCCGTAAGTAACGCTATAACGTGTTGGTTTATGATTCATCGCTAATACTAGGTTCAGTGCAACCGCTCCCAATACAGAGATAGCAATAGTAGTCGGTGAGACGAAAAAGAAAGAGGCAAACAAGATAGCGCAGTCAATAGTCAACTGGCTCTTACCAACTGAGATACCGAATTTATCTTGGATAAATAAGCAAAGAACATTGAAGCCGCCAAGGCTCGAACGGTGGCGAAATAAAATAAGCATGCCTAATCCCATTAATAGTCCGCCCGCTATTGCGCAATAGATGTCATTGACACTATCAAGAGAAATGACCAGATACAGATGGTCGGCAAAAATAGAAACTAACGCACCGGAAACCGCGCTATTTATTGCAAAGCGTTTGCCAAAGCGTTGCCATGCGAGAAGATAAAACGGACTGTTGGCGATGAAATACAAGATTCCAAAAGAAGCTGGGACAAACTGGCTTAATAACAGTGCTAAGCCAGTAGTGCCGCCTGTCAGTAAATGAGCCGACTGCAAAAAGAAGATACCTTGTGCGACTAGAAATGTACCCGTTAAAATGGCAATCCAATCTTCTTTGCGTGTGTGTTTTTCCATCAAAAATAAATTTAAATAGTCCAAAGTGGCATGCATAGTAAAGAAAAGTCGATCTTTTCGGTAGCTAGAGAGCAAAAATTGAGGTAAACCTATGTAATTGCCGTTTTACAGGGTGTAAAGCCAAAAGTTGACGTTTACTGGTTATCATGAAAAATCGAGCACGTAACATGAGAAACCTCGTTAGTCATTATGAGAAAACTGCATAATAATTTCTGCAATTTGTTCTTTATGACCCAGATCAAATTATGTAGAATGTGCGCCATATTACGGTGACGAAAACGTTTGCTTTTGGTCGTTGTGTGGTTTTTTTGAAACATTCAGTCAAATCTGAGTCAGGAGATACAGATGCTTAAGCGTGATATGAACATCGCAGATTACGATGCGGACTTGTTCGCAGCTATTCAAGAAGAAACTCTTCGTCAGGAAGAACACATCGAACTTATCGCTTCAGAAAACTACACAAGCCCACGTGTAATGGAAGCTCAAGGTTCTCAGCTAACCAATAAATATGCAGAAGGTTATCCTGGCAAGCGTTACTACGGTGGTTGCGAGTTCGTTGATAAAGTGGAAACGTTAGCGATCGAACGTGCATGTGAATTGTTCGGCGCTGAATACGCAAACGTACAGCCTCACTCTGGTTCTCAAGCGAATAACGCGGTTTATATGGCACTGCTTAATGCTGGTGATACTGTTTTGGGTATGAGCTTGGCTCACGGTGGTCACTTAACTCACGGTTCTCCGGTAAACTTCTCTGGTAAGCTTTACAACATTATTCCTTACGGTATCGATGAGAATGGCCAGATCGATTATGAAGAAATGGAAGCATTAGCGGTTGAGCATAAGCCAAAAATGATCATCGGTGGTTTTTCTGCTTACTCACAAATTTGTGATTGGAAACGCATGCGCGAAATCGCGGATAAAGTCGATGCTTACCTTTTTGTTGATATGGCGCACGTTGCAGGCCTAATTGCGGCGGGTGTTTATCCTAACCCAGTACCACACGCACATGTCGTAACGACAACCACTCATAAAACGCTTGCGGGTCCTCGCGGTGGTTTAATTCTTTCAAATGCGGGTGAAGATCTGTACAAGAAATTAAATTCAGCAGTATTTCCAGGTGGTCAAGGTGGCCCATTGATGCACGTTATCGCTGGTAAAGCGGTTGCATTCAAAGAAGCGTTGGAACCTGAATTTAAAGAGTACCAAACACGTGTTGTGGCTAACGCAAAAGCGATGGTAGCGGAGTTTCTTGCTCGTGGTTACAACATTGTATCAGGTTCAACGGAAAACCATCTTTTCCTTGTTGATTTGATTGATAAAGATATCACAGGTAAAGATGCAGATGCTGCGTTAGGTGCTGCCAACATTACAGTCAACAAAAACTCAGTGCCAAATGATCCTCGTAGCCCATTCGTAACATCGGGTATCCGTGTTGGTTCTCCTTCAATTACTCGTCGTGGTTTCACCGAAGCGGATGCAAAAGCGTTAGCTGGTTGGATGTGTGACATCCTTGATAACATGGGCGATGAGTCTGTTATTGAAGCGACTAAAGCGAAAGTACTTGAGATTTGTAAGCGTCTGCCTGTTTACGCGTAAATTTGTTTAGTACTAAAAGCAAAAGCTCCCAAATGATGGGAGCTTTTTAGTTAAGGGATAAAAAGATCAACTGGCGTCGAGATCCCTTATCGTGATTATTCTTTTATATCGCTACTTAGCAATGCTCAATAGTGTTCCTGACTTACATTGAAATGAGTAATACTTAGTGCTTTCATTGAATTTGCCAAGACCTTCACCATCACAATATTCAATGTTGATATTACGCATGGTATCCAGTGTTTTTTCACTATTAAGCGCAAATTTAGAACCATCGGCACAAACGATACGTACGCGACCATCATCACTCACCGAATAGATACTAACTTCAGTATTACAAAGCTCAAAAGATGCTTCACGATAGTTATCCTGTTGTGTATTGGATGCACAACCGGCAGTTAATGCGGCAGCAATAAGCGCCAATGTACTGATCGTTTTCATTTGGATTATCCTTAGCTTTGTTATTGTACTTATATAATCCATAAGCCTATAGAACCTCAGCTCAATATTCAAGTTTCTGATATTTTCGTTAAGACAAACAAAAGCCGATATATAGGTATCGGCTTTATCGGCTATCGATTTTACTTATCAAACAGAAGATTTATTTTACTTCCAGTCCTTTCGCTTGCAAGTCGGCGTGATAAGACGAGCGAACGAATGGGCCGCAAGCTGCATGAGTAAATCCAAGCTCTAATGCAATTTCTTTGAGTTCATCAAATTCTGATGGTGGAACATAACGTTCCACAGGTAAATGATGTCGACTTGGCGCTAAATATTGGCCAAGTGTAAGCATGGTGACTCCATGCGCTCGCAAGTCTTTGAGTACTTCTACGATCTCTTCTTTAGTTTCGCCCAGCCCCATCATCAGTCCTGATTTCGTTGGAATGCTAGGGTGCTGCTCTTTGAATTTCTTTAGGAGTTCCAGTGACCATTTATAGTTTGCACCCGGACGAGCCTTACGATAAAGGCGAGGAGCTGTTTCTAAATTGTGGTTAAAAACATCGGGTGGGTTGTCTTTTAGTAAATCTAAAGCAACGTCCATGCGCCCACGAAAATCAGGGACGAGCGTCTCGATACGAATCTCGGGGTTTAATGCTCGGATTTCGCGATTACAGTCAGCGAAGTGTTGAGCACCTCCATCACGTAGATCATCGCGGTCAACGGAAGTAATCACGACATACTTCAATTTCATGTCTTTAATGGTTTGCGCCAATTTTGCAGGCTCATCATTTTCAGGTGCATTTGGGCGACCATGGGCAACATCACAAAATGGGCAACGACGGGTACAAATTGCCCCTAAAATCATGAAGGTTGCCGTACCGTGGTTGAAGCATTCGGCAAGATTCGGACAAGAAGCCTCTTCACACACTGAGTGAAGGTTATTTTTGCGCATCGCTGACTTTATGTCTTGAATGCGTTGGCTATCCGAAGGCAGTTTTATTTTCATCCATTCCGGTTTGCGCAGTACTTCTTTTTGTTCGACAGCTGGCATGTTTTTAACAGGAATTAGTGCCATTTTATCAGCGTCACGGTATTTAACGCCTTTTTCCATTTGGATTGGTTTGCTCATGCTTTTTACCTATGAAGAGGTGCTTCTGTGCTGATTTCTACTTGCTCGTAACCAAGTAACGTAACGAGTTCTTTTATTATTTGTTTCTCTATCACTTCTAGATCGGAAGGTCCACCAAGCTCACTGACTTGTATCATTTCCATCCCTTGATAACCACAAGGATTAATGCGTAGAAATGGAGATAAGTCCATGTTGACATTCAGGGCCAAACCGTGAAATGAACAACCTTTACGTATCCTCAAGCCAAGGGAGCATATTTTTTTTCCATCGACGTAAACACCAGGGGCATCCGGCCGAGCGGCTGAGTTAATATTGTATGTTTGGAGTGTATTGATGACGATATTTTCAATGTTGGTGACGAGATCGCGCACACCTAACTTTTTTCTACGTAAATCGATAAGAAAATAAGCGACTAACTGACCAGGGCCATGGTAAGTCACTTGCCCCCCTCGGTCGCTTTGCACGACAGGTATGTCGCCCGTATTCAGTAGATGTTCAGCTTTACCTGCTTGCCCTTGAGTAAATACGGGGCAATGCTCGACAAGCCAGAGTTGATCTGGCGTGGTTTCATCCCTTGTGTCGGTAAACTCGTGCATCGCTTGCCATACTGGCTGATAATCTTGGCGACCGAGTCGTTTTACAACAAGCTGGTTAAACATCAACAACACTCATCATCACTATATAAATAAAGTTTTTGGATTATAAACTTCTTCCGGCCAATGGACTACCGATTGGGCTGATAAATTTATCCATGTTGCTGATGTGGCTCATTTAGCTCTATGATTTATATGAAAAAAGCAGCCTTGGCTGCTTTCAAAAAAATTTGAAAAAATCAAAAATATGAGAGGTTAATCCATTCTCATCAACAAATTATAGCACCATTCGTACGATATCTATTTCACCGAGTTCTTTGTATAGCACTTCAACTTGTTCAATTGAAGTGGCGGTGATATTGATCGAAACTGAATGATAATTGCCTTTCGCACTTGGTTTTATCACTGGGCTATAATCACCAGGAGCGTGGCGTTGAATGACTTCTAAAACCAATTCAGGAAGCTCTGGTTTAGCATGACCCATTACCTTGTAAGTAAAAGAGCAAGGGAACTCAAGTAGGTCTTTTAATTTCGCATCAGAATTTATGGTCAGCATAGTAGAGACTCCAGTTAGTCAATCGATTGGTGGCGAATAGTACTGTCAATCGATATTAATCTCAATAATAACAAAAGCCGCCATTATGGCGGCTTTCTCGTTGTTCATTATGAATCTTAGAATAAGCCTTTGAAAAGCAATACGATGTAATCCCATAGGCGGCTAAAAATACCACCTTCTTTTACATCTTCCAATGCCATCAATGGGTATTGGGCAACGTCTTCACCATCAAGTTGATAGTATAGCTTACCGACAACATCGCCTTTATTTATTGGGGCTTTTAGTTCTTTTTCAAGAACAAAACTGGCGGTTAAATCTTTCGCTTGACCACGAGGTAGGGTCACATAGGTATCTTCGTCTACACCTAGTGCTACCGCGTCCTTGTCACCCATCCAGATTTTTTCTTCAACGAAGGTTTCGCCAGCTTTGTGAGGCGCAACGGTTTCGAAGAAACGGAATCCATAGCTCAGTAATTTTTTGCTTTCCGATTTACGTGCATTGGCATCTTTAGTGCCCATGACGACTGCCACTAAACGCATTTTACCTTCAGTCGCTGAACTTACGAGACTGTATCCAGCATTCGTTGTGTGTCCGGTTTTTATACCATCGACATTCATGCTTTTATCCCAAAGTAAGCCGTTACGGTTGTATTGGGTAATGCCGTTATAGGTATATTTTTGCTCGGAATAAATACGGTATTCATCAGGCACATCACGAATCAGTGCTTGGCCTAATAATGCCATGTCGTATGGCGTAGAATACAGATTTGGGTTATCTAATCCGTGTACATTGGCAAAGTGAGTATCGTTCATTCCCAGTGAACTGGCCCAAGCATTCATTAGATCGACGAATGCATCTTCAGAGCCTGCGATGTGCTCAGCCATTGCAACACAAGCGTCGTTGCCTGATTGGATGATGATGCCGCGATTGAGATCTTCTACTTTGACCGTTGTGCCGACCTCAATAAACATTTTTGATGAGTCTGGGAAGTTTTTTGCCCATGCATTGCGGCTGATAACTACATCATCTTCAGGAGAAATGTTGCCACGACTGAGTTCTTGACCTATCACATAGCTGGTCATCATTTTGGTTAAGCTTGCTGGAGATAATTTAGTATTCATCTCTTTTTCAGCTAGAACTTTTCCTGAATGATAATCCATTAAAACGTAGCCCTTTGCTGCAATCTGTGGTGCATCAGGCACCACGATAGGACCTGCGAACACGGAGCTTGTGAAGGTAGCGGAAAGCGCAATTGAAGACGCTAGAATCGGTTTTAAAAACGTTATTTTTTTCATGATGAATGCAAATTTTCTTGTTAACTGTCCATATCTTAACAGAAACGACCTATCAAGCCAGAGCCGGAATCAATATCACGGTGTTTGAAGGGTCACTGAGTAACGGGTTGCTTTTTGATGAATGCTGTCTCGTAACCTAGCAATTTAACTTTTTCAAGTGCTTGCTGCGTCAGAGAATAGTCATTAAATGGGCCTAAAAAAACACGGTGGCTATCATTTACGCTGTCGACAAAGCTTTCAACGGATAACTTTTGACTCAAATCTTGAGATAAAGTTCGAGTTCTATCTTCATATTTTGAAGAGGCAACCTGAATAATGTATTTAGGGTGACGATTTGTCGGTTTTGTGGTGTTTGGTTTTTCGACGGTAATGACTTTTATCTCTACATTTGCGGTACCCGTTTGTACTACTCCTAGTTTGTAGGCTGCGGCGTAACTTAAGTCGATGATTCGTCCTTCATGGAAAGGACCACGATCGTTGACACGAACAACGGTTGTTTTTTGGTTATCTAAATTGGTGACTTGAACATAACTGGGTAGTGGCAATGTTTTATGCGCAGCTGTCATCGAATACATATCGTAGATTTCACCATTAGAGGTCAGGTGACCATGGAACTTCTTGCCGTACCAAGATGCTTGCCCCTTTTCAGTGAAACCGTTGCTGTCTTTGATTATGGTGTAATTCACCCCGCGCAGTGTGTAGTTTTTATTGCCACCTAAACTGTACGGTTCGTATTGAGGCTGCGCATCTTCAATGTGATCGACAGAAATAGGGGCTTTAGGCGCCACATCATCTTTGATTGAATAGCGGTCAGAAGAACTACAACCTGCGAGAAAAACGCTGGCTGTAATAAAAATAAATAGCGTATTTCTCATGGTTAAGTCGCCTTTGAAAATGCGTTTCTATGCGTATGAATGGACATCAGAATCCCGAACCCTGCCATCAGTGTTACCATGGATGTTCCACCATAGCTGATCAAAGCAAGAGGCACTCCCACAACAGGTAAAATACCACTTACCATGCCAATATTTACAAAGATATAAACAAAAAAGCTCAATACAATACTGCCTGCCATCATGCGGCCAAATGCTGTTTGTGCATTGCTAGCAAGGTATAAGCCGCGTCCGATAATGAAAAGGTAAATAGCTAACAAGCATAAGATACCAATCATGCCCCATTCTTCGGCGATCACGGCAAAGATAAAGTCAGTATGACGTTCGGGTAAAAACTCAAGTTGTGATTGCGTGCCATGTAGCCATCCTTTGCCTGACATCCCACCTGAGCCGATGGCAATTTTGCTCTGAATAATATGGTATCCCGCACCTAGCGGATCTGATTCTGGGTTAAACAGTGTGCGAACTCGGACCTTTTGGTATTCACGCATTAAAAAGAACCATAGCACCGGAATAAAAGCGCCCAATGCAACGGCGGCTGCAAAAATAATTCGCCAACTTATCCCTGCAAGGAAAATAACGAATATTCCTGATGCGGCAATCAAAATCGATGTGCCGAGATCAGGTTGTTTGGCAATCAAAATTGTTGGAATGAAAACCATCAATAAAGCGATAAACAGTGTTTTGAAACTTGGTGGAAGGGCTCGTTTACCGGTATATCGAGCCACCATGAGTGGTACGGCAAGCTTAAGCAGTTCTGAAGGCTGGAAGCGAACAAAACCAAGGTTTAGCCAGCGCTGTGCACCTTTAGATGATTCACCAAAGAACAGTACGCCTAGCAGTAATAAGACACCACAAAAGAACAGAAATGGGGCAAGCGCTTCATAAGTGCGGGGGGATACTTGTGCAAGGATAAGCATCACACCAAGAGCGAGCGCCATGCGCATTGCTTGTCTGTCCATCATGGCCAAACTTTGACCGCTGGCACTGTACATTACTACCAAACCAAAGCCCATCAGCAACAAAATGCCAAGCAGCAGTGGGAGATCGATATGTAGGCGCTCAAATAGCGCTCGGTTTTGGCCAGTTGAAGGATCGAGTTCCATTATTTTTCTGCCTTAGTTTCTTCGCCCAATAGCGCTTTATCAAACACTTTACGCACAACGGGGGCTCCATTAGTAGAGCCTCCGCCTGCATTTTCTAGTACTATCGTCACCACGAGTTTTGGATCTTCTACAGGGGCAAAACCGGTAAACAGTGCGTGGTCACGTAAGTGTTCTGCAAGCTCATCTGCATTATATTCTTGATTCTCTGCTAGTCCGAAAACTTGTGCCGTACCTGATTTACCAGCACTGGTATATTTTGAGCCGTAAAAAGAGCGGCGCGCCGTGCCTTTTTTCCCATGGTTAACTAATTCCATTCCGTGAATGGCGATATCCCAATAACGTTTTGGCACTTCGTTAATTGGCGGGTACGTTTCGACATCAGACAGTTGTTGTTTACTGAATTCTTCACCATTTTTAATGGTCGAACGCAGTAGGTGAGGGGCGATAACTTTACCATGATTGACTAATACTGAGGTTGCTTTGGCAATCTGCATTGGCGTTGCTGTCCAGTAGCCTTGTCCGATCCCAACCGGTATGGTATCGCCTTGGTACCACGGCGTACGGTGGCGAGCCATTTTCCACTCACGCGTTGGCATATTGGCTTTACTTTCTTCAAAAATATCAATGCCAGTGTAATCACCAAAGCCAAAGCGCATCATCCAAGCTGAAAGCCTGTCGATCCCCATGTCATAAGCGATTTGATAAAAGAACGTATCGACAGACTCTTCAAGTGCTTTGGTGATGTCTACTTTGCCATGCCCCCAACGCAGCCAATCGCGGAAGGGTTTGGTTTTAGAGTTAGGTATTGTCCAATAGCCTGGATCGTTGCGCACTGTTTTGGTCGTTATCACGCCCTCTTCTAAGGCTGACACGGCAATAAATGGTTTAACAGTAGAGGCGGGTGGATAAATGCCCAGTGTTGCGCGGTTAACCAATGGCCTGTTTTTATCGGTCAGAAGCGCGTTGTACGCTTTACCAGAGATACCATGAACGAAAGCGTTAGGGTCATAACTAGGGCTAGATACCATAGCGAGTACGCCGTTATCTTTGGGATCGAGCACAACAGCGGAGCCGCGACGACCATCAAGCAGTTGATGCACGTAAAGTTGTAAGTCGATATCTAGGTTTAAAACAATGTCTTTACCGGCAACGGGGGGAACGTATTTTAAGGTACGGATGATACGACCACGGCTGTTGACTTCCACTTCTTGGTAGCCAGCAATGCCATGTAAGGTTTCTTCGTAGAAACGCTCGATACCCAATTTACCAATATCACGAGTAGCCTGGTAGTTAGCCGCTTTTTCTTCACGTTCTAGGCGTTCTAAGTCTTTGTCGTTTATCCGTGATACATAGCCAATGACATGAGTCAGCACTGCACCGTAAGGATAATAACGCTTTAAGTTGGCGGTAACGGAAACTCCAGGAAATCGATGCTGATTAACGGAAAAAATGGCCACTTGTTCTTGAGTCAATTGAGTCAAAATAGGGATGGAATTAAAGCGTCGGGTTTGTCGTCGCTCTTTTTCAAAAGTCGCAATTTTCTCTGGTGATATTTCGAGAATATCTTGCAAGCGAGCAATGGTCTCAGCCATATTTTTCACTTGTTCTGGAGTGATTTCGAGGTTAAATACCGGGCGGTTTTCTGCTAAAAGAACGCCATTACGATCGTAGATCAACCCGCGATTGGGAGCGATGGGAACAACTTTAATTCGGTTGTCGTTGGAACGTGTTTTGTAATCTTGATATTGATTAATTTGGATGTGATATAAATTGGTGAGCAAAATGCCCACCAAAACTACAATACCAATGAAAGCTGCAATCGCTCGGTTTCGAAAAAGGCGAGCTTCAGCTTGGTAGTCACGAATTTGGCTACGATTACGCAACATGTATATTTATTCTCGGTGGTAAGGATGGTTCGCGGTAATGCTCCAAGCTCGATACAAACTCTCAGCCATAACCACTCGCACAAGAGGGTGAGGGAGAGTCAACGGCGATAGAGACCAGCTTTGTTCGGCTGCCGCTTTGCATGCAGGGGAGAGCCCTTCTGGGCCGCCAATCAAAATCGAAACATCACGAGCATCTAATTTCCAACTTTCTAACTGCCCAGCGAGCTGTTCTGTATCCCAGCGCTTGCCTGGAATATCGAGTGTAACAATTCGATTACCTTTTGGCACTGCCGCCAACATGGCTTCGCCTTCTTTTTGCAAAATTCTTGCAATATCAGCGTTTTTCCCTCGTTTTCCTGCTTGTATTTCAATCAGTTCTAGGGGCATGTCGTGCGGAAAGCGGCGGCGATATTCTTGAAAGCCTTCTTCGACCCACTTGGGCATTTTTGTCCCAACGGCGATCAGTTGAATTTTCAACGTTTAGCTCCAGAGCTTTTCTAGTTGGTACAGTTCTCGATGCTCTTCTTGCATAACATGCAGCATGCTGCTGCCCATGTCTAGGACCACCCATTCACCTTCAGCTTCACCATCCATGCCCAAAGGTTCAAGACCGACTTTTTTTACCTCGCTAGATACGTGCTCAGCAATAGAAGCAACATGTCTTTTCGATGTGCCAGTGCAGATGATCATATAATCGGTAATGCTGGATTTTCCTTTTACATCCAATGTTTTGATATCTAGCGCTTTCATATCATCAGCTTTATCTGCAAGAAAGTCTTTTAATTCGTGGTGTTGCAAAGGTGCTCTCCTATAAGAACAAATTTAAGGCGAAAGAAAAATGGAGCGCAGTATATCACGCTTTTAGGCCAACTTTGACAAGCCTGATTGAGGTAAACAAAACTCAATACTGAGTTGCTGCAATAGGGGCCAAGGTGAGGTGTCATACTGCGTTTTAGCCATGATTTCAGCTTGGCTGAGTTGTTGTATCAGTTGCTGTAATTTTACGCTCGACAAGCGTTTTAAACTGGCAGAATACCAAGGACGTTTTGATTGCCATATTCTGTGTTTATCAAAAATAGCGCCTAACGTCATCTGCGAGAGTTCTTTTTGCATTTGCAGCAATAATAAAAGCTCTTTTTGAAGACTACGAATAAGGATAACGCATTCTGTTTCTTCTGCGATCAATTGGCGCAAGATACGCTGTACTCGGTTCGCTTGCCCTTCTAATAAGGCGTCAATCCAATGGAATACAGTGAAGTGGTTGTGTCTACTGAGTGACTCTTCTAAACGGATCAAAGTCAGTTGGCCATCAGGATAGAGCAGGGCAAGTTTTTCTAAACTTTGCGCGAGTGCAAATAAATTCCCTTCATGCCACTGAGCGAGCATTTGAACCGCTTCTTTGTCCGGCGTTAGACCGAGAGCGCGGCAGCGCATCATGACAAATTGTGGCAATTTTTGCATGTCAGGCGTTAAGCAACTGACCCAACAACCTTGAGCTGAGAGCGTTTTAAACCATTTTGCACTTTCTTGTGCCTTGGTTAATTTACCCCCAATGATGACCAGCAAAATATCGTCATGAAGTGACTCACTTAGCGAGAGTAACTCCTTGGCAATCGCAGCGTTAGCACCGGCTTCCGGTAACTCTATTTCTATGATCTGTCGACTAGAAAAGAGGCTTAGAGACTGACAGCAATCATAAACATCAGGCCAATTTAAATTGGAATCAGCAGCAAAGCGGTGGCGTTCTTCAAAACCATGCTGCTGAGCTTTTTTTTGAATAGCAAGGCGAGATTCTTGTAACAAAAGCGGCTCGTTGCCAAACAACAAATAGATGTTCACTAGTTGCTTATTTAGATGATCAGCCAATTTGTCAGCAAATATTCTCATTACCACGACCTAGTTTGATTGATTGGTTGGGGCTAATTCGCCTTCAATCGTTTGTATATCGTACTGCTTTTCGATGGTTTGCATTTCTTCGTTTTCTTGCGCTTCAAGCATCATCTCACTGGCCGCAATGTTGGCTTTTAAACGAGCCATTTGACGTAAGATTTGGCTGGCGGCAACTTTACGCATTTCATCTTCGATCATATCGCGCTCTACGGATTTAGCGAGTGCTGTCAGTGGGTTATCTAGATAGCTGCGAGTAACGCTGGTCGAAAACACTTTTGTTCCTACATCAGGGACAGTCACGCGGTAAGAGGCGTTAAACGTTAACTCTTTTTCAGCCGCGCGAGTGTTTTGATATAAAGAAAGCGTCCGTTCTCCCACGCTTTCACCAAGTAGGTGTAAATTAGGTACATCTTTTGTTGGTGAGACTAGCTCTATTTCAGTCACGCGCAGTTGGTTTTTCACCATACGGGTAAAGGTGCTGTATTGGTCATAACTGGTTAATGACATTCTGTGCAACTCTTCGGGCACCGAGTAATCGCCACGAAGATGAAAACCACACGCTGAAAGTAGAGTCGTCAATGCGAGTACAGAGATTAACTTCAATGAGGAAGAAGGGATAAGGCGCATTAGATTTAAATTCTCATATGTTGTTTACTTATTTTAGTTTACCTCATCAGGTTACTTGCTTAAGAGCATTACTGGAGAGGAAATATTATGTAGTTAGATAAACTAAAATAAGTAAACAGGGTAGCGAGCCACCCTGTTTAATTTGCACTTATAACAAGCTAATCCATTATCGTGATAATGTCTTAGTTTGCTACGATGTTGAGCAATTTACCGGGTACGTAGATTACTTTACGAATCGTCAATCCATCGGTAAATTTCATTACGTTTTCATCCGCTAAACCAAGTGTTTCAACCTGATCTTTGGTTGCGTCTGCGGCAACTGTCAGTTTGCCACGTAGCTTGCCGTTGACTTGCAATACAATCAGTTTTTCATCTTCGACTAGTGCTGATTCATCGTAAGTGGGCCAAGTAGCGTTATCTACATTTGATTCACCGAGCGCATTCCACATTTCAAAACAGATATGTGGAGTGATTGGGTAAAGCATGCTTACTACCGCTTTCATGGCTTCATCAAGAATAGCGCGATCTTGTGCTGACTCTTGTGGTGCTTTTGTCAGCTTATTCATTAGCTCCATGATAGCTGCGATTGCTGTATTGAAAGTTTGTCGACGAGCAATATCATCAGTCACTTTCGCAATGGTTTTATGCACTTCACGACGAAGCGCTTTTTGCTCACCAGAAAGTGTCGCGGCGTCAACCGCTTCTGCTGCACCTTTTGCTGTGTGCTCACCAACCAATTTCCAAACACGTTTTAGGAAACGGTTTGCGCCTTCAACGCCAGACTCTTGCCATTCCAGTGTCATATCAGCAGGAGAAGCAAACATCATAAATAGACGAACTGTATCAGCACCGTATTTGTCAACCATCTCTTGTGGATCAATACCGTTGTTTTTTGACTTAGACATTTTGATCATGCCTGAGTGCTCAACGCTACGGCCTTGGTTATCAATTGCTTGTGTGATACGACCTTTACCATCACGGTCAACTTTCACATCCGTCGGTGCTATCCATTCTTTAGTGCCTTTCTCATTGGTATGATAGAAAGCATCCGCAAGCACCATACCTTGACACAATAGTTGCTTGAATGGTTCGTCAGAAGTGACGTAACCAGCATCACGCAAAAGTTTGTGGAAGAAGCGTGAGTACAGTAAGTGCATGCACGCGTGTTCAATACCACCGATGTATTGATCCACCGGTAACCAGTAGTTAGCTTTTGCTGGGTCTAGAATATCGTCTGCTTGTGGTGAACAGTAGCGAGCGTAGTACCAAGACGACTCCATAAAGGTATCGAAAGTATCGGTCTCACGCAGTGCTGGTTCACCATTGAAGGTGGTTTTGGCCCACTCTTTATCGGCTTTGATTGGGCTTGTAACCCCGTCCATAACTACATCTTCAGGAAGAATGACTGGCAGTTGATCCGCTGGTACTGAATGAACTTGGCCATCTTCAGTCGTCACCATTGGGATTGGTGCACCCCAGTAACGTTGACGAGATACGCCCCAGTCACGTAGACGGAAGTTAACAGTCTTCTTGCCTTTTCCTTCTGTTTCTAGTTTGGCTGAGATTGCATCAAATGCTGCTTGGAAATTAAGGCCATCAAATTCACCTGAATCAAACAGAACCCCTTTTTCTGTATAAGCGGCTTCTGATACATCCACATCAGAACCATCTTCAGGTTTGATCACTGGAATGATACCTAAGCCGTATTTAGTGGCGAACTCATAGTCACGCTGATCATGAGCGGGTACAGCCATCACTGCGCCAGTGCCGTAATCCATCAATACAAAGTTTGCGATATAGATAGGTACTTCACGCCCATTGAGCGGATGGATAGCGGTTAAGCCAGTATCCATACCTTTCTTTTCCATCGTAGCCAGTTCTGCTTCAGCTACTTTCGTATTCTTACATTCGTCGATGAATGCGGCTAATGCTGGGTTATTTTGAGCTGCAATAGTCGCTAGCGGGTGACCCGCAGCGATACCCACGTAGGTTACACCCATTAATGTGTCTGGACGCGTGGTATACACTTCAAGATCTGAATGATCCTGAACGGCAAACTTAAGCTCAACACCTTCAGAGCGGCCAATCCAGTTACGTTGCATGGTTTTAACCATTTCAGGCCAACCGTCAAGTTTGTCGAGATCGTCCAATAGCTCTTGTGCGTAAGCCGTGATTTTGATGAACCACTGTGGGATCTCTTTTTGTTCCACAGGGGTATCACAACGCCAACAACAGCCATCTTCCACTTGCTCATTAGCAAGTACTGTTTGGTCATTTGGACACCAGTTCACTGACGAGGTCTTTTTGTAAACAAGGCCTTGTTCGTAAAGCTTAGTGAAGAACTCTTGTTCCCAACGATAGTATTCAGGAGTACATGTTGCGAATTCACGGCTCCAATCATAACCAAAGCCAAGAAGCTTAAGCTGATTTTTCATGTACTCAATGTTTTCATAAGTCCACGGAGCTGGCGCAGTTTTGTTTTTTACTGCGGCATTTTCTGCCGGAAGGCCAAAAGCATCCCAGCCAATTGGCTGCATTACATTTTTGCCTTGCAGGCGTTGGAAGCGAGAGACTACATCACCGATGGTATAGTTGCGCACGTGACCCATGTGCAGTCGACCACTTGGGTAAGGAAACATAGAGAGACAGTAGAATTTTTCTTTATTTGGGTCTTCACTTACCACAAAGGTCTTGTTGTCATCCCAGTGCTGCTGAACTTTTTGTTCAATATCTTGCGGGTTATATTGCTCTTGCATCGATGATATCCGGTTATCTTGGAATTTGTGAGTTCGGTTAGAACAGATTCTAATTGATCGACATAGAATACCTAAAGCAAGGGTACACAACAATAGCCAATCTAGTTTGATGGAGGTCACTAATGCCAAAACGTAAAGCGAGTTATGAAGAGATTGTTGATGATGTGATAGAAACACTCAAACATAGCCCAGATGAAATATCAAATGTTTTGCATACATCGGGCAAAGTTGTTGATGCAGCGAACGATATGACCAAAGATGAGTTGGCGTTGATTTCGGCTTACGTTAAAGCTGATTTGAAAGAGTTTGCGGATAATTTTGAAGAGAGTCGAAGTAGCCCGTTTTCGTTGATGATCACAAACTCAATTTGGCAAGGGTTGCTAGATATTACTGATCGTACGAAAGTGGAATGGGTTGAGCTATTTCAAGACTTAGAGCGACAAGGTTTATATCAGGCAGGTGAGATGATTGGTTTAGGTGTATTAGTTTGCGACCATTGTGGGCAAAAAACGGAATACAACCATCCAACGGAAATTGTAGCTTGTATCCAATGTGGGAAAACTGCCTTTACCAGGTTGCCATTAAAACCATAATAGTGATGTGCTTTGGCTATCTGTGATTTCAAAGGCGCACTAAGCGCCTTTGTTTCATTTTAACTGAGCACTATTAGCTCTTCCATCGCCACCCACAAAGTAAGCTTAAGAAGACCCAAATATACAAAGGCCAAGTTCCAATGGTTCGATAAGGGGTATGACCTGTTGTTGAGGTCAGCTCTGTTTTAAGTACGCCAGTTTCAAACTGAGGCAGTTGTTTGAGGATGTTACCCTTATGATCCGTGACTGCTGTGACGCCGTTATTGGTTGAACGTATTAACGGCTTCCCTAGCTCAAGAGCGCGCATTCTGGCGATCTCCATATGCTGTAATGGCCCAATAGATCGACCGAACCAAGCGTCGTTTGATAGCGTTAAGATAAAGTCGGTATCGTCTGTGACGTTTGCTCGTACTTGTTCACTAAAAATGATCTCATAACAGAGCGCAGGAGTGAGGTGTTTCCCATTCGCTATGATATTAGGTTGAACATACTCTCCGCGATGAAAAGATGACATTGGTAAGTTAAAAAACGGAGCAATTGGTCTTAAGAATTTTTCAAAGGGGACAAATTCACCAAAGGGCAGTAGGTGATATTTGTGATAGCGCAGGGTTGGGTCATAGGTGTAATCACCATAAGGCGTTTCACCAAGCGTCAGTATGCTGTTATAAAATTCTTTCTCAGGTCCTTGGTTCAATATACCAGTAATGATTGCGCTGTTATTCATCTTTGCTGCGCTATCAAGGTTATGCAGAAAAGAGGGGATCTCAAATTCGAAAGCTGGAATGGCTGCTTCAGGCCAAATGATAATATCCGCATCCCAGTTTTCACGGCTGAGGTCGGTATATTTCATAATGGTTGGCCAACGTTGGTTAGGGTGCCATTTGACAGCTTGATTGATATTACCCTGGATAAGTGCAACTTTGGTGGTTGAGCTAGGGTCTAGTGTTACCCAATCAATATTTCTTAAGCCAAAACCAGTGGTAAAGATAACCGCAGGAATAAGTAGCAGCGCCCATGCTCGTTGAAGCAACGTCATCGCGATAGCACTGGAACACACGATAACGAGCAAAGTGATGAGCTCGACACCCCCTAATGGGGCAAAGCTGGCAAGGGGGCTATCGATTTGGCTATAGCCTAACCACAGCCAAGGAAATCCGGTCATCACCCAACCTCTTAACCAGTCGGTGAGTAACCAAAGTGCTGGCGCGGCTAAGAAAAAGCGAGCGAGATTATTTTTCGGGAAAAAACGGTTTAAAAGACCGGCAAATAACCCAGTGTAGACTGCTAAATATCCGACCAATAGTGACATTAAAAATAGGCTAGCGATTTTTGGCATACCGCCAAATGTGTCGATGCTGACGTGTACCCAACTGATACCAAAGGCGAAGAAACCTAACCCCCATGCATAGCCTATTACGGTGGCTTTTCTAGTTGATTGTTGGTTAATCAGTAGTAACAAGAGTACGGGGCTGATGATGGCAAGTGGCCAAAATTGGTAGGGAGCAAAAGCTAAAGGGGTTAATACGCCAATAAAAGCGGCCGCTAACGGCCGCTTTAGGCGATGAATAAATGCTTTAATCATCTTTTGTCATTCTAATGTACTTACTTCAGTAAGAATGGATATTGGTTATTCTTCTGTGGTGACAGGAAGAGTTTCAAGATCAGGGATGGTGACTTGTAGTTGAACAACTCTACGGCTGTCTGCTGCAGTGACTTTGAAACTATAGTTTTCGATCTCAACCACTTCACCACGGCTCGGCAAATGACCAAATGCAGTCATGACTAGTCCACCTACGGTATCGACTTCTTCATCACTGAAGTTAGAGCCAAAAGCATCATTAAAGTCTTCAATGGTTGTTAGTGCTTTAACCGCAAATGTATGCTTGCTGAGCTTACGAATATCAAGCTGTTCTTCGTCATCGAACTCGTCTTCAATATCGCCGACGATTTCTTCCAAAATATCTTCAATGGTTACAAGACCAGATACCCCACCAAATTCATCAACGACGATCGCCATATGGTAACGTTCTTCACGAAACTCTTTCAGCAATCGGTCAACTCGCTTACTTTCCGGCACAACCACGGCCGGGCGAATCACTTCTAAAATGTCAAATGGTGCGCTTTCTGAACCCAAATATTTAAGTAAGTCCTTCGCAAGTAGAATACCTTCAACATGGTCTTTGTCTTCACTGATAATCGGATAACGTGAGTGCTGAGCGTCTGTAATCAGCGCGATTAAAGCATCCAAGTTAGCATTTTTATCAACAGTGACCATTTGTGAGCGTGGGATCATAATATCTCGCACGCGCATCTCAGAAATCTCCATCACACCTTCCAACATATCACGGGTGTCATGGTCGATTAGGTCATTTATTTCGGAGTCGCGGATGACATCTACAAGCTCTTGGCGATCTTTTGGCTCACCTTGAAATAATTGGCCTAGGCGTTCAAAGAAGGACTTTCTACTCGGACCTTCAGAATTCTGGGGGTTATCTTCGTTCATTGTTTCTCTAATTATTCACGCTATCAGATGTGTGATAGCACACATATTTGTACCTGCCAGTCAGGTACAGCTTTAAAGCTCTTGCTTTTAAGCTATTCTTTTTCTGCAATGTATGGGTCTTCAAAGCCCATATCAAGCATGATTTCTGTTTCGAGAGACTCCATCTCTTCAGCTTCGTCATCTTCGATATGATCATAACCTAACAGATGCAGGCTGCCGTGTACAACCATATGCGCCCAGTGTGCCATC
Source organism: Vibrio aestuarianus (assembly GCF_012395185.1). Taxonomy (GTDB): domain Bacteria; phylum Pseudomonadota; class Gammaproteobacteria; order Enterobacterales; family Vibrionaceae; genus Vibrio; species Vibrio aestuarianus. The sequence goes on from NZ_JAAZTU010000016.1 coordinate 51,163, forward strand.
AATGGCTTGTTTTGCTCTTGGGCTTCTTGTTCTACTACTTGGCGACAAATAACGAGGTCACCGAGCAAATCGATTTCCATTCCCGGCGGTGCTTCAAAAGGGAAAGAAAGCACGTTGGTTGGCTTATCTTTTCCACGGTATTCGTGATTGAGTTGCTGACTTTCTTGGACATCAACCACACGAATAGTCACTTCCGCTTGAGTCTGAAATGGTGTTACCGCTTTATTGAGCCACTGGCTAAAATCATTAAGAGTAGGTAAACCTTGTTCTGATTCGACCGCTAATTGTAAATCTAGTTCGATACTCATTGTTCACCAGTCGTTTTTTCAGTTTCTAACAAGTCAGCGTTTATCGTGTCGACGACTTTTGCTTCGCGCTCTTCTCGTCGACGTTGCTCATTAGCTTTTCGTTCTTTTTGATCTTTCGCTTCCCATTTTTCATAGGCGTTGACGATACGTGCTACGACTGGGTGACGAACGACGTCGTCGGCAAGGAAGAAGTTGAAACTAATTTCATCGACTTCATTGAGTACTTCAATGGCATGTCTAAGGCCAGAACGAGCACCGCGAGGTAAGTCAATTTGGGTGACATCGCCGGTGATCACGGCGCGAGAATTAAACCCAATCCGAGTCAAAAACATTTTCATCTGTTCAACGGTGGTATTTTGGCTTTCATCCAAAATAATAAAAGCGTCGTTGAGCGTGCGTCCACGCATGTAAGCGAGCGGAGCCACTTCAATCACATTACGCTCAATCAGCTTTTCTACTCGTTCAAAGCCGAGCATTTCAAACAAAGCGTCGTAGAGTGGTCGCAAATAAGGGTCAACTTTTTGGCTTAGATCTCCCGGTAGAAAACCCAGTTTCTCGCCAGCTTCAACTGCAGGCCGAGTCAGCAAAATTCTGCGAATTTCTTGGCGTTCAAGTGCATCAACGGCTGCGGCAACGGCTAAGTATGTTTTCCCTGTACCGGCTGGCCCAATCCCGAAACTGATGTCATGAGTGACCATGTTAACTAAGTACTGAGCCTGATTCGGTGTGCGCGGTTTTATGACACCTTTTTTGGTTTTAATGAACACTTCTTTACCATGTTCAATGACCGCTTCCGAGTTTTGTTCAAGGATGCCTGATTCTTTGATCGCTAAGTGGATTTGTTCAGGCTCGATGTCGGGAATATTACCGTGGACAGGTGCGGTATCAACGTATAAAGATTTAATAATATCTAAAGCAGCGGCTGCGGTATGAGGTTGGCCGACAATGGTGAAAAACTGGCTGCGATGGTTGATTTCGACACCTAAACGGCGCTCTAAATGCTTGATGTTGTCATCGAATGGACCGCACAGACTGGCAAGGCGGCGGTTATCTGAAGGTTCTAGATCTATCTCTAGCGTCACAATTTTATTGCTCAATGTTGCCTCTCAGTTTGCCATTTAATAGCACCCGATTTGGACCGGGTGCCATATGGAATTATTGTAAACCTAAGGTGTAAACGTTGCTACTCCTAGCTCATCTTCACGACGAGTCTGCGCCATCATTTGAGTAGGAGAAATCATGGTGCGAAGGTCCATATCTTTTTCTGTACGCACTAATTCACCACGTAGTGAGTTAGCAAATACGTCTACGATCTTCACATCAACGAATTGACCAATGAGATCGGCAGAACCTTCAAAGTTTACAACGCGGTTATTTTCTGTGCGCGCACGAAGTTCCATCAAGTTCTTTTTCGATGGGCCTTCAACTAGAACGCGTTGCTCAGTACCAAGCATTAAACGTGAATAACGCATGGCTTGCGCATTGACCGTTTGTTGTAGTTCGTACAGGCGCTCTTTTTTAACTTCTTCAGACAAATCACAAGGATAGTCAGCAGCAGGTGTACCTGGGCGTGGAGAAAAAATAAAACTGAAGCTCATATCGAAATCAACGTCTTTAATTAGCTTCATCGTGTCTTGGAAATCTTTGTCACTTTCACCTGGGAAGCCAACAATGAAGTCTGAGCTAATTTGAATATCTGGACGAGCTTTACGCAATTTACGAATGATCGATTTGTATTCAATCGCGGTGTGTGGGCGCTTCATCATGGTCAAAATTCGGTCTGAACCACTTTGTACTGGAAGATGCAGGAAGCTCACTAGCTCTGGTGTATCTTCATAAACAGCAATGATGTCATCGGTAAATTCAAGCGGATGACTGGTTGTGAAGCGAATGCGATCAATACCATCAATCGAAGCGACCAAACGTAATAGTTCTGCAAAAGAGCAGATTTCGCCATCGTGCATTGGGCCACGATAGGCATTAACATTCTGACCAAGTAGGTTGACTTCGCGTACACCTTGCTCAGCAAGTTGGGCGATTTCGTACAACACGTCATCCATTGGACGGCTTACTTCTTCGCCGCGAGTGTATGGCACTACGCAGTAAGTGCAATATTTTGAACAGCCTTCCATGATAGAAACAAAAGCGGTCGCACCGTCTGCTTTTGGCTCTGGTAGACAGTCAAATTTCTCAACTTCAGGGAAGGATATATCCATCACCGGCCCGGCGTTGGTTTGTGATTGTTTAATCATTTCAGGTAAACGGTGTAGCGTTTGTGGGCCAAAAATAACATCAACGAATGGCGCTCGTTCACGAATATGATCGCCTTCTTGTGTTGCCACACAACCGCCAACACCAATCACAACGCCCTGTTTTTTATCTTTTAGCGTTTTCCAACGACCTAGTTGGTGGAAAACCTTTTCTTGCGCTTTTTCACGGATTGAACAGGTGTTAAGTAATAGTACATCTGCTTCCTCTGGCTCTTCCGTTAGCTCATAGCCGTTTGCAGCGTTAAGCAGGTCGGCCATTTTTGATGAATCGTATTCATTCATCTGGCAGCCCCAGGTTTTAATTAGCAGTTTCTTACTCATCTCACTTCCGCTCATTTTGTTTGTCTAAATTCGTTGAGCCATGCTCAAATTATAGCCGCCATATCAGCGGTAGCCGCGTATTGTACTGCTTTAAAAAGTCACTGACTAGTGATCCAGCGAAATCTATTCTATACAAGGCTGTATCTAGGGTTTTGCCATGTTTTTAATAAGGTTTTTGATGAAAAAAATTAGCAAAAATGTCTGAGGAACGTACAATGAAAAACAGCCTAAAAATCAGAATGAAAAGTGTAAATAATGGATAATTTTGACGTAGTGATCGTTGGTGGTGGCATGGTTGGTGCTGCTGTTGCGCTTGGTTTTGCCAAACAAGGACGCACAGTCGCGGTTATTGAAAGTTGCATCCCTGAAGCATTTGATGCTTCGCAAGCCTTTGATCTGCGTATTTCTGCTATTTCACAAACATCGGTTCAGCTATTGGAGTCTTTGGGGGCTTGGGAGTCTATTGCTCGCATGAGAACATGCCCATACCGTCGTTTAGAAACCTGGGAGCACCCTGAATGCCGAACGCGATTTAATAGCGAGGATTTAGCCTTACCACAGCTTGGTTATATGGTTGAAAATAGGCTCATACAGTTGGGGTTATGGCAACAGTTCGAACACTATTCAAACCTAACATTACTTTGCCCTGAGAAGCTAGAACGTATTGATTTTGATGAGCTTAACACTGTGCATTTGCAGTCAGGAAAATCACTCAAAGCTCAATGGGTGGTCGGTGCTGATGGGGCCAACTCCAAGGTGCGCCAACTTGCTCATATTGGTGTTACGGCTTGGGACTATCGCCAACAATGCATGCTTATCAATGTGGAAACCGAAATGCCTCAACAAGATATTACCTGGCAGCAGTTTTTTCCTTCAGGACCTCGTTCATTTCTTCCTTTGCTCGGTCAGCAAGCTTCTTTGGTTTGGTATGACTCTCCAGCGCGCATTTGTCAACTATGTGCCTTGGACGCAGACGCGCTCAGAGGTGAAATATTATCTCACTTTCCACAAGAGCTAGGTGATATCAAGGTGTTGAAGTGGGGGGCGTTTCCTCTTACTCGGCGTCATGCTCAGCAATACTCAAAACGACAATGTGTTGTGGTCGGTGATGCGGCGCACACTATCAACCCGTTAGCAGGGCAAGGGGTGAATCTTGGTTTGAAAGATGCCAAGGTATTATTGAATGTTACTGAAGGAAAAGCTCGATTGTCTGATGACTTGCTGTATGAGTATCAATGTCGACGTTACCCAGATAACTTGTTGATGCAAACGGGAATGGATCTGTTTTATAAGACATTCAGTAACCAAGTTCCGCCAGTTAAGCTGCTTCGTAATGCGGTATTGAAGTTGGCAGAACACTCAGGTCCAGTTAAAGGCCAAGTGCTGAAATACGCTTTAGGGCTTTAGATTTTCATCATCAAAGAGCGTGAATTTAAGTTTAATGTCATGAATTGAATACAATAAAAAACGCTGCTCAAAAGCAGCGTTTTTTTACATAACAATGACGATAACCAATAGGGTTACTTAGTTACGCGTAGAACTGGAGTTTCACCTACAGTTACAGAACCAGAAAGTTTGTTCAACTCTTTGATTTCGTCCATGTTAGAGATAACAACTGGAGTCAAAGTTGATTTTGCTTTCTCTTCTAAAAGCGCTAGATCGAATTCGATTACAGTATCGCCAGCTTTAACAGCTTGGCCTTCTTGTGCAATGCGAGTGAAGCCTTCGCCTTTCAGTTCAACAGTATCGATACCGAAGTGAACAAATAGCTCAACACCATCGTCAGACTCGATTGAGAATGCGTGGTTTGTTTCGAAGATTTTACCGATAGTACCATTTACAGGAGCTACCATCTTATTACCAGATGGTTTGATGGCAATACCATCACCAACGATTTTCTCAGCGAAAACAACATCTGGCACATCTTCAATATTTACGATTTCACCAGAAAGAGGTGCGATGATTTCGATTGCACCCGCATCAGCGCTGTCGTCAGATACTAGCTTTTTAAGTTTGTCAAACAGACCCATTGTGTCATGCTCCTAACGTTTAGTTTAATTCTGTCGATTTATAGTATACCAATCATTGAGATTAGACGACTACTTTTAGTCGTCTAGGTCATTGGTATCGGCAGATTATTGAGTTTTCTCTGCGATGAATTTGTCTACGCAAGCTTCAATCTCTGCAGCAGTTGGAAGAGAAAGTGCTTCTTCAGCCATTGCTTTCACGTCTGCAAAGTTTGAATTACGAATGACTTTCTTCACTGTCGGGATAGAAATACCGCTCATAGAGAACTCGTCAAGTCCCATGCCTAGTAGCAGAAGCGTTGCGCGTTCATCACCTGCGAGCTCGCCACACATACCAGTCCACTTGCCTTCAGCATGAGATGCATCGATAACTTGTTTAATCACCGTCAGTACTGCTGGTGATAGTGGATTGTAAAGATGAGAAATCATCTCGTTACCACGGTCAACCGCTAACGTGTACTGAGTCAAATCGTTAGTGCCGATAGAGAAGAATGACACTTCTTTCGCTAAGTGATGAGCGATAGCTGCGGCAGCTGGTGTTTCAACCATGACGCCGATTTCGATATTCTCGTCGAAAGCAAGACCTTCAGCACGAAGTTCTGCTTTGTACTCTTCGATTGCACTCTTAAGTTCACGAATCTCTTCAACAGAGATGATCATTGGGAACATGATGCGTAGTTTGCCGTGTGCAGATGCACGTAGAATACCACGTAGTTGATCGCGGAGAATTTCACGGCGATCTAGGCTAATGCGAACGGCACGCCAACCCAAGAATGGGTTCATCTCTTTTGGTAGATCCATATATGGCAGATCTTTATCACCACCAATATCCATGGTACGGATAATAACCGCTTCACCGTGCATTGCTTCTGCAACTTCTTTATAAGCTTGGTATTGCTCATCTTCAGTTGGTAGGGCATCACGATCCATGAATAGGAATTCAGTTCGGTATAGACCGACGCCTTCACCACCATTACGTAAGATACCATCGCAGTCTTTTACGGTACCGATGTTACCGCACACTTCAACTTGATGTCCGTCTAGTGTAATAGCAGGGAGGTCTTTAAGTTTTGCTAGCTCTTCTTTTTCAGCGGCAAAGTCATCACGAATTTTTTTCGCTTCTTCAAGCTGTGCTTCTGAAGGATTAATGATGATTTTGTTGTTCATAGCATCAAGAACAAGCATATCGCCATTTTTCACTTTTTTAGTGATGTCGTTAGTACCAACAATCGCTGGAAGTTCAAGTGAACGAGCCATAATTGAAGTGTGAGATGTACGACCACCAATATCACAAGCAAAGCCCAACACGTAATCAAGGTTGATTTGTGCAGTTTCAGATGGTGTTAGATCGTAAGCAACAAGAATAACTTCTTCGTTGATATCGCTAAGTGAAACGATATTGATACCAAGAGCATTCTTAACGAAACGAGAGCCGATATCACGGATATCTGTTGCACGTTCTTTTAAGTACTCGTCATCAAGAGATTCGAGTGCAGCAGCTTGTTCTTCGATCACGGTATAGATCGCGTTATCTGCATGCATTTTGTCATTTTTGATGAGTGCTAAAATCTCTTCTTCTAGCTCTTCATCTTCAAGCAACATGATGTGGCCTTCGAAGATGGCTTCTTTTTCTTCACCAAACGTTTCAAGTGCTTTTTGTTTAATCACTTCTAACTGAGCAGAAGATTTGTTACGTGCATCATAAAAACACTTAACTTGGTCTTCTACTTGAGCTTCTGAAATAGAGTGAGTATTTAGGACAATTTCATCTTCTTGAAGTAGCAGTGCTTTACCGAAAGCAATGCCTGGAGATGCTAGGATGCCTGAAATCATAGCCTTACCTTAAATTGGTCAACTGTAAACGGGAGGGTGTGTACTATTGCGCTAACGATAATTAATAGCCCAAAGTTTAGTCTATTTCCAACAAAGCCACTTTGTTTTCACAAAATGGCTTTGAAAATAGAGGACCGGATTAGTGTAGTTGGTCCATTAGAGCTACTAGGTGATCTACCGCTTGCTGAGCTTGAGGGCCTTCAGCAGAAATAGTCACAACAGTGCCTTTTACTAGGCCTAGTGTTTGAAGTTTGAAAAGGCTTTTAGCACTTGCGCTTTTGCCATTAGAAGTCACAGTGATGTCAGCATCGAATGCTTTCGCTTCTTTAACGAATTGCGCAGCAGGACGCGTGTGAAGACCGTTTTCTGCAGTGATTTCTACTTGCTTCTCGTACATGTTATATACCCCAATTGATTTATTTTTTGTTAGTTTCTCAACCAGAACAGCTTAACCGCTAATTGACGATTCTGCTAGTGCATCGACGTCGTTTACGTGTCAGAACTGATACTGGTCTAAAATAGTACAATCGCGATTTCAATCTATGTTGTCGTTCGCCATTGTTCTGAAATACGTTTCTGACTTCTTTATTTTGAAGCTTAAAATAAAACATTGCTGATATTACCAAAGGAGAGGCAGGGATCAACAAAAAAGCCCCTGAACGGGGCTTTTTTAAACGAAAAATTGATTTGACCACATATTACTGCTGGTTCTCTTTCTCGGTAAATATACCGGCAAATAGTGCGGTGCTTAGATAACGCTCACCAGAGCTTGGGAGTATGGTAACAATAGTTTTTCCAGCAAATTCAGGTAGTTCTGCTAATCTATTGGCCGCGACAACAGCAGCTCCAGACGAAATTCCAGCGAGAATACCTTCCTCTTCCATAAGACGTCGTGCCATAGCAATCGCTTCGTCAGAAGTGACAGGTTCAACACGGTCAATTAGAGATAAATCTAAGTTTCCTGGAATGAAACCAGCGCCGATACCTTGGATTTTATGTGGAGCCGGCTTGATTTCTTCACCTGCAATCGCTTGTGCTATGACCGGTGACTCGGCAGGTTCAACGGCAACAGAGATAATCGCTTTGCCTTTTTCACCTTTTATGTAACGACTTGTTCCAGTCAATGTGCCGCCTGTGCCCACACCTGCGACAAATACATCAATTTCACCGTCGGTTGCATCCCAAATTTCAGGACCTGTGGTTTTTTCGTGAATTTGTGGGTTTGCAGGGTTATTGAATTGTTGCAACAGCAAGAATTTCTCTGGGTTACTTGCCACGATTTCTTCGGCTCTAGCGATCGCGCCTTTCATACCTTTTGCAGCTTCGGTTAATTCTAAGTTTGCACCTAAAGCTTTCAATAATTTGCGGCGCTCTAAGCTCATTGATTCTGGCATAGTTAGGGTCAGTTTATAACCGCGGGCTGCCGCAACAAACGCAAGGGCAACGCCGGTGTTACCACTGGTTGGTTCTACTAGTTCAACACCAGGTTTAAGAGTACCTGCTTTCTCCGCTTCCCAAATCATATTCGCGCCAATACGACATTTAACACTGAAGCTAGGGTTGCGAGCTTCAATTTTAGCAAGCACTTTGCCATTACTGACTTTGTTTAGGCGAACTAAAGGTGTGTTACCAATAGTTAAAGAGTTGTCTTCGTAGATTTTGCTCATTGCGATATTCCTTTATTACACACGTTAATCGTGTCTGTTAGATAAGTAGGACACGTGAGTGGATACAGAAAGAAGGATATGTGTTAACCCTGAAACGTAGAAGGATTAAAAAGTTATAAGTTATATATCCTTCCTACTTGAAGTTGCGACGACGTTGATTCCTCAATCACATAGCTTGCGTATGCAAATGAGCCCTCACTTAAGTGCAACTCCAAGGTGTTTAGAGGGTTAGGTAAACCAATCTATCTCGATTGGAGCTTGTTTTAACATAGTTTATTCTTAAATTCGGCAACCCACATAGCGGTTGCACCACAAACTGCAACAGGCATAACAATTAAGTTAAGAATAGGAATGGTCGTAAACACCGACACCAAAATACCAAAGCTATAGGCTTTACCCTGTTTTTGTTTCAAATTGTGTCTCATTTGATCAAAGCTGATTTTATGGTTGTCGAAGGGGTAGTCACAATACTGCACGGCCAACATCCAAGCGGTGAACATAAACCATAGTAGAGGGCCGACGGTTTGTCCTAACGCTGGGATCAACAACAATAAAAATAAGCCAAGCGCTTTTGGTAGCGTATAAAGTAACTTACGCCATTCTCGAGCAAGAACTCTTGGCACATCTTTGATGACAGACATCAAGCCATCATCATTAACGGGGGCGCCAATAAGCTTTTCTTCTACTTTTTCAGCAAGTAAACCATTAAACGGAGCCGCGATAAAGTTCGCTAGCGTGCTAAAAAAGTATGAAAACGTAGCTAGGATAGTAATCGCTAATAATGGCCAGAGGATATAACTTAGCCAAGATAGGAAGTCTGGTATTTGGCCGATCAACTGGGTAATCCAAGTATCCAAGTGGCTGAATAGATAAAAAAGTGCACCACCAACCAAAATAATATTGGTGAGTAAAGGGAGTAAAACAAAACGACGAATTCCCGGGGTAAGAGCCAGTTCAAGCCCAAAGAAGAAGTAACCAAAGCCAGAGCGTTGCTGATGTGTCATATCATTTCCAATACAAAATTTTATCAATGAATAGCGTGAAAGCTATTCTACTCAACCTATCGAAGAAGAAAAGCGTGGTGAAAATCACATCATGTATGGAACTTCTCACATTAAGTTGTTCTAAATCGGTACTAAGTTTTGGTAAAGTACCTGAATAGACCGAATAATCCACCTTGGTGATACGTTCAGTTCAGCGATATACAGCAACGAACAACAATACATCGAGAAACTGAGAGTGAAAAATGCAGGAATTGAGATTCGTACTCATCATTGTTGGCGCGCTAGCGATAGCCGCTCTACTGTTCCACGGCCTTTGGACCAGTAAGAAAGAAGGGAAATCGAAGTTTGGCGACAAGCCTCTCGGGAAAATCGATGTTGATCACGATGATTCCGTCTCTTCACCGCAACGTTCGTTTGCTCCAGAAGATGATTTTGAGATTATCCGAAAAGAACGCAAAGAGCCTGACTTCAGTGAAACAGTTGATCCATTAATTGATGGTTATCCTGAAAAGATGGTTGCAGTAGATACTATTGATGAGATTGAGGATATTCCTTCAATTTCTGTATCAGAAGCTCCGCAACCGGTTATTGTTCAAGATACTGCTCACGTTGAGCAAGAGAGCCAAGAAGTTGAAGTTGCAGAAGAACAACCCGCAGATATGGAAGTGCTAGTACTTAATGTACATTGTGCAGCGAATGAACCTTTTGTTGGTACTAAGCTTTTTGATAGTATGCAGCAAAATGGTTTGCTCTACGGTGATATGGATATATTCCACCGTCACGCTGATCTTTCAGGGACAGGTAAGGTATTATTTAGTGTTGCTAATATGATGCAACCAGGCACACTGGAGCATAATGATCCTGCTGATTTCACTACACAAGGTATTTCATTTTTCATGACTCTGCCATGCTACGGTGAAGCGGACCAAAACTTTAAATTGATGCTCAAAACCGCGCAACAAATTGCCGATGATCTTGGCGGTAATGTGCTTGATGATGCTCGTAACCTGATGACTCCAGACCGCTTAGCAGCATACCGTCGTCAGATACAGGAATTTAAAAACGCTCGTAGCGCGTAAATAAAAAACAGACCACTAAGGGCTCCTCGTCGGAGCCTTTTTTCATGATCCGAGAGAATTATGACTCAAACAATTCAAAACCAATTAAATCAGTTGCGTGAAACGCTTCACTACCATTCGGTACGTTACTACGTTGAAGATAGCCCTGAAATTCCAGATGCAGAGTATGACCGGCTTATGCGTGAGTTACTTGAGTTGGAAGCTCAACATCCTGAACTCATTACTTTAGACTCACCAAGCCAGCGGGTCGGTGGTAAGCCTCTTGATGGATTTGAGCAAGTTAAACATGAAATACCGATGCTATCTTTGGATAATGCGTTCGATGATGATGAGTTGGATGCTTTCCACAAGCGCATACAAGACCGCTTAGCTACGACTGAGCTAGATGCGTTTTGCTGTGAACCTAAGCTAGATGCGTTTTGCTGTGAACCTAAGCTAGATGGTTTAGCGGTAAGTTTATTGTATGAAAATGGTGTTTTGATCCAAGCTGCAACGCGTGGCGATGGTACGACAGGAGAAAACATTACTGAGAATGTCAGAACTATCAGCGCGATTCCTCTGAAATTACAGGGGGAAGGGTGGCCTACTCGCCTAGAAGTGCGTGGAGAAGTCTTTATGCCCAAAGCTGGTTTTGAACGTTTGAATCAACAAGCACTAAAAACGGGTGATAAAACTTTTGTTAACCCTAGAAATGCTGCGGCAGGCAGTTTAAGGCAGTTAGACTCCAAAATTACGGCAAAACGCCCGCTTAATTTTTATGCTTACAGCGTGGGGGTTGTCGAAGGTGTTGAGTTGGCTCTGAGCCACTATCAACGTTTTTTACAATTAAAAGCGTGGGGTTTACCTATGTGCCCAGAGACGCGCCTAGTGAATTCGCTCGATGAAGTCAAAAGCTATTATCAAAGTATTTTAACTCGCCGTGAGCAGTTAGCTTACGAGATCGATGGTGTGGTTATTAAAGTGGATGATATCCAAGCCCAGCAACAATTGGGTTTTGTGGCTCGAGCACCACGCTGGGCGATTGCGTATAAATTCCCAGCGCAAGAAGAGATTACGGTACTTAATGATGTTGAGTTCCAAGTAGGACGAACCGGTGCAATTACGCCAGTGGCTAAGTTAGAACCTATTTTTGTTGGCGGTGTTACCGTTAGTAATGCCACGTTACACAATGCCGATGAAATTGAACGTTTGGGTGTCAAAATCGGTGATAGTGTTACGATTCGTCGTGCGGGTGACGTCATCCCGCAAGTCGTTTCTGTTGTTTTAGACCGACGTCCTGCATCAGCAAGAGATATTGTTTTCCCAAACCATTGCCCAGTATGCAATTCTGAGATTGAACGTATTGAAGGTGAGGCTGTAGCGCGCTGTACTGGTGGGTTGGTTTGCCAGGCACAACGAAAAGAAGCACTTAAACACTTTGTGTCACGTAAAGCACTAGATGTTGATGGGTTAGGTGTCAAAGTTATCGAGCAGCTGGTTGATAAAGAGATGGTAAAAACCCCCGCTGACCTTTTTCGACTCAAAGCGGGGCAGTTAACTATTTTAGAGCGCATGGGGCCTAAATCGGCGCAAAACGTTGTCAATGCTTTAGAAAAATCAAAACTCACCACTCTCGCTCGTTTTTTGTATTCTCTTGGTATTCGTGAAGTTGGAGAGACTACGGCTGCAAATTTAGCTCTGCATTTTGAAACATTAGAGAATATCAGCCAAGCGACATTTGATGAGTTACTTAAAGTTCAAGATGTCGGTGTGGTTGTTGCGAGTCACATCACTTCTTTTTTCGAGCAAGATAAAAACAAAAAAGTCATTGATGAATTAATAGAGTTAGGTGTTCAATGGCCAAATGTTGAAAAGCCGAGCGAAGATAGTGTGCAACCACTTTTAGGTAAGGTCGTTGTATTGACGGGGAGTTTATCTCAATTATCAAGAAGTGACGCCAAGGCTGCCCTGCAGGCTCTGGGCGCAAAAGTGACTGGCAGTGTTTCCAAGAACACCGATATATTATTTGCCGGGGAAGCGGCAGGTTCTAAGTTAGCTAAAGCACAAGAACTTGGCATTGAAATTCGTACGGAACAAGATTTACTTTCTATGATGAATTACTAACCATTCATTTCGTCCCTGCATGTAATTAAGTCTCAATTTTTATAATTGAGGCTTAATTTTTTGTAAAAAAAAGCATCCCACCTTTTCGTTTTTATTCTTAAATTATCCTGCTTTTAGCCATGACTACTAAAAATGCTCTCATCTACTTTCTCGTGATTATTGCGAGGCACTTCAAGTTAATTGAAATGATGAAATACATAATATTCTGATTTGTATGGTTTTTATGTTTTTTTTTGGCTTTTTTGTTGTTTATTAGATCTTGATCTCTTACTTGGCTAAAGTTTGCTATGGCTCATATTTTTTTAGATAAAAGTTAAGTTCTCATTGATGTTTTTCACCGCGAAGTTAGTCTATTAAACATGGATACACGGTGTGTATGCAGGAAATAGAAAATCAAAAGTTAAAGATTAATTTAGGTTTTCAACATAGGAAATGATTTCTCCCTTCGGCGGCCAACTTAAGGTGAGAAATATAAAAGACAGCTATATCCATTTTTAGGAGTTTTTTCCATGGACAAAATGTTTAAACGTACTCTTCTAGGTGCAGCAGTAGCAATGGCTTCAACTGGTGCATTTGCAACGGAAACTGGTCAAGTTGGTGTTATTTCTGACTTCAATGTTGAGGTATACGGCGTCGCAGCAATTTCTGTTGTTAACTACAACACAACAGATGAAGATGATGCTAGCAGTGGCTACGCTGTAGAGAACGAATCTCGTATTGGTTTTCGTGCCCACAAAGATATGTTTGAAGACTTCAAAATCACGATGCAAATTGAGTCTGGCTATGTAGATAGCACAGATTGGGGGCACGGTGGCGTTTCAGGTGGCGTGCTTGGTTTCCGTGATACTTTCCTTGGTGCTTCTGGCTCTTGGGGTAACGTTCGTGTGGGTCGTGTTCTTACGCCACTATACGAAATCGTTGACTGGCCATTCTCTAACCCAGGTCTAGGTTCTGTATTCGATTGGGGTGGCATCAACGCTCACTACGATCGTCAATCTAACCAAATTCGTTACGACTCGCCAAAATTCGGTGGCTTCTCTTTTGCTGCTTCTGTTGGTCGTGATGATAATGACAACGGTGGTGGTGCAGCAACTCGTGATGCTAACTTCTTTGGTGCAAGTGCTAAGTACAGCTTCGAAAAAATAACCTTTATGGGTGCAGTTGAATCTGGTACGCGTGTAGTTGGCGATACTGCGGAGTCTTGTGTGTTTGACCCTAAAGATCCAATGAACCCTGATTGTACACCTAGTGTAGATGGCTATAAAGACGATACATTCGCATACATCGTTGGCTTTGAAGCAAGCCTACCAGCTGGCTTTGGTATTGCAGCTGCATATAAAGGCGAAGAAATTGATAATGGTGATCGCAAATATACGCAAGATTCATACTCTGTTGTTGGCCAATACTGGAATGGTCCGTGGGGCTTTAAAGTAGGCTACGCAGCGAATGATGATGCAGATTTGTCTGGTACAACTGCTGCAAATTCATCGCTAAAAGCGAGTGCGACGGATAAGAGCGATACTGTTTCTGGTCAGATCATGTACGTGAAGGATGGTTTTGTACCTTATCTACGTGTTGCAAGTCGTAGCTTTACTGACAATGACCGTGGTGATGTTTCATCAGATCTCGTAACTCGTATTGGCCTTGAGTACGGTTTCTAAGCTAAAATCATTTGCTTGAAATAGTTAGTAAAAATTAAAACGCTGGTAATTTTTACCAGCGTTTTTCCATAGTGAACATAAGGATTTAGTCATAATGAATAAAGTAAGTATTGTTGTATTATCATTATTTTTGGGAGCTTGTAGTTCACTTGATTCAGAAAGTAACTTTGCTTATTCAGTCTCGGATGTGCAGCCAAAGGGGAGCTATATTCAGGTGACTGGACAAGCTTACGTTGCAGAAAGTAAGGCAAATGTAGGGGCAGACGTTATAAAATCATCACTCTACTTTACGTACAACAAAGCAATAACACAAAATCAGGCGCCAGAATCTTCAATTATTATGGATGTGAGTTACTTCCAGAGTTATAAAGAATACGAAACGGTTAGTTTTTTTGGTAAGACGATAGAGCTAGAAGAGAGACAAACCCCCAGAGAAAGCTGTAGCGAACACTGCACAAAGACTCAATACATTAAATTTCCATTAAGCGAAGCTGACATTCAGCAGGCAAGAGAAAAGAATTTAGAGTTTACGCTTGAAGGAAATAACTCAGTAATGAGTACAACTTTCATTGTGCCAAAAGCTTACATCGACACAATTTACAACGGTGCGAATAATCATACAGCGATCGCGGTTGCCCCTGTAGCTGTTCCAGCCGCTGTGACTACTGTTGCTGAAAAAACCAAAGTGTCACAAGCTCAAGAAATGGTTCAATACTGGTTTGCTGAAGCCTCAGTAAGTGAACAAAAAGCATTTGCAGATTGGGCTTTTGTAAATCGTTCATCTATCAATCAAGCGCTGAAAACAGAAAGTAAGCCATTAGAAATGCTTGCTTACTGGTATGAAAAAGCGGATAAATCTGAAAAATCTCAAATTCTAAGCTGGTTACTGAATCAATAGTGATCGACTTGCTTTCTAATGGTGAAAAAGGCATGTTTATCAACATGCCTTTTTCATTGAATTTTTAACATGAATATTAGCCAAGTCGCCCAATTGACCGGATTAACCGCCAAATCGATTCGACTCTATGAAGAAAAAGGGTTGATTACCCCGCCGCTCAGGTCAGAAAATGGATATCGTCACTATCAACAAGGGCATGTGGATGATCTTTTACTGATTGCACGCAGTAAACGAGTTGGGTTCAGTTTGGAAGAGTGTAAGTCTTTAATCGCTTTAGCTAATGATCCAGCTAGAACTAGTTTTTCTGTCAAAGAAAAGGCCAAAGAAAAGCTACAGGATGTCTCACGAAAACTCGTTGAATTAGAGTTAATCAAACAGCAATTGGAAGAATGGATTAACGAATGTCCTGGTGATGAGGGGAGTGATTGCCCAATCATTGATAATTTGAAAGGGCATTGCTGTAAAACGCAAGGCGACAAATAGTCGCCTTGCGTTTATTGCGGCTCAACGATCAAAACAATGCCATCAACATCAACGACTTTGACTAAACTGCCCGCTGCGATGTCTTGCTTACATTGCGCAGTCCAGGTGGTATCTCCGAGAGTTAGGCGAAACGTCCCTTGTTGAACATCTTCTGTTAGCCGTGCGGTTTGTCCAATCAGTTGTTTCTGTTTTTGGTTAAGTTTGCGCGATTTGTCACTATCATGATCAGACTTAAACTGTTTTCGCCACCATAACCATGTAGTGATCAAAGAGAAACTGGCAAAGGTTAGCCATTGCAGCTGCCAACTTATAGGCAATATGGCGAAAATTACCCCAACAAGCACTGCTGAAATACCGAGCCAAAGAAAATAACCGGCAGTACCGAGTAGTTCTAGCGCCACGAGCACCAAACCAAACGCTAGCCAGTGCCAGTAATTGATTTGTTGTATAAGTTCTATCACTTGGTTACCTACTTATCTTTTAGCGATGGTTGCTTGAACATTTCAGCGATCCCAGCAACGGACCCCATTAACCCCGTAGCTTCTAACGGTAGCATGATGATCTTCCCATTTTCTGCTTGGCCAATCGCTTTTAAGGCATCAGTATAACCTTGCGCAATGAAATAATTCACAGCTTGCATGTCGCCTTGTGCTATGGCGTTTGACACCATTTCAGTTGCCTTCGCTTCCGCTTCGGCAGCCCGTTCACGAGCCTCGGCTTGTAAAATTGCTGCTTGCTTTTCACCTTCCGCCTTTAATATTTCAGACTGCTTTTGGCCTTCTGCACGTAAAATTTGAGCTTGGCGTACCCCTTCTGCTTCTAGAATGTCTGCCCGCTTATTACGCTCAGCCTTCATCTGCGCATTCATTGCTGCCGTTAGATCGGCTGGTGGCTGAACATCTTTTATCTCGATACGAGTGACTTTAACTCCCCATGGGTTAGTGGCTTGGTCAACGATAGAGAGCAGTTTTGTGTTGATCATGTCACGCTGGCTAAGCATTTCATCGAGCTCCATTGAGCCTAGTACTGTACGCATGTTAGTCAGTGTTAAATTTCGAATGGCGTGTTGTAGTTCACTTACTTCATAAGCAGCTTTTGCGGCATCTATCACTTGTACAAAGCAAACTGCATCAATCACAACATTGGCATTATCTTTAGAGATCACCTCTTGGGCGGGAATATCTAACACTTGTTCCATCATGTTGATCTTTTGTCCGATTTTGTCAACAAATGGAATAATAATATTTAAGCCAGGTTGTAGAGTATGGGTATAGCGACCAAAGCGCTCAACTGTCCAATTACTTCCTTGAGAAACCGTTTTCACTGCTGCAAAGATAAAAGCAATAACAACGAATACGAATATGCCAACGGCAACGATTGAATCTAAAGCCATAACTGATCCTTTTTGATTATTGATTCTCCTAGCTTTGGTGGTTGTTGATATTATTCATCCAAGCTTGGGAGTGCTATTTTTTCTATTTTGCATTATACCTTTCCTACTTGAAGCTGCTGTGGTGTTGGCTACGTTCTTTCAAATAAATCGTATCGTTTATCTATGCTCATGAGGATGAACCCGCTTACCGCTAGACTACTACTTCAAGTTGTTTAGTTATAATACAATTAAGGCTGGGAAATCCCAGCCTTAATTGTTTGATATTATTAATATAATAATGAATATAGTTGTCTTCTATAGTAACCGGCGAGGCTATTACCTTGTCCTAAAGCGCTCAATATATCCATAAAGACTTTTTTGATTTCACCATCTAAGCAGTTGAGATCGCTCTTTAAAAAAGACCATAAAAGTTCTAGTGCTTCTTCATCTCGGCTGACTTGATGATATTGAAGTGCAAGTTCACTCGCCAGCTGAGCATTATCAGGTTGCGCTGCAAAGTTTTCCTCTAACGCTTGTATTTCTGGGCTATCAGCGGCTTGCTTATGCAGTTCCAGTTTGGCAACTAATCCTTTGTAATAGCTATCTTGATATTCTAACGGGATGTGTTGCAATTCCGCTTCTGCCGCATCGTATTGCTGCGTTTCCAAAAAAACATCCGCAAGGGCGAGTTTGGCTTCACCCTTTTCCTTTATCTCTTGTGGCAGATTTAATAGCAAAGGCAGGGCGTCAGAGTGTTGAGACTGTTGAATTAGTTCCAAAGCGTTCTTTAAATCAACCTCACTTTGGCTCGGCAAATGCTTATTTAGCATCTCTTTAACCGCGTCAATAGTTTGAGGTCCGCCTAAGCCATCCACCGCTTGACCGTTGATAAAAAGTGCAATGGTTGGCAAGGTTTGCACGCCAAACTGTGCGGCAACGGCTTGTTCTTCCTGACAATTTAATAGTGCTAAGGTAAAAGCACCATTGTGTTGTTGGGTGAGGGTTTGCAGCTCTGGAATGATCTGCGCACTCTCTTGGCTCATTGGTGCCCAAAAATGAAATAAAATAGGAGTATTTACCGAGCCCTCGAACACTTCTCTAAAGTTATTCTGATTCACTTCAACAATGTAAGGAGATAGCATTGTTTGTTCCTTTGCTGTGTTAGGTCTATAGCTAAGAGATAGGGTTAAAAGTTGAAATATCAAGGGGAAAAACAAAAAACGCCACAAGGCTGCAGCGTTTTTGTCTCTTAACGAGAGAGCAAGCAAAGGTGTCTATAGTATTAATAATAAAGTCAGCGCAACACCGACACTGAGCCAATTTAATTGGTGTAATGTCATATTTGTCGTACCACATGCAACGCTTAGTATTAGGGTATCTGGAATGTCCAGAGCTGCATGATGTCACTTGAATGTTACGAAAAAATGACAAGTTGGTCATTTATGCCGCTTTATCTAACAGATGATCTAACCACCGATTCGGAACCACTCGTTTAAGGATTGCAAACACTTTTGTTGGAGTGGTAATGCGATAACGAAGCTTCGGCTTCGACGATTCAAGTGCATGTAGGAGATAGGGGAGGCAAGCTTTGGCTGGTAAAGCAAAGGCGTTATTTGATTTATCGCCATTGAGTCTTTGAATTTGACTTTGATAAACAGTGCTGTGAACGCTATTTTGGGTGTCAATCCAATGCTTAAACGCTGTAAGCGCATTGGCACGAAATGAAGTTTCGATTGGCCCTGGCTCAATAATGCTGATTAGTATGTTGGTTGTTCTAAGTTCAAGACGTAAGGTGTCACTCCATCCTTCAATCGCAAATTTGGAAGCATTGTAGGCTCCGCGATATTTCATCGCAGCGAAACCTAGTACTGAGCTATTTTGAATGATCCTTCCTTCTCCTTGTTTGCGAAAGTGAGGGATAATTTCTGTTGTGAGTTGATGCCAACCAAAAAAGTTGGTTTCAAATTGTTCACGTAAAGCTGCCGTTGGCAGATCTTCAATCGCTCCTGGTTGACCATAAGCTCCGTTATTGAATAGCGCGTACAGTTTTCCATCACATAAATCCATCGTTTGAGTAACAGCCTCTGTAATGCTTTTCTCACAACGTAAATCGAGTTGGATACAAGTTAACCCTTCTTGACGAAGCTTTTCGACATCTTCCAATTTCCGGCATGAAGCGATCACATGATAACCGCGTTGCTGTAAGGCATGCGCTGCCATATACCCAATGCCAGTTGAGCAGCCTGTTATCAATATTGCTTTCTTCATACCAGTTCCTAAAGGTTGCGTTTTAGAATATTTTTGAACGCAGGTTCTATATGTGAGTATTGGAAATGAAAGCCAAGTTCGGTCAGTTTTTTTGGTTTTGCCCGGATGCTATCAAAAAGTAACACAGCAGCCTCTCCCAAAATGATGTTCATTAGCCATTTAGGTGTGAATAATAGATGAGGTCGGTTTAGCGTTTTCGCTAATGATTGACTAAAAACCTTGTTGGTAACGGCGTGTGGTGCACACAGGTTAAAAGCACCTTGCGCATGCTGAGTTTCCAGTAAATAGGTGATGGCTCTTACCATGTCCAGCATATGTATCCACGGCATGTATTGCTCTCCGGAGCCTAGCGGGCCACCAAGCCCTAACTTGTAAGGTGGCAACATTTTCGCTAGCGCTCCCCCTTCGGTCGCTAGCACAATGCCAGTTCGTAATAGACAAACTCTGGTTCTTTCTGATTGAGCTTTAAGGGCGATTTGCTCCCATTTAGTGCATACCTGATGAGGGAAATTGTCGCTGTGGGCGTGTAAGGTCTCATCGAAAGGATGTGATTGTTGATCTCCGTAATACCCCACTGCAGAACCACTGATAAAAACGTGCGGTGGTTCGGTGCTAGCATGGATCAACTCAACTAATTGTTCTGTGATTTCCCAACGGCTAGCGCATATCGTTTTTTTCTGTTTTGGGGTCCAACGTTTATCGGCGATAGGTTCACCTGCCAGGTTAATAATGGCGTCAAATTGGTTGAGATCTTTTAATGTTGATAGCGATGTTAAATAGGTGAAATTGCTATTATCAACGTGCTTGAGCTGCTCTTTAGCGCGTGGAATATTACGGGTTAGGATGTGTATATCGTGGGCCAGAATCTGTTTTATCAATGCCTTACCGATAAAACCAGTTCCGCCAGTTAATAGTATTTTCATATCACTACCTCTTGGGTTATCCATGATAGAAGGTGGTCGCGATTCCTACTAAGTATTAGAGTATTGCTGCAACTCAATTGTTTTGAACATTTAACAGGCCTATTTCAGCATACGTTAAATAATGACAGTGATAAATGACAAACTTTGTAACATTTGGTCACTTTTTTCTGCGCCTCGCAACCCATATCACACTCTCATCAGTCTTGATTTGTCATTATGAACAAAGATATCAAACACGGGAGGAATGAATGGACTCGATGATGGCGCTACTTAAAGCGATGATAGGAAGTTTGCGAGATCTGCTGCCGATAGTTGCCGTTATTGTGTTTTTCCAACTCATTGTATTACAAGAACCACTGCCCAATTGGCTGCCAATCATTGTTGGTTTAGTGCTGGTTGTGTTGGGGTTGACGTTTTTTATTTTTGGATTAGAGATGGGGCTATTCCCTATCGGCGAGTCAATGGCGCAAGCCTTTGCGAGAAAAGGAAGTGTCGCGTGGCTACTTACCTTTGCTTTTTTCTTAGGGTTTGGTACCACGATTGCTGAACCCGCTTTAACTGCTGTGGCAGATGAGGCGGCGAATGTGGCCGCAGCCGAAGGGGTGATCACTGCATCAGCTGAAAGTATGGACGATTATGCCAATGGTCTAAGACTCACCGTCGCGTTTTCTGTAGGAATTGCCATTGTATTAGGGGTGTTGCGTATTTTGAAAGGCTGGCCCATTCATTACATGATCATCGGTGGTTATGTTGGTGTCGTCATTCTGACCGCTTTTGCGCCTGAAAATATTATCGGTATTGCTTATGACTCGGGTGGTGTCACTACTTCGACAATCACGGTTCCTTTGGTAACAGCGTTAGGGGTAGGTCTCGCTTCTGCCATCAAGGGACGAAACCCAATGATTGATGGTTTTGGCTTGATTGCTTTTGCCTCATTACTACCGATGATGTTTGTCATGGTTTATGGGATGGTGCTGGCATGAATGCATTAATCCTGTTCTTCGACATGCTAGGTTCCACTATTTTGGATGTCGTTCCCATTGTCACGATTATTTTTGGCTTCCAGTTTGCTGTATTACGCAAACCTATCGTACGTCCGATAAGAGTAATTTTAGGTTTTTGTTACGTTATCATTGGCTTGACTCTATTCCTTTTAGGACTTGAATTGGCCTTATTCCCTTTAGGGGAGACGATGGCGCAGCAGTTAACTGCCCCTCAATTTCTCGCGGAATTTAAAATTAGTATGGGTAATTCCCTACATTGGTTTGACTACTTTTGGGTCTATCTATTTGCGTTTTGTATTGGTTTTAGCACCACGGTAGCCGAGCCATCTTTAATTGCTGTCGCGATTAAAGCAAACCAGGTATCCGGTGGCAGTATTAGCGTTAATGGTTTGCGAATCGCGGTTGCTCTTGGGGTAGCTTTTGGAATTTCACTTGGCAGTTATCGTATCGTGGTTGGTGACCCCATCCATTACTACATCATTGCCGGGTATGTGGTGGTAGTGATCCAAACCTTTTTTGCTCCTAAGCTTATTGTGCCATTAGCTTATGATTCTGGTGGTGTGACAACATCAACCGTAACCGTGCCAATTGTGGCCGCATTGGGTTTGGGTTTGGCTTCGACCGTTCCAGGAAGAAGTCCTATGATTGATGGGTTTGGGCTGATTGCATTTGCCAGTCTATTCCCGATTATCTCTGTAATGGGCTATGCGCAGATCACTCAATGGTTAAATAAAGCTGCGTCATCAAAGGAGAAAGAAAATGCGCTTTAAACTGATACTGGCTTTTGTTGAAGACAGCAAAACCGATATTGTACTAGACGCTGCGCGTAATGCTGGCGCTACAGGGGCGACGGTTATCAATAATGCAAGAGGAGAGGGGTTAAATAAAAAGCGAACCTTCTTTGGCTTAACATTGGATGTGCAAAAAGATGTGGTGTTGTTTGTGGTCGAAGAACACCTTGCTCGCCACATTTTAGAAACGATTAATGATGTTGGGGAGTTTGACCAAGAGTCAGGGCAGGGCATTGCTATTCAAATCGATATTGAAGATGCCGTCGGTGTTGCTCATCAAGTCGCAACATTAACTAAAGTGGTTGAGGAAGAGCTATGAGTTTGCATAATAAGATCCGAGTTAGAGATGTAATGGCTAATACTTACGTTATCGTCGATGGTTTAACGACGGTGCATGAAGGCATTCATTTAGCTAAACAAAATCAAGTCAAAGCGTTAATCGTTGATAAACGACACGAAGATGATGAGTATGGGATTGTGTTGATGAATGATATCGCCAAAAAAGTATTGGCTCAAAACCGAGCTACACAGCGAGTCAATATCTATGAAATCATGACCAAACCAGCGTTATCTGTATCTCCGGACATGAATGTGAAATATTGTGCGAGGTTGTTTGAACGTTTTGGTATTAGCCGAGCTCCAGTGATTGAAAATGGTAAGGTGGTCGGTATGGTCAGCTACAACAATATTGTTATTAACGGCATGGCGAGAGATGACTAAGTGTTTTTAAATTCGTACAATTTCCCCATCAAAACTATGGAGATATATTGTGAAGTTGTTTTTTGCCTCTGATTTGCACGGTTCACTACCTGCAACCGAAGCCATGCTAGCCTTATTTGAGCAATCAGATGCTCAAACCTTAGTATTACTTGGCGATATCCTAAATCATGGCCCTCGTAATCCTATCCCTGAAGGTTATAATCCCGTAGCGGTTGCGGAGCGACTCAATAAGTACGCCGATAGCATTGTTGCGGTTAGAGGAAACTGTGATAGTGAAGTTGATCAGATGCTGCTCAAGTTTCCAATGATGATGGATTACGCTTGGGTATTACTTGAGTCTGGAGTGCGCTTTTTTATCACTCATGGTCATCTTTATAACGCACAACAGATGCCACTGCTCAAAAATGGGGATGTACTGATTCATGGACATACCCATATTCCAACGGCAGAGCCACTAAACCAAGTGTTTATCATGAACCCAGGCTCTGTCACTTTCCCGCGCAACAATTTCCCACCAAGCTATGCCATATATAGCGAAGGCTTATTTCAGGTATTAGGATTGAATGGCGAATTGATTGTTAAAAATTCAATCTAATGTACCAGTGAGGCCATTATTTATTGTCGGAATGCCCAAGATCTCTTTCAGGAGCAACAATATCTCTTACTCGTTGTTTGAGCACTTTTGCTTCTGGAAAACCACCATCTTGTTTGCGTTCCCAAATAATTTTCTGGTTGCAAATTATTTCAAATCGTCCGCCAGTATCTGGATGTAAACTCACGGAATCAATCTCTTCACTAAAAGTATGTAGTAACTCTTGGCTTAGCCATGCTGCTCGTAGCATCCAATTGCACTGACGACAGTAGTGGATGTGAATCGTTGCTTTATGCATCATTGTCCTTTTTGGGTATTCAATAAACGAAAGGCGGTTTTTACGCTATGTACCAAATAGCCGCCTTTCGCTTGGTTGGTTGGGGGGGCTAGTATCAGTTGGTAAACAGAACCGTTGACCCATGACTGAGGCTGGTAAGCAGCAATGTTTTCTCGTTTACAACGTCGATACGTCGACTTTGTTGAGCATCCATCTTGAAGAATTGTGTAATTAACTCGAGCTGCTCAGGGGTAAAGTCTTTACTTTGAGTAGAGGTAATATCTTTAAATTCTGAGGGTGAGATTAGCAGGTAGCTGTCACTGACATCCCATTCGCCTGTTTCTGAAATGCTAATCCGACTTTCACTTTCTGAGCCAGTAGCAAATAATAAAATGTTAGACATTCTAATATAGCTACCATTTGGTAGATATTTTACATTAGACGTGACATCAACACGGCGCAGTGTACTGACGGAATCACTTCGTACGCTTGGCCTAATCACCGTCGTCATTTTTGATTGCCACTCTTGGGAAGTAAGGGTTTGCTCAGTTTTAATATCACTGTCCCAGTAGATCCAAGCGCTAAAGATAGCTGAAACTACCAAGATAATTGTTGCGATTTTCTGGTTCATCTTCATGCCCTTATTTACACACGTTGGTGAAATCATCTTGGTTAGCTAAAATGCGTAAGGTGATATTTTCACCAGAGAATTCAGAGCTATGGATGTAGTTCAATACCAATTGATTATTTTGCCCACCAGTTGCAATCACTTCTTTTGGTGCTAGCTCACCAGTATGTGACTTATTGTATTTTTTGACACATTTCTCAATAGAAGGCAGCCAGTTAGTCAAGTCAGGATGATTAATTGGTGTATTCACGACAATATTATTGTAGACAGCCAATTGCCTAAATTTAGAATGGCTAGGGCTGGTTAAGAGCAGAGCCAATATGGGCAATAAAATAGCAACCACTAACATCAATTTACTTCGTATGGTTAGCTTTTGTTTGTTGACCTTAACATTAGGTGGGATAGTCGCATTAGGGATGAACTCTTCGCTGGGAGTGGGGTTCCCCGTAACGATAATAGAATCAGCTTCGAATTCTTCCACTTCAGCGCTCTCTTGTTGCTCGACCACCGGTTCTTTGTGAGAATTTGGCAATGAACGCGAAATAGAAGCAATCATCTGATAACCACGCTTTGGAACAGTTTTCACGAACTCTGGTGATTTTGTTGAGTCTTTTAACATTTTTCGCAGTGTCGAAATCGCTTGCGTTAAGCTTGAGTCGTCGACTTCAAAGCCTTGGTCTCGCCAAACAAACTCATGTAACTCATGTCGAGTAATCACTTCATTCGGTCTTTCACAGAGTAGCAGCAGAATACGGCTTTCATTACTGCCGAGCCGAACCATTTCGCTATCATTTTCTTGATCAATAAGAGAGTTGCTGTTGGGGTCAAAGGTGAATCTTTCAGCAAGTATATATTTTGTACCTATGTTACTCATTGTTATCTTCTTATTGTTGATATGGTGAGTAGTTCATCAACCTAGCCAGCTTGGGGAAGCAATTGATGAAACAGTATACTAAGTTTTATTTTCTTTTATAAAAATATGGCCAAGCATAATCAAAACAAATAAAAAAAACAGTGTTTTTATTATCTTTGACCTTGATTTTACATTTGTCATCCTCATGTTACTAGCAAATCATTCTCAGTTGCACACAATGGCGTGTGTGAATAATCACTCAGATGTTATGGAGCTAGTATGAGCGAAACTGCCACAAACAATAAAGAAACTCGTGGGTTTCAGTCTGAAGTCAAGCAGTTACTTCATCTTATGATTCACTCTCTTTACTCAAATAAAGAGATTTTCCTGCGCGAATTGATTTCGAATGCCTCTGATGCTGCGGATAAACTTCGTTTTCAAGCCTTGTCAAACCCAGACCTATATAAAGGTGATGCAGAGCTTGGTGTTAAGCTGTCGTTTGATCAAGATGCAAACACGTTAACGCTTTCGGATAACGGCATCGGTATGAGCCGTGAGGATGTAATTGAACATCTAGGAACGATTGCTAAATCAGGCACGGCTGAATTTTTCTCTAAACTGTCTCAAGATCAATCAAAAGACTCGCAATTGATCGGCCAATTCGGGGTCGGTTTCTATTCGGCATTTATTGTTGCCGATGCGGTTACGGTACGTACTCGCGCTGCCGGCCTTGCCGCAGACCAAGCTGTACAATGGCACTCTGCGGGGGAAGGTGATTACACGATCGAAAATATCATCAAAGAATCTCGTGGTACTGACATTATCCTGCATATGCGTGAAGAGGGTAAAGAGTTCCTAAACGAGTGGCGCCTACGTGATGTGATCAGTAAATACTCGGATCATATCGGTATTCCAGTTTCAATTCAGACTAAAGTTCGTGACGATGAAGGCAAGGAAACCGATGAGACGCAATGGGAGCAAATCAACAAAGCTCAAGCATTGTGGACCCGTTCTAAATCTGAAATTACGGATGAAGAGTATCAAGAGTTCTATAAGCATGTGTCTCATGACTTTGCTGATCCGCTGCTGTGGAGCCACAACCGTGTAGAAGGTAAGAACGATTATACTAGCTTGCTTTATATCCCAGCGAAAGCACCTTGGGATATGATGAACCGCGATCATAAATCAGGTTTGAAATTATACGTTCAACGTGTATTTATCATGGATGACGCGGCGCAATTTATGCCATCTTACCTGCGTTTTGTTCGCGGTTTGATTGATTCAAATGATCTGCCTTTGAACGTGTCTCGTGAGATTTTACAAGACAACAAAGTGACTCAGTCACTGCGTAATGCATGTACTAAGCGTGTCCTGACGATGCTTGAGCGCATGGCCAATAATGATGCAGATAAATATCAGTCATTCTGGAAAGAGTTTGGCTTGGTATTAAAAGAAGGTCCTGCTGAAGATATCGCTAACAAAGAAAAGATTGCCAACTTATTACGCTTCGCTTCAACGGAAGTTGACTCTGCGGAACAGACGGTTAGCTTGGCGTCCTATGTTGAGCGTATGAAAGAGGGACAAGATAAGATCTACTACCTCACAGCAGACAGTTATGCTGCAGCGAAAAACAGCCCACACTTAGAACAGTTCAAAGCGAAAGGCATTGAAGTCATTTTAATGTTTGATCGTATCGATGAATGGCTAATGAACTACTTGACGGAGTTTGATGGTAAGCAATTCCAGGCGATTACGAAAGCAGGTTTAGATCTTAGCCAGTTTGAAGATGAAGCTGAAAAAGAAAAACATAAAGAGACGGAAGAAGAGTTTAAGTCTGTCGTTGAGCGTACCAAGCAATACTTGGGTGAACGTGTTAAAGAAGTTCGTACTACCTTTAAGTTGGCAACAACTCCAGCAGTAGTCGTGACTGATGACTATGAGATGGGCACGCAAATGGCTAAACTTCTTGAAGCGGCTGGTCAAGCTGTTCCTGAAGTTAAGTACATCTTTGAGCTAAACCCTGAACATGCCTTGGTTAAGCGCATGGCTGATGAAGCCGATGAGCAAGCGTTTGGTCGTTGGGTCGAAGTACTGCTTGGCCAAGCAATGCTTGCTGAGCGTGGTTCAATGGAAGACCCATCTCAATTTTTAACGGCGATTAACCAACTTTTGACTAAGGTTGAATAACCGTTAAATCAACAAAAAGCTCGCATATGCGAGCTTTTTGTTTTGAATTGTGATGATTTGCTTAGAACTGACGCTAATTTGTGCAAAACGGAAGCGAAAATCTAAGCCGGATTACATTCTTTAGTCTTAATCTCGTCAGCAGCATTGAATTCTATGTTAGAATGCTGCACTTGAACCAAGCGAATAAGGTGTGTATTTTGCACGCCAAACAGTGTGCTTTGCTCAACTGAATTGTTCGTTAAGCTGTAGTTGTTCGCTCAAATCACTAACGTTATACCGAAACTTACCGTTGTATATGTTCGTATCTTTATGTTCGTAACGCTGTGAGCTTCGGTATAAATCATAATTTTCTAAAGAGGATTAAACATGCGCATCATTCTTCTAGGTGCTCCAGGTGCAGGTAAAGGCACTCAAGCTCAATTCATCATGGAGAAGTACGGTATTCCACAAATCTCTACTGGTGACATGCTACGTGCTGCTATCAAAGCCGGTACTGAGCTTGGTAAACAAGCAAAGTCAGTCATCGACGCTGGTCAACTAGTTTCTGATGAAATCATCCTTGGTCTTATCAAAGAGCGTATCGCTCAAGCTGATTGCGAAAAAGGCTTTTTGCTAGATGGTTTCCCTCGCACTATCCCTCAAGCTGATGGCTTAAAAGAGATGGACATTGCTGTTGATTATGTAATCGAATTCGATGTTGCGGATGATGTTATTGTTGATCGTATGGCGGGTCGTCGTGCTCACTTACCTTCTGGCCGTACTTACCATGTTGTTTACAATCCACCTAAAGTGGAAGGCAAAGATGACGTAACCGGTGAAGATTTGGTTGTTCGTGATGATGATAAAGAAGAGACCGTACGTGCTCGTCTAGGTGTTTACCACGACCAAACTGCACCGCTTATTGCTTACTACAGCAAAGAAGCTGCAGCGGGCAACACTAAGTACCTAAAATTTGATGGTACTAAGCAAGTTGCTGAAGTGAGCGCAGATATTGAGAAAGCACTAGCATAATTGGCTAAGTACTGATTATCTAACTTTGTTATAGTGAAGGCGACCTAGATAGGTCGCTTTTTTTATGAACTTTCTAGTCATGGATTCGTATTCAACAGACTACAGTAAAATAGATGAATGGAAGTTATGCAAAATAATAAACGACAAGGGGTATTACTGGTTAATTTAGGTACTCCAGATGCACCTACAACTCCTGCGATTAAACGCTTCTTAGGTCAGTTTTTACACGATCATCGTGTCGTCGATATGAGTCGATGGATATGGTGCCCAGTGTTACATGGCATCATTTTACCGATCCGTTCACCTAAAGTTGCGAAACTCTATCAGTCAGTGTGGATGGATGAAGGTTCACCACTGATGGTTTATTCACAACGTCAAGCCAAACGTTTAGCTGAGCGTATAGCCATGCCTGTCGAATTAGGGATGACCTATGGCTCTCCAAGTTTGTTAGATGGTGTTAAATCTCTATTAGAGCAAGACGTTGAAGAGATTATCGTATTGCCACTTTATCCTCAATATTCCGGCACAACCACAGCAGCGGTTTTTGATGGCTTAGCCAAAGTGATGAAAAATATCCCGGTGACACCAAACTTACACTTTGTGCGAGATTATCATGATCATCCACTTTATATTCGGGCGTTAGCGGACAAAGTTCGCCAATCTTGGAAGGAGAATGGACAAGGAGATTACCTGCTTTGTTCTTATCATGGTATTCCTAAACGTTACGCTGATAATGGTGATATTTATCCGCAGCACTGCGAGCGCACAACGCAGCTCTTGGGGCAAGAATTAGGCCTAAATTTGCAACAAATAGGGATGTCTTATCAATCGATATTTGGCCGTGAAGAGTGGTTGCAACCTTATACAGATAAGACCTTAGAGGCTTTACCTAAACGTGGTGTGAAAAGTTTGGATATCATTACCCCGGCATTCTCGGTGGACTGTTTAGAAACCTTAGAGGAAATATCGGAGCAGGGTAAAGAAACCTTTATCCATGCTGGTGGAGAATCATTTACTTATATTGAATGCCTAAATGACTCAGAGATGCATATTGATATGATGGCTTGTCTTATTGCGCGCTGATTTGAATACCATTCAACCTCAGTTCGGGTTATTTAGATTGAACAAAAACGGTCACAATAGTGTGACCGTTTTTCGTTATTATCCCTGAATTACCACCCTTAAGCTTGGTGGTATATTTGAAGCTAAACTAACTGAGCTTGCTGCTCTTCAATTTCTTCAGCGTGGCTTGCCGTTGTTTCAGCACCGTGCATCCAACGAACAAGCGTGTTTGAGAACAACATCAGAATGATGCCACTGATAATTGCGGTTACTGCAATACCGCTGAATATAGCCATTGCACCAAGCTCACCAACGTGAGAGCCAACGTAACCTGCTACATAATTCGCGATTGCGTTACAACCGAACCATGCCCCCATCATTAATGAAGCAAGACGTAGTGGCGCTAGCTTAGTGACAAGTGATAGGCCGATTGGAGAGAGACACAGTTCACCCAAGGTATGGAAGAAAAATGCACCGACAAGCCAAAGCATTGATGTTTTCACGGCAGTGTCACCACCTTGTTCCATAACCGCGCCAACCATGCAAAGGAAGCCCAGGGCTAAGAAGAACATCGCCAATGCAAACTTCGCTGGTGAGTTTGGCTCACGTTTACCCAGTTTTACCCATAGAACGGCTAATACAGGTGCAAGAGTAATAATGAAGAATGGGTTGAGCGATTGGAACCATGCAGAAGGTACTTCAAAACCACCAATCATACGATCAGTGTATTGCTGCGTATAGATGTTCATTAGACCACCAGCTTGCTCGAAACCCGCCCAGAAAACGATAGTAAACAAACTCATCACAAGGATAACCTTGATACGATCTACTTCTTCTTTTGTTAAAGACTCTTTGCTTGCTGATTTTTTAAGCTTGAGATCACGCTTGGCTGCTGGCTCACGACCAATATCACCAAGCCATGATTGTGCCATTGTCATTTGCATGACCAAGCTGATAAGCATACCAATACCCGCGACAACGAAACCGGCTTTCCAACCAAATGAGTTGGTCACAGAACCTGAAATCACACCGGCCAGCAACGCTCCTAAGTTAATACCCATATAGAAGATAGTAAATGCGCCATCACGACGATTATCGCCTTCATTATATAAGTCACCAACCATTGTTGAGATATTTGGCTTAAATAGACCGTTACCACAGATAAGAAGCGCAAGACCTAAATAGAAAGTATGAAGAGAACCAAGGCCTAGTGCATCAGCAGGTAGTGCTAGCGTAAATTGGCCGATAGCCATTAACGCACCACCAATAAGAATTGAACGGCGTTGCCCAAGGTAGTTATCTGCAAGGTAACCACCAATGAGTGGTGTGATGTAGACAAGTCCAGTATAGGTGCCATAAAGATCTAGGGCATCTTTAGTCGACCAGCCAAGACCACCATTCATCGTCGCGTCTGTTAGATAAAGGACTAGGATAGCGCGCATGGCATAGTAGGAAAATCGTTCCCAAAGCTCTGTGCCGAAAAGTAAAAATAGGCCTCTTGGATGACCAAAGTATTGATGTTGGTTTGTCATAAGTTTTTTTAGTTTTATAGATTAAAAAAATTGTGGGTTAGATATACATGGGCTTTTATCGTATCGCAATTAGTAAAAAGCAGACGATTATGCTGGGTGGTTGGTTAAGTTATTGTTCTTTAAATGATATCACCACTATTTTAGGGCGGTTTTTACGTGCCGCAAACTTACCTTTCAATATTGGTAGGTGATTTTTACCTTTTTCGAACAAATGGAGGTGTTGTTTGTGGCCTGGTGATTTGTCGTTTATTGCGATGCACTATAGTGTTAGGATCCTCAGAAAATAGAGCAGTAGCTAGGAATAAAATGAAACGTTGGTATTTGCTGTATTGCAAACGAGGTGACCAATCACGAGCTAAGATGCATCTTGAAAATCAGGGTGTCGAATGCTTTTACCCAGAGATTGAAATTGAGAAAATCCTCAGGGGAAAGCGTCAAAAAGTGAAAGAGCCACTTTTTCCCTCATACATGTTTGTCAGGTTTGATTTTGAAAAAGGGCCAACCTTTACTTCAGTACGTTCTACACGTGGTGTTGTTGACTTCGTACGTTTTGGGGCGCAGCCCAAAGAATTAGAAGGGGATCTTGTCTATCAGTTGAAGGTACTTGAGCAGCATGAGAGCTCAGCTTCGGCTCAAAATATTCCCGAGAAAGGACAGGTTGTTAGGGTTAAAGGGGGGCAGTTTTCAGGTATTGATGCCATTTATCAAGAATCTGATGGCGAGACGCGTTCCATTATGTTGGTTAAAATGATTAGCCAGACAATACCGATGAGCATTGATAACAAGCACTTAGAACTGGATTAGATGGTTTATTCTTTTACGGTTTAATAGAAAAAGGCGCATCTAGCGCCTTTTTCATTGGTCATAGATGAACTTGTAAATCAATAGGCTTCGTTATGAACGGCTTTAACAGCACGGCCAGATGGGTCAATACAGTTTTTAAATGACTCATCCCACTCAATCGCTTTTGCTGAAGAGCAGGCAACTGATGGGCCACCAGGTACACATCGTGCCGCTGACTCAAGAGGGAATAACTCCTCAAAAATTTCTCGGTATACGTAGCCTTCTTTAGTGCTTGGCGTATTGTAAGGGAAGCGGTACTGTGCGGTTTCCATCTGCTGATCGGTCACTTTTTCTTCCGCTACAGATTTTAATGTATCAATCCAGCTGTAACCTACACCATCAGAGAACTGCTCTTTTTGACGCCATGCGATAGCTTCAGGTAAATAGTGTTCAAAGCATTCACGTAAAATGTGCTTCTCCATCTTACCATTGCCACACATTTTGTCGGCTGGGTTTAAACGCATCGCTACATCAATAAATTCTTTGTCTAGGAATGGAACTCGGCCTTCAACGCCCCAAGCAGCAAGGGATTTATTAGCGCGCGCGCAGTCAAACATATTTAGTGCAAGGAGTTTGCGAACCGTTTCTTCATGAAACTCTTGCGCGTTTGGCGCTTTATGGAAATATAAGTATCCGCCGAATATTTCATCAGCGCCTTCGCCTGACAGAACCATTTTGATGCCCATTGCTTTTATCTTACGTCCCATCAAGTACATTGGTGTTGAGGCGCGAATAGTGGTGACATCGTAAGTTTCAATGTGATAAATCACATCACGAATAGCATCCAATCCTTCTTGAATGGTATAGGTCATTTCATGGTGTACAGTACCAATCTGATTGGCAACTTCGCGTGCTGCTTTAAGATCAGGAGCGCCTTCTAAACCAACCGCGAACGAATGAAGTTGCGGCCACCAAGCTTCTGTTTGTTCGTCATCTTCAATGCGCATAGCGGCGAAGCGTTTAGCAACTGCCGAAGTAATCGATGAATCTAAACCACCAGAAAGTAATACACCATAAGGTACATCGGTCATCAATTGACGTTTAACGGCGGCCTCTAGTGCTTGAGTCAGTTCTTCTTTACTTGTGCTATTACCTTGCACGGCAGCATATTCATTCCAGTCACGGATATAGTAGCGTTGCGGCTCGGCATCTTGAGAGCGGTAGTAGCTGCCAGGAGGAAACTCGCTGATAGTTTTACATACAGGTACTAGCGCTTTCATTTCTGAGGCAACATAGTAGTTTCCATTCTCATCATAGCCTTGATAAAGCGGGATAATACCAATGTGATCTCGGCCCACTAGATACTGATCTTTTTCTTCATCATAAAGAACAAAAGCAAAGATACCGTTAAGCTCTTCAAGGAGATCGGCGCCCATTTCTTCATAGAGAGCAAGGATGACTTCGCAATCTGAATCGGTCTGAAAGTCATATTTTCCTTCGTAGCGAGCGCGAATTTCTTTGTGGTTATAAATTTCCCCGTTCACGGCAAGGATGTGTTTTTTGTTTGGGCTGTATAAGGGTTGAGCACCACTATTTAAGCCAACGATGGCGAGACGCTCATGCGCTAAAATCGCTTTATCAGAGGCGTAAATACCTGACCAGTCTGGGCCTCTGTGGCGTAATTTTTTAGACATTTCTAGGGCTATTGGGCGTAAAGCCGCAGCATCACTTTTAATATCGAGAATGCCAAAGATAGAACACATACAACTTCCTTTTTGATAATTTTTAACCTGTTGACTTTAATTTGCCATTTCGATTAAAAAATGCAACCAAATATTATGGAAATTATCTTTTTATTTGCTTGTTGGTGAATGCTGTTCAATAAATTGTTATTTTTGATGAATGGTATCTATTTTTTGGCGTTTGAATGAGCAGAAATGAAATTTTGCGGATATAGAACCCAGATAAGAGCGCTGATAGCTTTTATCTGGGCGTTGATAATACTACGGTTTAGTGAAGTTTGGCTGTAGCTGTTGACAGACATGACGTGCAAAACCGCTACCAGCTTCATTATAAATATTGAATGCTGCATCCACGCCACATTCTAATAATGACTCTAGTTGGTCAGGGTACTCTGCAATTGCGGCGATCTGTCCTTTAAAATTTCGATGTTGCAATTGTGACAAAGCGATTTGGTTTCCTTGATGATGCGGCATGGCGAGTAAGACCAACTTAACATTTGCTGTGTCTAAAATACGCTCCCAAAAATCAGGGTCTGTGGCATCTCCAGAAATAACGTTACGACCTTGTGCGCGATGTGTATGAGCAGTATCTTCTCGCACTTCAATACCAAGGCTTATTTTTCCATATCGAGATCGCAGCTCATCGTAGGCACCAGTGCCTATACGACCCATGCCTAATATCAATACTTGTGCGTGACCTGGGTTGATAAGTTGATCTTTGGTATTCAGTTTTTCTGCGGCATGCTCTTTAAGCCATGCTCTAGAATGTTGGTATAGCTCATGACCTTTGCGGCTGATTGGGGCGGCAATCACAAATGAGATAGAAACCGCAATCGCCAATGCGACTAATATGTCACCTGACATCCAACCCATTTTAAAAGCAAGTCCACCGACAATAAGACCAAATTCGCTGAAATTAAAGAGTGATAGGGTCGCTAGTAGCGATGTGCGTACACGGAATTTAAATCGGTTAAGTACCCAAAAATAGAGAGCGCCTTTGAGAGGAAGCAATAACAGTAATAACAGCGCTAGTGCAAAACCAGTCATAGTCGGTTGTGCAGATAAGCCAATGTTTAAGAAAAAGCAGACTAAAAACAGCTCCTTGAGGTTGAATAAAGATTTAGACAGTTCCGATGCTTTGCTATGAGCTGCGAGTAACATACCTAAAATAAGCGCACCTAAGTCTGGTTTCATACCAACGACCTCAAATAGCCCAGCGCCCATAACCAAGGCAAAGAAAATGCCGAGTAAAACGAGCATTTCTCCGTGTCCAACCCAATCGAGTAGTTTGTAAAATAGCGGACGCATTAATGGCAGAGCAAACAGTATAATCGCATACCAATGTGGTAGTTTGCCTGTTGATATAGTTAGAAATACCACGGCAAATATATCTTGCATAACGAGTATGCCGATTGCAATAGTGCCATAGGTGGCATTCATCTCACCTTTTTCTTGTAGAGATTTTACGGCAAAAACTGTGCTAGAAAATGATAAGGCGAAACCGAGTAAAACGATTTGCTCGGTTGGCATTGTGGCTAAGCTACTAATGCCTAAGTATTTGAAAATTAATAACGCAACACTAAAAGCTAGGGTTGAAAGAAGATTGTGAACGGTTGCTCCGGCCCATATTTCTTTAGCGAGTAACGTTTTTACATCCAACTTTAAACCAATGGTGAACAATAACAGCGTGACCCCTAGGTCGGCCAAAGTGCGTATTGTATCACTGCTTTGGTAGCCAGCAGCATGTAGAGCAAACCCTGCACACAAGAAACCCACCAAAGGGGGTAAGTTGCATTTCAGGGCAATGAATCCGGCTAAAAAAGCGGCTGTAATAAGGACCAGTTCCATAAATTCCTTTGGCAATGATTAAAGTGAGTTTATAAAAAAAGCTGTGTCGAGGTGACACAGCTTATCATTGTAATTCAATTAATTGCTTAATCACCAAGCAATTTTTGCAACAAAACACCATTTAACATTGCACGCTTAATCATCGCAAATGCGCCAATAGTGTCTTGGCTGTCAATCTGTGATGCGACAATCGGTAAATTATTGTGGAAAGTTTTCAGTGATTGATTTTCAACATTTCTTTGAATGGCTGGAAATACAATGTCTTGCGCGGTTGTTATCTGCCCAGCAATCACTACTTTTTGAGGATTAAATAAGTTGATAGTCATAGCAATAGCTTTACCCAGTTGATTTCCTACCCTGACTAAGCTCTGTTTCGCTAATTCATCACCAAGATTAGCGTGTTCACACACATCATTAATAGTAATGCTTTCTATGTTAGCAAGACTTGATTCATAACCTTGTGCTAGCAGTTTTCTAACGCGAGAAATTATGGCAGGGTTCGCCGCCACTGTTTCTAAGCAGCCAAAATTTCCACACTGACATTGCTCGCCAAGAGGATCAATTTGGATATGACCAATTTCCCCTACATTACGGTTATAGCCAAGGAAAACTTGTCCATTTACGATAATGCCAGCACCAGTACCTCGATGAACACTGACTAATATTGAATCTTGGCAATCTTTACTCGCGCCAAAGTAGTGCTCGGCGAGAGCCATGCCGCGAACATCGTTACCCACGAAGCATTGAACGTGAAAATTGTCTCGAATAATGTCACCAAGTGCTAGTGCATCAATCGATATATTTGGCATGTATTCGACAACGCCAGTTTCAGGGTTAACCAAGCCTGGAAGTGCAATACCGATCGCGATGAGTTGGTCGATTTGCTCTTGTTGCTGTTTTATAAATGCTGAGAGGAAAGAAACTAGCCCCTCAACTAATTGAGTTTGATGCGAGTAGTGAAATTCATGGTAATCAGAAACTAGCTCTTTTCCACCCAAGTCATAGAGGCTTAGTTGAATGTAGTCACGCCCTAAACGAACAGCAACTGAGTGAAAAGGTGCGACTTCTGTCGTCAATGAGATGGCTCTACGTCCACCCGTTGATGCTTGTTGGGCGACCTCTTTGATAAGGCCGCGTTCAAGTAGTTGGCGGGTTATTTTTGTAACACTTGCAGGAGCAAGTTGACTCACATCAGCAACTTGGATTCGAGATATAGGACCTTGCTGGTCGATCAATCGATAAACTGCTGCGCTGTTGAGTTGTTTGACTAAATCTACGTTACCTATTTGTCCGCCATTCATTATCAATTGTGCTCGTATTTTCCGTTAACAACCGTCGCTTGAACATTGAAGTCACGATCAAAAACAGCCAAGTTTGCCACCATGCCTTTTTTAATTCGGCCTAGTTTGTTGTCAACCCCAATTGCTTTTGCTGGATACAGAGTAGCCATTCTTAGTGCTTCGTCCAAAGCGATACCAACGTGCTCAACCGTGTTTTGTACTGCCTCAATCATAGTGAGGGCTGAGCCGCCTAGTGTGCCATTTTCATCAACACACTTACCATCACGGTAATATACTTTCTTACCGACAAAAATAAAGTAATCCATGTTAGCACCTGCGGGAGCTGTGGCATCGGTCACTAATACGAGCTTTTCACCTTTAATTTTGTGGGCGATTCGAATGTTAGCGTAATCAACGTGGAAGCCATCGGCAATGATTCCCGCATAAACATCAGGTGTATCATAAATGGCACCGACAACTCCAGGCTCACGTCCAACCATTGGGGTCATGGCATTGAATAAGTGTGTCGCAAAGGTGATGCCTGATTCGAAACTGTTTCGTGCTTCAGTGTAGGTTGCGTTGGTATGGCCGATAGACACAACGATTCCCGCTTTCGCGAGGCGTTCAATGTGTTGTGGGTTATTGTGCTCTGGTGCGAGGGTAACTTTTGCTATCACATCGCTGTTTTCACACATCGTGTTAATCATGTTGTCATCAGAAGGACGAATGAAATCAACGCTGTGGATACCTTTTTTCATCACATTCAAATATGGACCTTCAAGGTGTAAACCTAAGGACTGATTTTTGTATTTTGTTTGGTACTCACGAGCTGCCGCGATGGCTTGGCGCATATCTTCATCAGATGAAGTGATAAGAGTCGGTAAAAAGCTAGTGCAGCCTGATTTTAGATTCGCTTTGTGCATTGTTTGCATGGTATCGGCTGTTACTTCATCATTAAGCATAACTCCGCCACAACCATTAAGTTGCAGGTCGATAAAGCCTGGGCTTACGTTCGCACCCTTCAGATCTTGAGTTGTAATATCTTGTGGTAAATCTGCTAGCGGGCATACAGCTTCAATCAACTCATTCTTAATGATAACAGCGTGATCAACGAGGACATTACTGCCAGTGTAGATTTTACAGTTAGTTAGCGCGTACATAATCAGCGAATCCTTCTCTATCGATATCTTATAAATTTGATTAAGCGACGAAATAAAAGATGAAATGAGTCGGTGTCTTGGCTTATTTTTCTTACTTCAATTAGGTCGCGAATTATCTATTTAGCAAACGGCCATCGGTATATGGTGCTAATGTTAAGTGTTGGTTTTAACTGGGATATTTTATTTATTTGTACAGTTTATCTCTGTGAGAAACCAGTTAATCCGAGTTTTTCATGCTGGCTCTTTAAGTCTTAAGCAAGCAAATCTTATCGTTAATTTTTCATTTTTTTTAATTGTAAAATAAGTTTTATGATCTCGCTAGCAAAAACCTCGATATTTGACGGTTTGTGGTGACTATGATCACAAATGATAAGGTTTTAATTTGCGGGGCAAAATTAATTACATAAACTAAGTTTGACTAAATTGAGCGACCAAAATAAGTGGCTCGACCAAATAAAAAATCCTATAGGGGGAACTTAAGGTGAATATTCTTGGATACTTTCAAAAAGTAGGCAAGGCGTTGATGGTACCCGTTGCCACACTGCCAGCTGCCGCGATATTAATGGGTATTGGTTACTGGATTGACCCGAATGGTTGGGGTGCAAACAGTGCCTTAGCTGCATTCTTGATTAAAGCTGGTGCGGCAATCATCGACAATATGTCTGTGTTGTTTGCTGTGGGTGTTGCGTACGGTATGTCGAAAGACAAAGACGGCGCGGCAGCACTATCTGGCTTCGTTGGCTTCTTGGTTGTTACTACACTACTTTCTCCAGGAGCTGTTGCACAAATTCAAGGCATTGATCCAAGTGCTGTTCCTGCCGCATTTGGTAAAATCAACAACCAATTTGTTGGTATTCTAGTTGGTATTATCTCTGCTGAAATTTATAACCGTTTCTCTACAGTTGAATTACACAAAGCACTTGCGTTCTTCTCTGGTAAGCGTCTTGTTCCTATTTTAACGTCGTTTGCTGGTATCTTTATTGCGTTCGTTCTTATGTATGTATGGCCACATGTATATGGCGGTCTAGTATCATTTGGTGAATCAATTCAAGGTCTAGGTTCTGCGGGTGCTGGTATCTACGCATTCTTCAACCGTCTATTGATTCCTGTTGGCCTTCACCATGCATTAAACTCAGTATTCTGGTTTGACGTTGCTGGTATTAATGATATCCCTAACTTCCTAGGTGGCGCGAAATCAATTGCTGAAGGTACTGGTATTCCTGGTGTTACTGGTATGTACCAAGCAGGTTTCTTCCCTATCATGATGTTTGGTCTACCGGGTGCAGCTCTAGCTATCTACCACACTTCTACTGCTAAGAATAAAGAAAAAGTAGCGTCTATCATGATTGCTGCAGGTTTCGCTTCATTCTTCACTGGTGTTACAGAGCCACTAGAATTCTCATTCATGTTCCTAGCTCCAGCGCTATATTTGCTACACGCAGTATTAACGGGCGTATCAGTATTTATCGCCGCATCAATGCAGTGGATTGCAGGCTTCGGTTTCTCTGCAGGTCTAGTGGATATGGTATTGTCATCACGTAACCCGTTAGCGGTTAACTGGTACATGTTGATTGCTCAAGGTCTAGCATTCTTCGCTATCTACTACGTAGTATTCCGCACTGTTATTGTTAAGTTCGGTCTAAAAACTCCGGGCCGTGAAGATGATGAAGAAAGTGCTAACCAAGTATCTGGTGCAAAAGAGTCTTCTGAACTGGCTAAGCAGTACCTTAAAGCACTTGGTGGTCACGCTAACCTAAGCAATATCGATGCATGTATCACTCGTCTACGTCTATCTGTGAACGATATGAGTGTCATTGATGAGAAACAGCTAAAAGCGTTAGGTGCTATGGGTGTTGTTAAGCTTGGTACTAATAACTTACAAGTTATTTTAGGTCCTCTAGCTGAGATTGTTGCTGGTGAAATGAAGTCTATCGGCGCAAACGAAGACTTGTCAGCGGTACAACTTCCTAACTAAATAATCTTGTTCTGATTATAACTAAGGCCCTCGTTATTTAACGGGGGCTTTTCTTTATCTTTATTGTAACGCTTGCTCTATTTTGCATAAGGCCGCATGTTGATGCCAATCAGAATAAATATCTGGTCATTCTTGCTGGTTAAAATCGCTGATAGCGGCGTTATAGATTTTGTAGGTAGGTCAACTAGCTAGCTGCAATCTATGCCTTGCTCTCAGCGATTTTAACCAGCAATTATCTGATCACCTATTTATCCCGATTGGTATGAACTGGTGCTTGAACAAGCGAATGATTGAAATATTCGTAAGAAATCCCCACTTTTTATTGTGCAATAGTAGATAATTGTGGATCATTAGCGGCAAACTTTCTGTTTCTGCGGCATTACTGCTTTCCCATACAGAAAAACTTTCTGACAATACTAATAATTTTGAGGTGCTACAGATGAGTGAAGCTGAGGCTCGTCCATCGAATTTTATTCGCCAAATCATTGATAAAGATTTAGCGGATGGTAAACACACAAGCGTGCATACTCGTTTCCCGCCAGAACCGAATGGCTATTTGCATATTGGTCATGCGAAATCTATCTGCTTAAACTTTGGTATTGCTCAAGACTATCTGGGACAGTGTAATCTACGTTTTGATGATACGAACCCAGAGAAAGAAGATGTTGAATACGTAGAGTCAATTAAAGAAGATGTTAGCTGGCTCGGTTTCCAATGGTCTGGCGATGTTTGTTATTCCTCAAACTATTTCGACCAACTTTACCAATACGCTATTGAGTTGATTCAAAAAGGCCTTGCTTATGTTGAAGAACTCAGCCCAGAGCAAATCCGTGAATATCGTGGTACGTTGACTCAACCAGGTAAACTTAGTCCATATCGTGATCGCAGTGTTGAAGAGAATTTAGCGCTATTTGAAAAAATGCGCGCTGGTGGCTTTGAAGAAGGTAAGGCATGTTTACGTGCGAAGATCGATATGTCGTCATCATTCATGGTGATGCGTGATCCCGTTCTATACCGTGTTCGTTTTGCAGAGCACCACCAAACAGGTAATAAATGGTGCATTTATCCAATGTACGATTTTACTCACTGTATTTCTGATGCGCTGGAAGGTATTACACACTCTATCTGTACACTAGAGTTCCAAGATAACCGCCGCTTATACGATTGGGTACTAGAAAACATTACGATTGACTGTCGACCTCATCAGTATGAATTTAGCCGTCTAAATCTTGAATACACAGTGATGTCTAAGCGTAAGCTTAATCAGTTAGTTACCGAAAAATTGGTTGCAGGGTGGGATGACCCACGTATGCCAACCATTTCAGGACTACGTCGTCGCGGTTTTACTTCTGCGTCAATTCGTGAGTTCTGTAAACGTATTGGTGTGACAAAACAAGAAAACATGATCGAATTTAGCTCTCTAGAGTCTTGTATTCGTGAAGATTTGAATGAAAATGCACCTCGTGCAATGGCCGTTCTTGACCCAGTCAAAGTGGTAGTTGAAAACTTTGATGCCGATAAAGTGGAAACATTGACGCTTGCTAATCACCCAAATAAACCTGAAATGGGTGACCGCGAAGTACCCTTTACCCGTGAGCTGTGGATCGAGCGCGAAGACTTCCGTGAAGAAGGCAACAAAAAGTACAAGCGTTTAGTTCTAGGTAAAGAAGTTCGCTTACGGGGCGCTTATGTCATTAAGGCCGAGCGTGTTGAAAAAGATGAAGCAGGTAATATTACAACTATCTACTGTACCTACGACGTAGATACGTTAGGAAAAAACCCAGCCGATGGGCGTAAAGTGAAAGGTGTTATTCACTGGGTGTCTGCAGATAAAGGATTGCCAGCGGAAATTCGTCTGTACGATCGTTTATTCACAGTAGCCAACCCTGCCGCTGCTGACAATTTTGCAGAAACGATCAATCCGGATTCTCTCGTTAGTATCACAGGTTTTGTTGAACCAAGTTTAGCCAACGCAAAAGCAGAACAAGGTTTCCAGTTTGAGCGTATGGGGTATTTCTGCGTTGATTCTAAAGATTCCACAGCAGAAGCTTTAGTTTTCAACCGTACGGTTGGTTTGCGTGATACGTGGGCTAAAATCGGTACAGAGTAACTTCAAGTCATGAAGTATAAAGGTCAGCAAATGCTGGCCTTTTCTTTTTGTGCCCAGATAGCTTCTCGTTGTTTTGCCCGCTATGACTCATTTGGTAGCAGTAAAATGTGTGAGATTCCTGCGATTATTGTGGTCGTGACACATTTTTTACCATACGTCCTATAGTTTTGCTGCGGTTATCCGATATATTTAACAGATCACCGTATTTTTTTTCCAAGCACATAGCTGAGCCTTATATGCGTCAAATTATTCAGCGTCTTCTATTGCCGATAGCAATCGTTGCCGTGACTCAGATTTCTATCGTTAGTGCAGAGAGCATTCGCCTGATTGGGCCGAATGGCGAGATCCAGTCTTCTCCTCAATTTTCAGAAAATCTAGCCCAAACTCGTAACTTGCAACAATCTGATAATCAACCATCGAAGTTTTTTGGACCGACTTTAGAAAGTGACACTTTGTGGTCAATTGCGACTCGTTTACGTCCATCAAACGTGGTGACGGTTCAACAAACATTATTCGCTATCTATCGCCTAAATCCGCAAGCGTTTGAAAATCAAAATATCCATAGTTTGATGCCTGGAAGTAATCTACGAATTCCATCGCTTGCCCAAATCCGAAGTTCATCGACCCAAGATGCGGTAAATGTGATGGCGGCCCATCAAGCCAAGTTGGATAATATTGGCTCGCCATCGGTTGTTGCAGCTCCGCCTGCACCTGTAACACCGGTGAAACCACCAGTAACAAATAATGCTGTGGCCGCAGTGGAGTCTCCAACGGTCAAACCTGCAGTTGAAACGCCTGTCACTTCGCCAGCAATAAAAACATTAGAAACACAAATTGTAAGCTCAGATGCTGAGCTAATGGCTCTCGAAGAAAAAAATCATAAGCTGCGCTTGATGCTAGCGGATGTGAAATCTGAGGTTGATGAGCTAAAAGGTGAATTGGGTGATGAGAATCGTATTCGCTCTGAAGTTGAAAAACTACTCGATGAAGAGCGTAGAAAAGCAGCCGAAGCACAAAAATTAGCTCCAAGTGCTCTAGATCAGTTGCTTTCAAATCCATGGTTAGTCGCGGCCTTAGCAATTATACCTGGTTTATTGATCGGTCTGATTGTGGTTATGTTACTAGGACGCCGTTCTAAAACGGAAGCTCAGCAAGAGGTGACGCCACCAATTCAAGAAAATATTGCCCCGATTACTGTTGGTGACCCTAACATCGAAGATATCGGCGATGACTTGATGTTAGACGATGATTTATTTGGCGAATCAGACGATAGTGAAAAGCTGTTTGGTGATGATATTGCATTTGATGATGAGACAGATCCTAACGCTGATAAAGAACCGGACATCTTTGCTGACCTAGAGGATAGCGATTTAGATTTCAATCTAGAAGGTGAGGATGATGAAGACCCATTCGCTAGTATTGGTGATGATGGTGATTTAGAAGAGCTGACCTCTAGTAGTAATGGCATCAGTGTTAGTGGCGATGAAAAAGCCGTTGGTCTAGATGAAATGGCTCGCGCTCTTGATGAAGCCTCGGTTGATTCTGCCGATGAGAGCGAATTTGATCTGTCTGATGAACATGCTATGTCTGATGCAGATATTGAGGCGCTACTCAACGGGGATGGAGCAACGGAAGAACTTGAAAGTGATACGTTGGATCAATCTTTGTTGGATGACCTGCTTGCCAGTACTGAACAAGATGATCACGATGACTTTGATTTTGACTCTTTACTGGATGACTCTGGCGATGATTTTAATCTCGACTCTGAACAGTCAGATCCAATTAATACCGACTTTGGTATAAAAGATGCCGAGCTGGCTTCTGATAGTGAGTTGGACGATTTATTTGCCAATATAGAGGCAGAGGCCGATCTCGAACAACTAGAAGCTAGCGCAATTGATGATACAGCTCTGCTCGATGAATTACTGAATGAAGAAGATTCATCGCAAATTGATAGTAATAGTATTGATTTATTAGATGAGCTACTCGACGAGGAAGAAGACGAGAGCTTACCTGATCTCACTCAAAGTACTGACTTATTGGACGAACTTGTTGAAGCTGACAATAATCAGCAAGATACTGATGAGCCAGACTTTTCTAGTGCTCAAACCTTAGATGAACTATTAGGCGACACATCATCAGAAGATGAAGATGTTGATTTAAAGCTTGATGAAGAAAGCACCGACTTATTGGATGAATTGCTGTCAGATGATGATGGTTCTGAAACGCTTAAAATTGATGAAACTGCGATCTTAGATGAGTTAGCTGATAATGATGATATTGCCGTTGAAGATGGCACCGAATTGTTCGAAGAGTTGCTCGAAATTGAGCAGCATGCTCAGCAGGTTGAAGGTACGCAGGAAACTGAAGTAAGTAGTGAGCTAACCGGGGGGCAACCTGAAATAGAAGAGGCGGCGTTCAACCGCAATACTTTTATTGATGACATGCTAAATGTGGCTCCTGACAAGGATCCACTGCTTGATGACGGAGAAATAGAACTTAGCACCGCGGAGGATAGTCGCGACTTTTCTGAGGAAGTTGGTAGTGATGATGACTTTGATTTTAACCCTG
The DNA here is from genome assembly GCF_012395185.1 of Vibrio aestuarianus. Taxonomy (GTDB): domain Bacteria; phylum Pseudomonadota; class Gammaproteobacteria; order Enterobacterales; family Vibrionaceae; genus Vibrio; species Vibrio aestuarianus. Next base: position 95,506 of record NZ_JAAZTU010000016.1, read on the forward strand.
AAATCGAAGGTAGCGATTACTTAGAACAGAATAATCAACAGCTATCTAACGATACTCCATCGCTGGTAGACGCAAACAATGAGAATGTAGGTGCTCCTGAAGCGGTCGCTAATGAATTTGGTATCCCGCAAGATGGTGATTGGGAGCTTGAGCAAGAGCCGCTTTCTGACGCGAATGCCGAGCTGGCCGAAGAAAGCTCAGAGCCAGTGGCGCAAGAAACGTTTGAAGCGATTGATGACGAGTCGCTGCCCGAGTTCAGCGAAGAAGAGGCGTTAGCCTCATTCGAACCAGAAAAGGTTAGTGAGCAAGAGTCGGTTGAAGAAGACGTGCTCGCTTCACTAGAAGCCGAATCGGTTGATGCCCCAATTCAAGAGCAAGACGAAGCGCTTGATGAGCTGGAACTGCCGGAATACACCGAGCAAGACGCATTGGCTGACGCGAATGCCGAGCTGGCCGAAGAAAGCTCAGAGCCAGTGGCGCAAGAAACGTTTGAAGCG
>NZ_JAAZTU010000017.1 GCF_012395185.1 Vibrio aestuarianus
GGACATCGCCAGGCTTTGAATATTGTCTAACCAGACACGCAGCGGAGCGGTAGTTCAGTTGGTTAGAATACCGGCCTGTCACGCCGGGGGTCGCGGGTTCGAGTCCCGTCCGCTCCGCCACTTTATTTAAGAGAAGTTTAACTCTTTAAAATAAATAAACGTTAGGGGTGTAGCTCCAATTGGCAGAGCAGCGGATTCCAAATCCGCGTGTTGGGAGTTCGAATCTCTCCACCCCTGCCATCTTAATTTTGCATAATAATGCAAATCAGAAAGCCCAGTTGATTGACTGGGCTTTTTTGTGCGTACTCTACTGCAACATAACTCCCAACGATCAGAACCTACTTTCTTGAGTTTTACGTTGTTGAACTCGAGTGTGGCTGCTTTTCCCTGTTGCTCAACCACATAGACCATGTTCATCGATTCGAAGTTCTGAACACGGTTTTTACTGTCGTTCTTAATGATGACCGATTTGCATGTATAAGCATATTGTCAAAGCTTGTGGCCATGATGCCGCGCGGGGGGAAGCTGGATACAATGGACGAAGGCCAAACCACTATATGTCGCGATGACTTGGCACATCTCGATTTTTGATTTCTTTCTGGGTGTGCAGCCGTCCTCAGTGTACAGCCTTGCTTGGCCGTTGGCGATCAACTCATTGCCAATAATCGCGACCAAATCGTCAGTCGCTGCAAAACGTACATCAAGCAGGTTTTTCACATCATCAATCAGCGTTTGGCTGGCGGTAGAATTGATATAAAAGCTCTCGGTGGCACTGCTCACGTTATAGCGTTTTTGAGAGTTGTCTTTATAGGTTTTGAGTTTGTTGATTGAGTCGATATTCATGGGGCTCCGGCTTTCTATGGCTGGAGATTATATTGAATCGATGTTAAAGCCGTCTTTGTATCGAATGGGGTTTTATATTCTCGCTTTAAAATGTGAAGCGAAAGCGGTATAGCATTAAGACGCTTTCTCGGTTGTATGGTGTAGTTCAAAGGACACTCTCGTTGAGTGGCCTTTTTTATGTCTGTCATAAACGCTCAGATAAAGTGCATGGTGGGCTTTTCTACTGGTTCAATCTAACCGCATAATTCGTTCTTTTCGCTGTGTAATCTCCGCCTGTAATTGTTCATCAGGCGGCTGGTAGTTTTCGCTCGATGAACGCTAACCTGTAAGCTCCTTTACTGTTTTCCCTGGGAACCCGTTGCGAACTTGAAGTCAGAGTCATCGAGCGTTTTTTCCACTGGGAAGCTGGCGAACTTAATTAGTGTTACGAAGGCTTTTACACGTTCGCCGTAATAGGGGATGGTCGTGTATCTGCTCACCTGGCAATGTCTCGGATTGGACGACAGGATCGACAAGTTCATTTGGTTTGTATTGTTTAATGTGCTCTTTGAGCATTGCTACTCCTCCGACTTCAGCCCAGTGATTTTAGCTCATTAAGTAAAACGGTTGCTGGTATCCAATGTGGTTTTTCTTGCACTTCATCCGATTTTATTTACATAAGTGACGTATGTAACTTTTAAAAAGTACTTGGTGATTTGTACTTTGTATAACCACTTTTTATATTTGTAGGTCGATTTCTCCTCTTTAGCGGTTAGAATAGCGACTGTAGTTCTAAGGAGATTATTATGGGTCAATTGTCTATATTAGGCTTTATCGCATTGGGTGGGGCGTTTGGTGCTTGCTCTCGTTACTTAATCTCCGAGTTGTGTGTGGTGCTTCTCGGGCGAGGTTTTCCTTATGGCACACTAATGGTAAACGTTGTCGGCTCATTTATTATGGGGTTATTGATCGCGGCATTTGAGAGTGAGTTACTTGCCACTGAACCGTGGCGACAAATTATTGGTTTAGGATTTTTAGGAGCGCTAACAACATTTTCCACTTTCTCTATGGATAACGTTCTTTTAATGCAGCAAGGCGCTTTCTTTAAAATGGGCCTTAACATTCTATTGAATGTCGTTTTGAGTATTTCTGTTGCTTGGATTGGCTTTCAATTGTTGAACAAAAGTTAACTGAATTAACGTTTCACCTTGGTTAATTAATCTGCTTTCTTTATAATGATTTCACTTGTCGGAGTGCCATAAGGCTGAGACCGTATTTTCGGGATCCGTTGAACCTGATCAGGCTAATACCTGCGAAGGGAACAAGAGAAGATAATCTTGCTAGTGATCTATCTAGTTATATCATCCTCAGATCAAAATTTTAATTTTGATCGACTCTTGTGTATCAATCCGCCAAGCATTTATCCCTAAAACAATGAAAGGAAAATGCTATGTCGAGTCGCAAACAAGCGAGACTAGAAGCCAAACAATTTATCGACACTCTATCTGTCGAGCCTTACCCTAATTCAACCAAAGTTTATATCGAAGGTTCACGCGCTGATATTCGTGTCCCAATGAGAGAAATTAGACTTGCCGATAGCTTAATTGGAGGGACTAAAACAGACCCTGTTTATCAGCCCAATGACCCTGTGTGTGTTTATGATACATCGGGTGTCTATACTGACCCATCCCACACCATCGATTTATACCAAGGTCTTCCGAAGTTAAGAGAGCGCTGGATAGTAGAGAGAGAAGATACCGAGTTGCTTCAAGGCGTTAGTTCTGTTTATGCAAAACAACGTTTAACTGACGAAACGTTAGACCAATTACGTTATGGTAATTTACCTTCTGTTCGTCGTGCAAAGCATGGCAGACGAGTCACTCAGTTGCATTACGCACGACAAGGTATTATTACTCCTGAAATGGAATACATCGCTATTCGCGAAAATATGGGGCGGCAAAAGTTTTCTGATGAACAACTTAACCAACAGCATCCAGGTCAGAGCTTTGGTGCTAACCTTCCACGAGAAATAACGCCTGAATTTGTCCGCCAAGAAGTGGCTCAGGGGCGTGCAATTATCCCAACTAATATTAATCACCCAGAATCAGAGCCGATGATTATTGGCCGTAACTTTTTAGTAAAAGTAAACGCTAATATAGGTAACTCATCGGTTTCTTCTTCTATTGAAGAAGAGGTGGAAAAATTAGTTTGGGCGACTCGCTGGGGTGGCGATACTGTGATGGATCTCTCTACGGGGAGAAATATCCATGAGACACGAGAATGGATTTTACGCAATAGTCCGGTACCAATAGGCACCGTTCCTATGTATCAAGCCCTTGAAAAAGTGAATGGTGTTGCTGAAGATCTAACATGGGAAGTGATGCGCGATACGCTTATTGAACAAGCAGAGCAGGGGGTTGATTACTTTACTATCCATGCAGGGTTGTTATTGCGCTATGTTCCTATGACGGCCAAACGTGTCACTGGGATTGTTTCTCGTGGAGGTTCAATCATTGCGAAGTGGTGTTTGGCTCATCATACTGAAAGTTTTCTTTATACGAACTTCCGAGAAATTTGCGAAATCTGTTCAAAGTATGACGTCGCATTATCTTTAGGTGATGGACTTCGCCCTGGCTCAATTGCCGATGCAAATGATGAAGCACAATTTGCTGAGCTTCGAACCTTGGGTGAGCTGACCAAAATTGCTTGGGAATACGACGTTCAGGTTATTATTGAGGGACCTGGTCATATTCCAATGCATATGATTAAAGAAAATATGGATGAGCAGCTTAAGCACTGCCACGAAGCTCCATTCTATACTCTAGGCCCACTTACAACGGATATCGCACCTGGTTACGATCACATCACTTCCGGTATTGGGGCGGCAATGATTGGTTGGTATGGCTGCGCAATGCTCTGCTATGTCACGCCTAAAGAGCATTTAGGTTTGCCAAATAAAGAAGATGTAAAAACCGGCTTAATTACTTATAAATTAGCCGCGCATGCTGCTGATCTTGCTAAGGGCCATCCTGGCGTTCAAATTCGTGATAATGCTTTATCAAAAGCCCGTTTCGAATTTCGTTGGGAGGACCAATTTAACCTTGCGCTAGATCCTGTTACAGCTCGTGCTTTCCATGATGAAACCTTACCTCAGGAATCAGGAAAAGTAGCGCATTTTTGCTCAATGTGTGGCCCAAAATTCTGTTCGATGAAGATCTCTCAAGAAGTGCGAGAATATGCTAAAAATAGCGAGCAAGTTGCTGCTGATGCAAAGATTTCTGTGAAATTATTGGATGATCCTTTAGAAGGTATGCGAAAAAAATCGCACGAGTTTAAGGCGGCAGGTTCCGAACTATATCATCTAGCGGTGAATAAGCAGACTGTTTGCAGTGAGGAGTAGCTATGACTCTGTTATTAATTCCTCGGCAAGATATTGCTTTAACCGGAGATATCCAACGCATTTTGCTGCTGGCTCAGCAGCAAGGCTTTGATATTAAAGATATAGCATTAGGTGTGAGCCCAACAACGTGCTGCCAACTTGATGATTGGACTATTGATAGTGACTGTTTGATGTCGTCACAAGATGTTTCTGTTTCTGGCTGTAATTTGTTCTTTCAGTATCAATCAGCGATTCCTTCTTCATGCTATGCAGTAAAGAATTTCATTCAACTTGCTCTTGGATCACTGGGTCCTCTTGAGTCGAAAGACCAATGGTACAAAGACCAAGAGCTGTGTTCTCTGCATTACTCTCGCTCATTAGAGTTATCTAATTCTGGTATTACTCATTTCGCTTGGGTTTTAGCCTTGCTGTCTCTTGATTTCCCACTTGAAGATGCTTTGGTACTGGCTCGTGCTGCAATGAATGTTTCACGTGAAACATGGCCTGTAGAAAGTAGCTATTTTCCAAAGCCGACTATTAAACAAGGTTTCCTTGCGACCAATGATGATTTAGCTTTCCCGGTTATGCATAAAGACAACTTGGGGCTATATCCCGTTGTCGATAGTGTCGATTGGATTGAGTGCTTGCTTAAAATGGGTGTAAAAATCATTCAACTGCGAATGAAAAACACAGAGCATCCAGACCTTGAACTACACATCATCAAGGCTATCAAGCTTGGCCAAAGATATGGTGCTCAAGTTTTTATTAATGATCATTGGCAACTTGCGATTAAACACCAAGCTTTTGGTGTCCATTTAGGGCAGGAAGATATTGAAACAGCTGACCTTGAGCAAATTGCAAAAGCTGGACTTTACTTAGGTCTTTCTACTCATGGTTACTATGAGCTTTTACGAGTTGCTCAACTTAAGCCAAGTTACATCGCTTTAGGTCATATATTTCCGACGACAACTAAGCAAATGCCATCTAAACCACAAGGATTAGTCAGACTTAAACTCTACCAACAATTAATAGATGATTTGGCTAAATCCACGGGGATAAATCCCATACCAACGGTTGCGATTGGCGGGATTGATCTCAATAACGCAGCGCAAGTTTGGCAATGTGGCGTATCAAGTTTAGCTGTGGTAAGGGCGGTAACTGAGGCGAGAAACACTAGATCTGCGATCCAAAGTTTCAATTCCATTATGCAAGTTTCTGAGTTGAATTTGCGTGCTGAGAGAAGGGGGACCCATGCTTTCTGATGCCCAGTTTCTTCGTTACCAGAGGCAACTTTCGCTTACTCAAATTGGTGAACATGGCCAACAGACTTTATTAACAAGTAAAGTGCTTGTTATTGGGTGTGGCGGTTTGGGTTCGGCGGCTGTTTTATATTTAGCGGCAGCGGGTATTGGACAATTTGTGATTGTTGATGATGATATTTTAGAAAGTAGCAATTTACATCGCCAAGTGATCTACCGAGAAAATCAAATTGGTAAATCAAAAGTAAGAGCCATGGCTGAACAGATAGCGGCTATCAACAAGGATTGTCGAGTCAGGCCAATAACAAAGCGTATTTTTGATAAACAGTTACAACTAGAAATTTTACTCGCGGATGTGGTTTTAGACTGTACTGATAATATTGAAAGTCGTCATATCATCAATCAAGCATGCCGCAAAGCAAATAAGCCTCTGATCTCTGGAGCTGCGATTGGTTGGCAAGGACAAATAATCACGTTTGATCACTTACCACCATCTCCCTGTTATCGATGTTTGGTTCCAGATGGCGAGCTACCAGCAACACAGCGTTGTGACGAACTTGGTGTCATTGGTCCTGTGGTTGGAGTGATAGGAGCGCTTCAAGCGCTTCAAACAATCAAGCTTCTAACAAAACAGCCTGATTACCAAGCTAATCAAATGACAGTGTTTGATGGCCAAACCTTTCAATTTCAAACATTCAACGTCCCTAAAGATTTGCATTGTAATGTTTGTTGTTTGCCAGTAGCAGATAACATAGGTGAGGAACAAAAATGTCCGATATAACGATAACGATCAATAATCAACCGCATCAAGTCAGTAATGGTTCAAGCCTATTGGATATTGTCACTTTGCTGGCCATATCGACCACTGGAAGTGTTTTTGCCATTGGACCAAATGTCATTCCACGTAGTGAATGGGCTACTACCTTGCTCTGTGATGGAGACACAATTTCACTGTTTCAAGCCATTGCAGGAGGCTAAATGTTAACAATAGCTGGTAGAGAGTTTAGCTCTCGTTTGTTCACCGGAACTGGCAAGTTTGCCAATCGTGATGTAATGGCGCGAGCGCTTGCTCAATCAGGTTCACAAATGGCAACTATGGCTTTAAAGCGTGTTGATTTGAACGATACGAATGATGATATTTTAGCGCCACTTATCGAATCTAATATCCATTTGTTACCTAATACTTCAGGCGCAAAAAATGCTAAGGATGCGGTTTTTGCTGCCCACTTAGCTCGTGAGGCATTAGCAACCAACTGGTTAAAATTAGAAATTCACCCCGATCCTAAGTACTTAATGCCTGATCCAATTGAGACATTAAAAGCAGCAGCGCAACTAGTAAAAGAGGGGTTCACTGTTCTACCGTATTGCCATGCTGACCCTGTGTTGTGTAAGAGATTAGAAGAGGTAGGGTGTGCTGCTGTGATGCCTTTGGGGGCTCCAATTGGTTCGAATAAAGGCTTAGTTTCAAAAGATTTCTTGGAAATTATTATTGACCAAGCCAAAGTTCCTGTCATTGTCGATGCTGGTATTGGTGCGCCTTCACATGCGTCACGTGCTATGGAAATGGGGGCTGATGCAGTGCTGGTTAACACCGCAATAGCAACTGCACGTGACCCTATTAGCATGGCAATGGCTTTTAAAATGGCGATAGAATCAGGACGAATGGCCTATGAATCAGGCTTAGCAACTCAATCTTGGCATGCGGTTGCCTCCAGCCCTTTTACCGCTTTTCTGGATGAGTAGTCATGAGTTTTTTGGAACGTTTTAAGCAGTTAGATTGGGATGATATTAGTTTATCGATCCGAACTAAAACGGCACGAGATGTAGAGCGGGCTCTAGCAAAAGATAAGCTTAATTTGGAAGACTTTAAAGCTCTGATTTCTCCAGCAGCTGAACCTTATATAGAGCAAATGGCGCAGAATTCTTATTCATTAACGCGTCAACGATTTGGTAATACGATCTCGTTTTATATCCCGCTTTATTTATCTAACCTGTGTGCCAATGCTTGTACCTATTGTGGCTTTTCAATGGAAAACCGAATCAAACGGCGTACTTTGAATAGGCAAGAGGTAGAAGGTGAAATTGCAGCCATCAAAAAGATGAAGTTTGATAGTGTGTTATTGGTAACGGGTGAGCATGAAACTAAAGTCGGGGTAGAGTATTTTCGTCAGATACTACCTGTGATCAAAAGTGAGTTTAGTTATGTAGCGATGGAGGTTCAACCGCTTCAGCAAGTACATTATGAGGAGCTTAAAACACTTGGTCTTGATGCGGTGATGGTCTACCAAGAAACGTATCATCCATCTACTTATGCTTCACACCATTTAAGAGGTAATAAGATGGATTTCAATTTCCGACTTGAGACACCAGATCGACTGGCTAGGGCTGGAATAGACAAAATAGGTATCGGCGCGTTAATTGGCTTAGAAGATTGGAGAACTGATTGTTTTTATGTTGCTGCTCATCTGGATTACTTAGAAAAAACCTATTGGCAAACCCGTTATTCCATTTCTTTTCCGCGTTTACGTCCATGTGAAGGTTCATTACAGCCTAAATCTGAAATGTCTGATAAGCAGTTGGTCCAATTGATTTGTGCATTTAGATTATTTAATTCGCAAGTTGAACTCTCTCTATCTACTCGAGAGTCAGCTCATTTTCGAGATAGTGTCATTCCTCTGGGGATTACCAGTATTTCTGCTGCATCAAAGACTCAACCTGGAGGTTATGCGATGAAAGATGTTGAGTTAGAACAATTTACAATTAGCGATGATCGTACTGCACATGAAGTCGAACTCGCTGTAAAAAATCGTGGTTTGCAAGCTGTGTGGAAGGATTGGCATAGTGCCTATTCGGGGTAATGTTTCACGTGAAACATCAGAGTAGATACTCGTTATATTCGGTAAATATCTAGATCACAATTTAGAAGGCGACCAGAGCTGGTCGCCTTTTTAATGGATAAAACATATTGAGTTGAACATGTGACAGAAATTTAAATATCAGTCATGTTTAATTGCGGAGGTTGCTTGGCGTAGCCACTCTTTAGTTTCACCTTCCACCAACGGGCTAACTTGTTGCCATACTTTTTGGTGATAATCGTTCAACCACGCTAGCTCTGGGCGAGTTAGCATATCAACATTAATTGCACGCTTGTCTATTGGACAACGAGTTAATGATTCAAACCCTAACACGCTGAAATCACCTTTGGTTTCCATTTCGACAACCAATTCCAGGTTCTCAATTCGAATGCCAAAGGCGTCTGCTCGATAATAACCAGGTTCATTTGAAAGCACCATACCCGGGAGCAATGCGACATTGTTGAACACTTTACTAATGCGTTGTGGGCCTTCATGTACACTGAGGAAGTGACCGACACCATGACCAGTACCATGATCATAATCATAACCATTAGCCCATAAATGTTGACGAGCAAGTACATCTAGCTGATGGCCACAAGTGCCTTTAGGGAAGCGAGCTCGTGCTAGCGCGATGTGCCCTTTTAATACCAACGTGAATTGCTGAATCATCTCATCACTAGGTTGACCAATGGCGATAGTACGTGTGATATCCGTTGTGCCATCAGTATATTGACCACCAGAATCGACAAGGTAGAGAGAGTTTAAAGCGAGTTGCCCTGGAGTCGCTTGGTTGATGTGGTTGTAGTGACACATCGCTGCATTGCTACCAGCGGCGGAAATAGTATCGAAACTAAGGTCTGCTAATGAAGCGTCTTCTTCTCTAAATGCTTGTAAACGATCAGAGAGAAAACCTTCATCATGGAGTCTTTGATTGGCGACTTCGTTATCTAGCCATGCGAGAAACTTAGCCATCGCAGCGCCATCGCGTACGTGGCAAGCTTTCATCCCTGCAACTTCGGTGGCGTTCTTGGCCGCTTTAGGCAATAAACATGGGTCAGCGTCATCAATTATCTCAACCCCTGAATTTTGTAGAACTAGCGTAAACCAAGCGTTGCTGGTTGCCGAGTCTACAATAACTTTCTGACCACTCAATACACGAAGTTGCGCTTCTAGTTGATCAGGATGGTGGACTCGAACATCTGCGCCTACATGCTGGGTAAATTCGCTTGGAATACGTGATGGATCAAGAAAAAAATCGACACTAGCGTCAACATGAATAATGGCGTGAGAAAGCAGAACTGGTAAACGTGATACATCGAGACCACGAATGTTCAATAGCCAGCAAATCGAATCTAATTCGGTGAGTATTGCCGCATCGGCTTTCTTTTTCATGAGTTGTTGCGCAATCAAGCTACGTTTGCTTTGACTATTTTGACCAACAAACTCATCACTCATAAGGCGTACAGGTGAAACTAAGGCCTCGGGACGATCCGTCCATAACTGATCGACAGGGTTGGTTGATGTCGCTACCAGTTGTAGCTCACCATCCAATTTTCTTTGTGCAGCTTTAAGCCAACTCGCACGATGCATGCGTGGGTCAAAACCAACCTTGCTACCTGTAGCAAGTGTTTCTTGTAGCCAATCGAGAAAGGGCTCTTCAATCAAGTGTCGATATTCAAATGTGCTTTCCGGCACTTGTTTGCGAACTTGAACGGTATAGCGACCATCAACAAAAATAGCGGCTTTATCTTGGGTGATCACGGCAGCACCCGCTGAACCAGTAAAGCCAGTTATCCAATGTAAACGTTCATTATGTTGTGGTACATACTCCCCAAGATATTCATCTTCATGAGGAATAATGACAGCATCAAGCCCTTGTTGTGTTAACCAGCCACGTAAAGCTGAAACACGTTCTGCGATCGAATTATGCATCTGTGTTATATCCTTTTTATAACAGTCCGTTGTATGAATCTCAGTACATCATTACTGAGTGGACGAGTGCAAATAAGCTACTCTTTTTATCTGACTCGCGCAAATTTCAAAATAATAATTATCTAAGGTGTAAGGTTTTGGTTTGGATCATCTGCCTTAACCAGCTTAATGCGGGGTCATTTTCTCTGTCTCTGTGCCAAAAAAGCGTATAAGCCATGGGGGGGAACTCCATTGGTAAAGGAAGAACAACCAGATCCATTTGTTGCGCGACTAGATGGGTAAAATGACTTGGCGCTGTGAAAATGAAATCAGTATAGGTACACAAACTGGCGGCGCTATTGAAGTCTGGAACCGTAATTGCGATATCACGCTCTTTGCCAATATCTGCCAGACGGTAATCGAGCAGCCAGCGGTCATTACCATCACATCGCACTTGTACATGACGCAGCGCAAGGTAGCTTTCTAGCGTCCAATTTTCACGTAAAACCGGGTGATCTTTTCTCACCACACACATTTGGTTGTCTCGGTAAATCTCTTGCTCGCAGATGTCACTGGGGGGCAGCATAGTTAGCTTGGCATCATTAATATCGATATCTTTGCCAGTGATACCTAAGTCGATTTCTCCTAGCTGTAGTTTTTTGAATGTTTGATCATCCCAAGAATGGGTATTGATATTTAAATTAGGTCCTTGGTTAAAAATTACTGGTAAAAAGTGTGGCAGAATCAGTGGGTAAACACTTTCTACTGCGGCTATTTGAAAACGATATTCACTGGTTTGAGGCGAAAATTCCTGCGGCTGAGTAATGATTTCAAGCTGATTAATTAGGATATCTAACTTGGGTTTCAAGAATAAAGCTTGAGGCGTTGCCTTTAGACCATGAGAGTTACGAATAAATAGCGGATCATCGAATTGTTGACGCAGTTTGGCCAGTGATTTGCTCACGGCTGACTGACTCAAACAGAGACGATGTGCAGTACGCGTGACACTCAGCTCTTCTAACAGAACGGTTAAACAAACCAGTAAATTAAGATCGATGCGAGATAACTTCTCAATATTCATCTGTTTTTCCAATTAGGAATAATTAGGATGATTATATGCCATTTCTGTTCATATCATCTTTGCGTTACTATGCATCAGTTCTCAAAGTTGTTCTTTCTTTATATTGGAGTGTTTCGTGAAACAAATAACATCTGGTGCAGACAGTAAGCGCCAGCTGACATTACTGGTTTTGTTGGTACTGTTCAGCCCGTTGGCGATTGATATTTATCTGCCTGCTTTACCGTTAATTTCACAAACATTTCACGTGGAACACGCTTATGCACAAGATACGATCACTTGGTTTCTATTCGCCATGGGGATAGGGCAATTATTTGCGGGCCCCTTGGCGGATAAACTCGGTCGTCGAACTGTTGCATTGGGAGGTATCAGTATCTATGCATTGAGTGCTTGCTTGGCGTGGGCAGCTCAAAGTATTGAGTGGATGCTGATGGCTCGGCTGCTACAAGGCTTCGGTGCTTGTGCAACATCGGTGGCAGCCTTTGCAACAGTTCGCGATATTTTTGGACCAGAACGCAGTGGTAAAATGATCAGCTACCTGAATGGGGCGATCTGTTTCATTCCTGCACTGGCACCAATTCTTGGAAGTTGGTTGACTCAACAGTTCGGCTGGCGCAGTAATTTTAGCTTTATGGCTGGTTTTGCTGTGGTTGTTGGCTCAATGATGCTGATAGGTATGAAAGAAACCAATCCTGAAACGGCAGAGAAGCAAGCATTCTTTAAGTTTTCGCGGTACTGGTCGGTATTGAAAACACCTTCTTTCCTATTCCATGCCTCTTTATGTATGTTAGCCATGGCGGTAATTCTTGCTTACGTAACCTCAGCTCCTGTGGTGTTGATGGAGGGCTATGGTTTAACCATGAACGAGTTCACTTTTTGGTTTGGAATGAATGCCATCATCAATATTGCTGCGTGTTTAACAGCACCTCAATTTATGGATAAATTTGGCACTCATAAAACTTTAGTGGTTGGCATTAGTATATTACTGATCGCCGGAACAATAATGCTTGTACTGGCACAGCAAAAAACTGCATTCGCCTTTATGTTACCTATCTTTATTTCGTCTATTGGATTTGCCTGGATTTTGGGAGCGGCAGCAGGAAAAGCGTTGGCTCCATTTGGCGACAAAGCAGGAACCGCGGCTGCATTGCTTGGACTATTTCAAATGAGTGGCGCTGGTTTATTAGTGGGCTCGCTACAGCGAGCTGGGTTTGAACCTCAGGTGTTAATTGCGTTGCATATGTGGATAATCGCCCCATCGCTATTAATTTTGTTATCAAAAGCAGGGCGATACTGGCATCAAATAGCAGTGCAGCAATAAAATCGGTTTATGCTATTCTATAATCGTTTTAACGAGTGTATATTTGGGCACTTAATTATTTCAATTGCACTTTGGAAGCGAAACAACAATGTCAATGACAACCTATGAAATGGCTCGTATTTGGGAACAGCTCGATGAGTCGCCAGAAAAGGTCATGTTCGGTAAATTGCTTAATGAATTAGGCAACCAAAGTAGTGAGCGTATTCGCAGTGCCGCAAAACAAGTACCACTACCAGTCCTACGTGATTTAGTGTTCCAGTTTCAACACGTGATAGAATCTCGCAAAGGTGAACAAGTGGAAATCATGGCAAAAGAATTGGCAAAGCAAGGTATTTCAGCAGAAGAGCTTCTAAATTACCTGAATAAATAACCAATCTATAAAGTAGATATTGTGGCCAGAGAATATATTCTCTGGCTTTTTATTTATGCGCAAATTATGGATTCACGTTACGGTTGATTGGGTTTTGCAATGAAATAAGTGTTTCAGTTGATTGTACTTCATCAATCGCTTGTAATTTATCGATGAGGACAAACTGTAATTCTTCAATAGAACGACACATCAACTTAACAAAGATGTTGTAAGCGCCAGTGGTGTAATAAGCTTCTACCACCTCGTCTAATGCATTCAGTTTTTCTAAAGCTGAGTGATAGTCTCGCGCTGCATTTAAATTAATGCCAATGAAGCAACAGACGTCATAGCCTAGTTTTTTGGTATTCACGACAACTTCTGTGCCTTGAATAATATCGGCTGATTTCATTTTTTCGATACGTACATGGATAGTTGCAGGGCTAACATTGAACTGTTTCGCCATCTCGGCATAAGGCGTGCGTGCATCTTCCATTAAAATTTTTAAAATCGCTCGGTCGAGATCATCAAGCTTCGCGGCTGTGGCATGCATGGCAAAAGTCCTTATAGTAATACAGCAATTTGAGTCTACCACTCACCATAGTTTCTCGTAAGTCATGGTCTGAGATTAGTTATTAGCTTTAGTCACATCCAGCAAAATTAGTTAAACTCAGGTTTCTGATTATTATCTCTGTTTTTGGAGTCAACTTGCAGCTACAACTGATTTGCGAAGCACCTACACAGCAGCCACGTTTGGATGACTTAGCTCATCGCTGGGGGCTTGAACATAGTCAAACGAGTCAATTTGCGTTGGTGTTAACCGAGTATCGACTTGAGCTACGTAAGTTGGATGAGCCTAAGTTAGGGGCTATTTATGTCGACTTAGTCAGTGGCGCGGTGGCGCATCGTCGCAAGTTTGGCGGAGGGAAAGGTCAATCCATCGCAAAAGCGGCTGGGCTGAATAAAGGTGTCACTCCTAATATTTTGGATGGAACGGCAGGGTTAGGGCGTGATGCGTTTGTACTGGCTTCCTTGGGCTGTAAAGTACAAATGGTTGAACGTCATCCTGTGGTTGCTGCATTGCTCGATGATGGCTTAGAAAGAGCAAAGCTTGATCCTGAGATTGGTACTTGGGTTGGAGAAAGAATGACTTTGCTTCATGCTTCAAGTCATGATGCCCTTGATAAGTTGGCGCAAGATCCTCGTTTTGAAAAGCCAGATGTTGTCTATCTTGATCCAATGTATCCTCATCCGGAAAACAAAAAGCAAACGGCATTAGTTAAAAAAGAGATGCGGGTTTTTCAGTCATTGGTAGGCGCAGATCTCGATGCCGATGCCTTATTAGCCCCCGCGTTGAGTTTGGCGAGCAAGCGAGTTGTGGTCAAGCGTCCAGATTATGCTAATTGGTTAGATAATCAAAAGCCGAGTATGGCAATCGAAACGAAAAAGAACCGATTTGATGTCTATGTTAAAGCAGCAATGTGTTAGCAAAGAGATTACGTAAGAGTAAGAAAATAGCGCCTACATTTTAGTAGGCGCTGTCATTTTATATGACTTCACTTAATTGGTCGTTTTACTTTGGGCCATGACTTTGCGTTTAACCCATGTTTCATTGACCCATAAGGAAAGTAAGATAATCGAGCCACCAATACCAAGGCGCATCAGGTCAACATCTCGGTTCCAAATCATAATATTCACTACCAAGCCCGCAGGAACTAGAGCATTGTTCATGATCGCAAGTGCGCCGGCATTAACCAGACAAGCGCCTTTGTTCCAAGCAAAATAACCAAGCCCAGACGCGATTAACCCCAAGTAAACCAAAATGCCCCATTGCAGCGATGTGGTTGGCAACTTATCACTGTTACCAAACAACAAAAAAGCAGTACTTGCCACTACTAACGCACCTAAATAGAAATAACCAAACACAGTATGCTGCGACAGCGTGACTGGCTGTTTTTCCATCACGTATTTGTATGCGACTTGACCGATGGCAAAACACAGGTTGGCACCTTGTACCACAAAGAATCCCGTTAAGAAGTTATCATTTATCCCTGCAAATTTAATAAATACTGCACCTACAACGGCAATGGCAGCTGTCACTAAATACCAGGGAGAAAAATGTCCTTTGAGTAAATCGTAAATAAGCGTGACATAAATAGGCGTAAAAACGGTAAATAACAGTACTTCTGGTACTGATAGCAGTAAAAAGGACTGATAATAGAAGCAATACATCAGTCCAAGCTGAATTCCGCCAATTACCATCAGTTTTAGGATCAATCGAATGGGAATAGATTTAAATTTAATAAATGGCAGGAATACAAGGCTTGCTAGTGCCACTCGCATCCAAACCGAGAACCAAGAGTCAACCTGACCAGCTAAGTAAACGCCAATCAGGCTAAAAGAAAATGCCCAAAGTAGGGTAACTGCAGATAAATAGATCATGATACATAACGATGATTAATTAATGCTCTGCAGTCTAACTGAGTTTTAGCTTGCCGTCAGTCGTGAAGTGGCACGACCAACATATCTACTGGTGAGCAGTTAATTAACTGACGAGTAGACGACAGTAATTTACTCCAAAAATCTTGGTGGTGACCGCAAACAACCAAATCAATGCTAAATTCATTGATCGTTTCGCACAGCTCATTACTTAAATCACCGCTGCCGACTAAGGTATGTCTAATCGGGTACTGTGCGTAATTTGCCAAAGCTTGCAGTTGTTTTTGAGATGATTCCATCGATTGGTGCTGAGTTTCTGCTAAATTGATATCGATAAGTCCGGTATATAGTTCGGCATAATTGACATCAATGTGGATAAAAGAAATCTCGGCTTCAAGTGGTTTTGCTAATGCTACGGCTTTATCTATCAATAGCTTGCTGTCTTCTGAAAGATCAATCGCAACTAAAATATGTTGATAACTCATAGTGCTATCTCCTGATGGGTTTTATATGAAGATTAGCATCGAGGTTGAGAGTTTTTTGTCGAAGTGATCCCATATCCATATACTGAGTACAAAGTGTTATGGTGGAGTTCATGGTATAGTCAATTCAAATCATAAGAGAAATTAGGAGTCGTCAATGCTGTCACAAGCTATGGTTGAACAATTGAATGAGCAAATTAATCTCGAATTTTTTTCATCCAATCTATACTTACAAATGAGTGCTTGGTGTGAAGACAAAGGATTTGAAGGTGCAGCAGAGTTTTTACGCGTTCACGCTGTAGAAGAAATGCAACACATGCAACGTCTCTTCACGTATGTGAGTGAGACAGGAGCACTGCCTATCCTTGGAGCGATCGCAGCGCCGAAACATGATTTTGCAAGCCTCGGAGAGGTATTTAGCGAAACTTATGAACATGAGCAGATGATTACTCAACAGATTAACAAACTGGCTCATTCGGCATTTACATCTCAAGATTACTCAACATTTAACTTCCTTCAGTGGTACGTGTCTGAACAGCACGAAGAAGAGAAGTTGTTTAAAGGGATTTTAGATAAGCTAGAGTTGGTTGGTGATGATGGAAAAGCACTGTTCTTCATCGACAAAGACCTAGCGGCAATGGCAAAAGCAGGCTCATCTTCTGTAATGGATGCCCAAGCTGTGTAATTTCAGCAAAAAGACTTAGAAGCGGTCGTCTTTTTCTTCGGGTTCTCCATACAGAGGTGTAGGGAGGAAAAGATGATCACTGGAGATACAATTTTATTAGCGTTGATGCTTGTAACAGGGGTAAACCTTGCTCGTTATTTTACAGCACTACGTTCACTTATTTATATCATGCGTGAAGCTCATCCGTTGCTTTACCAGCAAGTAGATGGAGGCGGCTTTTTTACCACGCATGGTAATGTCACTAAACAGGTCCGTCTTTTCCATTATCTAAAAAGTAAAGACTATCACCATCACCACGATCCAATCTTTACAGGCAAATGTGATCGAGTAAGGGAACTCTTTATTCTATCTATCTCATTATTAGCGGTAACCACCTTTGTTGCTTGTATCGTTTAAGCGTTAGAGTAAAGGAGCGAAATCGCTCCTTTACTTTGCCTGACCTAATTCCAATGCTGTGCAGCTAAATTTATTCGTCATTGTTTAGCATTATAAAAGCACTCCAACTATCCTTTAAACGATGATAAAAGGATGGATTCAATGGAAGAAAAAGCCTTATTTAGTCGTCTAAATGAGTTACCTCGTCTACGACAAATATTGCAAGAACTGCTTGAGATGGTTAACCAAAATGACGTTGATTTTGGTGAACTGACACGTAAGATTTCAATGGAACAAGTATTAAGTGCGCGGCTACTGCGCTTGGCTAATTCTGCGCATTTTGGTGGAAGCCGAACTGTGGCATCGATCAACGATGCGGTGATTCGAGTTGGCAGTGGTTCAGTACGCACCATGGTTATCGCCTCAGTATTATCCAGTGCCTTTCCTAAAATTGATACGCTCGATTTAACTCAATATTGGGCCGATACGTTTGAGATTGCTCTTATCGCCAGTAAGTTGGGGGCTGCGATAAAATTAGATGCAAACAGCGCTTTCACCATTGGGATATTACACAATATAGGCTTGTTGATGATCCACTCTTTGGTGCCTAAAGAAGCACTAAAAATACGTGAGTGTGTTGAATCGGGAGAAGATGAAATCGAAGCACAGCGCCATATTATCCATACTGACGCTAATGTGCTTGGTGCTAAGTTAGCCAAAGCATGGAAGTTTCCTGATGAAATGATCGATGCCATTGCCTTTTCAGCTCAACCAGACAAAGCGCAGTTGTCACCAAAATTAGCTCGCGTACTGCATTTTGCTCGTGATATCCATCATCAATGGGATATTCTCACCGAAAAAGAAAAGCTTACTTTCTTGGTGGAGCATTCTGATTCCCGCATTTTAGCTATATCAGCGAGCTTTGCAGAAACAGTGGATAGCGTTCGTGGTTGTGGCCGTGATCTCGCCGAGCAATTAATG
Source organism: Vibrio aestuarianus (assembly GCF_012395185.1). Taxonomy (GTDB): domain Bacteria; phylum Pseudomonadota; class Gammaproteobacteria; order Enterobacterales; family Vibrionaceae; genus Vibrio; species Vibrio aestuarianus. The sequence goes on from NZ_JAAZTU010000017.1 coordinate 17,934, forward strand.
GAACGTTAAGTGGTGGCTTGTTGATCTTGTCTTCATTCAATTAGTCGCTAGAATAGCCGCAATGTTTAAGGATGTACGCTCACGCAGTACATCCTTTTTGTTTGTTGTTGGGTGCGTAAAGCGTGCTTGATTAAAGAGTAGGTAGTAAGCATGATTCATCAGTTCGACGTGGTCATCATTGGCGCAGGGGCCGCAGGATTAATGTGTGCCGCACAAGCAGGTATGCGTGGCAGAAATGTTTTAGTGATTGATCATGCTAAAAAGCCGGGCCGAAAAATTCTTATTTCCGGTGGTGGGCGCTGTAATTTTACCAATTATGATGTCTCGGCAAGTAACTACTTATGTCGTAATCCACACTTTGTTAAATCCGCTTTGTCGCAGTACACCAATTGGGATTTTATCTCAATGGTGAGCAAGTACGATATTGCCTTTGAAGAGCGCGATCACGGGCAACTGTTTTGTCTCGATTCAGCTAAAGATATCGTTAATATGCTGCTAACGGAATGCGATATGCCCAATGTTAAGCAGCGTTACCAAACGGATGTTCAGTCTATCGAAAAAACGCAAGACGGTTTTTGTCTGCAAGTTAGTGGGGATACGATTGAGTGTCAATCGCTAGTGGTAGCGACCGGGGGATTATCGATGCCAAAACTCGGCGCCACTCCGTTTGGTTATAAAATAGCTGAGCAGTTTGGCTTGCCTATTGTTTCAACCACTGCTGGTTTAGTGCCGTTTACTTTACACAAGCAAGATAAAGAAGATTTTACTGAGCTTTCTGGTATCGCCATTCCAACGCAAATTACAGCAGAAGATGGCACTGTATTTAAAGAGGCGCTGTTGTTTACTCATCGTGGTTTATCTGGACCTGCAGTGTTACAAATCTCTTCTTACTGGAAAGCAGGGCAAAAGGTGACGATTAACTTAGTACCGGAAATAGATGTGCATGATCTATTGGTTCAATCTCGTGAGCTGCACCCCAATCAAAGCTTGAAAAACACCTTAGCCAAAGCATTGCCAAAGCGTTTAATTGAAGTGTTAATTGAGCGTAAAGAACTAGAAGATAAACCGCTAAAGCAGCTTAATCCCAATGATCTTCTTGCTATCACACATTATTTAGAGAATTGGCAGATTTTACCTAATGGTACCGAAGGGTATCGGACGGCGGAGGTGACCTTAGGGGGGGTTGATACCGATTACCTCTCTTCTAAAACGATGGAGTGTAAGTCTGTCGCTGGCCTATATTTTATTGGTGAAGTGATGGATGTGACAGGTTGGTTAGGTGGGTATAACTTCCAGTGGTGTTGGTCTAGCGGCTTTGTTGCTGGCTCATGGGTATAATTTCTCCTAAACAAATTGAGTCGAAAATGCAGTAGATAGGTTAAAATCCCTCCGACAAAATGGCTAGAGGTTAGCCATTCTTCTTCAGTAGATTCGTTGCATCCTCCACACTGAGTGGGCGACCTAAATAGTAACCTTGACCAAAATGGCAACCAATTTGGTCAAGGTAACTCATTTGTTTTTCATCCTCGATACCCTCAGCGGTAACAATCAGCGATAAGCTATTCCCCATCGCTAAAATGGCCGCGACAATGGCATTGCTTTCTTTATCATCGGGAATGTCATTGATAAACGAGCGATCGATTTTCAACTTTTGTAGTGGTAATCCTTTGAGGTAAGAAAGCGAAGAGTAGCCCGTACCAAAATCATCCAATGCGATACCCACCCCCAGTTCTGCAATTTGCTGCAAATCATGAATCGCTTTTTGCTTGTTTTCGATTAAAAAGCCTTCGGTGATTTCTATTTCTAGTTTATGGGCTGGGAGCTGTGATTCGCTGAGAATGCGGATCAACATTTCGATAAAATTACTCTGTTTAAGTTGTATTGCTGATACGTTCACGGATAACTTGTCTAACAGATATCCCGCATCGAGCCATTGTTTTGCTTGCTGGCAGGCGGTGCGTAAGACCCACTCACCAATTGATTGAATCGCACCGGTTTTTTCCGCCATAGGTATAAATTCGTCGGGTGATACTAAACCCAACTGAGGGTGATGCCAGCGAATGAGCGCTTCAAACCCGAGTAAGGTTTGATTGTGTAGATTAAATTGAGGCTGATACACTAAACTAAATTGCTTGAGTTCGACACCCTGATACAACGCCGATTGTAAGCGTACCCTTGATATGGCGACATCCGTTAGCTCCGGCGAATAAAACGCGTATCCATTACGACCATTCTTTTTCGCTAAATACATCGCTGTATCGGCATTTTTCAGTAGTGCTTCCGGTGTTTGTCCATCTTGAGGGTAATTTGCGATACCAATGCTGGTCGATAATCTTAAAGATTCTTCACCAAAGTCAAAATAGCGCTCAAAGACAGAAAAAATATTATCGAGGATCGGCACTAAAGATTGCTCTGGTGGTAGTTTTGTCAGCAAGATAACAAACTCGTCCCCACCAATTCTTGCAATATGGTCGGTTTTTTTCAGGCACAGCTTAAGACGGTTGGCAAGCTCAACTAAAACTTGGTCACCATAATAGTGGCCAAAGCTGTCATTAATGTGTTTGAAGTGGTCAATATCTAAAAATAAGGTAGCAAAATTGAGCTTCGTAATGTCATAGCGCTTAATTTGGTGGGCTATCTCTTGTAGTAAATTAGTCCGATTCGGTAACTCTGTCAGTGGATCAAAATAGGCCATTTGCTCAAGTTTTGCTTCATGAGCTTTACGTAGAGAGATGTCTTCAAATACACATAGGTAGTTTTTCACCTGCTGGTGGTCATCGAAAACTGGGGTTATCGTTGAGAGCTGTGGGTAGAGAGAGCCATCTTTGCGACGGTTAAGAAATTCACCTTTCCACGATTTATTCTGCGAAAGGTTGTGCCATATTGCTTGATAAAAAGCGTCATCGTGATGACCTGAGCGTAAAATTCGAGGGTTACGACCGATGACTTCATCGGCTTGATAGCCTGTAATTGCGGTGAAGGCAGCATTGACATCAATAACATTGGCTTTGTCGTCAGTGATCATCACTCCTTCACGAGAGTGATTAAAAATTTGTGTGGTGAGGTTAAGTTGATTTTCTAACTGGCGGCGGCGGGTGACATTACGTGTCATGCCCATTGTCCCAAGTAATTGGCCATCTTCGCTATAGATGGGAGCCTTTATCGTTTCCAACCAGACTTCACTTTGATCGTTATCTGTCGATGAGCACTCTTCGACGACTAGCTGAGTTTTATTATCGATAACCCATTGATCTGCAGATATAAATTTCCGGGCCAATTCATCGTCAAACAATTGATAATCGTTTGATCCTAAAATTTGCTGCGTCGATAACCCCCATGCTTTTTCTACTGCCTTATTACACAGTATATAGTTACCATCTGGGCTTTTTAGCCAAGCGTGGTCTTCTAGACTGTCTAAGAACTCTTGTAGTTTTGGTAGAGTGTAGGTGATTTTATCTGGCATCGACAATTCGTTCGCTCAGTTTGGTGACTCTATTTAGGATAGCAGAATCATACTTAGTAATATTGATACGACTATCATTGTTGTTGTTTTACTGACGATCAGCACTAGCTCTTCTTTGTTTTGAACTGCTGAATTACTAAACCTGCAATAATCAGCACCAAACCAATAAGGGTGGTGGGGTGAATGGTTTCACCAATAATGGTAGCCAGTAATAGCAGTGAGATAAAAGGTGAAGCGAAAATGAGATTGCTGATCCTCGCGGTATTGGCCGTGAGCTTTAATGCACTTAACCACAGCACGAAGGTCACACCCATTTCAAATAAGCCGACATAAGTTACTGCGCTCCAACCTTTGATGGTGATCTGTTGCCAACTTGCCCCTTCATAGCAACTTAAGCCAATGGCAAACGGAATGGCGATTAGAAACCCCAGTAAAACCCCAATAACTGGGTCTGCGGTGTTTTTGGTATTGAGAATCCAGTAGCTTGCCCACAGTAGCGTCGATAGTAATGCCAACCCAACACCAAGCGGGCTATCAAATTGCATGGCTAAAATATCGCCTTTAGTCGCGATGACGACGACTCCGAAATAGCTTAGTGCACAGGCAATCCAATCTTGTTTGCGAATGGTTTGCCCTAAAAAGACGGCTGCCATCAGGGTCAGTGTAATAGCCCAGCTGTAATTGATTGCCTGCGCTTGAGAGGCGGGCAGCAATGAATAGGCCTTAAACAAAATAAGGTAATATGCGAGAGGGTTGATTAGCCCAAGTAATAAGTAATACCAAGGGTTGGCGAGAAAGGTACTGACGACTTGATTCAGTTTGCCTTGCACTGCACAAATCACCAATAGTGCCAAGCCTGAAACGATACTCGCAACGGTGAGCATTTGTATCGGAGTAAATTCTGCAAGAGTCAGTTTGAAAGCGGTGGCAACCGTTGACCACAATAATACGGCAGATAAACCAAAACCCAGTGCGCGTCGTTCGTCCATGTATCCTCATTACAATGATTGTTGAAATAGTGTTCAGCGGCGCAAGTCTATAGCTTGCTGTTAACTTGCACAAACTGGACATTTATCCAGTATCGAAATACCATTTAAGCATAACTGATGAAATAGAGTTAAGCCGTTATTATGCAATGGATTATTGAAAACCAAGTGTTAGCGCTTTCAACGTTAAGCAGTGCTGTGATCAGCGGCTCAGCGGTCGGTTGGTGGGTGAAACAAAAACTGAATCTAAAAAGCGAGTTATTGCAGCAGCAGATTGACACTAATAATGCGCATCATCAGCAGCAAATTACCGAGTTAAAACAAGCATTACAACAATCGCAACAAGAGTTAGATGAGCTAGACGAAGAGCGAGATAAAGCTGCGTTTGAGCTTAAACAGTCTCACGGTAAGTTGATGGCCGTAATGGAAAAATTGCGTTATTTCGAAGCAGTAAAACAAGAGCGGCAGCAGTATTCAAATGACTTAAACCAGATGCGAGAGCAGAAATCACAGCTCGAAGCGCAGTTACGCGAACAAGAAGCGCGCCATGAACAGCAAATTCAATCAAGCCAAGAAAAACTGCAACTGTTAGAGCGTGCTGAAGAGCGCTTAAAGCAACAATTTGAACATTTAGCCAATCAATTGTTTGAAGCAAAAACGGCCAAAGTTGATCAACAAAATCGTCAAAGTTTAGAAGGTTTGCTCTCTCCGCTCAAAGAACAACTCGAAGGATTTAAGAAACAGGTCAATGACAGCTTTAACCATGAGGCCAAAGAGCGCCACACATTAGTTCATGAGCTGAAAAACCTGCAACGCCTCAATGAACAGATGACTAAAGAGGCGGTGAATCTAACTCAAGCACTTAAAGGTGATAATAAACAGCAAGGTAATTGGGGTGAGGTGGTGTTAGCCCGCGTGTTGGCCGAGTCAGGCCTGCGTGAAGGGCATGAATATCAAACCCAAGTCAGTTTGCAAAATGACGCCGGCAAGCGTTATCAACCAGATGTTATCGTCCATTTACCACACAATAAACAAGTGGTGATTGACTCGAAAATGGCTTTAGTGGCGTATGAACGTTACTTTAATGCCGAAACTGATACGCAGCGAGAGCGTGCATTAAGTGAGCATTTACTTGCACTGCGAGCTCATATAAAAGGGTTGGGACAAAAAGATTATCATCAACTTAAGGGGCTTCAGAGCCTAGATTATGTGTTGATGTTTATTCCGGTTGAACCTGCTTTTCAGGTGGCGATTCAAGCTGACCCTAGTTTGGTTAAAGACGCCATGGAGCAAAATATTATTTTAGTCAGCCCAACCACATTATTAGTGGCGCTACGTACTATTGATAATTTATGGCGCAATGACAGACAAAATCAAAACGCGCAATTAATTGCCGAACGAGCCAGCAAACTCTATGACAAACTGCGTTTATTTGTCGATGATATGGAAGGCTTAGGTGGGGCATTGGATCGCGCTAACCAAAGCTATCAAGGGGCGATGAATAAGCTGGCGACAGGGCGTGGTAATGCCATTCGTCAAGCTGAAAGCTTCAAACAGCTCGGCGTTGAAATTAAACGTTCGATCAGTAGCGAATGGGCAGAACAATCGCAAAATGAGGCATTGACTGAAAATGCCAAGCAAAATGGGCCGTTAGTAGAAAGACATCAAGCTGAGGATAAAGTAAACTAATCGCCCGCAGTAGCCTATAACAACACGTGCTGCCTAAGAGGAATCATAATGACGGATACAAGCGTGCAATCAAAAACAGCGTTAGAGACAACCAATACCACTCACTTTGGTTTTGAAACCGTAGCGAAAGAAGAAAAAGTGGCCAAAGTGGCACAAGTTTTTCACTCTGTTGCTACCAAATACGACATTATGAATGATCTGATGTCGGGTGGTATTCATCGTTTATGGAAGCGTTTCACGATTGATTGCAGTGGCGCTCGCCCTGGGCAACGTATTTTGGATCTCGGTGGTGGTACGGGCGATTTAACCGCAAAATTTTCTCGTATTGTTGGTGATAAAGGTCATGTGATTCTGGCAGATATCAACAATTCAATGCTGAATGTTGGGCGCGATAAACTGCGTGATAACGGTATCGTGGGTAATGTGCATTACGTGCAAGCCAATGCGGAAGAATTGCCGTTTCCTGATAATTATTTTGATTGCATTACCATTAGCTTTTGTTTGCGTAATGTGACCGATAAAGACAAAGCATTGAGCTCAATGTTCCGCGTATTGAAGCCGGGCGGTCGCTTATTAGTATTGGAATTCTCTAAGCCCATTCTTGATCCATTGTCGAAAGTATATGATGCATACTCCTTCCATTTATTGCCGAAAATAGGCCAGATTATCGCTAATGATGCCGACAGTTACCGTTACTTAGCGGAATCTATCCGCATGCACCCCGATCAAGAAACCTTGAAAGGGATGATGGATGAAGCCGGCTTTGAGCAAACCAGTTACTACAACTTAACGGGCGGTATTGTAGCGCTGCACCGTGGTTATAAATTCTAAGGATTGAGCATGCCGTTTGAGCTTTTAGTGACAGCCGCAATTGAAACGACACTCAACACGTTAATTCAAGACGATCCACAATTGGGTCGTCGTTTATCACGCCTAAAAGGGCAAGTGATCCAAGTTCATCTCAAAGAACTCAACAAAACGTTGACCTTTATTTTTAGTCAGCAAATTGATGTTTTAGCTGACTATGAAGGCCTGCCAGACTGCTATCTCTCGCTTAATTTGTCTGTTTTGCCGCAATTGCGTGAACAAGCCAATATCACCCAGTTGATCAAGCAAGATAAATTGGTGTTGGAAGGCGATATTCAATTGGCGCAAAAATTTGCGCAACTGATGACAGATTGCAAGCCTGATGTTGAAGAGTGGTTGTCGCGTGTCACTGGAGATGTGGTTGCTCACACCTTGGTTCAAGGTTTTAAAAACGCAGGCCAGCTATTGCAAGCGCAAGCTTCTAAACAGCGAAATCATATGGCTCAAGTTTTGACTGAAGAGTGGCGTTTATTTCCTGGTTCGTTAGAAGTGGCACATTTTTGTGATCAAGTCGATGACATAAAAAGCCAGGCCGCGCGTATAGAAGTAAAAATTCAACAATTGTTGGAGCAAGCATGACCCCAACCGAATGGAAGCGTTTATACCGAATCATTAAAGTTCAATTGGAATATGGTTTAGATGAACTCCTGCCAGAGCACCAGTTAACGAAAGCTCCGATACTGGCACGTAAAGGTCTGTTCTGGATTAAAAATCGCCATCCTGATAAACCATTAGGTGAGCGATTGCGTTTAGCACTACAAGAGCTTGGCCCGGTGTGGATTAAGTTTGGACAGATGATGTCTACACGGCGTGATCTTTTCCCGCCACATATCGCAGACCAACTCGCGTTATTGCAAGATAAAGTGGCACCTTTTGATGGCGCATTAGCGAAACTTCAGATGGAAAAAGCGCTAGGTGGCAGCCTTGAAACTTGGTTTGATGATTTTGATATTGAACCGCTCGCTTCCGCTTCAATTGCGCAAGTGCATACGGCAAAACTTAAATCGTCAGGGCGGGAAATCGTACTAAAAGTGATTCGCCCTGATATTCAGCCTGTCATTGATGCAGATATCAAACTCATGTACCGCATGGCACGCATTGTCGCCAAAGCCTTACCGGAAGCTCGACGACTCAAGCCTGTTGAAGTTGTACGTGAGTACGACAAAACCCTTCGTGATGAACTCGACCTACGTCGTGAGGCAGCCAATGCCATTCAACTGCGTCGCAACTTTGAAAATAGCGAAGAATTATACGTACCAGAAATTATTCCTGACTTTAGTAATAAAACTGTCATGGTTTCTGAGCGAATATACGGCATCCAGGTTTCAGACATTGCAGGGTTACAAGCCAATGGCACCAATATGAAACTTTTGGCGGAACGTGGCGTGAGCGTATTTTTCACTCAAGTTTTCCGCGACAGTTTCTTTCATGCAGATATGCACCCTGGTAATGTGTTCGTCAACCCAGAAAACCCAGAAAACCCACAGTGGATAGGGTTAGATTGTGGCATTGTTGGTACGTTAAATAGTGAAGACAAACGTTACTTAGCTGAGAATTTTCTTGCCTTTTTTAACCGCGACTATCGCCGGGTTGCACAATTGCATGTTGATTCAGGATGGGTTCCACGTGAAACCAACATTGATGAATTTGAATTTGCGATTCGCATTGTGTGCGAGCCAATTTTTGCCAAACCACTATGCGAAATTTCATTTGGCCATGTGTTGCTAAACCTATTTAACACAGCTCGTCGTTTCAATATGGAAGTGCAACCGCAGTTGGTGCTACTGCAAAAAACCTTGTTGTATGTTGAAGGGTTAGGACGGCAACTGTACCCACAATTAGATTTGTGGCAAACAGCGAAACCATTTTTAGAAAAATGGATGATGAATCAAGTTGGACCACAAGCGTTAATTAATGCGCTGAAAGACCGAGCACCATTTTGGGTCGAAAAATTACCAGAATTGCCTGAGCTTCTTTACGATAGCCTCAGACAAGCTAAAGCAATGAACCAACGAATGGATCAGTTTTATCAGGGTTACTGTGACACTAAGCGTCAACAGGCGACTGGGAAGTTTTTATTTGGCATTGGTGCCACTTTAATCGTATGCTCGGCAATATTAGTCAACAGTATTTACCAGCCATTGTCACTGACAGTAGGGCTTGTGGGTATCACATTTTGGCTGTTTAGCTGGCGAGCTTATCGTCAATAAGCGGTAAGCTCTAAGAATTGTTATTTTGTTTAAAAAATCCCCGAGGTAAAGAAAATGGGCGGTATCAGTATCTGGCAACTTCTTATCATTGCGGTAATTGTTGTATTGCTATTTGGAACGAAAAAATTACGCGGCATTGGCGGTGATTTAGGCGGTGCAGTTAAAGGCTTTAAAAAAGCCATGAGTGAAGATGAACCTGCGAAAAAAGATGCAGACTTTGAACCTAAAAACTTAGATCAGCAGAAAACGGAAGCGACTGCTGAAACTAAAAAAGATAAAGAGCAGGCATAACACGTGTTTGATATCGGTTTCTGGGAACTGGTATTAATATCTGTTGTTGCGCTGGTGGTTCTTGGGCCTGAACGTTTGCCTCATGCGATTCGCAGCGTGGCTAAATTTGTCAGTACTGCAAAGAACATGGCAAACAGTGTGAAAGATGAATTAGCACACGAGCTTAAAGTTCAAGAACTGCAAGATAACTTGCGTAAAGCTGAGCAAATGGGGATGGAAGATTTATCTCCAGAACTTAAGTCTTCAGTGGAGCAGTTAAAACAAGCTGCGCAAGATGTTCAGCGACCTTATGCGAATCCATCACCTTCAGATGTAGCATCAGAACGTAGTGAAGATATCGTTGAAGCCACTCCCTCTTCAACGGATTCGCAGCCAGCAACGGCAGATAAGAAAGCCGATTAGTCTCTATTGGAGGAGTTACTGCTGCGGCTGTAGCTCCTCTTTTGATCTATTTATATGAGGTTCGATATGTCTTCTGCTGAGCAGACGCAGCCTTTAATTAGCCATTTGTTGGAATTACGAGACCGGTTATTGCGAGCGATTGCCGCCGTGATCGTTATTTTTATCGGCTTGGTGTATTTTTCGAGCGATATCTATGATTTTGTCTCTAAACCGTTGGTAGAGCGTTTGCCCGAAGGGGCAACCATGATTGCTACCGATGTTGCATCGCCGTTTTTTACCCCCTTAAAATTAACCTTGATTGCCTCAGTATTCATTGCGGTGCCATTTATCTTGTATCAAGTTTGGGCGTTTGTTGCTCCAGGCTTGTATAAGCATGAGCGCCGCTTAGTGATGCCTTTGATGTTTTCCAGTTCACTGTTGTTTTACTGTGGCGTCGCTTTTGCCTATTTTGTGGTGTTTCCGTTGGTGTTTGGGTTTTTTACCGCGATATCTTTAGGAGGAGTTGAATTTGCGACCGATATTTCGAGTTATCTGGATTTCGTTTTAGCGCTCTTTTTAGCTTTTGGTATTGCCTTTGAAGTACCCGTTGCCATTATTTTATTGTGTTGGACTGGTGCGACTGATCCTAAGACTTTAGGTGAAAAACGCCCTTATATTATTGTTGGAGCATTTGTCGTCGGTATGCTTCTGACGCCACCAGACTTAGTGTCACAAACCTTACTTGCGATACCAATGTGTTTGTTGTTTGAAGTTGGATTATTCTTTGCACGTTTTTATGTGCGTAAAGAGAGTGATGAAGAGCAACAATAAAAAAGAAAGCATATCGTTGAATAAAAAAAAGCGGCAGATTTGCCGCTTTTTTATCTCATAGATTATTTAAATAGCAAATAATGAGTTTGCGTTTAGATTGGTAATGGTTTGAATTTCATCCAACGACCTATCGGTTAACTGTGCGACACGCTGAGCGACTAACTGCGTGTAAGCGGGCTCATTACGTTTCCCTCTGTGTGGAACGGGTGCCAGATAAGGGCAGTCGGTCTCAAGTATCACCCACTGTAAATTTAACTGTGGAATCACCACATCCATTCCACCATTTTTGAAGGTAGAGACTCCTCCAAGGCCAAGGTGGAATCCTAAATCGTTAATTGCCTTTGCCTCTTCAATGCTACCGCCAAAGCAATGAAATACACCCGTTAGTGATCCATCTTGTTCTTTGGCGAGTAACTGTAAAGTTTCGTTGATTGAATCACGGGTATGAATTACAACAGGTAAATCACGCTCTTTGGCCCAGTTGAGTTGGGTAATAAAGGCCTTCTCTTGTTGAGCTTTGAAGGTTTTATCCCAGTATAAATCGATACCGATTTCTCCCACGGCGATAAAAGGGTGTTTATCAAACCATGACTCAATCACAGTCAGCGTTTGTTCCACATTTTCATCGACATAGCAAGGGTGAAGCCCCATCATTGAATGACAAATGTCAGGGTAGGCCGCTTCGGTTGCTAGCATCGGTTGGATAGAGTCGAGATTGATATTTGGTAGTAGTATTTTTTCAATCCCTTGTGCTTTAGCGCGTTGCACGACTTCATCTCGATCGTGATCAAATTCAGCAGCATAAATATGGGCATGGGTATCAATCATGGTCTGTCTCTATCAATAAGAAATATTCTGAGAGTATACGTAAGTGTGAGCCTGAGATCATTTTTCTGATTTTTGTAGATTGCCGCTAGCGTCACAAAGCGAGAGTGATATGATTTCGCCACACTTGATCAACAGCGGTGCTAAAGAAAGATCGCTTTCTTTGACTGCGAAAAAACAAGGAGAATAGAGTGTCAGTATCCATTCAAGGTCAGTTCCCAGGGCGTCGTATGCGTCGTCTACGCAAGCATGATTTCAGCCGTCGCTTAATGGCTGAGAATCAGTTATCGGTTAACGATCTGATTTACCCAATGTTCATTCTAATGGGGAAAGATCGTCGTGAGCCTGTGGAGTCAATGCCAGGTATTGAACGCCTCTCTATTGATTTAATGTTGGAAGAAGCCCTGCATTTAGCAAACCTTGGTGTACCTGCGATCGCGCTTTTTCCTGTCGTTAACCAAGATGCAAAAAGCTTATGTGCAGCAGAGGCTTATAATCCAGACGGTTTGGTGCAACGTGCGGTTCGTCTACTGAAAGAGCATGTTCCACAAATTGGTGTGATCACCGATGTTGCGCTTGATCCATTCACCACTCATGGTCAAGACGGCATCATCGATGAAACGGGTTATGTGATGAATGATGAAACGACGGAAGTGCTGATCAAACAAGCTTTATCGCATGCTGAAGCTGGAGTAGATGTGGTTGCGCCATCCGATATGATGGACGGCCGTATTGGTAAGATTCGTCAAGCTCTAGAAGAAGCCGGGTTTATTCACACCCAAATCATGGCTTACTCTGCAAAATATGCTTCATGTTATTACGGGCCATTTCGTGATGCGGTTGGTTCAACCGCAAATCTTAAAGGTGGTGATAAGAAAAACTACCAGATGGATCCAGCCAATAGCGATGAAGCTATTCAAGAAGTTGCGATGGACATCAACGAAGGTGCAGATATGGTAATGGTTAAGCCTGGCATGCCATACCTTGATATTGTTCGTCGCGTGAAATCTGAACTACAAGTTCCAACCTTTGCTTATCAAGTCTCTGGTGAATATGCGATGCACAAAGCCGCTATTCTAAACGGTTGGCTGAAAGAGCGTGAAACGGTCATGGAATCATTGCTGTGCTTTAAGCGTGCTGGTGCTGATGGCATTTTGACGTACTTTGCAAAAGATGTAGCGCAATGGCTAGCCGAAGAAAACGCAAAGCCAGCGCAGTATTTACAGACTGACGCTGAATAATATTGATCATACATTTCTAGGCTGACTTTATCCCCTTCCTACTCTAAGTTGTTTGGGTATAGGTCAGCTTTTTTATTTCCTGAAAATTCCCGCATTGACTGTTGTTAATTGTATGAAAAGTAAGATGAATATCCCTTTTCTCTATTGAGCTTATCATTGTGTTTGTGCCGATATAAAAAATAAATGATATTTTTTCTCATTTAAACTTGATAATTAAATGAGAATCATTATTATTAACTTTGTCTTAGGGACGAGGAGAGTTCACAAGGACGTCAAGTTTACGATTCACCAACGATTCGGTGTTAATAGTGACGAGACAAATTGCTAATGAACTTGCACCGCTTCTTTTTGACACGACATTGCTCACATTGCTTCCAGTGTAATTTATAGCTTTATAGCAAAACTGAATGAGTGACTTCACTTAGTTTTGACTTTTTCTGCTAGGCGACATCTTCGGGTGTCGCTTTTTTTATATCTAAACGATCAAGTGATTCCTAGTGGGTGTCTAAAAGGGCAGCGGTAGTCTTTTCCACAATGGATGATCGTAAAAAGATCATGGCAACATTGTTCGATCCTTGTTTTTGTATTTTAAATACAATAAGTTAGGTGTGTCTTTTTGGTGTTTGTGTGCATATTGATAACATGTGGATAAAGTTTATAAACAGAGTTATCCACAGATTGGCTTGTGCGCTGCTGGGCAAATAAGCAAAATCTTTCGAAGCTAGGCGTGTGTTGGCGTGGAAACCTCTGGGCAGTCATGGCATCCTTAGTCATTACATTCTGTATTCTCCTTGGATAGCAAAAGACAATGGCTCGTATACCAGATAACCCGTTCATTCTAATTGATGGTTCTTCATACCTTTACCGTGCATTTCATGCCTACCCTGGCACCATGAGTAATGGTGAAATCCCAACTAATGCCGTATATGGTGTGGTTAATATGCTGCGAAGCATGATGCGCCAGTTTTCTTCTGAGCGCATGGTGGTTATTTTTGATGCGAAGGGGAAAACCTTCCGTGATGAGATGTATCCACAATATAAAGCTAACCGACCACCAATGCCGGATGATTTGCGTTGTCAAATAGAGCCATTACATAACGTAATTCGAGCCATGGGTTTACCCCTTATATCTATTGAAGGTGTGGAAGCAGATGACGTAATCGGCACGCTAGCATCTCAGGCCTCCAAAGTGGGCATGCCTGTCTTAATCAGTACCGGCGATAAAGACATGGCGCAATTGGTAGATGACAATATTACGTTGATCAACACCATGACCAATCTAGTACTTGATCGAGAAGGGGTGATTGAAAAGTTTGGTATTCCACCAGAACTTATTATCGACTATTTGGCTCTGATGGGCGATAAAGTGGATAACATTCCCGGTGTTCCGGGCGTTGGTGAAAAAACTGCTTTGGCTTTGCTACAAGGTATCGGCAGTCTTGAACAGATCTACGACAATTTAGACAAAATAGCCCCATTAGGTTTCCGTGGCTCTAAAACCATGGCGCAAAAACTTTCTGATAATCGTGAGAATGCGTTCCTTTCTTATCAGTTAGCGACCATCAAACTTGATGTTGAATTGGAAGAAAAACCAGAAGCATTACTGAAAACTCAGCCGAATATTGATGAACTAATCAAACTGTACGGGCAGCTAACTTTTAAGTCTTGGTTAACCGAGTTGCTTGACGGTGGAACTGGTGTCATCGAAGCGGATGAAAAGTCGGGCAGTACACCACCTTCTTCATCCAGTTCAGCTTCAGAGGTTGATAGTTCAGCGGTGACGATTGACCGCAGTCAGTACCAAACTATTTTAGATGAAAAAGCATTTAGCGAATGGTTAGCTAAGTTGAAAGCGGCCGACGTATTTGCTTTTGATACGGAAACCGACAGCCTAGATTACATGGTGGCAAATTTAGTTGGTATTTCGTTTGCGACAGAGGAAGGCGTTGCCGCGTACGTTCCTGTGGCTCATGATTACTTAGATGCACCGCAACAGCTTGATCGAGACTGGGTCTTATCACAACTAAAACCGATTTTAGAAGATGATAACCAAGCCAAAGTAGGGCAAAATCTCAAGTACGATGCGAGCGTATTGGCACGCTACGATATTGAGATGAAAGGCATTAAACACGACACTATGCTGGCTTCTTACGTTTATAACAGCGTAGGTGGCAAACATGATATGGACAGCCTAGCATTAAGGTTTTTGCAGCATAGCTGCATTTCATTCGAGCAAGTTGCAGGTAAAGGCAAAAACCAACTGACGTTCAACCAAATCGATCTAGAACAAGCCGCGCCTTATGCTGCGGAAGATGCCGATGTTACTTTGCGGCTCCACCATCGTTTGATGGGCTATATCGAGCAAGATGAAAAACTGAACAGCGTTTATCAGCAAATTGAAGTGCCGCTAGTACCAGTTTTATCGCGTATTGAGCGTACCGGAGTGATGATTGACGATATGCTGCTTAGCGCTCAATCACACGAAATAGCCGCTCGCTTAGATGAGCTTGAGCAAAAAGCGTTTGAGATTGCTGGCCAGCCTTTTAATCTCAGCTCGCCAAAACAGTTACAAACAATCTTGTTTGAGCAAATGGGTTTGCCTGTTATCAAGAAAACGCCAACTGGCGCCCCGTCAACGAATGAAGAAGTACTGCAAGAGTTAGCGCTTGATTACCCATTGCCGAAAGTGATTATTGAGCATCGTGGTTTAGCCAAACTGAAATCCACCTACACCGATAAACTGCCGAAGATGATTAACCCAACCACAGGGCGAGTGCATACTTCTTATCATCAGGCTGTGACCGCGACGGGCCGTTTGTCGTCGACCGATCCGAACTTACAAAATATTCCTATTCGTAATGAAGAGGGACGCCGTATTCGCCAAGCATTTGTTGCACCTCATGGCTGGAAAATCATGGCTGTCGACTACTCGCAGATTGAATTGCGTATTATGGCGCATCTGTCTGGTGATAAAGCACTGCTTGAAGCCTTCCAACAAGGAAAAGATATCCATGCTGCGACCGCTGCCGAGATTCTTGGAGTCAGTATTGATCAGGTGAGTAGCGAACAGCGTCGCCGAGCTAAAGCGGTTAACTTCGGTCTCATTTATGGAATGAGTGTATTCGGGCTAGCCAAACAGCTTGGTATTCCGCGCGGTGAAGCGCAAGGGTATATGGATAAATACTTTGAACGTTATCCTGGTGTAATGCAGTACATGGAAGATACTCGCTCAACGGCAAGTGAGTTGGGATATGTTGAAACCTTGCTGGGACGTCGTTTGTATTTACCTGAAATTAAATCTCGTAATGGGATGCGTCGTAAAGCGGCTGAACGTGCGGCGATCAATGCGCCGATGCAAGGTACTGCTGCCGACATTATCAAAAAAGCGATGTTGTTGGTCGATGCATGGATTGAAGAGTATGGACAAGGACGAGTTAAGCTATTGATGCAAGTACACGATGAATTAGTATTTGAAGTTCAAGAGACAGCTTTAGCCGAAATTGAAAGTAAAGTACAACAATTGATGGAATCTGCAGCGGATCTTAAAGTGCCATTAGTGGCTGATACTGGTCATGGAGATAACTGGGATCAGGCACATTAATCGTTTTTTACACTAAACACCCTAATTTATATGAGCCAGCACACAAATGCTGGCTTTTTTTTATCATGAAATAAGAATGGTGCATTTTATGTGTTCTGTTGTTTAAGAAATATTTAGTGAAAAAAAACTACAAAAAAGTTTCCCATTTCTGACCACTTGTTGTACATTAACTCTCGTAGGGTACAGAGGTAAGATGTTCTATCTTTCAGACCTTTTGTTTCACGTTATTGGATTAGGCTGATTCAGCCGCCCCAGTCAGTATTTGACTGGGGCGTTTTTTATTGGGCGAAACAAAAATCAATTCAGCGATCCCATTCTATTTTCAGTCACGTTATTTTCTTTATTTTGGCTTATCTCTATTTTGTGTGTAACACACGATTTTGTAAGAAATCATCAATCACATTTTTATTATTTCTACTAGAAAATCAAGTTACTTCTAGAGATGTGTTTCGATTTTTTTGTCTTTTATTCAATGGGTTGTGATTTATTTTCGCTTTTATAGAGCAGGAAAATATAGACGCTAAGCTATTGAAAAAGAGCGCGGATTAGGGAATGCTTAACGCATAAGAATAACGATTAATTTTTCTCTCCCGTTGCCCCACCAGGATGGTGGGGATTTTTGTTTTTATCACTTCTCTTTTACTGCACATAAACCTTTGCTGCAATCTGTTAAGGTTCAATATCCGTCGCCCAAAAAAAAGCCCCACCAAACAAAATGGCAGGGCTAGATTATCTATCGACATGGAATTACTCGGGTTGAGAATCGTCGATAGAGGTTGTTTCTGTTAACTCTTCATCGGCTTGCTCTGCGTCTAAATGTGCTAACGCTGGTGCAAACCAAGTGTCCAGTTTATTGCGTAGGATATCGACACCGAGTCCTTTGAGTGAAGAAAAAGCATCAACACTCACATCACCGCCAAACGCTCGCGCATCTTCACGAATTTTTAACACTTGAGCCTTGCGAGCACCACTTTTTAGCTTATCAGCTTTGGTCAGTAGTACTTGTACGGGAATGTTGCAGTCGACTGCCCAGTAAATAAGCTGTTGATCGAGATCTTTCATCGGGTGGCGAATGTCCATCAGTACCACCAACCCTTTCAAACAGCGACGTTTTTGTAGGTATTCTCCGAGCGACTTCTGCCATTTTTTCTTCATTTCTAGAGGAACTTGAGCAAAGCCATAACCCGGTAAATCAACGATGTGGCAACCGTCCATCACCTTAAATAGGTTGATTAGTTGGGTACGACCAGGTGTTTTACTGGTTTTCGCCAAGCTCTTTTGATTCGTCAGGCGGTTAAGCGAGCTTGACTTACCTGCGTTGGAGCGTCCTGCAAACGCAATTTCTATTCCTTCGTCATCAGGTAGATGACGAATGTCAGGCGCACTGGTAATGAAATGCGTGTTTTGATAATGAATTTTTACGCTCACTGTTAACTCCATCTCGACTTTGTGTAGTCGATTGATTACTTTTTTGTGAAATTGTGTAAAATAACCGTGCTCGGCATAAGGTCGCCTATTGTACCATGAGTCGCCACTGAGAGTGAGTAGCAACTGTCTGGTGGTACTGGAAGCTTGATAATTATAAATGGAATGTCATGAAGAAATTAGCGCTAATCTTGAGTCTTTTAGCCAGCTGCTCAGTGTGGGCCCAAGGCAGCATCGAAGCTGGTAAAGCAAAATCTCAAACATGTGTTGCCTGTCACGGTGCTGACGGTAACAGTTTAATTACTACCTATCCTAAACTTGCAGGCCAACACACTAAATATATGGAGAAGCAGTTAATTGAATTGCGACTTGGTATGACCAGCGGTGGCAAGCAAGGTCGTTATGATCCGGTCATGAGTGGTATGGCTATGCCGCTTAGTGATGAAGATATTTCGGATCTTTCGGCTTATTTCGCCTCTTTACCTATTTCAGCCAACTCAACGCCTGAAGATGTCGTTAAGACTGGTAAAGCATTGTATAGCGGCGGTGATGCAGAGCGTGGTTTGACCGCATGTATTGCTTGTCATGGTCCGCGAGGTAATGGCACTGAGCTTTCAGGTTTTCCTAAAATTTCTGGTCAGCATGCTGACTACATCAAAGCTCAGCTGCAAAAATTTCGTGAAGGTTCACGTAACAATGACATGAACGGCATGATGCAAGATGTAGCTAAAAAGCTAACCGATGCTGATATCGAAATTTTGTCTAAATACGTTGGTGGCCTGCACTAATCCCTACATCGTTCGAGCAAAGTTTTATGAAAACGCCCTAGTATTATGCTGGGGCGTTTTCTTTTGTGAGCTTGATCACCGGCTGTTTTTTACCACGAGCGGATAACTTACCCATTGTTGTGTAAGAGATCGACCATACTTGATGGCGCAATCGATGATGGTCACTCTATAAGCTATTGAATTTATGGATAGCTGGATAGTTACTTTGAAAATGAGTGTAAAAATAGCTCAATTGACGTTGAGTCAAATGTGTTGTCGAGTAAAGTAAGCACATCGGCAAGACGCTGGTAAAGGAATTCAGACCAAGGTGGTCTCCAAGGAGCTGGCAAAGGATGCTGCTTTTAGGAATAAGGATTAGCGTAAGCAAGGGAGCTTGCGCGATAAGGATGGTCGACTCGTCTAAAGGTTCGGACAGGGAAAAGGATCAGGCTTGGGATAAGCTCAGTGACAGGATGTCAGCAGGATAGACAAAATTCATCAGGAAGATGAAAAACAATACCTTTTGCATGGAAAGCACCAAGAACAAAAGGAATATTGTGCACGCGATGAGTGCAACACAGTTTCGCCACCTTAGGTGGCACATTTTAGAGAGCGATAGGATGACCTATCGCTTTTTTTATCTTTTTTCACTTAGCTGATGAAAAAATGCTCGGTGACTCTCCACTCTAATGCCAGTTTCTGGTATGTTGCGCATCCCTGTTTGAGGATGTCAGTATGCACACTTGCCCATTATGTTTTAGTGAACAAATTGTTCCATACTTTGAAGATAAGGCTCGCGCTTATCTCCAGTGCCAACAATGTGCGCTAGTGTTCGTCAATCCTGATCATCGCCTTGACGCGAAAGCTGAAAAAGCATTTTATGATCTGCATAACAATAACCCACAAGATATGGGTTACCGCCGCTTTTTATCACGCGTGTGTGAACCAATGTTAGAAAGGATTAAACCTGCATCAAATGGGTTAGATTTTGGTTGTGGTCCCGGTCCAACATTATCGATTATGTTGCAAGAAGCGGGGCACAATATGGCGTTATACGATATCTTCTTTCATCCAGATGAAAAGGTATTGCAAACGACCTATGATTTTATGACTGCCACTGAAGTGATCGAGCATTTACATGAGCCGCACCAAGTTTGGCAGCAATGGTTAAATTTAGTTAAGCCGGGTGGCTGGATTGGGTTAATGACCAAGCTAGTCAAAGACGTAGACGCGTTTGCTGGATGGCACTACAAAAATGATCTCACACATGTGATATTTTTTAGCCGTGAAACCTTCCAGTACTTGGCCAAGCGGGATGAGCTTGAACTTGAATTTATTGGTAATGATGTAATTTTACTGAGGAAACCCCAGTAATGAGCCGTAATAAGAAATCCAGAAAGCCTGGTTCAGCTATTGATGCTGACGTGATTGTAACGCGTAACCGCAGTGAAGCTGATGTTGAAGGACGTCTACGTAAAAGACTGAAGAAAAAGAAAGGTCTTAAAGCGGGCAGCCGACATTCCGATGGTTCTGAGCAAAAGCAGCGCGCAGCAGCGCAAGCACGCGACCCTCGTTTAGGTAGTAAAAAGAAAGTCCCGCTGATTGTTGAGCCAGTGAAAAAGCAGACCAAACAAGAGCGTCGATTGTCAGCAGCACAAGAGCTGGAAATGCTAGAAAACGATGCGCAGTTGAATATCTTACTTGATCGTATCGATAGTGGTGAGAATCTAGGCGCTGGTCTACAAAAATACGTAGATGAGAAGCTTGATCGCATTGAAGCGTTAATGAAGCAGCTTGGCATTTACGAAGAAGATCAAGAAGAAGACGAAGCATTAGAGCCTGTTACAAAGGCAAAAGCTTCACGCTCTGATGATGACCTATTGTCAGATTTCGAAGACTTCGATCTCAACGACTTAAAAGGATAAAGATTGCGATGAATGTAACCTTGTTAGCCATTGCTGGTGGAGTCATTATTCTCAGCTTAGCGTCTTACGCTGGTTACCTTCTGCTGCAACTGAAAAAGCAAAAGGATTTGCAGCTTCAACACCAAACATTGGCCATTGAAAAGCGTAATGCGAATATTTTTGATAGCGTCAATACGCTATGCATGGCGGGTATTCAAGGCCAATGCGATCTCTCTGAGATCAGCATTCGCGTATACTGCATCATGGATTATGTCCAAGGTGAGCAACGCATCGATTTTGATAGCGTGTATCCTGCTATTTCAGAGCTTTACCATATCGTAAAAGATATGCCGCGTGGAGAAGAGCGCCAGCTGCTTCCTAAGCAAGAGCGGATGAAGCAGAATTTGGCTCGCCAGAAAGCAGAAGGCCGTTTAACCGATGCGATTGTTGAAGAATTGAAAGCGTTGCAAACACGCATTGCACCACTGAATAATCAAATCACTATTCAAATGGTGTAAGTTTGGCTCTAGCTTTTTTGAGTGAGTGATCACGCTAGCAGTTTCGAACATTTCTACACAAATTTCGTTTTGCTACCCGACGTACATCATGGTCGTGTGGCAAAATAACCAGTCAAAGTTTCAAACGGAAAGCAAAAGCATGTCTTCGCAAGTCGTACCCAGTCAGCAGATCGTATGGGATCAAGCTGTTTTAGATAAGTACAACTACTCAGGTCCTCGCTATACCTCTTATCCAACAGCGCTTGAATTCCATGAGGCATTCACGGTCGCAGATTATGATATGGCGTGTACTCAGTACCCTGATAGGCCGCTTTCGCTTTATATTCATATCCCGTTTTGTCATAAGCTTTGTTACTACTGTGGATGTAACAAGGTTATCACTCGTCATTCACACAAAGCCGATGAATATTTAGATGTTCTCGAACATGAAATTCGTCAGCGAGCGTCACTGTTACAGTCGCGACGAGTGACTCAACTGCATTTTGGCGGTGGTACGCCAACATTTCTAACGGAGCTGCAAATTAGCCGACTGATGGCTATTTTACGTGGTGAATTTCGGTTTGAAAATGATGCAGAAATCAGTATCGAAGTTGACCCGCGTGAAATTGAATTGAGCATGCTTGATCACCTGCGTAGTGAAGGTTTTAATCGTCTGAGTATCGGGGTTCAGGATTTCAATAAAGAAGTTCAGAAACTGGTTAACCGCGAGCAAGATGAAGCGTTCATTATTGCTATGGTTGAACGTGCTAAACAACTTGGGTTTCGTTCCACCAACCTTGACTTGATTTACGGTTTACCAAAACAGACCAAAGAAACCTTTTCTCAGACCCTTGCTCAAGTACTGGAGATGCAACCGGGTCGATTGTCGGTCTTTAATTATGCGCATATGCCACAATTGTTTGCAGCGCAGCGAAAAATCAAAGATGAAGATTTGCCTGCGTCACAAGAGAAGTTGGCGATCTTACAAGATACTATTACGACTCTGACTGGGGCTGGTTACCAATTTATTGGTATGGATCACTTTGCTCTGCCAGATGACGAATTGGCAATGGCGCAGCGTAACGGTATTTTACACCGCAATTTCCAAGGTTATACCACCCAAGGTGACTGTGACTTAGTTGGTTTTGGTGTATCGGCAATTTCGATGATTGGTGACGCGTACGCACAGAACCAAAAAGAACTGAAAAAATACTATGCGCAAGTGAATGAACTGCGTCACGCATTGTGGAAAGGGGTTGCGCTTGATAGTGATGACTTACTGCGTCGTGAAGTGATTAAGCAGCTAATCTGTAATTTCAAGCTGGATAAAACAGCAATCGAAGCACAATTTAACATCTCGTTTGATCGCTACTTCAAGCAAGATCTCGAATTACTGCAAACCTTCATTGATGATCAGTTAGTTGAGGTCGATGAGAGCCAAATTCGTGTTACCTTACGTGGTCGGCTGCTGATCCGTAATATCTGTATGTGTTTTGACAAATACCTACGAAACCGAGCACGTCAGCAGCAATTCTCTCGCGTTATTTAACCAATAAATTGAATCAATATAGCCACTGAGAAATCAGTGGCTTTTCTGTTTATGGGGTGATGTACTTGTTGGCTGCGACATCCCACAGCGCTTTGACCAATGGATTATCTAATTGAGAGCGTTTACAACAAACGCCCAACTGAAAAGGTTTTATCGGTGCTAATTTGAGGCGTTGAATCTTATCCCGCACAGGGCTGTTGTTGATCACCACATCTGGTGCAATACCCACACCACAGCCTAATGCCACCATACTGACAATAGCCTCATGCCCAGAGATTTGCGCATAAATATTAGGTTTTATTTTCATCTTCTTAAACCACGTATTGGCTCGGTCTCTTGCTGTTCCTGCTTCTGGAACAATGAAAGGGATTAACGACCAATCGGGGTTGTCACTTTGCAGTTGTTCGATAAAACTGCTAATGCCAACCGGAGCGATTACTGATAAAGGAATCTCACTGATGGTTTCAAACTCGATGCGAGCTGGCAATTGATCGGGGAGTGCAGAAATGGCGATATCGGCTTCATCATTCAAAATTTTATCAATCGCTTGAGCGGGGTCACCAGTCGAGAGCTTAAATTCAATATATGGATGACGCACCCGAAAATCAGACAGCAATTCGGGTAAGTGGCTATAGCTTGCGGTTACCGAGCAAAATAGGCGAATTTCACCTTGTAATTCATGGTCTTGATTCTTAATTTTGGCGTTGTATTGCTGCCACTCAGCAATGATTTTTAACGCAACCGGGGCCAGCTTATTACCCGCTGGTGTCAGCTCAACGCTGCGATTGTCACGCACAAACAGTATTTGCCCAGTCTCGTCTTCCAATTTTTGGATCTGACGACTAAGCGCTGAAGGGCTCATGTGCATCGCTGCCGCAGTCTTGCTGAAATTTTTACTATCACACAGATGAATAAACATCTGTAGGTTTTTAATGTTCATAAATAGGTCACATGATGTTGCATTAATTGCAATAACTAATTGTGAATATATCACTTTAAGCAACTTAATGTCTGCTTTAGTATGGGGTTATTCGGCTCACAGAGGCCGACCTGATGGAACCAATTCTTTAAAGGAGAGCCCAGTATGGCTAACTATTTCAATACCTTAAACCTACGCCAACAACTAGACCAACTTGGTCGCTGCCGTTTTATGGATCGCTCTGAGTTTGAAAGTGAAGCCGATTACCTGAAAGGCAAGAAAGTCGTTATTGTTGGCTGTGGTGCGCAAGGCCTTAACCAAGGTCTGAACATGCGTGATTCTGGGTTGGATGTGGCGTACGCCCTTCGTCAAGCGGCGATCGATGAACAGCGTCAATCTTACAAGAATGCAAAAGAAAATGGTTTTGAAGTAGGTAGCTACGAAACGCTTATCCCTCAAGCTGATCTCGTTATTAACCTAACGCCAGACAAGCAACATAGCAATGTGGTTGAAACAGTGATGCCGTTGATGAAAAAAGGCGCGGCACTTGGTTACTCTCACGGTTTTAACGTCGTTGAAGAAGGCATGCAGATCCGCCAAGACATCACGGTGGTAATGGTTGCCCCTAAATGTCCAGGTACTGAAGTTCGTGAAGAATATAAGCGTGGTTTTGGTGTACCAACATTGATTGCCGTTCACCCAGAAAACGATCCTCAAGGTGAGGGTTGGGATATCGCGAAAGCATGGGCAGCAGGCACCGGTGGCCATCGAGCTGGCTGTCTAGAGTCTTCTTTCGTTGCGGAAGTAAAATCAGACCTAATGGGTGAGCAAACAATTCTATGTGGCATGCTTCAAGCGGGTTCAATCGTATGTTACGAAAAGATGGTTGCCGAAGGTATTGACCCAGGTTATGCCGGTAAATTGCTACAATTTGGTTGGGAAACCATTACTGAAGCACTTAAGTTTGGTGGCATCACTCACATGATGGATCGCCTTTCAAACCCTGCGAAAGTTAAAGCGTTTGAATTGTCTGAAGAGCTAAAAGAATTAATGCGCCCACTGTACAACAAACACATGGATGACATTATCTCTGGCCACTTCTCAAGCACAATGATGGCTGACTGGGCGAATGACGATGCAAACCTACTAGGTTGGCGTGCAGAAACAGGCGAAACCGCTTTTGAAAACTACCCAGATTCAGACGTTCAAATCTCTGAGCAGGAATATTTCGACAACGGTATCCTAATGGTTGCTATGGTTCGCGCTGGTGTTGAGCTTGCATTTGAAGCAATGACAGCATCAGGTATTGTTGATGAGTCAGCGTACTATGAATCACTACATGAACTACCATTGATTGCTAACACCGTTGCACGTAAGCGCCTATACGAAATGAACGTGGTTATCTCGGATACAGCAGAGTACGGCAACTACCTATTTGCCAACGTAGCAACGCCGCTTCTACGTGAGAAGTTCATGCCTAAAGTGGGTACTGATGTGATTGGTAAAGGCCTAGGTGAAACTTCTAACCAAGTTGACAACGCAACCTTAATTGAAGTGAATGACGTTATTCGTAACCACCCTGTAGAGTACATTGGTGAAGAGCTACGTGGATACATGACTGATATGCAGCGTATCGCGGTTGGCGGCTAATTGCTAAGTTTGTAACTTAATAATCTACAGCTGATAGAACCCCATACAGATAGGGGTCGATAAATACAAAAGCAAATACAACATAAACAAAAGGCTTGGTCGCTGTTGACCAAGCCTTTTTTATCTCTGCGATGTGTAGGGCGTGTTGACCTTTTGCTGCCGGACACGCTCAAAACGGTATTATTTAGCTGTCAGTTTCGCTTCAAGTTCAGCGAGCTTTTGTTCCATTTCAGTCAACTTCTGACGAGTACGCATCAGTACTTGAGTCTGTACATCGAACTCTTCACGGCTAACCACATCTAGCTTATTTAGCTGACCTTGGATAACTTGGCGAACTTTTTGATCAACGTCTGCGCCGAGGTCTTTGACTGGCTGAGGCATTGAATCGTGAATTTGTTTGGCAATTTGCTCTAGTTTTTTTGGATCAAACATCGTGGCTTACACTCCTGTCAATTTGTACTCATTCTAAGCAATTGTGTTAAGAATGTCGTTATTTGCAATAAGAAAAAGGCCACCGAAGTGACCTTTTTAATGTGATTATAACTGTATCGTGTTACTTATTTTCAGCCAGTTGACGGTGTGCAGCTTTCGCCTCATCAACTCTTGCTAGCTTTTCGAGGTCTTTATCCTCAACAAACACTGGTAATGGTTTGTGTTTTTCTGCTAAGTAGCTGTAAATAACAGGTAATACGAACAGGGTAAAGATCGTACCAATTGCAAGACCTGCCACGATAACGATACCGATACTAAAGCGCTGAGCTGCACCTGCACCAGTTGCGTACATCAATGGGACTAGACCCGCAATCATTGCAGCGGTTGTCATAAGAATTGGACGAAGACGAACTTTCGCCGCTTCCGTTACCGCTTCCATACGAGACTTTTTGTGATGTAACTGCTCTTCTTTCGCTACTTCACAAATCAGAATACCGTGCTTGGTAATCAGACCCACCAGCGTGATCAATCCGACCTGAGAATAGATGTTCATCGTCGCTGCTCCCCATGCTAGAGCAATCAATGCCCCACAAATAGCAAGCGGTACTGATACCATGATCACCAATGGGTCTTTGAGTGATTCAAACTGAATCGCCAATACCAAGAAGATGATCGCCAGTGCCAAACCAAAGGTCGCATACAGTGCACTTCCTTCAGTCACAAATTGACGAGCTTCACCCATATAGTCATGGTTGTAGCCTGAAGGCAGTTTGGTTTGTGCCGTGTTTTCAAACCAATTAATTGCATCGCCCATGGCCGTTCCTGGTGATGGTACTGCTCCCACAGTTGCTGAGTTCAACTGGTTGAAGTGAGGCAGAGATAAAGGCTCTGCTACTACATCAATCGAGATTAAACTGCCCAATGGCACTGCTTCGCCGTTTGCTGAACGAACATAGTAGTTGTTCATTGACTCTGGGTTCAGACGCCATTTACGTTCAACCTGCGGGATTACCTCATAAGAACGACCGTTTAAGTCGATACGGTTAACGTAGCCATCAGACATCATAGTACTTAAAGTAATACCGATATCTTGCATGGTAACGCCATAAGCTCCTGCTTTATCTTTATCGATATTAATCTTCATCGTTGCCGAATCGTAGTTTAAATCGAGGTTTGAATAAACGAAGAGCGGGCTTGCTGTTGTTTCTGCAAGTACATCAGAGGCAACAGTAAATAAGCTTTCAAACGCATTTGGTGTGGTAATAACAAACTGAATTGGTAATCCAGAACCTGCACCAGGTAATTCTGGCATTTGGAAGGTAGTTACCGCCATACCAGGGATGTTAGTCACTAACCCGCCAATGCGATTGGTCACTTCTGCCTGGCTTGCTTCACGCTCACTCCATGGAACCATCGAAGCGATACCAAACGCTTGGTTGGAATTAGGAACACCAGTAAATACCTGTGCAAAGGCAACTTCTGGTTGATCGGACAGAATCTTGTTGACGTCATTCATGGTGTTTTGCATGTAATCTAAGTTCGAGTTTGAAGAACCCGTACCGATCATCATCACCACGCCTTTATCTTCAGAAGGTGCCAGTTCGCTTGGAATGAATTTAAACAATAAAGGCAAACTCATAAACACGATAACAGCAAACGCTAAGACAACCGGTCTGTGAGCAAGAACTGCACGCAACATTTTCTCGTAGCGATTGGTCATGCGTTCTAATGCAGCATGAACTGTGCTTTCAAACTTGCTTGGCTTTTCGTTTGCCTTAAGCATTTTTGAACACATCATTGGTGATAATGTTAATGCAATAATGCCTGATACAAATACCGAACCTGCAAGGGTTAAGGCAAATTCTTTAAACAGTGAACCAGTAATACCGCCCATCAATGCTATCGGTGCATATACCGCGCCTAGGGTTAGTGTCATGGCAATAACAGGAACCGCAATTTCGCGTGTACCGATGATGGCAGCACGAAACGGTGATTCACCTTCTTTAATGTGTCGATCGACGTTCTCAAGAACAACGATGGCATCATCAACGACCAAGCCGATAGCCAGAACCATCGCAAGCAGAGTCATCAGGTTCCACGAAAACCCCATTGTTTGCATAACCATCGCCACACCAATAAGTGATAGCGGGATAGTAACAATAGGGATGATCACGGCACGAAGTGACCCTAAGAACAGTGTGATAACCACCAAAACGATCAAAGCGGCTTCAGCAATCGTCTTAATAACTTCACTAATAGACTCATTAATCGCAATGGTTGAGTCATACATGATGTTCATGGTGATGTTGCTTGGAAGGTTGCGTTGTAGGTGCGGCAACATATCCCGTACGCTGGCGGCGATATTAATCGGGTTGGCACTAGGTGCCGCGTTAATTGCCGCTACTACTGCTTCATTACCATTTGCTGTCGCGCGATAAACATCGTGACTTTTTTCCAATGTGACTTTGGCAATATCACCTAAACGTGTGATTTGGCCATCATTGGACTTAACCACTAGGTTTTCAAGCTCAGTTACATTGGATACTTGAGTATTGGCGCTACCATTGTAGAGAACGAACTCTCCGGTTGCTTGCCCCGTTGCTGATTGATAGTTGTTGGCATTGAGTACACTCATTACATCTGTTGCAGTGAGTTTCAATGCGCCCATTTTTTCAGGATCAAGCCATACACGTAACGCATATTTCAGACCGCCATAAAGGTCGATACTAGCAATACCATTTACCGCATATAGCTGAGGGTTAACAACGCGTTCCAAGTAGTCCGTAATCTGGCTCGACTTTAAATCATCACTGGTAAAGCCGATGTACATTACGGCCGTTGTTGAGCCGGTCGACATGGTTACGGTTGGGTCTTCAGCTTCTTTTGGTAGCTGAGAACGAACCGAGTTCGATTTAGCTAATACGTCAGACAAGGCCGCATTTGGGTCAGTATTGAGCTTCATATTGACCGTAATGGTTGATTTACCTAATACGGAAGATGAAGTCATATAGTCAATATTATCGGCTTGTGCGACAGCTTGCTCCAATGGCTGAGTAATAAAGCCTTGAACCAAGTCAGCACTTGCACCGTAGTAACTGGTGGTGACCGTTACTACCGTATTCGTCATTTCAGGGTATTCACTGACCTGCATTTTGAACATGGCTTGCAAACCGAGCAAGGCTATCAAAAAGCTGATAGATACCGCCAAAACTGGACGTTTTATAAAAACATCAGTAAAGCGCATGATTCCTCCGGTTAAAGCATTGGTGTTTCAGCTGGTGGAGTGGTTGCATCACTTTCTACGATGCGTACTTTAACTCCATTACTTAAACGAACTTGGCCTGATGTGACAACTTTATCACCTGCTTTTACGCCTTCAAGAATGTGCGCAATGTCTGCAGTTCGTTCACCAACTTTCACGACGCTTTGCTTAACGCGTGTTTCACCATTTTCTTCGCTTAGAATATAAACGTTGTCACCGTATAGCGTGAAGGTGATGGCAGTTTGCGGTAGTGTTATTTGGTTCTCCAATTTAGGCAAAATAATGTTCGCACGGGCAAACATGCCGCTGCGAAGCTTGCCATCACTGTTTGGAATATCAGCTTGAACTTGAATTAAACCACTTTGCACACTGACTGCTGGTTCGATAGCGGTGATTGAGCCTTTAAATGGTGAGTCTGGGTAAGAATCAACAAAGATATCCACTTCTTGATCCATCGAAATGCGAGAAATGTCGGTTTGTGGAACCGTAAAACGTAGACGCATTACACTGGTGTCTTCAAGACGAACAATGTCAGTACCAGGTTGTAAATATTGACCTAAATACACATTACGGATACCAACCACACCAGCAAATGGCGCTTTGATTTCGCGGCGATCAATAGAAGCTTTTAGGCTTTCGATATCAGCAGATAAAGAGAAGTAATTCGCTTCAGCTTCATCGTACGCTTCTTTTGAAATAGAGCCCTTGGTGTATAGACCTTTATAACGTTTGTATTTTGCTTCTGCTGCTGGAAGACGAGCTTGCGAACTTTTTAGGTTAGCTTTCTCAACGGCGGAATCTAAAAGTACGAGAGGTTGGTCTTCTTTTACTTGTGTACCTGACTCAAATAAAATTTTATCGATCACGCCGCTTGTTTCGGTAGTGAGTGTCACACCTTGATTTGGCTCAATAAAACCAATTGCTGCAATGACCGGGATCCAATCAACTGATTCCACTTCCGTTATGGTAACTGGAAATTCAGGCTCAGGACGATTAGCCATGTATTCGGCAATTTTTTGTTGTTTAAATAAATTGAAACCTATCACGCTACCAAATAGTAGAATGGCGATAAGTAACATAAAGAATGTCCACTTTTTCATTCTAATCAGAACTCCAAGTTAGTGTTGAGTAATTGCATCCCAACTGGCGTCAATCACGGCATGTAGTGATTGCTCATCCAGTTGAAAACATTCCATTGCTTGTTTACGGGCAAGGGCGACCGTTGTTTCAAAACTTAAAGCAGATAAAACCTGGTTATCCAACGGTTTGAATAACCCCTGCTCTTTGCCTTGATTGAATAGCAAGTCAAATTGGGCAAACATTTTCCGCTCAAGTTCCCTAACATTACAACTAGTTGTTATTGGTAATGATTCATATTGAACTCGATTGCTAAGTATTGCACGTCTTGATTGTGCTAATTGCCAAATGTTTAACCACATTGCAGTAAAGCGTTCTTTCAAAGGCATCTCATCATCGACATTAGCTTGCACCGCATCGGCGATTTGTTGGCAAACATGTAGACGAACAGCGATGAGAAGATGATCTTTATCGTCGAAATAACGATAGATGGTTCCTGCCGCAACACCCGCTTTTTTGGCTAATTTGTGCATAGATAAACCCTGAAATCCGGATTCTGCGATCAGGGATTCTGCTGCAGTTAAGATTTGTTGGTATTTATCGATGTGAATACAGTTAGACATGCTGATATTTCACGGTGAATGAACGTTTGTTCATTATAGACCAAACTATAACCCATTATGCAATACACCAGTGCAGTAAAAAGAAAAAATCTTATCCTTGATAACGTAGTAATCCAAAAGGTACGGCATTATCATAGTCAGCCCAACGAAAAGTGATACGAGTACCGAATGAAGCTCAACCCAAGACAAGACGAAGCCGTTAAATACGTATCCGGGCCATGCTTAGTATTGGCGGGGGCTGGTTCAGGTAAAACTCGCGTAATTACCAATAAAATCGCCTATTTGGTGCAGCAATGTGGCTATAAAGCGCGCAATATTGCCGCGGTGACTTTCACCAATAAGGCCGCACGAGAAATGAAAGAGCGTGTCGGCCAGACTCTCGGTAAATCCGAATCTAAAGGCTTAATGGTGTCAACATTCCATACATTAGGTCTCAACATCATTCGTCGTGAATATAAGTTTTTGGGGTTGAAAGCGGGGTTTTCACTGTTTGATGACCAAGATCAGCTCGCTTTATTGAAAGAATTGACCGAGAAACAGTTAGACGGCGATAAAGACCTGCTTCGACAGCTGCTCAGTACTATCTCGAATTGGAAAAATGACATGTTCACCCCAGAGCAAGCTAAAGGCTTTGCTCAAGGAGAGCAGCAACAGCTTTTTGCTCACTGTTTCGATCTCTATCAAAAACAGATGCGAGCCTATAACGCATTAGATTTTGATGATTTGATTCTGATGCCAGTTGTACTGCTGCAAAATAATGCAGAGGTTCGTCAACGCTGGCAAAATAAACTTCGCTACCTACTGGTCGATGAATATCAAGACACCAATACCAGCCAGTATGAGATGGTTAAATTATTAGTCGGAGAGCGTGGTCGTCTGACGGTGGTAGGGGATGATGATCAATCGATCTATTCATGGCGCGGAGCTAAGCCACAGAACTTGGTGTTGCTCGGGCAAGATTATCCCAATCTCAAACTGATTAAGTTAGAGCAAAACTACCGCTCCACTTGCCGCATATTAAAGGCGGCCAATATCTTGATTGCTAATAATCCGCACGTTTATGAGAAAACACTTTTCTCTGAAATTCCCGAAGGTGAAAAGCTCAAAGTTTTAATCGCGAAAAATGAAGAGCATGAAGCTGAACGAATCACCGGGGAGCTGATTGCCCATAAATTTCTTAACCGCACTGAATATCGTGATTATGCGGTTTTGTATCGTGGCAATCATCAATCTCGTTTGATTGAAAAGTATCTGATGCAAAACCGGGTACCTTACAAATTATCCGGTGGAACGTCTTTTTTCGCCAGAGCCGAAATTAAAGACATCATGGCGTATTTACGAGTGCTGGTGAACCCTGATGATGACAACGCTTTTCTGCGAATTGTGAATACGCCGAAGCGAGAAATTGGTCCGGTTACGTTAGAAAAACTGGGTAGTTATGCCAATATGCGCGGCAAAAGCCTATATGAAGCCAGTTTTGAGCTTGGATTAGAGCATCACCTCTCTGGTCGAGGTTTGGAAAACTTACGCCGCTTTACCCAATGGCTCGTGACCATTTCAGACCAAGCAGAGCGTGGTAATACCGTTGAAGCGGTGCGTTCATTAGTACGCGACATCCATTATGAAGATTGGCTATACGAAACTTCTTCTAGCCCCAAAGCGGCAGAGATGCGCATGAAAAACGTTTCTGATCTTTACTCTTGGATTGTGGCTGATCTAGAGGGTGATAATTATGATCAGCAAGAAAAGTCACTAAAAGAGGTGGTTCAGCGTCTAACGTTACGAGATATGATGGAACGCAGCGAAGGGGAAGATGATAGTGATGCGGTGCAGTTGATGACTTTGCACGCTTCCAAAGGCCTCGAATTTCCTTATGTTTATTTAATGGGAACGGAGGAAGGCATACTGCCTCACCAAACCAGTATTGATGAGGATAACGTCGAAGAAGAGCGACGATTAATGTATGTTGGCATTACGCGTGCGCAAAAAGAGTTAACTTTCACCATGTGTAAAGAGCGCCGCCAATACGGTGAGTTGATTAAGCCAACACAAAGTCGTTTCTTAGATGAATTGCCGTTCGATGATGTTGAATGGGAACAATCTAAAAAACCAGTTAGCCAAGAAGAGCGAATGGCTAAAGGACAAAGTCATATAGCTAACCTACGGGCGATGTTTAAGAAGTAGCTCGATACAGATTATACGATACAAATAAAGAAGGCTTGGTCAGATACCAAGCCTTCTTTATTTAAAGATAATACACTACAAGTCTTTTATCATGTGCTCGATGGCTGCGACGATCTCATCATCAGAACAATCCATACAGGTTCCTTTCGCAGGCATGGCATTAAAACCGTTGATTGCGTGGTTTTTTAGAACGTCCATACCTTGAGCGATACGAGGGGCCCATTCATCGGCATTACCAGCTTTTGGTGCGCCAGTAACACCAGAAGCGTGACAAGCAATACAAAAAGTGCCGTAAACTTTTGCACCATCGCGAGGGCCAGTCGGCTCTTCAACGACAGGCTCACTGCCAGCTAGATAGACATCACCTACAGGTTTAATGCGTTCAGCAATAGCATCGTAGTCAGCTTGGCTTGTTGCCATCGCGGCCGTAGAAAAAGTTAAAGCAGCGAACAAAACGCTTATGATTCGTCGAGACATATCCATTAAACTCACTTTACATTCCAGAGGTAAATTCACGTTTACCTGTTTTTATACTTAGAGTGTGGTTGATTTAAAAGTGATAAAACCTGTTAAATCAATGTAAATATTGGGTGATTATATCCTGAGAAGTTGTTGCAATAAACAACAAGTTGCGATCTTCAAGGGGTGAGTCACATCTGTAATGTATAGATAATGGTTATTATCTGCTGAAAAAGCCGCCAAACGATAAAAAAAGTTGAAAAAATACTAGACGCCCTAGTGTGAACTACGTATTATTCCACTCCGCCGATAGGGCATGCGCCCGTAGCTCAGCTGGATAGAGCGTTGGCCTCCGGAGCCAAAGGTCGAAGGTTCGAATCCTTTCGGGCGCGCCATCCGGACGCTTACTAAGTAAGTGGCAAATTGGCAAAAATAGTGGTGGCTATAGCTCAGTTGGTAGAGCCCTGGATTGTGATTCCGGTGGTCGCGAGTTCGAATCTCGTTAGCCACCCCATTATTTAGGTAACTCCATTTACTTAGTGAATGAAAGTTTCCAGTTTTGATTCAAGCAACATCCCAAGAATCGAAATAAAATTCGTCGGTGAATAGCGCAGCTTGGTAGCGCATCTGGTTTGGGACCAGAGGGTCGGGGGTTCGAATCCCTCTTCACCGACCACTATTTCAATAATCGCAATAGCGGTTATATAAAAAATTAGTGGTGGCTATAGCTCAGTTGGTAGAGCCCTGGATTGTGATTCCGGTGGTCGCGAGTTCGAATCTCGTTAGCCACCCCATTGATTTTCGGTGAATAGCGCAGCTTGGTAGCGCATCTGGTTTGGGACCAGAGGGTCGGGGGTTCGAATCCCTCTTCACCGACCACTATAAAGAAGCCTCAGTCGAAAGACTGGGGCTTTTTTGCGTCTGTGTATTGTATGAGTAACGATAGAATGGGGCCGGGGGTTCGCCTGATGTTCCAGATCTGGCTCTTCAGCGACCACTATAAGAAGCCTCAGTCGAAAGACTGGGGCTTTTTTACATCTGTGCTTTTTTACATCAGTGTATTGTATTAGTCACGATAGATGGGGTCGGGGGTTCGCCTGATGTTCCAGATCTGGCTCTTCATCGACCACTATAAAGAAGCCTCAGTCGAAAGACTGGGGCTTTTTTACATCTATGCTTTTTTGCATCTGTGTTTGACTTCTCACCTCAATTTTAACGTACGAATACCACTATTGATTCCTTACTCATTATGGCAGTGGATTATTATTTTCTTATCCGTAAATCTCAAATTTAAACTTAGTCTAATCAACTGCCATTTATGCTGTATGGTGGTTTTTAGTTTGGCATTCGGTTTGAAAATCTAGTTTTTGTTTCTGTTATGTTGCGTTTTTTGCCGTAAAATAGTTTGAGATTTTATTCTGGTGTTTTTTTTAGAATATATCGATGGTAGGCAATTTTTTAGCGATTAAGGCTATATTTAAAGGTGATTAATGACGTGCCAGAATATTGGTAAGACCAATGCTTCATGCATATGTCATGCATAAAAATACGATTTTACTGCTTTGCTTTTAGGCGATATCGATTTTTTATCCTATGGATGTTGCTTTTCTGTGAAATATTTGCCAAATTGATGGGCTTATAAATTACCAGAATATTGTACTGGTAAGAATGGATTCAATTTGACTGACTTTGAGCCTAATTTGGTTTGAGTTAGTTGCAGACAGGGCAGAATATTGCCAAAGCCGTAGAGGTCTGGGATGTCACTTTTAGAAGTTAAAAACCTGCGTATAGAATATCCGTCACGTCATGGTGTGCATGCTGCAGTAAAATCACTGTCGTTCAATATTGAACGAGGTGAAATTGTTGGTGTGGTCGGTGAATCTGGCGCTGGGAAATCAACCGTAGGTAACGCTGTTATCGATTTATTGAGCCCTCCTGGCCTGATCGCCAGTGGTGAGGTATTCCTCGATGGCGAAAAAATATCGGGCTTATCTCCTGAGCAGATGCGCAGTGTACGCGGTTCTAAAATCGGTTTCATCTTCCAAGATCCGATGACATCATTAAATCCTCTTTTCACAGTTGAACACCAACTCACTGAAACGATTCACGCTAACATGAAGGTTAGCGAAGAAGAAGCTTACCAACGAGCGCTTTCATTAATGAATCAGGTTGGTATTCCTCAACCTGAGAACCGTTTGAAGCAGTATCCGCACCAATTTTCTGGTGGTATGCGTCAGCGTGTGGTTATTGCTATTGCGCTTGCTGGCGAACCTGATCTCATCATTGCCGATGAGCCAACCACAGCGCTGGATGTTTCGATTCAAGACCAAATTCTAAGCCTGATCCGCGATCTTTGCATAAAGAACAATGTGGGCTGCATGTTGGTTACCCACGACATGGGCGTTGTGTCTAATGTTACAGACCGAGTTGCGGTAATGTATCGCGGTGACTTAGTTGAATTTGGCCCAACCGCTAAAGTCTTGGGCGCACCTGATCACTCATACACTCGCAGCTTGATTTCTGCGGTTCCACGTTCAGATAAGAAACTCGACCGTTTCCCACTAGTAAGTTATATCGAAGAAGCTAGTGAGCTAAAGCCGTTAGATGTGAAAAACCACTGGCTAGGCCAAAGTCAGGACAATCGTCAATACACAGGTCCACTGCTGACTGTCGAAAACGTCAATCTTCGTTTTACTACCAAAGATTCGCTATTTGAAAGTCGTCGTGAATACGTGCAAGCCTCGAATAATGTCAGTTTTGATGTATTTGAAGGTGAAACATTTGGTTTGGTCGGGGAGTCTGGCTCTGGTAAATCGACGATCGCGCGAGTCATTGCCGGACTGTACGCACCGAATTCGGGCAAAGTGTGTTTTGAAGGTATTGATTTGACAGGTCTTAAATCGGAAAAAGAACGTCGCCCAATGCGTCGACAAATGCAGATGGTTTTCCAAAACCCATATACGTCGATGAACCCGCGCATGAAAATATTCGATATCATCGCAGAACCAATCCGTTTTCATAAATTAACCAACAGTGAATCAGAAACACGCCAAATTGTTAATGATCTTCTAGAGCATGTTGGTCTTGGTAAAATGGCAGGGGTGAAATACCCACATGAGTTTTCTGGTGGCCAGCGTCAGCGTATTTCTATTGCTCGTGCCTTGGCTACTCGTCCTCGTCTATTGATTTGTGATGAACCAACCTCAGCATTGGATGTTTCGGTACAAGCACAAATTCTCAACCTACTGAAAGATCTTCAAGATGAGTTGAATTTAACCATGTTGTTTATCAGCCATGATTTACCGGTTATTCGCCAGATGTGCGACCGCGTAGGGGTGATGCAAATGGGAACCTTGCTGGAAGTTGCTCCTACCGAGCAATTGTTTACTTCACCACAGCATGAATATAGCCAGCATTTGATTTCTTTAATGCCTGAATTTACAGGTTTAAGAGAAGATGTAGTAACGGCATAAGCCGCAATAATGACTAACTGATATATAACCACCAAGCTTGCTTGGGATTAATAAACAGAAGCAAATACAACAACTAGGGATTTGGATTCCCGCATAAGGAGTTATGCAATGAAAACCATGAAAAGCAAATTAGCAGTGGCTTTAATGGCTGCAGGTTTGAGCTTTGCAGCAAGCGCGGCAGATATTACTGTCGCTTACGATGCTGACCCAGTGTCACTTGACCCGCATGAGCAGCTATCTGGCGGCACACTGCAAATGTCTCACATGGTGTTTGATCCTCTAGTTCGTTACACCCAGACATTTGATTTTGAACCTCGCCTTGCTGAAAAATGGGAGCGTGTTGATGAAACAACCTTCCGCTTTAACCTACGTAAAGGTGTTAAGTTCCATTCTGGTAACGAACTAACGGCAGACGACGTGGTATGGACGTTTGAGCGACTACAAAATTCTCCTGACTTCAAAGCTATCTTTGAACCTTATGAGAAAATGGTAAAAGTAGACGATTACACCGTCGAAATCGTATCGAAAGGTGCTTACCCACTGGTTCTGCAAACGGCGACTTACATTTTCCCAATGGATAGCAAGTTCTATTCAGGTAAAACGGACGACGGTAAAGATAAGTCTGAAGTGGTGAAACATGGTAACTCTTTCGCTTCAACTCATGTTTCAGGTACAGGTCCATTTGTCGTAACGTCACGTGAGCAAGGCGTAAAAGTTGAATTTGCACGCTTCAATGATTACTGGGATAAAGCATCTAAAGGTAACGTTGATAAATTAACGTTGGTGCCAATTAAAGAAGATGCAACACGTGTTGCAGCGCTGCTTTCTGGCGATGTAGATATGATTGCACCAGTTGCACCGAATGACCACAAACGTGTTGAGCAAGCGAAAGGCATTGATCTAGTGACCTTACCTGGTACACGTATCATTACTTTCCAAATGAACCAAAATAGCAATGAAGCACTGAAAGATGTACGAGTACGTCAAGCGATCGTTCATGCGATTAACAATGAAGGTATTGTTGATAAGATCATGAAAGGTTTTGCAACAGCGGCTGGTCAACAAGGCCCTTCAGGCTATGCAGGTTATGATGCCAACCTTGTTCCACGTTACGATCTGAAAAAAGCGAAAGCGTTGATGAAAGAAGCCGGTTACGAAAAAGGCTTCACACTGACAATGATCGCTCCTAATAACCGTTACGTGAACGATGCGAAAGTAGCGCAAGCGGCAGCAGCTATGCTGTCTAAGATCGGCATTAAAGTTGATCTAAAAACCATGCCAAAAGCGCAATACTGGCCAGAGTTTGATAAATGTGCAGCAGATATGTTGATGATCGGTTGGCACTCAGATACTGAAGATTCAGCGAACTTCTCTGAATTCCTAACCATGACTCGTAACGAAGAGACAGGTAAAGGTCAGTACAACTGTGGTCACTACTCAAACCCTGAAGTTGACAAGTTAGTTGAAGCATCAAACGTAGAAACTGATCCTGCAAAACGTGCTGCGATGCTACAAAAAGTAGAAACAACGCTATACAACGATGCAGCATTTGTTCCTCTACATTGGCAGAACCTAGCGTGGGGTGCGAAATCTACACTGGATATCAAACCAATTGTTAACGCGATGGAATTCCCTTACTTCGGTGACCTCGTCGTAAGCGAATAATTACTTAAGCAATGCCGTTACTTCGGTAGCGGCACTTAAGCCATTCAAGGCATCCGCAGTTGGATGCCTTATTAAGATTTAGGTACTTAGCTTTGTTTCAGTCGGTTAGGTGCCATTTTTGAGACTGAATTTCTCCGTTCCTATTAAAGTTATTAAATTTTAAAAAGAACCATCATGGATAGTTAAGGGGCAAGGAATGTTTTCGTTTCTGGTCAAGCGCCTGTTTCAGGCACTGATAGTGATGTTTGTGATCAGTTTAGTGGCGTTTGCCATTCAGGATAACCTGGGCGATCCGTTGCGTGAGCTTGTTGGGCAATCTGTTTCAGAAGCCGAGCGTCAAGCACTGCGTGACGAACTGGGCCTCAATGATCCTTTCGTTACCAAATACACTCGTTTTATTACCGCTGCCGTTCAAGGTGACTTAGGCACATCTTATTTTTTCAAACGTCCAGCCGTTGACGTGATTTTAGACAAGTTAGTTGCCACGCTAGAGCTCGTGCTAGGTGCAACCATCATCATCATTGTTTGCTCGATTCCTTTGGGTGTGTATACCGCCATTCATCCCAAGAGCTTCTTTACTAAGGTCGTGATGGCCGGCAGTAGTATCGGTATTTCCATCCCCGTGTTTTTGACCGCGATTATGTTGATGTATGTATTTTCTATCGCCTTGGGCTGGCTGCCTTCTTACGGGCGTGGCGAAACCGCTAACTGGTTAGGTTGGGAGTCAGGCTTTTTCACTCTTGATGGGTTAGCGCACCTTGTTTTGCCGTGTGTATCACTGGCATCGATCATGCTACCGCTGTTTATCCGTTTGGTGCGTTCTGAAATGCTAGAGGTATTGAGTTCTGAATACATTAAATTTGCCAAAGCAAAAGGCTTGGCATTGAACAAAATTTATTATCAACATGCGTTGAAGAACACCATGCTACCAGTATTAACAGTAGGTGGTGTCCAAATCGGTACTATGGTGGCGTACACCATTTTAACCGAAACTGTTTTCCAGTGGCCGGGTACAGGCTTTCTTTTCCTTGAAGCCATCAACCGTGTCGATACTCCGTTGATCACCGCCTACGTTATTTTTGTGGGTTTGATTTTCGTGGTGACCAATACCATTGTTGACCTGCTATATGGGCTTATTAACCCAACCGTTAACCTAACTGGAAAAGGAGCTTAACCATGAGCCAATTTGCTGCTGCTCCATCTCGTTGGGAGCGTTTCAAACAGTCTGATTTTCTTTATCATTTCTTGCG
This sequence comes from Vibrio aestuarianus, assembly GCF_012395185.1. Taxonomy (GTDB): domain Bacteria; phylum Pseudomonadota; class Gammaproteobacteria; order Enterobacterales; family Vibrionaceae; genus Vibrio; species Vibrio aestuarianus. The sequence goes on from NZ_JAAZTU010000017.1 coordinate 57,455, forward strand.
CGATAAAGTTGCGATGACCAGTTTTGCCATCTTCCTGATGTTCTTAACTCTGTCTATCGCGGCACCATTAATTGCGCCAAGCAACCCGTACGATCTGTCATCGATTGATATTATGGATGCTGAATTACCACCATCATGGATGGATGGTGGAGAAGAACGCTTTATTTTGGGTACTGATGAGCAAGGTCGCGACATATTCTCAACCATGCTTTATGGCTCTCGTTTATCATTGACGATTGGCTTTCTTGCGGTTGGTTTACAGTTAATTCTGGGGATTGTGATTGGTCTTTCTGCCGGTTATTTTGGTGGCCGTATTGATAGCTTTTTGATGCGTTTTGCTGATGTTCAGTTGTCATTTTCGACCATGATGGTGGCGATCATTGTTTCGGCTATTTTTAAAGCCAGTTTTGGCAGCGAGTTCTACAGCCAATATGCAGTGGTAATGTTGGTAGTGATTATTGGCGTTGCAGAATGGCCGCAATATGCACGTACCATTCGAGCCTCTGTATTGGCAGAGAAGAAGAAAGAGTATGTGGAAGCAGCTCGTGTGATGGGCTTTAAAGCGCCACGCATTATGTTCCGTCATATTCTACCGAACTGTTTGTCGCCAATTTTGGTTATCTCTACGGTACAAATTGCCAACGCCATCATGTCTGAGGCGGCACTTTCTTTCCTTGGTTTAGGTTTGCCGGTCGACCAACCGTCACTTGGTGCGCTGATCAGTATTGGTTTTAACTACATATTCTCTGGCGCGTGGTGGATTACTGCATTCCCAGGTTTTGTGTTGGTCACGTTGGTTTTGGTTATCAATTTACTCGGTGACTGGTTACGCGATGTGTTCAACCCTAAGATCTATAAAGGGTGATGTGAATTCATTGATTTTTTGATCAAAAGATACCTACACTAAGAGCTGCAGAATAATGCGGCTCTTTTTTTGCATGATTTTTGTACTCGCGCTATTTGCTGGCATTATTTTGACGAGTTAATTTTCATTCGTTTGCTATCTCACAGAAGTTTCAAATAGTTAGGGTATGGTATGAAGATGTTGAACATTGAACGAGCAATGTTGTTACTATAATTAACAAATAATATGGATATGAGTATGGGTCTGATGCTGAAAAATATGCTTCGCACCGTTTCGAGCTTGACACTATTGGCTCTTCCTGCCTTTTTCCAACCCGTATGGGCGGAAGATTTTCTCTGTGATGCAACACAAGCATCGACCAATCAATTACCGGTTTTGGATAAGGCATGTCCTATTGGTCAAGGGCTATGGGGCAAACAAAAGCCCAAAAGTCAGTCTTCAAATTTTTGGATTCAATGCGGAGTATTGAGTAAGCCCTTGCCGCTACAAAAAGCTAAATTGTTTTATGCACATATCTCTACCGACGTTTGGCTTAAACCAGAAGCCAACACCTACCGCTGTTTGATTGGCCCTTATACTGACTATGCGCAAGCACAGAAAGAGCTACCGTTAATACAAAAAGTACCTGGATACAAAGAAGCGTTTATTCGTGAAGTGCAAAGAAGCAATGGTCAGGCTGCGGCTTCAGTACAAAAACCGAAAGCGCCAGCACCCGTTGCCACTAAAAAGCCTCAGGCTAAACCCAAAGCACAGCCGAAAACATTAGCGGAAGTTCCTAAAGCTCAAGCGACAGCGGCTAGCAATATGACTATTCGCTTGAGCGCTACAACCAATGGCATTGAATACCAAGTGCCGCATATCACCTCTGGTGATGACCAGTTTTATATGGAACATGGGTTAGCTTGGAATCGTTTAAGTTATGATTCGGCAGAAAAAACCTGTGCCACACTCAACATGCGTTTGGCTACTGAAGAAGAGTGGCAGCGTCTGCTTGATTCAAAACTGATGAAAAGTGATCAATGGCCAATGCATCTTCCGTATTGGGGATGGGGTAAAAAAGGGTTGTTTACCAGTGGTAAGGTTAGCCAGCTTAAAGGCTCATCTCTACTCAATGTTATTTGTGTGAAGTAGCATTTAACTAAAAATCCCGCATTTCGCGGGATTTTTAAATTAATACAAAGGGTTACCTCATGGTATCATCATACCATTTATATTCTTCTCTGGAAATTTTCTGGAAACCTTGTGATAGCAAGCTATAAGGACAGTTTTCCAGAAAAGACAAAAAATGGGTTAAAATTTAAGAATATTTAAGTCTGGAAAATTTATTTTCCAGACTTAAATTCATTAAAAAAGAGGACCTATAGGTCTCGGAGTTGGGGGGATTATAGAATTGATATCAGTTTCTTGTACTTGAAATGTGTCTGCGTTAACGAAACCACAATGAACTGGAAAGCGTTTATAGTGTGATGTGTTTTTGCTCCACCTTAATGCTGAGTACCCTCCCATAATACGATGTCCTACCCACCGTTCATCTATAAGCTTGTAGCCACTTGGTTTGTTTAAGAGTAAAAGGCTTCCCATAAATTGAAGCCATTGAGTATTTGTTAATAGTCGATTGCCATAACCATGAAATGATCGACCACTTTCGTATAGGTTGAAGCCCATGTTCCAATATCGACATAGTTCTTTAATAGCCTCTGACGCAGAAGGTGTAGAGCCTTTTGAGCCAAAGTCTATCATTGGAATATGGTAGCATTCATTGTTAAAGAATACTTTTGAATGTACCGCTAGTTCAGTCTCTGGCTCTAGAGACATCAACATCTCAAGAAGTGAACTCTCGTTCACTTGAACGATTGGTACCAAAAATGTTGATCTGTAGTCATTGAAAGATTGGGGGACGTACTGGTACCTACTCATCTCTAGTCGAGCATTACTATTTATCCAAGGAGCCAATACCTGTGCCACCCAAGCTACAGGGTGGCGACTTAGTTTCATACCGTGGAAACTGTTATCTGTATGATTATTTAACATTTATCCCCTTTAACATTTGATAGAACTCCATCGAGAATTGGTCGGTCATACCAGAAACGAAATCCACGATTAGGTGAGCTCTTAAGTTCCACTCAGCTTTACTATCAAACTCAGATATCTTTTCCGCAAAGTACTCTTCTAGTGTAGTGCTATCTTTAGCTAACAGTTTTTCTACTTCAGGAATAGAGCTGCCAATTATAGTAGCTTCGTATGCTTTCAAGTGTTTTTTAGGTAAACGATTAAAAAGTCGTCTGTGTATGTGTAAGTCGTTTTCTTTGATCTTATTAAAATCATTAACTACCAAGTACGTAAATTCTGTTTTCGAAAGAGATAGTAGCTTTTGGTATTCTTCAAGAATGCCTGAAATGATGGAAAAGCCTGATAGTTCCATGCACTCAGCCTCATAGGAAGTAAAAAGAAAGTCACCAGTATAGACTTTTAGTACCTTCAGTAAGTCATGTTCAAGAGTACCTTTGCAAATAATCTCCTTTTTGATGCTAAGGTTCACAAACTCGTTGTAGTTATCGATAAATCTTTGAGCGACACTATCTACTAGAAAGTTTGAAAGCTTCGTTTTAAAAGAAAGGAATACCCCAATTGCTTCCCCCTTATCTGATTGTAGTCTTTTCATCAGTTCTGAGCAGATATCCGGTTTTTCGTATTTTTGGGATACTTCTTTTAACCCTTTGAGGATTTCTGTTCGGAAGTGTTCTATGGAGATAATCCCTTTTTCTATACCATCTTCTATATCGCTTATACAGTAAGATATGTCATCAGATGCTTCCATCAAAAAGCCTAGAGGATGTCTTGAGTTGTGGGACATACTTAAAGAATTCCAAGCATTTTCAATTACACTTCTTTCAGTGTCAAAAAAGCCAATTTTTTTGCTAAAGGGGGCATCTTCATTTCCAATCTTAGTACTAGGGCTGTAGGTATACTTAAGAAAAGCGGCAAGCTGAGTGTAGGTGAGGTTTAACCCGTAGAAACCGTCATCACCTTGAAGTTTAGTAATGATACGAAAGCCTTGTGGATTACCATCAAAATGCTCAAAATCTTTTAAAGGAGAGAAGTCATCATACTCTTTGATATCTACTGATAATGCGTTACATAAACTAGCTTTTGCTTCAGAGGAACTTGCCCATTTTGCAATTGCTGCCTCTCCAAAATGCCCGAAAGGTGGATTGCCTATATCGTGCATTAAGCATGCAGTCTCAACAATATTCGATAGAGCTAAGCTATGCTCTTTCCAGTATTCTTTCTGTTCATGAGAAATATTCTGAGCTGAATCTAGCTTTTCAAAAATCGCAGCCACGATGTAGCGGCCTATGTGGGATACTTCGATAGAATGAGTGAGCCTAGAGCGTACCGCTGAATTGCTTTCGAGAGAAAAAACTTGTGCCTTTTGCTGTAACCTTCTGAATGCGGCGGAATATATCAATCGGGCTCGGTCACTTTGTGTCGCAGCAAGGAAAGAATGGTGATCTGCTGTGGAAGTTCGGTGTCTATCGGTTTTTATAAATTGTTTCATTCTGACGTTTCCAAATATTTAGACATTACGTGTTTTATTAGTTGTTCTTTTTGTTGTTCGGATAATTTTTCGATCAAAGTGGCGAGCTTGGCTGATTTCTCATCTTCACAAAAGAAGTAATTCAAAGGTACTCCAAGCTCATCAGCAATCAGCTTAAGCGTGTGGACGTCAGGTGTGTGTTTTCCCTTTTCGTATTGATTCATCCTAGGACTAGCTGAACTTTCATCCATACCTATGCGAACTCCCAACATTTTTTGTGAGAGCTTGGCTTTTTTACGCGCTTCTTTGAGGCGTATTGGGATTGGGTTGTCGAACGACACTTAGGATTCATATCTCTAGGCTCAATGTAACTAAGATTTTCTTAGTTTTACTGATTTATGTATACTAAGCAATCCTTAGTTTTATGGTTTTAGAATAGTCAATGAATCGTTCTCAAAAAATGAATGCGTTTATGCATCAACTGTTGATTGAAAAACAGATGGATAATTTTTCGGTTGTGGAAATTCGAGATGCATTGCTGTTGCTTGAAGGTGTTGATCCCGATCCTGAAGAAGCCCGGAAGTTCATTTATCGTCAAATTTTAGTACTTGAGAAAAAAGGTTGGCTGAGTTGTGAAGGGATCGGAAGGCAAAAAAAGTATTTCCAAACGGAACTCTTTCGAGGACTCGATATAATCTGCCGAGAGAGCTCATCGCCTAAAGTTCGGATTTCCCAACCGTCAACTTCAGCCATGGATGGATACTCGGTCTTGATGACAGAGCGTGGTGAACATCAGGGTGAGTTAGAAATTATTCTCGGTGAAATAGAAGAATATCAGTCGTTGAGTCAACGTTTTCCTGAATTGAGTACTCAAATCACACCACTGCTTAAGATAGCGAGAGAACGTTCCGCATTATTACTGGGTAAAATCAATGTATTAACCAATGTACTAACGTCGTTATCAGAAGGATGCACTCGATGTTAAGAGATTGGCAAAGAGACTGTGCGATGAGAGCGTTAACAAAGTATCAAGGCGAGCAGTCTCATTTTTTCTGTCAAGCAACCCCGGGAGCCGGTAAAACTATCCTAGCCGCCGAAATTGCTAAACGCTTATTGGCGAGCAATTTAATTGACTTGGTGTTGTGCTTCTCCCCAACGCTCAGTGTGGCCGACAGTATAAAAAGAACCTTCTCCAAGACATTACATTGTACGTTCAATGGTGGCTTAGGCTCCATTGGGCAATCACTGACCTATCAATCCATTCAATTTTTAAATGATGAATTTTGGCGGATCCTGACTAAATACCGAGTGTTTGTCGTATTTGATGAAATCCATCATTGTTCAGGATCTGAAATGGAAGGCGCGAATGCATGGGGGCAGCAAATACTCTCCAAAGTTCAAGGGCTCGCCACTTATACGTTAGCGCTATCTGGAACGCCATGGCGCTCGGATTCCTTACCGATTGTGATGGCGGAATACAGTGACCCTGATGGCCAACTGCTCGTCGATTATCAATACAGCTTGAAACAGGCGATTGAAGACAGAGTGTGCCGTTCACCAAAGATTGTTTTGGTGGATAACGAACATCTCACCATTACTGGTAGCAAAGAGGTTCAATCGTTTTCTTCTATATTAGAGTTACTGAAACAGACAAAAACGTCATACCAGAGCATCATCCATAATGATGAAGCGATGGAATATCTCCTTGGTTTGGGCTGTAACAAACTGGCGAATATTCGTCTGGAATCGCCCAATGCCGGAGGGTTAGTTGTGGCGGCGTCGGTACAACATGCAAAGAAAATCCAAAAAATATTAGTGACTCAGTTTCATCAATCGGCTGCGATTGTTACCTATCGTCATGATGAGCCGCTGTCTGAAATTAATGCTTACCGTCATGGTAAAACCGAGTGGATTGTCAGTGTCGGTATGATTAGTGAGGGGACCGATATCCCAAGATTGCAAGTTTGTTGCCATATCAGCTCAGTGAAAACCGAATTGTACTTTAGGCAAGTACTTGGCCGTATTTTGAGAGTGAACGATGAGCCGAACCAAGAGGCTTGGCTGTTCACTTTTGCAGAGCAAAGCCTTATCGAATATTCCGAACGCATTGAGCAAGATATTCCTGAAACCTGCCTGTTTGCGAAAATGGGTCAAAACGAAGCTTTCCACATCGACGGTTCGAATATCCGCCCACTGCAATCGGCCACTTCTGAACAGGATGACATAATCGTCCCCACTCTGGATTGGAACTCTTCAATTAAAAATGGAACGTCAGATGATGGCTCAAATGAGCCCTTTGATGAGTTACATTTAGGGCGCTTTAAGCAGCGAGTGATATCGGCGTTTGTGTAGTTTTTGACCGATAATGGTGGTGGAGTTTCTACTTTGTTTGGTCTGCAATTAATGATGTATAAAAGTATTATATATCAGTCGGTTACTGAGATAAAACTTAAATTTTAATTGTGCAACAAGATGCTGGGCAAGTTTTTGCCTGTGATTTTTTTGGGTTATCATAGGCAATCCTAAATAATGATGGTACATCATCCCTATGTTTGACAAACAGCGTTCTTATTGTTGTCCATTTTGGAAAGACCCTGAAACCTGCAATTGCGCATCTTGCTATAACCAAAGAGAATGGGATAGAAGCAGTGCCGCACTTAATGTCGCTGAAGCTAACAATTTTAGATCATCGGGAGCTGCAATTCCAAGTATGCAACCAATGCTTGAACCTGAACTGCCTAAAATGACGATGAAAGAAAGGCTAGAAGCACAAAGTAGGCAAAACCTTGCACAGCGTGAAAAGAATTGGAAATATGTACAAGCCAATAAAGAACGTTACGCCGCACAACGAGCGGACCAATTAGCTCGACAAGCTCAAGCTGCTTATGATCTTACAGAGAAAGAATGGAATAAAGACCTAAAGGAAGATTTAAAAGCCTATTTAGAGAAACGACATACACAGGTTTGTATTTTCACTGTCGATGATGCAGCTAAATGCGCGATAAACATTTGGCAGCAAAAAAATACAGATGGTGAAACTATTGGCACTGAAACATTGAAATTGTTAGAAGAGATTCATTCTAAATTTGATATCGGTGTTGGCCTTGTTGCTGCTACAAAAGTAACAAAAGCTCTGGGTGGTTTAGGGGTGACCGTCAAACAATACTTAGATGCTAAAGGCAAGGAAAAAATCATCATATCCAGCCTTTGGAATGATAAAAAAATGCACTATGCAGTTGTTAATGGTTTAAATATAAAGAAAAACCATCCATATCCAATATCTAATCCAACGGTAAAGCAATTAGGTGTTTTGGCAAAAGATACTGTGAATGGCTTTAAAAAAGGAGCGGTGTTAAGCATGATTATCTCCGCCGGAATAAACACAAACGAATTAGTATTTAATGATGATTATCATTTAGTTGATTGGTTTGGGCATGTTGGCAGTGATTTTTTCAAAGCTATGACCGTTCTTTCTACTAGTGCTTATGTGGTTAGCTTAACTGTAGGTTTGGGTATTGCTCTACCGATATTAGCAGGTGTTGTACTGTGGGTTGGTGTTGATTGGGCAATAAATGAAATTTGGGAATCATTTAAAATTGAAGATGCTATCGTTGAAGGATTGAAAAATGCCACAAATAGCGAATAAGCTTATATATTCATACGGTGCATTAGTGAGTTTAATTGGTTTACCCTTTGCACTTTACTTGAGTTTAGAAGACATTTTTAATGTTTATAAACTTAGTAGTAAAACCATAGAGTTAAGCTATTTTTTTGCTATTTCCCCCATCCTATTTTGGATTCTAAGTATTGTTATCGTAGGCACGTATTCATTATTTTTTAATACAAGAATGAAGCTTTCACAGCCCATGAGAAAGGCGATAGGCATATACATGCCTATCATTGCTGTTTCACTTTCTTTAGCTATGGGTATTTTCCTAAAACCGCTAATGACCGAACACTTGGTAACTAATGGGTATACATTGGAAAAAACTATTTCGGCTTCAGTACCATGGCGTTCTGACATTGATGTTTATACACGAAACGGCCAGTAATGATTGAATTAAAAGTACTAAAGTATCAATCGCATTTGTTGGAGGACAATATGGTTTGTTATGAGTCCTTAAAAGTGTAGCACCTACCTTAATGGTTAATATCTAAGATTACGTGGGTAAACTGAAAGAAAGCATAGTTCTTATAGGAGCAGTGTTTTCTTTTCTGATTGGGATCAAATAGGACGATGTTGGTAAGCTCATTTCTGCCCCGAAACGTTTCAGAGCGCGTCGTTTTCGATATAGAACTAGCTAATGTGCAAAGTATGCACATTGCTTATCAATCAACTACCGAGTATTCCTCGGTAGTTGAACTGTTGTAATTTTTGCAATGGTTGCCTGAGCAAAGATAAAGCTCAGTTGTAACTCGCGTTTGCCCTGCTCAAACTTATCGGATTATGTTGATAAACCAGCATCCCGTGATTGCCCAATCCATAAATGGTGCTATCGGTGGGCTGGGTGCTACGCCATTAGATTTTCACTTGAAAGTTAATGGCGCAGCTGTGGTCGTGGTGGGAGTATATTTTAGACAGGACCCATCTACATTTCAGTTGTTATCACATAGTCATGCATCATTCGTTCTACACTATTTACGTGCCGTAACATATCCGCATTCTTTAAGTAGAATTTGAACCTGTTCGCTTTCGTAGGAACTTTGCAAGGAGTTGTCCCTGAGTCAACTGCCCACCTTTCTAGCAATGACCAAGCAAATACGGCTTTTTCAACCACAACTAGGTCTTCATTGTTACCCATTCCAAACTCGATACGAATAGCTTCTTTTCCTTTATCATCGAGATTGGGGTGCAGGCTTAATTGGATCGGGATCAGTGTATTCCACTCACTATCATCATTAACTGATGATAGTGAGTCTTCATTAGTATGTGTTATTCTTTCAAAGCGCGAAAAATGGAAACTTTTGAATATTGAAAGATGAGGGGCTTCTTTAATATCTTTTGCTCGAAAAACCCAGTTTAAACCATCAAAGAAAACTGTAGAGGGCTCCAATGTCCGGATGTTACGATTATGACTATTAGCAGATATGTATTCTCCTACAACACGTTTTTTGTCTGTAATAGCCCTAGTAATTACAGCTACTGCATCTGGATCCAAATCGGTCTTCAAATCACAAGCTCGTTTATAATACAGGGATTTGTGACTATGTAGCTTATGGCGACAGAAACCTTCAAAATGCATTTCGAGGGCCTTACGGGCATCTATAGCAACCAAGGGGGAATAAGTATCGAGCTTGATCTGGTGAGACTTCGGGTGAATATTATTTTGTTGAGTAAGTTGTTTATACTCATTAAGGTCTTTTGTTGCTAAAGGCTCAGATACACCAAATTCATCTACTATTTCTGTCCTATATATTCTTCCACTAAATCTAACCTTAAAGTCGATAAACGCGAGTCGCACTGCTCTTGGTTGGTTACCGGTTTCTTCGATTAAGTCACTTATAGTGTACATTCTGTATGTCTCTTTCAGTTTGTTACCAACTAAATTTAACCATAGTATAGCAAAAAATAGAGTTTAATCCTGGTTATTGTTGGTGGTATTTAATTATTTAGAGTTAAAAAATTAATCCATGCAGGTTAATTTTTTAACTTTTGGTTGATCGCTGCTCAATTTTTATGGCATAGTAATAGTATGGTCAATGCTAGATAGCCTTGACCCAAGATACTTTATTTGAATTTGCAGGAGAACCGTATGGCAACTAACGGAAAAACAGGCGATAACCGACGTCATGGTATGGTTCGCGAACGTTCACAAACTCAAACACCTTCGGGTCATTGGGTCAAGCGTGATGCGAATACTGGGCGTTTTATGGATGTGAAGCAAGATGGCACACCATTCAAAGGCGTTCGTAAAGAAAAATAAAAAGGCACTTTCAGTAAAATACTAAAAGTGCCTTTTTACTAGCGAAGTGAGATGTAGTCGTCATTGGCGTGATCGATTACAAGACCCAACACTAAGAGGTCTCAGGTCTCTATAGAAACCCAATCGCTCGGTGAGAATTGCGATATTACCTTTCTATAGCTTTCACTTCAATCGTTGAGTTCCCTCTTTGTTAAGAAGTATGGAGGAATCTCTCATGAGTATTCGACCAAAACTCGTTGATGTTTGCGCGTATGTGCGTCGCCGTTTCGGCCGACTCGAAAACGTTTGTAAGCATAAACGTTCATACCCACGATAAGTGACATCAATTTAGTTTGGCGGGGTTACCTGCCCTATAGAAAGGTACAACACCTATGTTAGATCTACTGACAGATCCAATCGTGCTCGCGGTTCTAATTGGCCCGATCGCTGGCATTGTTTGGACAAAAATACTTAATGCAGACTCTCGCAACGGCGAGGGGCTGTCAAAGGGCCATGTTAGCGTCTCGAATAGCGGTACAATCACCGCGAGCGATGACAGTAATATCCAGATTGGTCATGGCAATAACGTTACCAATCATAACCATAACTACAACGGCGGCCAGCCACCGAAATCGCAAGTTGATGGTGAAGTGTTCCTCTTTGGAGTACTCGGGGTTATCGCTGCTATTCTCTACATTCGCCATCGAGAGTGGGCTCTCGGGTTTAGTCTATTCTTCCTTCTTTTCAATTCCGCTTTTACTCTCGGTTATTTTGAATCCAAGAATACAAAAGCTATTAAGGCCCTAGCCTATGGTGTTCTGTTTTACATTTTGTATTCCATCTATCGCTCCCCAATAGACCCTTACTACGTCAGTGTCGTCCAAGCGTTAAAAGGTCAAGGGCTAAAAGCATATATCGAGGCCATTCGTTTGGATCACCTTCCTTTCCACATTATTTTGACTGCAATAAGCCAAGCTGGAGCTATATGCCTTACGGTGTTTGCGTCTCATGCGATTCGAACAACATCTGTAGAGCAGAGGTTCCTAAACAATCTTCAAAAGATAGGTGTGATGGTCATAGCATTAGCAATGCCGTTGTATCTACTTAATTTTGAGGCTGTGAATGCCCAGATCATAACTTTTATAGGAAAAGCCATATGAAGTCATTATGGATAGTCATGTTTTCTTTGCTTCTTTCTGCTTGTTCGGCCTCGATCCCTAAAGAAATCGTTGAGCTGTCCTACAAAATGGATAAGGACATGACGCATGTCGAACAGGCCTATATGGACTTGGTTCGTCAGCACATGGCTGTTCTTAAAAAGCAGCGAGAAGACTACTTGTACAACGAGTGGGTGCCTGCATTGTTGGAAGACTGGATAGTCAAAGGAATGCTGATTGAAATGGCTCAGGGGAAAGTGGTCTATGACAACCAAGTAGATGATTTTGTTGCCGTGGATACGCCTAATAGGTTGGCTCAGTTAAATGGTGTGAAGGAATGGGCGCTTGTTGCTACTGAAGAAATAGAGGCTAAACGCCGTGAGCTCATAGTGCCATTGGAAAAGGCTGAGTCTGTAATGTTAGCTGATATACGCCAGAGTTTTACATTAATGAGACAGGGAAATCAGACCATTACTGCTCATCTTAATAGCATTCGAGAGGTGCAAGATGTGCAGCATGACCTGCTTGAAAGTGTCGATTTAGAGCAATTACGAAATAATATCAATCAACAACTTAGTGAGTTATCGAATCAGGCTTCTAAAGGCTTAGATAAGGTTCGTGAACTCGATCAGAAAGCACAACCTTACCTGGAGAAAGCCAAATGAGTATGAGAAACCGAATTAAGAAGTCTGTAGCCACCGCAAACAGTCAATTGGCAGAGCGAGAGCTTCAGTTATTGTTAGACACTCGTTTTGATCTAGAGACGTTAAGTCCTGCGATTAAAGACCATAGCCAATATCAAGCCTTGATGGATGTGATACAAACGGCATCCGAACGTAATTTGAGTGTGGCTGAGTTTGAAAGCAATGTTCGCCAACTTGGTGAAGAGACTTGGCTATTGGCAAAAGACATTATCAAAGCAGTTCGCTAGGAGGACTTATGCAAATCGATATGCACTATTACGGGACATATTGTGTGGCTCGCGCCGCAGGCTTAAACCGAGAGTCGGCTCATATTATTGCGACCGCAGCTCAGTTTGTAGACGACAACGCACAGCGAAACGGCATTGATTTAGCGGACGCTTCGGCTTGTCGAGTCGAAGCAACTGCGCATCACACTGCGGATGTAAGCAACATTGATCCTGAAGATCAAAGACAAGTTTGGGTGCCTTTCCATTTCTTACCGGGAAATGAAGGTAGTTCATTCACTGAGCGTTTGGTTTGTCGCAAAGACAGCGTGATTGCCCAGCAAATGTGTAAAAACCACTTGGAGCAGGCCACAAAACCTTATTTCCTTGAATTACTAGGGATAATGGCACACGTCTACGCTGACACATTCGCACACTACGGTTTCTCAGGGGTAAGCTCTCGTCACAATCAGGTAGTCAATGACTCTTTTGAGTTCAGAGATTTAGACGAGCAAATGGAAGCTTATGTTGTGGGTAAAAAGGACACCTTTTTTGAACGATTTACCCCCTTTGTTCGCAACATTAAATCTCACCTTGCTGAGGAGTTGTCTGGTGCCTTAGGTCATGGGGGCGTGGTGACATTTCCTGACAGGCCATACTTGAAGTGGCGTTTTGAATACGACAGTGGAAGCGATTCTGGTTGGAGAGATAATCCTGCGACTTTCCTAGAGTACTGTCAAAAGCTACATTCGATGCTTTCGGCATTACCAGTGGAATACATGGAGCCAGAACAGAAGCAGGATTGGTCAGTACTAGAGGGAAAAGTAGAAGCCGTCCTTGCGTTCCAAGCTAAGGGTAATGACCGTATCGAAAAGTGGAAACGTGAAGCTCAGTACGGTGAATTACTCAATATCGCGGAAGATATTCCAGAGTACCGAGATTGGAATGATGGGTTTGAAGCTCTTAGTCATGGAAGTAGTGCTGAGGCGATGGAGCATTCGATCTATCGTTATTATCAGGCGGCGTCTTACCATCGTTGGTATGTCTTGCGAGAGCTTTTGCCACAACATGGTTTGATGGTGAGTTAGGATATTTTGGCCCGTAGGAGCGGGCCAATAATACAATTTATTGGAGGGCAGCTTTAGGCATCCGTAGGATACGTTTTGAGCGTAAGATCCTGATTTAGTTAACTCGAATTACGCAGCAAAGTTTGGAAAGGCGCTGGTATCTCTTTAGATATAAGGGCTTCATGCTCTTGCCCTGCAAATTAAATGTAAACGAAGAGGTAAATTACTTTGACTACATCTGAGATGTTCCAGAGTTTTCTTGGAAATCTGACTATCAACAACGGTCAGGCGATAAGCGATAGGTACGGTGAGATTACGGCAAGTTTGAACAAAAAGTTTAGAGATACTGACTCGAAAACCGCCAACAGCCTTCAGGTTGGCTCCTATGGTCAATGGACAGGGATCCGAGGTATCTCTGACTTGGATATATTGCGGGTAAGTGGAACGACTATAAGGATGGCAAGCAGTCCAAGCTCCTTACTGATACCCGTGATGCTATCAAAGCCCGATACCCCAAAACTGAGGTAAAAGTAGATCGATTGGTTGTTCAGGTCGTTTACACGGACTTTATGGTTGAGGTTCAACCCGTGTTTGAGCAAGCAGATAGAAGTTTCAAGTACCCAGTGCAATCAAAGATCAAGTAATTTTTATTTTTACAGTATATATATATCAATTGGTTATGAGGTTGAGTTTTTTGGAGTACTTGTAGTCAAAGAGGTTATAGGTCAGCAGCTACTAACAGGTGATGGTGTTAAAGTGAGTTATCCACAGGTAGTGTGTTATATGCAACTTGAAATACCTTCCTAGAAGCACTATCTTGTGATCTGCACTGTGAATGACACAATATATAGTGTTTATCTGTGGAGTAAAAATTAACAGTTCTCTGATAAAGAAAACCCCCAACGGTTGTCAGGGGCTCACTTAAAGACAATCATCACCAACTAGGATGGATGTTCATCTAAACGTCGAACCCTTAGCTTAGCATCCATCCTGGTGAACATGAAATAGCTATCACCAATTTTTGGAGGCCTAGTTATGCCTAAAAATACCAAACAGACTTCAAGTGATGTGGCTTCACTTGCTTCTCAAACACTAAAGAACCCAAATGCTTCATCGATCGCAAAAGCGTTTGCTGGTTCGGCCTTATCACAAACTTCAACTTCCAGACAGACTAGCGCTGAAATGGAAAGTAGAGCCTCAAAGGCACTGCAGAGTGCTAAATACAGTGACGAAACGAAAACTCTCGCAGCTTCAGTTTTAGCTCAATCGAATAAAGCTCGGTAGGAAGCAACATGTCAAATCCACAGAAGAATGAACGCCTAGAAAAGCAAGTTCGAATTCTTAGTTTGAATGGCGGCGGTGCAAGGGGCCTGTTTACTATCAGCTTATTAGCTGAAGTTGAGAGAATTTTTGAAGAAAAACAAAGAGTTAAATGTTTTAAAGTTGGAGATTATTTTGATCTGATTACAGGTACTTCTATTGGTGGGATTCTGGCTTTGGGTTTGGCTTATGGAAAGAGCGCCAGAGAACTGGAAGATGTATTTAGAAAACAAGCAGGGCATATTTTTCCAGAGCAGAAATATCCACGTTTTTTCCCAGTTTTTCGCAGATGGTATCGACTGGCCAGAGGTCCACTTTATGACAGTAAGCCATTGGCTACAACGATAGCCAGTATGGTCGGTGAAGACAGCACTTTTAATGATCTGAAGTGTCGAGTTCTCATTCCTACAGTTAATCTTTCTACAGGTAAACCTCAGTTCTTCAAAACTCCCCATAACCCCGAATTTAACAGGGATGGCCGCCTCAAGTTAATTGATGCAGCTTTAGCTACTTCAGCTGCACCCACATATTTTGCTCCTCACTATTGTGAAGATTTGGATGCCTATTTTGCTGATGGAGGCTTGGTTGCAAACAATCCGAGTTTTATTGGCTTACATGAAGTTTTTCGCGATATGACGACAGATTTTCCTGAAACAAAGGTTAGTGATGTCAGGATACTCAACGTAGGTACCTTGGGGGAGGAGTATAGTCTCAGCCCTTCTAGTTTGGCAGGTAAAAGCGGTTATCTAGGATTATGGGGAATGGGAGAGCGGTTAGTTCTCAGTACCATGACGGCGAATCAGCAACTTCACAGAGCAATGTTGTTAAGAGAGTTAGCGACACATGACGCCATAGACAATCTCGTGTATCTGGATGACACAATACCTCATGAAGCTGCAAGTGACATTACATTGGATAACGCTTCTGAAAGCTCGCTCAGCAATTTAGCTAGTCGTGGTAGGCAATTAGCTACTGAAGAGTTCACTAAAAACAAAGCATTGGCAGATTTTTTCAAAGTACCTGCCCGCAAATTTAAATAAATTTTAGAGGAGAGTGAAAATGGCTTGGAACTTTCACCAGTACTATACAAACCGAAATGATGGCTTGATGGGTAAGCTAGTTCTTACAGACGAAGAGAAAAACAATCTTAAGGCGCTGCGCAAGATCATCCGGTTAAGAATACGAGATGTATTTGAAGAAGCTAAAGGTATTGCCAAGGCTGTGAAAAAAAGTGTTCTTACGTTTGAAATTATTCAGGAAAAGGTCTCAAAGACTAAAATCAAGCACCTGTCTGACAGCGATCAACGAGAGGTAGCTAAGCTTATTCACGAGATGGATGATGATGCCCGTGATGAGTTTTTGGGACTGACACCTCGCTTCTGGACTCAGGGAAGCTTCCAGTATGACACCCTGAATCGTCCGTTTCAGCCAGGTCAAGAAATGGATATTGATGATGGCACCTACATGCCAATGCCTATTTTTGAGTCAGAGCCTAAGATCGGTCACTCCTTATTAATTCTCCTTGTAGACGCCTCACTTAAGTCACTTGTAGCTGAAAACTATGGCTGGAAATTTGAACCTAAGCAGACTTGTGGGAGGATTAAGATTGAGGCAGAGAAAACACACATCGATGTGCCTATGTATGCTATCCCTAAAGATGAATTTATGAAAAAGCAAGTCGCTTTAAATGCAAATAGGTCATTTCTCGAAAGTGTTGCTTGTGAATCATATGTTTATGATTCGGATGATACTGATTCATATGAGGTAGATTCTGAGAATGTAAACCTCGCTCTTCGCGAAGGTGAGCGAAAATGGATTAATAGTGATCCCAAAATAGTTGAAGATTGGTTTAACGATAGCTGTGGACGAATTGGAAAACATCTTCGTAAGGTCTGTCGGTTTATGAAAGCATGGCGGGATGCACAATGGGATGTTGGAGGCCCATCATCGATAAGCCTCATGGCGGCAACGGTCAACATACTTGATAGAGTTTCTCATGATTCTTGTGATCTAGGAGAGACTATGAAGATAGTTGCTAAGAATCTTCCTGGTGAGTTTGCTAGAGGGGTAGAGAGTCCTGACGATACAGATGAAAAGCCACTCTTCCCACCTTCTTATAAGCATGGCCGTCGGGAGATGGACATTATGAGCAAACTAGAGCGTTTGCCAGAGATTCTGTCATCTGCTGAGTCAGCGGGCTCTAAGTTCGAGGCCTTGAAAATGATTAATATGGCGTTTGGGAATCGTGTTACTAATAGTGACCTTATTGTTTTGGCAAAGGCTCTGCCGGCTTTCGCTCAAGAACCTAGTTCAGCCTCGAAACCTGAAAAAATCAGCAGCACAATGGTAAGTGGCTGAAAGTGAAGCAGGAATTACATCATACATTACTGGGATGCGGATTTCGTTATACGCCGGCTAAACAAATGCCTAAAGGCATTCTGTTGGATACAAAAAGCCGACGCAAAGGCTACTACGTAAAAGAGTACTCGACTAAAGGTGGTGTATTTGTAATTGCTTTGGTTCTGTGGAATGACCCGCACATACAGTTACCCTTTGCATATATTCTGCAGCAACCCGAACAGTATAAAGGTCGACTACTGCCTCACATTAATTTCGGGTTTTACCTGTGCTATGTTGCTCAAATGGAGGCTGATTGGAACTCCAATGATCTAAAGTCAACTTATCAAGATGTGGATGAGCAAATACAGCTAACCTTGGATAACTCTGTCGCATCTGTCGAGAGTGGAACGTCAAATGATGTTGAGCTTGAAGGAGAGTTTAGTGCTTATTGGCAATCAGAAGAAGAGCTCTACCTGTTAGCTAAACCATCGAGAAAAGCTCAGTTAAAGGCTCATCTAGT
Organism: Vibrio aestuarianus; assembly: GCF_012395185.1. Classification (GTDB taxonomy): domain Bacteria; phylum Pseudomonadota; class Gammaproteobacteria; order Enterobacterales; family Vibrionaceae; genus Vibrio; species Vibrio aestuarianus. The sequence goes on from NZ_JAAZTU010000017.1 coordinate 75,072, forward strand.
AGAAGCTGAGCTAAGTAGTGGCTCTATCCGGAGAGAGTACGTAGCTGCTTGCTCTGAGCAAAGTGAAGAGTTAGTAAAATGGTTGAACCAAAGAAAGTTCGATGAAAGCTCCCTGCAAGAAGTGTCAATTACAACACATTGTATATCAGTAAAGCCGAACCGTTTGGCCGGTGTAAACTGGCCTCCATCTTGCCTTCGTGAGGTGTTAAGTTGGTTGAAGCTCGTTGATTGCTCTGCGCATGCTCGGACGGTTACTCTCTTGATGGCCAAGAGGACAAAACGTCACATATTGTTGTTTGATGTGGAGGGGCAAGATGAATTGGCCGTTTACTTGGAGCTGAATTTGGATGTTATTGGTAAGCGATACTTTGGTAGGAATGCCGCTAGAAAGCGGAACATAAACAATGAAGCGGCATTATTAGGTGGCAAGTTTGTGAGTGCCAACTTTAAGCGGCTAGGTGTGACCAGAGCTGATCGAGACACTCTACTAAGTCGTAATCAACCGCGACCAGACGTTGGAAATTTAAGTCATAAGCGTATTGCTCTTATTGGATGCGGTACCATAGGTGGATATTTGGCAGAACTGCTGCTGCGTAGTGGTGCTGGCTGCGGAGAAAATGACTTCCACCTTTATGATGATGATTCTTTCAAACCACACAATTTTGCTCGGCATTCTCTGACAGCTCACAACTTTGGTCTAGCGAAATCTATAGCTTTAGCCAATAGCCTGAAGGAAGCCGTCCATATCGCTCAGAGTATCAAAGGTATTGACAGACAGTTCCCTATCCAGGCAGATGTTCTATCGAAATATGACATTGTTATTGATGCAACAGGTCGCCCACCTGTTTCCAAACGTCTTGCGGCAGTGGCTAGGGCTCTAAGCGCAGATATTAGGCCTGTTCTTATTCATGCATTTAATGATGGTAATGGGCGGGCTTCAAAGGTTTTGGTTGATGATGGTCGCTGCTGTTATGGTTGTATGATGGCTGATCCAGCAGTTTATCGAAATAACATAGATCTTCGTTTTGAGGGCATTGATCTGGCAAAAGAGAAGCACATAAGTTGTGGGAGTACATATACATCATATGATGCTGCAGTAAGCCATATAACGGCGGCTTTAGCTCAGGAGGCCGTATTGAATACGCTAGAGTATACACTTCCCTGGAACTATAGTGAGCATATGTTAGATGGTTCTCGTTCGAAAAAGCCGAGAACTCTAAAGCACTTCTCAGGATGTAATATTTGTGATGAGTGATGTCGAACTTGTTTTCAAAGATGAGAGTGATTGCCTTGTTGTCATTATGGGACATGTAGTAACGCGATTACTGTTTTATCGTCAGCTCCATCATCTTACCCCTGAGTCTGCTGGTGTCCTTATAGGAGAGCGTAGAGGGCAACATTTGGTTGTTTGCGATATCTCTGAACCTGGGGCTGGCGACATTCGTCAGAGGAGCCGAGTTGATCGTCGAGGAGTTCACCATCAGTCACGAGTGAATGAGGCCTTTGAAAGATCTGCTGGTACTCATCTGTACCTTGGGGAGTGGCACACACACCCGGAAGATAGACCATTCCCCTCCGCGACAGATAGATATTCTTGGAGAAGAAATATTGTCTCCGACGAGTCTATGCTCTTACTGATAGTTGGTCGCAAGGGCTTTTGGCTTGGTAAGAAAGAAAGAGAGTTAATTACTGTATTTAAGAAAATCGAATCTTAGGTGTACTAATTCATTCACTGTACTTCGGAAGTTGTTCAATATCGGATTCAAGTTCTGAAATCTTGTACTGATACTGCTGAATCATTAAGGCGAGTTGGTTGTGTTGGCTCGCCATATTAGAGAGTTGTTCTTTTAAATCTTCTGTTTGCGATCGGTATTTTTCTTTCAGGCTTATTTCTTTTTTTAACCGTTCTCTTAAGCTGGAAATCTTATCTTCATATGCGTTTTGAGCTTTGGTTTTCGGTGAGTTTTGGATAGCTGAGTCTTTTATTTTTTGTACTATGTCTTTGTAGTAATAGGCAGAGCCATCGCCTAGCCCTGCTTCTTCTTCTACCGCTTTAACTGAAATCTTCCGCGCAGGATCAATGCGGTGAGTTTTTCCCGATAGGATTCTTTTTAGTGCTTGCTCTAGTTCAACCTTCGTAATTTGGGATTTGCTCATATTTACCGTTGCCTATCTCAAACCTTGTGAATGGAATCTGAAATTTGTGGAGAACTTTTTCAGCGGCTCTGATTTGGGTAATAAAATGTGAATACATGGAAGCGGTTAACGAACCGATTGCTTCCATATCAAGAACTTGTTTGCATACCCATTGATAGCGTTTGTTCCAGTTTTCAGCTTTTTCTTTATCTATGAGCTGATTTTCACAGCTCATACAGTTGGCTGGGGAACTAACCTTATGCATCTGGCATTCGTAGCCAGCCATACAGTAAGAGTGTAGCGTGCCTACAAGGGTTAATCGACCAGCTTTTACATGCCCATTAATCGCATCCCATGATTTATATTTTTTGTGAAGAGATATTCGGTTTTTATTGATTGAGCCGGCCATATGACCCATCAGTTGACCTGAATCCCAGCCTTTATACCATTCATGAATTTTTTGTGTCGTAGACTCTTGGATTACGTCATTGAGGAATGATTGAAGCTCTGTATCGATCTGTAGTGCTTTTATTTTGCTGGCAAGACCACCTTCTCCATACCATTCTGTTGTGGGTAGATCTAGGTGTTTGAACTGTTCTTTTATCGCAATATCGTGACAAAGGTTATGACGTTTTGAAAATACAGCAAAAGTTCTGCGTAGTTGATGAGTAGTTAATGGCCAGATATTACCAACTTTTAAATTCTCAGCGGCCCTTTGTGGCTCTCTATTGGGATTGATGAGACGAAACTCTTCAAGATCATCTTCAGTGATTATGGCATTTGCTTTTTGACATATGCGACGAAAATGTTTCCTCATATTATTGTCTTGTGTGATTACTGGTTTCTGTGATTTTCGTCCTTGTCCCAACCACAAGCATGAAGAGTTATACTCACTCATGGGATCTTCATCTTCTAACAACTGAATTCGCATGTATCTAGAAAGAGCTTCTGCAATATCAATGGCTTTTCCAGCTAGTTTAGTTGTTACCCACTCAGCAGGTTTTCCTCTTCCTTGGGTAAATTTATGATGCTCAGAGCGAAGAACGTAATATTTTCGACCATATATTTCTTTTTCTCTAAAGCTATTCGAGTTTAGACAATATAATTCTGAACGACGCATTCCTGTCAGAGCCCCACAGGTGATAAAGCAGACCGTTTGTAATTCAATAATTGCACTTTGGAGGTTGCGTGCATCTCTAGGAAGCTTATTGCCGAGAGGCGTATTTTCTAAATGAGCATCTATTATGGACTTATATTTTGAAGGCATATGTTTGTTGACTTCTACTCTGTAGTCATAAGAATCTTTGCTCATCCATTTCCAAATTCCACTTTCAATTTTTTCATCAACTCGCTTTTTTCCTTCGACGTAGTTCTCTCTTAAGTCATGTAATAGTTCGTGAAGTGCTTCTCTATATGGGTAGTATTCATCAATGATGTTAAAACAATAGCCGTATATCCTTTCCATTATTCTAGTTGGCATAGCATAAAATTGATTAGATCCTTCCTCTTTATTTTTTCCTGTTAATTCAAAGGAGAACTTAGTCGAATTTTGATCTGGTGGTATGGTGAATGTTATAGGAAGGTATCTACTAACTCTTTGTATACTGGTCAATGTATTATAGATTGCTGCTACTTGAGCATGCTGATAATTTTGGGATTGAAGGTGGTTACGAAATTCTAGAAAAACAATATTTGATGAAAGATCGTTAATAGAAGAAAAACCATTTTTTTCAATAAATTTATATACTTGAGATAGTTTTGAAAAGCGTGCGAGAAGTGTTGTTGGTTTAATAACTGCCCCTTTTCTATGATGACCGGATATGTAAAGCCATGAGAAACAGATAAGTTTCATCTCTCTAGCCAAGTTCTCATCTGAGAATGATGAAAATACAGTATGTTTTTTATGGACTATTCTGGTATCTAAGTAAGCGGAAAAGTTCCATTCTTCATCGCCAAAGTAGCTTTGAGGGCTTCCATCATATTTTTTAGTTACGACTACATTATCTAATTCTCTAAAATTTTTATTTACATACAACTCTATTACCTTTTTATATTCGGAAATGTTTTCTTTGAGTATATTTTTAGGTAGTTCAAACAATGGTGTCATAGGTAGTCCTTAAAAATCGATGTTGATTCCTTCTGGCCATAGAGGGTGTCTTCCTTCATTCTGCAGTTTCTTTTCTGCTAATCTTTTTACTTTGGGATGGATGGTGAAGACAATTCGATTGATCGAGTTTAAAAGGTCTGAATAGTTTTTATTAAAATGCTGCTCACTGAGGTGGTGAACTTTTGAATCAATGATCGATTCTCGATAACTCAGTAAACACCAGATATCCTCAACACTTTCAATGATGACCTGATTTTCACAATTGAAGCAATTATGAATGTCAGAACAAGCCAGGTGGTCAACGTTAAAGTCTTTCGGGCTGAAGTGATTCCTCCTTCGATATTTGTCAGCCTGACTGGAATAGACATTTTTACAGCCTGTTCCTATAATCGTTTTTTCGCCGTGCTTATCTGCATATTTTGCAAGGAACTCCTCGTACGGAAGAACTTCTACCCCCAACTCTTTTTTTGCAAATTCTTTTGCAGCATTAATATCTGAACATCGAGCTGCGCCTTCAATTGTGTGAGTTGCAGCAAGCAATTGTTTTTGGTTCTCAACCTGATTGCCAGAAGAATAGTGCTTTGATAACGTGTATGGGGTGTTGCCTAAGAGCAATGCTGTTTCAGTTGCATTTCCCGTTTTTGCTAAATAGCGGTAACTTCCACTGGCACGAAATTTCGAAGCCATTGGCCGTAGTGGCTCACCATCATCAGATTTTAGATCAAACGTCTCATACAGCCATTTAGAGAAGGTTTGTATATGTCCTTGTTCCAAAGGTGCAATATGGCCTCTTTTGGTTTGCCAGAGCAAGTGAGGATCCGAAGAAATAAGGCTACTAAGTTGCAATAGCTGCTCAAAAAATCCAAGTGCTATTTTGGGAACATGAAATGTACCGTTATCCCCAATCGATATAGATACATACTTATTTGCTCTAGGCTTTAAAACACTTTGCTCAAACCACTTACCACCTTCAAATATTTTTTCTTTCGGCTTTGTCATGTTGAGGAGGACGGTTGTATTGCCCCAAGTGTAATAGGACAACATGAAGTAGGCGGCACTAAAGCATTTTGTTATTGGTGAGGCGATTCCATGTGTATGGTTGTTGTAGGTAAAGGTCGCAGTTCTTTTATTGGTTGAGGCATTCAAATGTATGCTTGGGTTCGTCATGATTTGTTTGTATATCTGTCTGAAAAATGAGTTGATAATTTTGATTAAGGAAGACAGCTCTCGATCTGAATAACCTTGAGTAGGATTAGGTTCAGAGCGAAATAATCCATAAGGAGAGAACCATTCTGAGCTTGGGTTACCAAGCATTTCCAAGCATTTTTTTGAACAAGAAATCATTTTCCGCGCAGAATTGACGTTCATTGAAGATATACGAACTTGCTCTATTAAGTGTCTCTCCCATGATTCAACTGCGGCAGAGCTTTCCGGATTAAGTCTTTTCGTATCACAAAAGCGAACGTATTTCGCAAAATCTCTTAGGTAGCTTTGTTTTGTCAGATCAGAGTATTCGTTTGTCTCAGTAAATATTCTGTACCATCTCAGAACATCAGCATCTCGATGTGCAGATTCTGCTCGCTGTAAGTCTCTTTTAAAAGCAACTCCTTTGTAGAAAAAACGAGTGAAGTCATAAGTGAACGTTTGTTTGATTCCTGTGCGAAGTTTGATTGTTAGCTTAGGAGGCGTGTAAGTCATAACATTGCTTCCTCCAATATTTGGTCAAGCATTACAATTGCATTTTGATTTGCTTTTTCTTTTCTTAAATATCGAAGGTATTTCCATGTGGTTTTATCATCTTTGTGCCCCATCCATCCCATAATTAAAGCTAAAGCATCACCAACTGGAAGGTGATCCAACAATGAATCCAAGCGATAGGTACCATAAGTAGCCCTTAAATCGTGAGTCCGATGACTAAAAACAATATTATGTTTATTTTGAATATGATGTCTTAATCGACGAAAATGTTGTTGGATGTTATTGCTGCAAAGAGGGTTTCCAAGATTATTCAGAAGTAGTGTTTTATTTACACCATCTGTTTTCTTTTCTCGCTTTAGTCGACGTTCACTAACCGAGTAATCATACATTTTTCGCATTAGCTGGTTGGGTATTTCGACTTTACGTGTTTTGTTGAATTTTGTGTGTACACCATTGTGAATACCAATTTCTACTTCATATCTATGAATATGAGGGTTAGGCATCTCAACAATAGAAAATGGAAATGTACAAGCTTCTTCAACGCGCAATCCAGACTGTATTTGGAGTAATTGATGAATGATAAATTCGTCGGAACATTCTCTAAGGCAGTCAGCGAAAAAAAGTAGTTCTTGTTGAGATAATGGATTGAGTTTTTGTTGTTCGTTTCTTGCTGGTTTTCTGATTCTGAGGTCAGTTGAACGTACTGCAAACCTAGGGTTGTTGTGGCTCATCATCCCAGAGTTAGCTATATGGACTATCTGATAATTAAATGGTTTGTTCTCTTCAGTGAAGGTTATGAATCTCTCATGAGCTGCCCATTCATAGAATTTGATAACATGAAGAATGTACATAGACGCTGTAGAAAAGGCAATCTCACCACATCTGGCCGCTTTTAACAGATCATCATTTCGGAATCGATAGGTCGGTTTTAAGTAGTCGTTCGCAGGGAAGTTGTCCCAGGAATAATTATTCGATTCTAAGAACTGCCAATATCTCTTAAGGGCACGAACACTTGCTGTTATATCGGCTGCTTTTCGAATGTTCACTAAATAATTGAGCCAAAGGTTTACTGGTAGTAGATATTCGTGGTCTTTGGAGTAAAAGGTAGGAAACCCAGTTAGATGAATAGATGTTGATTTACTTGAAGGCGGATAGATTCGGGGAACGTCAAAATTGTTCGAATTTACGACAGTAACCATACCAGCCTCCAATGTATTTGATATACATAGAGGCTAGTATGTTTTCCAGAGTTTACAAATCTACAGGGTGGATTTTCCAGACACCGATCTACATGGTAACGAATTCTTCACTGCCGGTCGGGTGTATGGCAACCACTGAATCGAAATCAGCTTTAGTTGCACCCATTTTCATAGCTACACCAAAACCTTGAATCATTTCATCAACGGCAAAGCCAATGCCGTGTAGTCCAACAACAGTCTCTTCTTCACCAGCACATACCAGCTTCATTTTACATGGCTGACGGTGCGAGGTCACAGCGGTGTACATAGCGGTAAAGCCAGAAGTATATACTTTCACATTGTCTTTGCCGTATTGCGCTTGTGCTTCTTCAGTCGTTAGACCGATAGTGCCGATAGGTGGATGGCTGAAGACAACGGTAGGGACCAGCTTGTAGTCCATTTTTGCGTTGGTTTTACCATTGAATAGACGTTCTGAAAGTTGACGACCTGCTTTAACTGCGACAGGTGTCAGTTCGATACCACCTTCCATGATATCGCCCACGCAGTAAATGCCAGGTACGTTGGTTGCTTGGAACTCATCCACTTTAATGTAGCCTTGCGCATTGGTTTCAACACCAGTTGATGCAAGGTTGATAGCATCCGTTGCTGGATGGCGACCAATTGCCCAAATCAGCGTATCGACATTTTGGCTTTGACCATTTTCAAGGTGCAGAGTCAGGCTACCATCGGCTTCTTTTACCACTTCTTTTGGCACTGAATGAGTGTGTAGTGCTGGGCCTTCTGCCGCCATTACTTCGGTGAGTGTTTCGATGATCATCGGATCAAAGCTGCGTAGTGGGGACTCTTTACGTACATAAAGGTGCGTTTCTGTACCAAGCGCATTCAGTACGCCAGCAATTTCTACTGCTATGTAACCTGCACCAACCACAGCAACGCGTTTTGGTTGTTCTGCTAGGTCAAAGAAACCATTTGAATCAATGCCATGCTCCGCACCTGGAATGTTTGGAATCGATGGGCGGCCACCGACAGCAATCAAGATATGATCTGCAGTGTAATGTTGACCATTAACTTCAACGGTTTTCGCATCAACAAATTTAGCAAATCCACGAATGACTTCGACTTTATTGTTGCCTAACACGCGGTCATAAGATTGGTGAATGCGGCCAATATAAGCTTGGCGGCTTTCAACTAATTTGCTCCAGTTGAAGCCTTTTACATCGACATCAAAGCCGTAATCAGCGGCGTATAAATTCATCGCTTCCGCAACTTGAGCACCATGCCACATCACTTTCTTTGGTACACAACCTACGTTGACACAAGTACCGCCAAGGTCTTTGGCTTCAATTAGTGCGACTTTGGCGCCATACATTGCAGCACGGTTGGCCGATGCGATACCGCCAGAACCACCACCGATACAGATATAATCAAAATGCGTTGCCATTACTTTCTCCGTTATTCTTTTAGAATTATTGTTTGATACATTGGGTCAGTTTATTCAGGTACAACCCATTCAACTTTAAAATGACCGGTTGCTGGCGCAATTGCTTGCTTAAGGAAAGGTAAAATTTCCTGCATCTGGCTTTCTAATTTCCATGGCGGGTTGATGACTATCATGCCAGAGGCCGTCATGCCACGCTCGTTGGTGTCGGGTGAAACGCCTAATTCAATTTGTAAGATTTTACGAATGCCGAGGCTTTCTAACCCTTCTAGCATGTCGTCGATGGTGTCGCGGTTAACAACTGGGTACCAAATCGCGTACACACCCGTCGCCCAGCGCTTATAACTTTTTGCAATCGCTTTAACCACATCACGGTACTCTGATGCTAATTCGTAAGGTGGGTCTATCAACACTAAGCCTCGGCGCTCTTTCGGTGGCAAACTGCCCACGAGGCGTTGAAAGCCATCTTCTTTATAGATTGAAACCTGACGATCACGATGAAACTCTTGCTCAAGCAAAGGGTAGTCGCTTGGGTGTAATTCAGTCAGTACCATGCGATCGTTTACGCGTAAATGCGCTCGCGCTACACGCGGAGATCCTGGGTAATAACGTAGCTCATCACCCTCATTCAGTGCTTTAACAGCATCAAGATAGCTTTGAATATCTTGTGGAATGTTGTTGTGCGCCCATACTCGAGCGATACCTTGTTTGTATTCGCCGGTTTTTTCTGACCATTCGTGGGTTAAATCGTAGCGACCTACACCAGAGTGAGTATCATGGTAGACAAACGGTTTGTCTTTTTGCTGCAAAGCATTGAGGATAAGGCTTTGCACGATATGCTTTAACACATCAGCGTGGTTGCCAGCGTGAAAGCTGTGACGATAACTTAGCAAAATAGGCTCTCAAAACACTCAACGTTGAGTGTGTTTAGTGGTTCAGATTTATTGACTGATTATATACCCAAACAACTTGAAGTGGCAGGTAGGCGGCAAGTGAGTTCATCCCCATGAGCATAGATAAACTATGTGATTGGGGTGAGCGAATGTAGCCAACACCGCTGCAAGCTTCAAGTAGGAAGGGTATACGTCACTATTGAAAATTGCTGAACTTACCTATATTTACTATTTTGTACCAATGAAAACAAAGAAGATGATAACCCCAATTCAGGCGGTTATCGTTTTTAAGCCAAAAGGAATGTTCTATGTCTAATCCACTTCTTACCTTTACGGATCTGCCTCCGTTTTCTGCCATTAAGCCGGAGCACGTAAAGCCAGCGGTTGAGAAAGCGATCAACGATTGTCGAGCAAAAATAGATCAACTGCTTGACGGCAATACTCACCCAACATGGGATAACCTCGTCGCACCAATTGAAGAAGTGGATGATTACTTAAGTCGAATTTGGTCGCCTGTTAGTCATCTCAACTCGGTGATGAACAGCGATGAATTGCGTGATGCTTACGAAAGTTGCTTGCCACTTTTATCTGAATACGGCACATGGGTAGGGCAGCACAAAGGGTTGTTTGAAGCGTATAAGAGCATTAAAGCCAGTGACGAATTTTCTTCGCTTTCTCAAGCGCAGAAAAAGACCATTAGCGATGCGCTGCGTGATTTTGAACTATCAGGTATTGGTTTGCCACTGGTCGAGCAAAAACGCTATGGCGAAATCAGCAAACGTCAGTCTGAATTAGGGTCTAAGTTTTCCAACAACGTACTTGATGCCACCATGGGTTGGACTAAACACGTCACTGACGTCAACGAGTTAGCGGGCATGCCAGAATCTGCCTTAGCAGCGGCGCAGGCGGCGGCTGAAGCGAAAGATCTAGAAGGCTACCTATTAACGCTTGATATCCCATCTTATCTGCCCGTGATGACCTATTGCGACAACCAAGCGCTACGTAAAGAAATTTACCAAGCCTATGTGACACGTGCATCAGACCGTGGGCCAAATGCAGGCAAGTGGGACAACAGTGAACTGATCGCTGAGAAGCTAAAGCTGCGTCATGAAATTGCCCGTATGCTCGGTTTTAGCACCTATAGTGAAAAATCGTTAGCCACTAAAATGGCGGAAACACCAGCGCAAGTGCTGGGCTTTTTGAATGACCTTGCCAGCAAAGTAAAACCACAAGGCGAGCGTGAAGTCGAAGAGCTGCGTCAGTTTGCGCACAGTGAATTTGGCGTGAGTGAGCTTGAGCTGTGGGATATCGCTTACTACAGCGAAAAACAGAAACAGCATTTGTTCCAAATTTCAGACGAAGAACTGCGCCCTTATTTTCCTGAATCGAAAGTGGTGAGTGGTCTATTTGAAGTGCTGAACCGAGTATTTGGCATGACGGTCAAAGAGCGTGAAGGTGTTGATACCTGGCACAAATCGGTGCGTTTTTTCGATATTTTTGATGCTGAAGGTGCGTTGCGTGGCAGTTTCTATCTCGACCTGTATGCGCGTGAACACAAACGTGGCGGTGCATGGATGGACGACTGTCGTGGCCGCCGTATTACCTTAAATGGTGAGCTTCAAACGCCAGTCGCTTACCTAACGTGTAACTTTAATCGCCCAGTTGGTGATAAACCGGCACTCTTTACTCATGATGAAGTGGTGACGTTATTCCACGAGTTTGGCCACGGCATCCACCACATGTTAACGCAAGTGACGGTTGGCGCTGTATCGGGGATTAATGGTGTGCCTTGGGATGCGGTCGAGCTACCAAGTCAGTTCCTAGAAAACTGGTGTTGGGAAGAAGAGGCGCTGGCGTTTATTTCCGGTCACTACGAAACGGGTGAACCGCTACCCAAAGAGATGCTCGATAAAATGCTAGCGGCGAAAAACTTCCAGTCGGCGATGTTTATTTTGCGTCAGCTTGAATTTGGATTGTTCGACTTCACGTTGCACACCGAGTACGACCCGGAAGTAGGACCACGGATTTTGGAAACGTTAGCGCAAGTGAAAGCAAAAGTGGCGGTGTTACCAAGCCTAGAATGGAATCGTTTCTCGCACAGCTTTAGCCATATTTTTGCTGGTGGTTACAGTGCTGGTTACTACAGCTATTTGTGGGCAGAAGTGTTGTCGGCTGACGCATTCTCTCGTTTTGAAGAGGAAGGTATCTTCAATAAAGAGACGGGTAATAGCTTTCTAAAGAATATCTTGGAGATGGGCGGTAGTGAAGAGCCAATGGAGCTATTCAAACGCTTCCGTGGTCGTGAACCGCAAATCGATGCTTTATTGCGTCATGCTGGTATTGCCGCTTAATTAAGCCTAAGTCCGTTGATGGTATGGATGCAGAGTACTGCTATCCATACCATTCATCTTTTATCTACTTTGAGACCTGCTGTCTTAACACTCTATCTAAAGAAATTGGCCCTGCGCCCCATACCACCACAAGCAATAGCATCAGTCCCCATAATTGGTGGTCATAAAAACCTTGTTCCCATAACACGGGGTACGAAATCACTGCCACAATGTTGAAAATGAACAACGCCAGCGCCATCGGTCTGCTCAACAAACCTAATGCCACGAATATGGGTAATGTCAGCTCTGCGGCCGTTCCCAAATAGGCGGCCAGTTCCCAAGGTAGAATCGGTACTTGGTACTCCAATTCGAACAGATACAAGGTGCTGTCCCACGAGGCAATTTTCACCAAGCCTGAATTGAAAAAAGCCCATGCGACCCACAGCCGACAAAACAACAACAGTAAGGGAACGATAGTGTGTTGAATATTTTCAACGCTGTAGTCATAGCGTGTTAGCCAAGTTTTTAATGTCATGTTCATGAGTTTTCCTTTGTGCCAGACAGTGTGAAACCAGCGATAAGATTCAAAGCCAATAGCGTATTGAGATGAGCAAGCAAAGGTGCTTCAATCAAGCCGAGTGGCTGATTTTGTTGCACAAGTAACAGCAACTGATAAGCGCCTAGATCCAGGGTTTGGCACCAGGGTGAGCTATCCTCATTACAAGCGATAACACCGCGTTGTTGACGATGAACATCCAGCCCTGAAAATTGTTCAGTTTGAATGGCCCTTTGCAGCGCAAAAAGGGCGTAAGGGGAATCAAAGGCAATAACGTCTGCCTTGACATGCAAGATGATCTGGCCGTGTTTTTCTTCCTCTATAGCGGCCAGTTGCGTTAAAGGCTGGCAAGTGTGGGCAGGGGCATTTGCGTAATATTGTTGTACGAGATCATTCGCCCATTCAAAACGCGCGACTTCGCTGGCGTAAGGCGCAGCCTCAATGACGGCAGGAAACTGATTAACGGTTTGATCAAACCCTTGACCATAGTGAGTGACACTTCCTTCCAGCAGAGGGTGAGTCAGTACATGCTGGCGAGTCAAACCGGCAAAGCACTCTTCTCCCACTAAGGCTTCCAGAATTGGATAGGTAGCCTGAAGCACCTCACTTAAACTGATGACGAAATTATTGCGATACACCTGCATCCGTTGTTCGGCAGAAAAATGGTCGCTAACAATATGGCAGTCATTTGCGCTGGCTTGGTAGCGCAATGCTTGCGCAAATTGTGTTTGTATATCGGCAAGAGAAGGGTTCATGAGGCTCTCCTTGTCGCGCTGAGTTCGGTGGTGAGCATTCTCTCGCTTGCTTTACTCGCTTCGGCTAACAGCACTTGCGGTTGTGGAATATCGAGATCCCATTCAATAAGGGTATGACAAGTACCGTGTTGTGCTATCCACGACTCAAACAGTTGCCATACTTCAGCGCTCACTGGTTGGCTATGGGTATCTATCCACAGCTCGCCCTGTTCGAGGTGTTTGATGGTAAAACCCGCCAAATGAATTTCATCGACAGCTTGCGCTGGAATGTTAGCCAGATACGTTTCGCTGCTAAAACCGTGATTGAAGGCGGAGACATGTACATTATTGAGGTCGAGCAATAAGCGGCAATCGGTGCGTTGATGCACTTCACTTAAAAAATCCCACTCGCTGATGGTTGAGTGTTGGAATTTCAAATAGCTCGACGGGTTTTCAATCAACAATGGACGACCAAGATATTCTTGAACCTCTAGCACATTGCGGCAAAACACTTGTAGGGCTTCTTCGGTGTAGGGAAGCGGTAGCAAATCATTGAAGTAATGGCCGCCATTTTGGCTCCAACTTAAATGATCTGAAATAAAAATAGGCTCGATTTCACGCACCAATGCATTTAACTGCTGCAAATGTTTGCGGCTTACTCGTTCTACCGAACCGAGAGATAAACCAATACCGTGGCAGCTAATAGGGTAGCGCTGAGCTAAGTTTTGCAGTTGTTGGCGAGCACTTGAATGTGGTTGGAAATAATTTTCACTGTGGATCTCAAGCCAGCCAGTTAGATTGGGTTGTTCAGTGAAAAAATCGAGATGTGGATGTCGTAAACCAACGCCGACTTTACGGTGTTGTTCTGTGTGAGATTGTGCTGGTGGGCATTGCGTAGTGTGCTGTTGTGTGTTGGTCACAATTCACTCTCCAAAACGGATGTGCTGTAAATCTGAAAGGTTGTTAACCCTAAAAAGAAGGTGCGCTGGTTGAGCCGCAGCACACCTCTTATAAAGCTGAGGTTTAACCTTCAGTCATGCCGCCAGCCAGTTTGCCACACAGGCCTTTTGGTAGCACAACAAACGCGTCTTTTTGGTGATCTTCTTTTGCTGTACCAGCGCAAGAGCTTGTTTTAGTTGCGCAATCATTTTTGCCTGCTTTAGCCACGCCATAGCATTTTTCTTTCTCAGCAGCGAAAGCAGGAGCCGCTGTTAACATTGTGCCACCTAGAGCAAGTAGACCAGTAACCGCAGCAGTAACAGCAAGATTAGATTTTTTCATAATAATTTCCTCGAGACTTTGTCCATGTAGTTGAGTTCGCAAGTTAATAATTTGTTAACGTTCAACTTGCTTACTAGAAAAGATGGAAAAAACACGCAAAAACTTTCACCCCCTGAATGAAAAATCCTAAATGCATTCTCAATTTTTATTGAAGTGGCTGATTTTTAAGTGATTAAATTTTGATAAATATGGAAATAAAATCATGAAGTGACGGTTTATCCATAACAATAAATTGCGATAGAAACGAGCATCTTTACGCCATTTGAGGTTATAATCATCGCAATTATGTATAAATAACCAGTAGCTTAGTCATGATGGATCCCTCTCTTTTACTCGATGGTTTGAACGATAAACAGCGTGAAGCTGTTGCTGCACCTTTAGAAAACCTATTAGTACTTGCCGGTGCGGGGAGTGGTAAAACACGCGTATTGGTGCACCGCATTGCGTGGTTGATGTCGGTTGAACAAGCTTCACCGTTTTCTATCATGTCGGTGACCTTTACCAATAAAGCTGCCGCAGAAATGCGCGGTCGAATTGAAGAGTTAATGATGGGCAGTGCATCTGGCATGTGGAACGGGACATTCCACGGTATTTGTCACCGCATTCTGCGTGCACATTATCTTGATGCTAAGTTGCCAGAAGATTTCCAAATTCTAGATTCAGAAGATCAACAGCGTTTGCTACGACGTTTGATTAAAGCGCAGAACCTCGACGAGAAGCAGTGGCCGGCACGACAAGTTTGCTGGTGGATTAACGGCAAGAAAGATGAGGGGTTACGTCCACAGCATATCGACGCGTATCGCGATCCGGTTACGCAAACCTACTTGCAACTGTATACCGCGTATCAAGACGCGTGTGACCGCGCTGGGTTAGTCGATTTTGCCGAAATATTACTGCGCACGCATGAACTGCTACGCGATAAAAAGCACATTCGCGAGCATTATCAGGCTCGCTTCAAACATATTTTGGTGGATGAGTTTCAAGACACCAACAACATCCAATACGCTTGGTTACGCATGATGGCTGGTCGTGATTGCCACGTGATGATTGTTGGGGATGACGACCAATCTATCTATGGTTGGCGTGGTGCTAAAATTGAGAATATCGAGAAGTTCACGCTAGAATTCCCAAGTGTGAATACGATTCGTCTGGAACAAAACTACCGTTCGACCAAAACCATTTTGGATGCATCTAATGCGCTGATCGCCAACAACACCGAGCGTATGGGTAAAGAATTGTGGACTGACGGCATTGAAGGCGAACCTATTTCCGTTTATTCAGCATATAACGACCTTGATGAAGCACGTTTTACGGTCAATAAAATCAAAGAGTGGCAAGATAAAGGCGGCTCACTTAACGATTGTGCAATGTTGTATCGCAATAACGCCCAATCACGTGTGCTTGAAGAAGCATTAATTCAAGCGGGTTTACCGTATCGAATTTATGGCGGTATGCGCTTCTTCGAACGCCAGGAAATCAAAGACGCGCTAAGTTACCTACGTTTGATGGCAAACCGCAATGATGACTCCGCTTTTGAACGTGTGGTGAATACACCGACGCGTGGTTTGGGTGATAAAACGCTAGAAACTATTCGTTTTGCAGCGCGCGATCGCGGCTGCACCATGTGGGATGCAAGCTTAGTTCTACTTGATGAGAAAGTTCTGACTGGCCGCGCAGCCGGTGCGTTGAGCCGCTTTATTGAGCTAGTGAATGCGCTAGAAGATGATAGCGCAGAGATGCCATTGCATACCCAGACCGACCATGTGATCAAAACATCGGGCTTATACACCATGTATGAGCAAGAGAAAGGCGAAAAATCAAAGGCGCGCATTGAGAACTTAGAAGAACTCGTGACCGCTACACGTCAGTTTGAAAAGCCAGAAGAAGCGGATGAAATGAGCATGCTGACGGCATTTTTGACGCATGCGGCACTTGAAGCCGGTGATGGCCAAGCCGACGAGTTTGATGATGCGGTACAATTAATGACCCTGCACAGTGCCAAAGGGTTGGAATTCCCATTGGTATTTATGGTTGGGGTTGAGGAGGGCATGTTCCCTAGCCAAATGTCGGCCGAAGAAGCTGGGCGTTTGGAAGAAGAGCGTCGCCTTTGCTACGTTGGCATGACGCGGGCCATGCAAAAGTTGTACATCACTTATGCTGAAATTCGCCGTTTGTATGGGCAAGATAAGTACCATAAGCCCTCGCGTTTTATTCGTGAACTGCCAGAAGCTTGCTTAGATGAAGTACGCATGAAAGCGCAAGTCAGCCGGCCAACCAGTGCCGGACGCTTTAGTCAAAGCGTGGTTAAAGAGACTTTTAACGAAACTGGCTTTAGTTTAGGTGCACGCGTCAAACACCCGATTTTTGGTGAAGGTACCATTATCAACTTTGAAGGTAGTGGTCCACAAAGTCGTGTTCAAGTGGCTTTTAACGGCGAAGGGATTAAGTGGCTAGTCACGGCGTACGCTAAACTAGAAAAACTGTAGTTTCTGTAAGCGATTTTTCAAAATGTTTGAGCTTTAGACGAGGCAGCAATCGAGCGAGACCCCTGAGCATAGGGAACCTATGTGATGGGGCGAGTGAGAGCAGACAACGAAGTATAAAGTTTCAACATGAAGAAAAATGAATAAAGAAAAACCCCGAGGGCTTACGCCCTGCGGGGTTATAGTCTTACTCGCAGCAATCCAGCTACAAAAGTGCTCCATGCATCAAATCCATGATAGTGTGCTGTATTCCGTCAGCTTATTCCTTACGTCGCCTTCCTAGCGGTGTCCTTTTTTGACCTTCCTGGTCTGCCAACAATCCACGTTAGCGTTCATCACTTGTTCCCTGAGCGGTGTCCTTTACATCATCCTGATGTTCAGTCCTTGCCTCATCCAGAGGTGTCCATTGTCTTTCCTTAGTAGCAACCATCCTAGTTACTATTGCGTCCATTCAATGTCCAATTCGCTTTCCATGCCGACCATTCATCCCGAGTAGTCGTCTCTTCATCCTGAAGATGACCAAATCCTTGGTGCTTTCCTGTTCCGTGTCAGAATCCTTCCGACGGGGTTCATATTAGGGGTTTGAAGTCCAACGGTACAGAAAACAACGCTAAGGGGGTTAACTGTCTGTTTTTGCTTGATTAAATATCATCTTCATCGTTGCTTTCAGAAACATCAGTAAGTGGTCGTAGTTCTCCTCTCAA
>NZ_JAAZTU010000018.1 GCF_012395185.1 Vibrio aestuarianus
TTATCGTCTATGTTCTTCTAGAACACGTCAGCCTACGAGGGCGCTGTACTTGTGTATTATGTAAGTGAGCCGGCCATGTCGCATTCTTCAGCTTTCTATTCTTCGTCAGCTCCAGCTTTTGTTTAGACACTTTATCATAACCCCTTGCAAATTGATGTGTCTATTTCAGCTGGCAAGGGAATAATAACGAGAATATAAAGGGTTCATTATGAAATATATAACACCCGTTTCATTACTACTTGTGGTAACGCTGGTTGGCTGCCAATCTGAAGAGACGAGTACGACTAACTCGGCACAATTTAATGCTGATGCCATCACACAGCAAAAACGCGAATTGGCGCTGAAGTTAAGTGAAAGTTATAGCGAGTTTGAAGCGACGCTTAAAACGCAAATTAGTGCTCAAAACTTATCCATTTCGGTTTCCACTTTGAAAGAAAAACAGCCTGATTCTGACTTTAGCCAGCAAATGGTTGCGGTTGATGCCCAAATTCGCTCGATGAAAGGGATTGAGGAGTTTACTCAACAGCTGCTACAACTTCGTATTGCTGATGCATCCATGGTTAAAGAATGGCAGGAAGGGCAGAGCCCACTATTTGCATTCGAGCCGAAAGGAAATGATGCATCATGGCAATATATTGAAGCTTTTGATGTGTACGGGCAGGTTCATCAACTTGATGTGTACCAGATGCCAGATGTGCCTGTTTTTGTTGTTGATAGCAATAGTGAAGTGGAACTGCGTGCTGGTTTACAAGCGATGCGCGTTGAAATGAATAAACTTGGTCAACCTACCATGTTGACTACGACGGAAAGTGGTCAAGTTGAAGCAGTTTCAATGGCACGCAGCACTGAAGTTAGCAGTGTTGCTCCAATCTCCACGACCGTACTAAAGAAAATTCAATTAGCGGATGATAAAGAACCGTGGATTTCTGGCAGAGCTGAAATCTACGCCATTGTGACCGGAGTGAACCCCAGCCGTGATGAACCGACTATTGATTTAGTTGAAATGCCTTATTTGGACTACGACAAGCAAGATTATTTTCCAAACCAAGTGATGATCCAATGGTCTCGTTACCGTTGGGGGGCGGCTGATCTCATTCTAATGGAGCAAGATGATGGTACTGATTATAAGGAATTGGGTAAGTTATTGGTCAAAGTAGCTGAAGAAGTTATGAAGCTTATCCCAGATCCAGAAGTACAAGCTTATGCGATTATCCCACAGATTACCGGGAAGATTATTGATGCAATCCCAGACGGTTTGCTCACTAATGACGATGATTACGTAGATGTTTTTTATACGATTATGCAAGACACATCTTACATTGATCATCCTGGAGCAAGTGGTAATGCAGTGGCAACGTTTGAACCACTAACGATTAATCCGACCCGCCCTTAACGACTCTTTTCTTTGTTTTTAGCCCCACCAAACCACCTACTTCAGTAGGTGGTTATCATTTATATAGCGCTAACGTTTTGTTGTTGTTTGTTTTTTCGACATTCTGCCTATTTCATCACCTCATCGTCAGTTTTTCAGGTAAAGACGGTTGCTCTTAGCGATGTCTGCAATTATATTACCACCAAATCCAATGCGAATGATTATCAAAATCTGTCGCAATTAACTTTAAATGGAAATCTGTATGAAATCGCTTATTAGTTTGGTGACGGTAGGGTTGCTTGCCTCTTTTTCTTTGCACGCAAACACTGTTTCAGTGGAGCATGAACTCGGTACAACTACATTAGAGCAAAAACCGCAACGTGTTGTTGTCATTGGTTTGGGTGCGCTTGATGCACTAGATAGCTTTGGTGTGGAGCCTGTTGCCGTTTCGAAAGTCGCCCAATTACCAAGCTATTTGGACAAATATAAAACCAAACAATACGTTTCAGCTGGTTCGTTATTTGAACCCGATTTTGAAGCTATTTACATGCAAAAGCCGGACGTTATTGTGATAGGTTCACGAGCGGCAACCAGTTATGACGAGCTATCAAAAATTGCTCCAACCTTTGTGTTTGCTGCTGACGCGAGTAAAGGCTACTGGCAGAGCACTCAAGAGCAGTGGCGCAATTTGGGTAAAGTCTTTGCGATTGAAGACAAAGTAGAAGCAAAAATAGCGGCTTTGGATAAACAGTTTCAAGCGATTCGCCACTTCAATCAAACCAGTCATATAGACGCTCTCACAGTGATGAGCTCTGGTGGCAATATTACTACTTTTGGTCCTGAATCGCGTTTTTCTGCCATATACAAAGATTTTGGTTTTCAACCGACAGTGGAGAGTATTAAGGCGACACGACATGGTGACCTTATCTCCTACGAATTTATTCGCGAGCATGATCCAAAAACATTATTGATCATTGACCGCGATAGATTGGTCAATAAAGGACAAAGCAATACTCGTCAAGAGTTCGAGAATGATTTGATCAAAGCAACGCAAGCTTATCAAAATAAACATATGGCCTTCCTAGACCTTAACGCTTGGTATCTTTCTATTTCTGGCGTAACAGCAACAGAGCAGATGATCCAAGACGTTAAAAATGCAGTTGGTATTCAATAAGTTCCCACAAACAAGCTGAGGTTAGCTTTGAAAAAGTTATTGCTTGTTTTATTGGTAATTGGTCTATCTTCACTGTTTGTGGGGGTAGGCGATTTATCGTTGACAGCGTTATTCCATGGTAATGCTAGTGCGTGGCAGTTATTGTTTACCAGTCGCTTGCCTCGTTTATTAGCTGTGGTACTGGCAGGTGCCGGGCTAAGTATCGCCGGGCTTATTATGCAGCAAATTAGTCAAAATCGATTTGCTGCTCCTTCCACTTCCGGCACCATTGAATGTGCAATGCTTGGTTATGTACTGAGCCTAGTGTTTTTTGGGCATGGTGATAATTTGTGGCTTATATTTTCAGTCGCGATTGCTGGCACTTTAGTGTTTGTGCAGCTTATTCAGCGTATTCAGTTCAAGAATGCCATTTTTGTCCCTTTGATCGGCATTATCTTTGGTAATGTTATCGACTCTGTCGCTTCGTTTATTGCTTATAAATACGATGCCGTACAGAACTTGTCTGGTTGGGCAGTTGCAAACTTTGCTAATTTATTGAAAGGGGATTTCGAGCTTCTGTATATCGCACTTCCTATTGCTTTGTTCAGTTACTTGTATGCAGCGCGAATTTCCGCTGTGGGTATGGGTAAAGATTTTGCAATGAACTTAGGACTTAACTATCAGCAAGTACTTGTCATTGGTGTATGCCTAGTTTCTGTAATGTCAGCCACAGTAGTGATGATCATCGGACAGTTGCCTTTTTTGGGGCTGATTGTACCGAACTTAGTCAGTCATTATTACGGTGATAATCTGCGCAAAAACATTCCGCGTACCGCGATGTTTGGTGCGCTGTTAGTTTTGCTGTGTGATTTAGCTAGTCGGCTGATTATTTTTCCTTACGAAGTCCCTATTTCGATGATCATAAGCATTCTTGGTGGTGGCGCATTTGTGTTGCTGATTTTACGAGGTCGCAGCCATGCGTGATAATACAAAGCTTTTGTTGCTAGTTTTGCTTTCACTAATATTTGCTGGGTTATTTATTGGTATTGGCCTCAATCTTGATAATTATCAGTACTTTTTATCTCGTCGGGTACCTAAAGTCTTAGCAATAGTATTAGCGGGAATTGCGATCGCACAATCTTCTCTGGCATTTCAAACCATTACTCATAATCGAATTTTAACACCTAGCATCATGGGGTTTGATTCGCTGTATATGTTTGTTCAGGTCATGGTTGTGGTGCTGTTTGGCGGGTTAAGTAGCTACGCTCTGAATCCGTATGTGAATTTTTCACTTTCTGTTGCTGTTATGTTGGCTTTTTCGAGCTTATTGTTTGCATTCTATTTTCGTAGGCAGCAAAGCAACCTGATGGCGCTACTACTCTTGGGCGTCATATTGGGGCAATTATTTTCCAATATATCCTCGTTCTTCATCATGCTGATGGATCCGAACGACTTTTCATCAGTTCAAGCCAATATGTTCGCTAGTTTTAATAACGTTAAAGTGGAATTAGTTTATTGGGTGACACCCTTGTTATTACTGGTTTGTTTCGGATTGTTTCAAATGCACCGTTTACTTGACGTGTTCTGGTTAGACAACGATAACGCGGTCAGCTTGGGGGTCGACGTACGGTTGGTTACACGTAACGTCTTTATGCTTAGTGCGATTCTAATTGCAATTTCGACGGCATTAGTAGGGCCTGTGATGTTCTTTGGCTTGCTAGTGACCAACTTAACCCGAGAATGGTTTCGTTCATATCAACACAAAACGTTGTTGATTGGTTGCTCCGCGATATCGGTGTGTGCACTGCTATCTGGGCAGTGGGTGGTAGAAAAAGTGTTCCAATTTGAAACCACGCTGAGTGTGGTGATCAACTTCATTGGTGGCATTTACTTTCTCTCACTCCTTTTACGCAATAAAGTGGTTTAATTTTTATGATCCAATTAGATAAATTGACCAAAGTATTTGGTCAACAAGCAGTAGTCGACAAAGCCAGCGCGCAGTTCGAAAAAGGTAAAGTGACTTCAATTATCGGCCCAAATGGTGCAGGTAAAAGTACCTTACTATCTATGGCAAGCCGATTAGTTAGCCGCGACAGTGGTAAAGTTTGGATTGAAAACCAAGAATTAGTGGAGTGGGATACTAAAGCCCTCGCGAAAAAACTTTCGGTACTGCGTCAGGCTAATACATTGACGATGCGTTTTACGGTTAAGGAGCTTGTTGCGTTCGGCCGTTTTCCTTATTCACAAGGTAAACTTACCGCAGATGATCATGCCGTCATTGAACAATCTATCGATTATCTCGATCTGAAAGCCATTCAAGATAAATATTTAGATGAATTAAGTGGTGGTCAGCGCCAGTTAGCGTTTATTGCGATGGTTATCGCGCAAGATACCGATTATGTCTTTCTTGATGAACCCCTAAATAATCTCGATATCAAACATTCCCTGCAAATCATGGCGACTATCCAGCGTTTAGCTCATGATCTAAACAAAGCCGTGGTTGTTGTTATCCACGATATTAACTTTGCTTCTTGCTATTCTGACCGCATCATCGCGCTTAAAAAAGGTAAAGTGGTTGCGACGGGAGCCGTCGAAGAGGTGATTGAATCTTCGGTACTCAGCGATATCTATGAAACGCCATTTAACGTATTAGAGATCGAAGGTAAACGTATTTGTTTGTATCACAATAATTAACCCACTTCTAATATACATTCATACAAGTTAAGTCAGTAGATGCATATCGATCTTAATCATTCGAGTTCGTCGGCTATGATATTCAATGGTGCCAAGAATGGTAAGGATGTAAACGTTTGCTTCAATAAGCACTTGTGTCGATACAAAACGATATATTTCTCAGTTCGAAAAAAATAATAGTTTGCGTTAGATCAAGAAAAAATCGTTTGGTTTGGATAAAAAACTAAAACAAAGTTGAAAGATTCAAAAATTATTGAATAATGGTCCTTATATCTAAACAAGCGATAAAGCTTGAAAGTTGGTCTCACACAGGAATCTTACCCCCATGTCTAATTCGTATGTTCTGGTTATTAACTCTGGCAGCTCTTCACTGAAGTTTGCTGTAATTGATTCAAATACGGGCGACGCCGTACTTAGCGGTCTAGGTGAGTGTTTTGGGCTGGAAGACGCTCGAATGAGCTGGAAGTTTAATGGCGAAAAAGCAGATTTTGCGATTAAAGGTGAAGAGAACCACCACCAATTGGCTGTCGCAAAATTAGTTGAGTTAGTGAAAACCTACGGTCTGATTGATGATGTGGTTGCTGTTGGGCACCGAGTGGTACATGGCGGTGAGAAGTTCACTAAAACCGTTAAGTTAGACGATAAAATTGTGCAAGAAGTGGAAGCATTGAGCGATCTTGCGCCACTACACAACAAAGCACATGCTATCGGTATGCGCGCAGCAATGGCTGCATTCCCTGAATTGCCACAATTCGCGGTTTTTGACACGGCTTTCCACCAAACCATGCCTGCAAAAGCGTATACCGGCGCAATCGCGAAAGAGTTGTACACTGAATTTGGCATTCGTCGATATGGTTTCCATGGTACAAGTCATTACTATGTGAGCCGCGAGGCTGCAAAAATGATCAACAAGCCAATCGATGAAAGTAGTTTTATCTCTGTACACCTTGGCAACGGTGCTTCTGTGTGCGCGATTAAAGACGGCCAAAGTGTTGATACAAGCATGGGTTTCACACCACTTTCAGGTTTGATGATGGGTACACGTTGTGGTGACCTTGACCCAGGGATTATCGAGTTTCTATTGAAGAAGGGTTGGTCGCAAGAGCAAGTATTCAACTCACTCAATAAAGCGTCTGGTTTCCTTGGTGTATCAGGTTTAACCAGTGATGCTCGTGGTATTTTAGAAGCGATGGAAGAAGGTCATGAAGGCGCAACTTTAGCATTCCAAGTCTTTACTTATCGCGTTGCAAAATACATAGCTTCTTACCTAGCCGCTTTAGATTCATTAGACGGCATCATTTTCACTGGCGGCATTGGTGAAAACGCACTACCAATTCGTCGTGAAATTCTGCGCAACCTGAAAATTCTAGGTTTTGTTGAAGATGAACAAGGCAATGAGCAAGCTCGCTTTGGTAACGCTGGTATTATCGCAAAATCAGACATGCTAAATGCAGTTGCGCTTGTTGTACCAACTAACGAAGAATTCGTCATTGCCCAGCAGTCGGTTGAATTGCTGTAATTACATTTAAAATCAAACAGATAGGAGCGAGCTTTGTGCTCGCTTTTTTTTGTGTTCATATGTTGGATAGACCATCGCAAAGCACGCGAATGGCGAGCACTCAACGCTCACTAAATTGACTTATGCAATTCACTATTTTAGCTCCACACTAGTGAGGTTAGTGTTGGCTTGTTTATGCCAAGACTCTTCTCAGCGCGCTCATTGCTAGCAAGGTTTTGCCCCAAAACTGTTTAGTTCTAGAATCTTGACTCGATACTGTTGTTATTAGTTGACCTACTTTGGCTAATGGTAAAATATGTGCCTAGTTTATTATGGAGTGTTAGGTATCGGAAACCGTAATGCCCTCACACCATGCTCCAACATCTGAAAAATTAACCAAAGAAAGCTCATTAAGGTATAGCCATGAATAAGAAACCAGCTCAAAGCAAAAAACCTGGAGACCTAGATGTTAACGGTCATCCAATCCCAAGATATATCATCCATGGTGGGCCAGAACTTGCCAAACAACTGAACCTTCCAGCCTCAGAGTGTCAGTTCTTCGATGAGCCACCGCATTCAGAAGAACATCGCAAGAATCGAAAAGCGATGTGGGCACGCTGGATAAAAGCTGGAGCCGAGCACATTTACCCTTAGACAGCACTCGGTACGCCGCAATAGAGGCTTTGCTACTAAGCAAAATTTACGTTAAGCATCACAAATATTAAGGCGATGATAGTTATCCGAGTTCAAATTTAACTAATAACTTTCAAGAGTTTTCTCAGCGGGCACCTTTCTAAATCAAAAGTGCCCCCAAAAGAGTTAACTCGTTGTCTGTGGTGCAGTCCAACGCAGACTTTCTCGCCTACAAATTTTCATCCGTTTAACTCAAATGTTGCCATTCTTTGTAATGCCTAAAAGCTGGGCAGATATACAGTTATATTGAAATCAAGACGATTTTTATCTCAACTTCGTGCGCGTTTTCACATTCCGATATGAATAAATGTTCTTAAAATCACGCAATTATAAAACCTATGTGTTAGATAATAGGTTTGGGAAACGCGCATGCGTAATAATAAAATGTTAGCGCTCAAAAAGTGGCCAGAATCTATAGATTGAGGAATCAATGAGAATAAAAAAATTGCAATTGAAGAATGGTTACAAGAGATTCTTTGATTTGACGATCGATTTGGGCGATGAGCCTAAGCGTATAGTCGCATTGGTTGGCCCCAATGGTTGTGGTAAGAGTAGCGTTTTAGATGGGATGCTTTTTCATAATAATGCTTATAACCATATTGGGAACAAAGGTGGTAAGAATCACGAATACCACTCAATGAATAAAACACCAAACTATAACTATCAAAATGTAAGCATCGAGTTTTCTGAAGGAAGCTTTCAAAAAATACGAGAAGAAAGAGCCAAAATCGGCAAAGAAAATACAATTTTTTCATTTCGAAGCCCTTATAGATATAATAGCAGTTTAAAAGTTACCCAATCGCAAGCAACTAGCGAAATTAGATTAAATAATTATGGGGCCTCTTCGGCATCTGATCTCGATGACAAAATGGAGGAGAACTATCGTCGTCTGTATATAAAATTCAATAAGTACTTGCATGAGACAGACTGCAAACCTAGTGAGGCTAGGGCGAAAATAATTGGCGATTTGAACTCATCAATATCTAAATGTCTTGATTTGGAGATCTGTAGTATAGGTGACATTGAAGCATCAGAAGGCACTCTTTATTTTCAAAAGAAGGATCATCCAAATAGATTTGAATTTAATGTTCTTTCGTCTGGAGAGAAAGAAGTCGTTGATATTCTTCTGGATCTATATTTAAGAAAAGATGAATATTGCGATGCGATATTTTTATTAGATGAGCCAGAGTTACACATTAATACATCCATACAAAAAAACCTTTTGATAGAGATTAATCGGTTAGTTGGGGAAAACTGTCAGATATGGATAACAACACACAGTATTGGTTTTCTAAGAACACTCCAAGATGACTTAAGAGATTATTGTCAAGTTATTCAGTTTAAAAGTGAGTATGAATTGGCATCTAAACCATATACGTTAAAACCATTGAAGGGGGCTAGAGCTAGCTGGAAGGAAATCTTTTCTATTGCGCTAGATGATTTAGCTAACTTAGTGTGTCCAAAACGAATAGTTTATTGTGAAGGGCGGGATAGTCCAGGTAGAAATGGTTCCGAAAGAGGCTTGGATGCTAACGTATTTAACAATGTATTTTCAGAGAGCCATCATGACACGCTGTTTGTATCCAGCGGTGGAAATACGGAGCTTGATCAAAGAAGCGATATTGCGATTGCCATATTAAGCAAAGTTTTTTCTGACTTAGAAATACTGGTTTTAAAAGATAGAGATATGGCATCTGGTAGAGACACTAACGAGAATGATCGGCAAGTATATCTCCAAAACAATCCCGACAATCACAGAGTTCTAAAAAGGTGGGAAATCGAAAACTATCTGTATGACAAGGAGGTCTTGTTTAATTACTGCAAGCAAAACGGCTTAGCTTTTGATGAAGTTTCATATGACCAATTTGTAACTGACATCGTTAATCAGAATCTTAAAGATGCCACAGGAAGGATAAAGAATTTCTGCCAAATCACATCTAGCATCAACGCGGAAAAGTTTAAGTTAACTCTTTCTGAGTATATGACATCGGACATGGCTGTATACAAGGAGTTAGTTTCATGTGTCTTCGAGCGCGGATAGTGACGGCGCTAACAAGTCAAAGCACTCGGACACAGCAAAGCTGCGCCGGTGTTTGAAGTGTTAGCCCATAGAAATTTTCATCCGAAAATGACGAGTTAGAGTTAAGGCTTTAACTCGGAATTGTCCAAATCCCTGTTAGTAGATGCGATACTAATAGAAACCCAACCAATGAAGAATTCGTGATTGCTCAGCGGACAGTGGAATGGTAGTAAATTTCAAAGAATATTGAACATCGAAAGTGAGCTGTTAGATAGCTCGCTTTTTTTGTGGGGGGATTCGTTATTATTAGGGTGTTGGTTTTTATCACTAGCAGTGAATCTCTTGAACATGAGAATCACTTTAAAATGTCAACGCATCACCTTTATGTGTAAGCGAGCTTGTTATGCCTGATACTTCTCATCCTACCGTTGTTCCATGCCTTCTTCAGACTTGGCATTTAACGGAGTCTGAGCTATTTCATTGGCTACTTAAGCAATGTGGTAACAAAGAGCTAGCCTTTGATCTTCTTCAAGAGACATTTTTACGTGCCTTGCTGCAGAAAAAAGCATTTTGTGATATCAAAAATCAACGTTCTTGGTTGTTTCGTGTCGCCAACAATTTACAAGTTGATGAGTGGAGAAAGACGAAAGAGGTAATGTTTGATGATGACGCAATATTGTCATTACATGGCGAATGTGATGAAGATCCGCACGTAATTGATAGCCTCGCGCAATGTTTACCCAAAGCGTTGGATCAACTTTCTCAAGCGGATAAAGCAATCATAGAAGCGTGTGATCTCAATGGCGAACCACAGCAAATATTTGCACGAAAACATGGCTTAACTTTACCGGCAACCAAGTCACGTATTCAACGCGCGCGTTATAAATTAAAGCAAATTCTGAAAATACAATGCCGGATCCGTTTTGATGAACAGCAGCGAGTTTGCTGCTTTTTTCCTGAAAAATAACTCATCCATCTCATATTTGGTCAATTAATCCTAAAATCTTGCATCTTTTTAGCTCGTCTTTCGTCTTATGACAAAGCGATAAGTCGATGTATCAGGTTATCGGCTCAACAATAGCCATATGGGAGCTGTCATGTTTGAAGTATTCTCGCTGCTTGCAGATTGGTTGACCTATTCAGTCTTTTCTATTACGCCCAATTCAAAATTGGCCGATGGCGTACATTTCTTCATTGAAGACACCAGCAAGATCATGGTGTTGCTGGTGGTCATGATTTACGTAATTGCTCTTTTTCGGGCTTCGCTAAATGTAGATAAAGTTCGTCATTACCTTGCGGGCAAAAGACGTATTTTCGGATATGTAACTGGTAGTTTCTTTGGGGCAATTACACCATTTTGTTCATGTTCTAGTATCCCGGTGTTTTTAGGATTTACAACGGCAGGTATTCCGTTAGGGATAACCATGGCTTTTTTGATCACATCTCCATTAATCAATGAAATTGCGATGTTGCTGTTAGTGAGTTTACTTGGGTGGAAGTTCATGCTGATGTATGTGTTTGTCGGAATGTTAATTGGTGTTACTAGCGGATGGTTTTTAGATTCGATTGGCGCAGAACGTTGGCTTCAACCATTAGCAATGAAAGCACTTCAGCGTGGTCAAAATGCTAAAGCACAAACGTCAATCACGACTATGACTGCACAGATGACATTGGCAGACCGCCACGCTTTTGCCAAACACGAAATGGTAGTTATTGTTTCGCGAGTTTGGATATGGGTATTTATCGGGGTGGGTATAGGCGCGGGTTTGCATGGGTTTGTGCCCGATGGCTGGATAGAAGCTCACCTAGGGCAAGGGCAGTGGTGGTCTGTTCCTGCTTCTGTTTTGTTGGGTATTCCGCTTTATTCTAATGCAACTGGGGTGATCCCCATCATGGAAAGTCTGTTGATTAAAGGATTGCCGATTGGGACGACATTGGCATTTTGTATGAGTACTGTTGCTGCCAGCATTCCGGAGTTTGTGATGCTCAAACAGGTCATGCAATGGCGTCTATTAGGGCTACTTTTTTGTTTGTTGCTCGCTGCATTTACGGTCATGGGGTGGGTGTTTAATTTATCTATTTGGAATTACTCCCTTCCTACTTGAAGCTGCAGCGGTGTTGGCCACGTTCACTCACCCCAATCACATAGTTTATTTATGCTAATGGGGATGAACTCACTTGCCGCCTACCTGCAACTTCAAGTTGTTTGGGTATATTAGGAGTCGATGATGAAAATATTTAAAGTACTAGGTTCTGGTTGTGCTAATTGCGTCAATACAGCGAAGCTTATTGAAAAAGTGGCAAATGAGATGGGTGTTACAGTCACCGTCGAGAAAGTGACGGATCTCGAAACGATTATGGATTACGAAGTGATGTCTACACCTGCGGTAGTTTTGGATGAAACTGTTGTCCATTGTGGCTCCATCCCAACAGTGCAAATGATATGTGCCTGGTTGGAGGGTTAACTTGGTTCGCCTAACACACTTTATGCCAGCGATGATGTTAGGCGACCCCTACTAAGTTTTGTTACTGTCACAAGTTTCTCTTTGTGTCGTTCATATCTCATGTTTTGTATATACCATTTCGGTAGACTGAGTTTATCCATACCCTTCCGACTTGAAGTTGCAGCGGTGTTGGCTAGGTGCGCTTATCCCAATCTCATAGTTTATCTATGCTCATGGGGATGAGCTCACTTGCCGCCTACCTGCTACTTCAAGTGGTTTGGGTATATATTGGTCTATATTTAAGGTTCAGCAAAGTGATGCACTATCAATATCGTGGCGACAATATTATTTTCAATATTCCAATTCAAGCGAGCAATAATATCTTTTTTGTCGGTAACGCAACCAATTGGAAGGTAAAAGAGGATTTTAAGTTTCACCGAGAGGGCGATTCGCTGACGCTGATTAAACCCAAAGAGTTAGCACTGCACATCGGTAATTCAGGCTATTGTGAATACTTTTTTTGGGATCAAGATTTAGAACAAGCGTTACCTTTCGACCACAATCATCCGCAAGGTTATTTTTTCAACAATCAGTTTAATGGAAGTTTCAACTATTTGCTGTTGGCTGAAAATCCAAGCCAGAATGAATTGGTACAGATACATCAAGCAAGTGAAGCCTCTTTTATGATTAAGCAGCAACGAGAAGATTATTCGAGTGAAGAGTCGCTAGCCAACTTTAGAACAGTATTAGGAGGCGCTTTAAAACCTAAGCGCCTATACCGTTCTTATCATCCGATTTCACCATCTCGATCTCATATAGCAGAACTTAAATCGCTCGAAGAGCTCCGACAAATAGCGGTACGTAAACTGCTCTCACAGTACCAGATCGCCAATATCATCAATTTGTCTGAAACGGATCACCAGCTTAAACAAGAAATAGAACAACAAGGGGCCAGTTATTATCAACAGCTCTGGTCTCAAGGGTGTGTCTATTCAGTGCCGATGTCTTACGAGACGGTTTATTTTATGTCGCATCTTAATCAGGCTTTTAATGATAATGAACTTGGTTTTCAAGATGGTATCAAACAGATCATCACTATCATTGCAAACGAGCAAGCACCATTCCATGTTCATTGCCGGTTAGGGTCTGATCGTACTGGTGTCGTTATTGGTTTTTTACAACTGTTTATGGGGGCCACTAAGTCTGATATAGAAAACAATTACTTGCTGACCAATCAGCTGGGTATTGGTGAATATCGAAGCTTTAAATTGCTTGAAGTTGCGCTCACCAACGCGCTTGGAGAGAATTGTTTTGATGATGGTCGTCAGGTTGTGTATGACTATTTATTAAATTTAGGGCTTGAAAAATCAATGATTAATAATGCGTATCAAAAGTTGAGTTAGAGAATCAGATGGGCGGTTAAATTTTGGTGGTTAATTATAAATCAGGAGTCTTACCTTTATCTGTTTCAAGCTTTGGCTGAATGCTGACATTTTTTCTACATCGCTGGTGGAATACTCAGCAAATTGATACAAAAACTTGATGTCAGTGCACACGAAAGTAAAGAGTCTTTAGGAAAAATGAGGAACTTATTCGTTTTAGCTATGCCATACAGTATCATCCACCAATCCAGTCAATAATAATGCGTCTTGAAATTTATGCTCAATAAACTAAAACCTTACTTCGGTCCCTTGTATCCTATCGTTGCCGTTTTCCTTATGGGGATTGCAATATTTTTCGTATCTCGCTTAGGGCTCGCGATCTGGCATTCTGACAGAGTCAGTGACGCTCACGGTTGGCTGACCATTTTCTTTAGTGGCTTGCGAGTCGATATTGTATCGCTATGTTATCTACTTATTTTACCCGCGCTGCTCTCTTGTTTATTGTCTGGTAACCACATTGTTGGACGCGCCTGGCATTGGGTTCTAAGAGTCTGGATCACACTGGGTCTATGGCTTATCGTGTATATGGAAGTGGCCACTCCGCCATTTATCATGGAATATGATTTACGTCCAAACCGCTTGTTTGTTGAATATCTTATTTACCCGAAAGAAGTGTTCAGCATGCTGTGGACAGGCTATAAGTTAGAGCTGCTTATTGGCGCGGTCGTTTCTACTTTGACGGTTGTTTTAGGTTGGAAGTGGAGCAAGCAGTTAGTTGCTAACTTAAGTTTTCCTAAATGGTACTGGCGACCGCTATTGGCAGTGTTAGTCATTGCTGTGGGGGTGCTAGGTGCACGTTCTTCATTGGGTCATCGTCCTCTAAACCCAGCCATGGTTTCATTTTCCAGTGATCCATTGATCAACGATTTAACGCTTAACTCATCATTCTCTGTTATTTTTGCGGCTAAACAGATGAAATCTGAAGCGAACGCATTTGAGTTCTATCCCAAAATGGAGAAGCAAGAGGTGATCGATGAGATTCATGCATCGATGAACATTGATGCTCAATATTTTGTTTCAGATACTCAACCAAGTATGGCTAAGCATCAGGCAACATATCAAGGGAAACCAAAGAACATCGTTATCTTACTACTTGAAAGTCACGGTGCACGCTATGTCAGTCGATTAGGCGGGATTGATGTCTCACCTAACATGGATAAGCTGATTGACGAAGGATGGGCATTTACTCGTTTGTACGCAACAGGTACACGTTCGGTACGTGGTATAGAGGCGATGACAACCGGTTTTTCTCCAACACCAGCACGCTCTGTTGTCAAGTTAGGTAAAAGCCAAACTAACTTTTTCTCGATAGCAGACTTGCTAAAGTCGCGTGGCTACCATACTCAATTTATTTATGGTGGTGAAAGCCATTTTGATAATATGAAGAGCTTCTTCTTAGGTAATGGTTTTGTCGACATGCAAGACTTCCCAACCTTTGCTGATCCTAAGTTTGTTGGTTCTTGGGGCGCATCAGATGAAGATCTGTACCAAAAAGCAAACCAACAATTCACACAAATGAATGAAGAAGGGAAACCTTTCTTCAGTTTGGTGTTTAGCTCATCCAATCACAGCCCATTTGAATATCCTGACAACGTGATTGAGCCATATAATGAGCCGAAACAGACGGTTGAAAATGCGGTGAAATACGCTGACCATGCGTTAGGGCAGTTTGTTGAAGCGGCTAAAAAATCGGATTATTGGGATAACACCATCTTTATTGCGGTTGCAGACCATGACGCAAGAACGCAAGGTAACCAACCAGTACCAGTTGATTACTTCAGAATCCCTGCGGTGATTTTTGGTGGTGGAATTGAACATCAGATCGATGATCGTCTTGTGAGCCAAATTGACCTAGCACCGACGCTGCTTTCACTAGCCGGTATTAGCAGCCAAAACCCAATGATTGGGCATGACTTAACTCGTGATGTTCCTGTTGAAAAAACAGCGTGTTATGATGCAGCGTGATAAGAATTACGGTTATATGACAGCTGATAACCAAGTGGTAGTTATCCAACCTGGACAGGGTATATCAACTTATGAATACGATCAAAAAACAGACACATTAACAGAAAAAGCGGTAGATCCAGATGTGGTGAAGCGAGCTCACGCAAATGCCATGTGGGGAAGTTTAGCGTTTAAAGAAAACTACTACGTTGCTTCTGATAAATATTAGTTTTTAGCGGTTTAGTGAATAATAAAGTACAAGGCGAACCATTGGTTCGCCTTTGTTATTTCTTTCATTCAATGTTTACAATATATACCCTTCCTACTTGAAATTGCAGCGGTGTTGGCTACGTTATTTCACCCCAATCACATAGTTTATCTATGCTCATGGGGATGAACTCACTTGCCGCCTACCTGCAACTTCAAGTTGTTTGGGTATAGATGATGATTGAAATAAAAATCACCATTTTCTTTAACATAAGAATGACACACTTGAGTTTGTCAGATAATTTATTCATTTATAAAGACATAAAAATCGTATCAATTGAGCTGATGTGAGTATTTGAACTGTTTTGTTGTGAACAAGGTATCAAAATTGCGATAAATTAAGTGAGTTAATGGTTTTAACCTCTGGGATTCTATTCACTATTTTCGAATCATTCTTGTGCTAAATATTAATTAATCTAATTTATTCTTAGAAATGTGGATAATTAGTCGTTGAGTGACTATTTATCCTGTTTTTTATGGCCTTATAGAAAATGATAATTTGTAGTATGTCACATTTACACCGAGTAAATTTACTTACCATTGCGCCACTTTAATCATTCTTTCCAATACGATCTATTAAATATAAATACGTATTCCTGCAATATATAATAGGATAAATTTCGATATGACTGGCGATATTGTAAAAGTTTCAAGAAACACAGACAACGCACCTAAAAGCACTGTATCTACTCAAACTGTAGCTTTTTCTCATTATAATAATATTTCAGCTCAACTACCTATAGATCCTACAACAGGTGAAATTGTAGTGGGTTGTGTAAAGGACCAAGCCAAACAGTGCTTAAAAAATATTAAAGCGATAGTGGAAAGTATTGACCATGTTATGGACGATGTGGTGAAGATTAATATCTTCGTTAAAAATATTGCCGATGTTGATGCTATCGATGAAGTTTATCCAGCCTTTTTCCAAAGTTCCCTTCCTACCCGCACGACTGTCGCGGTTGCCGCTTTACCGATGAGCGATGCTTTAGTTCAAATGGATGCGCTTATTTCAAACGGTGAAGGCACAGCTCCACAAGCTCCATGTGCACTTATTAAAGTTTCAAGGAACACAGATAATGCACCACAAGGCTTGTATTCACAAACCGTTGCCTTTTCTCATTACAATAACCTTTCATCTCAACTGCCTATTGATCCAACCACAGGTGTATTGGTTGCAGGTGGTGTTAAAGAGCAGGCAAAACAATGTCTAAATAACATTAAAGCCATTCTAGAAAGTATCGATCATGTAATGAGTGATATCGTTAAAACAACGATATTCCTTAAAAATATCTCAGATATTGAAGTGGTCAATGAAGTTTGTGCTGAATATTTCCCAAGTTATGTTCCGGCACGCACTGTTGTTAGCGCAGCCGCTTTACCTATGGATGCGTTGGTGCAGATTGATACCGCAGTGTCACACGGTGACGGCACACCACCACAATTGCCAGAAGATACTCGTCTACTTGTGATTGAAGCAAATAATACAGAAAATGCACCACAAGCGCCTTACTCGCATACCGTGGCTTTTTCTCATTACAACCATGTTTCTGGTCAATTACCTGTTGTTCCACAAACAAGTGAAATAGTTGCCGGTGATGTAAAAGCGCAAGCGGAACAATGTTTGAAAAATATTAAGGCTATCATAGAAAGTGTTGACCATGTTATGGATGATATTGTTAAAGTAAATATTCAACTTAAACATATTGAAGATATTGACGCGGTAAACGAAGTTTATACTACTTTCTTTAAAGGTGAGCTTCCTGCAAGAACAGTCGTTGGTGTTTCAGCTATTCCTATGGATGCATTAGTACAAATTGATGCAGTTGTTTCTAATTGTGAAGGAACTCCTCCGCAAGAATAAGTAATTTATTGTTATTTACGAAGGTTAAACTATTTATCCTAATTAAATAGAGAATAAGCAGGTCTATTTGTTTGTTGATTTCAGTATCAGTCAAGTGATTATTCCTGCTTTTAGTTTTTAGTGATCAATATAAAAATGTGTGTAATTGAAAATAACTCACTATAACATTTATGTTCGTGGTGGGTTGATTATCGTCTTCATATAAGCACTTGCTGTTAAGCCAAAATTTAGTGCATGGTTCATCCGTACTTCAGATAATAGCTCTCGGTATTGTGTTCCTTCCTGTTTCAATTTACGTATCAACGTCGCCAGACCATTCTTCAGGGTGTGTGATTAGGGTTTTGCCAGCAAAGGTTTCTGCTCGAATATCTTGCGGGTTGTAGATAGCGCATGATTCCATGGATAAGCAACCGCAGCCAATACAACCTCCGAGATCATTTTGTAGTGCCTTTAGCTGCCGAATACGATGCTCAAGCATAGCGCTCCAATTTGAGGCCATTTTTTCCCACTGCTGACGACTTGGTGCCTGATGTTTTGGTAAATTAGCCAACGAGTCTGCTATTTCTTCTAAGGTAAGACCAACCATTTGCGCTGCTTTGATCACCGCAATTCTGCGCAACACATTTCGATGATAGCGACGTTGGTTGCCTTGATTACGCCAACTATAGATAAGCCCTTTCTGTTCATAAAAATGTAAGGTGGAAACTTTAACACCAGCTCTTTGAGCGACTTCACCAACCGTCATTTCCATATTTTTCTCCAATCGACCGAGCTTTGTCCCTAATAAAATGAAAAAGCGCTTTACCTAAAGTTAACTTGAGGCATTAACGTAGCATCAAATTGGCAATCGATGGAATACAAATATGGAATTGAATGTAATAAAAACTCCCACACAATTTTATCTGGCCGGACGCTTTTTTGATGGCATCTCCTCAGGGCTATTTATGATGGCACTACCTTGGATCATGCTATCTACACCTAATATGGGTTCTTTTGTTGCTATGGTTGCTTTAGCTTGCACAGGTCTTTCCTTTATTCTGACACCATTTTTCTCAACCTTGATTGATCGTTGTTCGAGAAAGCAACTGCTGATATTGGTTCAATTATTACAAGCAAGTACTGCCGCATTAGTCGCTTTGACTTATGGGTTTGGATATCAATCTCATTGGTTACTCGCCGCAGCTCAGATGGTGTTTTGGACTTCTAGCAATTTAGCTTGGTCAACCAATAATGCTTTTACCCAAGAGAATTTTTATCAACATGAATATGCTTCGATTTCTGGAAAACAAGAGATCATCATGCAGGGAACGACTTTGGGGGCAGGGGCATTGGGTGTTGTGCTACTAGAAATATGGGGGATGTTTGAATTCTCGTGTTTCGCTGCGATAGCTTCTGCAATCGCGAGTGTTAGCTATATATTGACACCTTATCGCCGACAATTACGTCAGTCAATGTCGGTCTCTTTTATGGCGCAAATGAAGGCGAGTAGAGAGATATTCACGCAGCGACCACACTTTTATGTTTTTTTAATGCTCTCGGCGTTGAGCTACCCAATACTCACTTTTCTCACTAAGTTAGTGCCTATTTGGTTTTCAGAAATAGGCATCTCGGGTGAGTGGTTTGCGGGTTATAACATTACCTTTGGAATGGGTTCATTAGTGACTGGTCTGTTTGTCGGAAGGTTATTAGGTTTAGGCTCTCATCGAGTTATTATGATTGGCTCAATGGGGCTAGTCGCTATCATGCTCATTGGCATGAGTTTATCATTTTCTCCGCAACTACTACTGATGTTTACGTTCTTCTTTGGCACATTTAACGCCTTAAACCGTGTTGCTCGTACAAACTGGATGCATCACAGTATTAGTATTGATCAACGTGGCCGAGCAGACGGAGGGCTACAAATGTTTGCGACCTTAGCTCAAAGTATCAGTTATGTCGCCATCGCCTTTTTAAGTCATTTCGGCATAACGCAACTCGGTTTTTTGCTTGCAGCCGGTGTTATGGTTATGGCGGTCTTGATTATGATACGCCTGAACAAAGGGCCAGAGCTTACAACGAGGACGATTATTCAACCGAGCGTAGGCTCATAAATGAGTTTGGTTACTGAGGCTGGAGACGGAAGATTTTTCCACTATCGGTTGAAAAGTAAATATAACCATCGGGGCTGATGGTGATGTCTCTTACACGTTCGCTAAGGTTTTTCAGCAACCGATTTGATTCTGTTAGCTTACCGTTTTTAATCGATACCACATTAATGTGTGCTAATTTCAGTGCACCCGCTAATATTTTACCATTCAATTCTGGGTACTTTTCACCACGATACAACACCATGTTACTTGGTGCGATAGAGGGAATGTACACCAGTTTTGGATCTTCCATGTTCGGTAGAGATTCGGCTTCACCGACATCCAGTGGCCCCCAATATTCTTTACCGTGAGAGACTCTTGCCCACCCGTAATTTGCGCCTTTCTTAATCAGGTTGATCTCGTCACCCCCACGTGGTCCGTGCTCGATAGACCATAGTTGTTTGGTTGCTTTGTCATAAAAGAGACCTTGAGGGTTTCGATGACCGTAGCTCCAGATTTCAGGTTTGGCTTGGGCGGGTTGAAAAGGGTTATCTTTAGGAACAGAGCCATCAAGATTAAGGCGCAAAATAGCCCCCGCATGTGTTTGGATATTTTGTCCGTTGTCGCGATCGCCTCGGTCACCAATGGTGAAGTAAACCTTATCGTCGACAAACGCAATGCGGCTCCCATAGTGCTGGCCAGTATCAGTTATCGCGTCAGCAACAAATAGATCTTTCCAGCCGAGCAGAGCAGTGTTGTGTAGTGTTGCGGTGGCTAATGCAACAGTATTACCTTTGTCGGTGCGTTTAGTATAAGTGAAGAACAGTTTCGGATTTTGTGCGTCTGTATTAGGTGAGAGTGCAACATCAAGTAAGCCACCTTGGCCGCTAGTGTTAACATCTGAGACGCGATAGAGCTTTTCTTTTTTGCCGGACGCTATATCGAGTAACGAAATCGTACCATTTTTCTCAGTAACAACAGCGTGTTGATCGTCAAGAAACTCAATGCCCCAAGGGATCTGGAATCCATTAGCCACTTCTTGAGCTCGGTATTCTGCCGCCAGGGTCGAGAGGGATAGACAAATAAGTAGCGTTGCGACAACTGTTCTCATGATTCCTTCCTCTCTGAAGTATGGCTGTATCTACAAATTAGCATTAAATTCAGTGATTGGCAGACCATTAGTTGTATATAAATGTAAAATTCTACGATATGAACTTCCCTGACTAGGACAGATCACTGTTGTTTAAAACTAATTTTATAACTTAGTCTATTTCAACAAACCAAAGCCAAATAGCGATGAACTAAAAATAAAAATCCAGTGTATTGTAGACACTGGATTCTTATTACGTACTGATACCTAGAGTTCTTAGATAACGTCTTCAGCTTTATTGACAAGCGTCTTTTGACCAGCTCACACCATCATTTGAGCACTCAACCGAGTTTGTCCCATTCTGGTAATAATAACCTCTAGTCCAGTTACCTTGAGAATATTTAGACGTTATTATTTGAGTATAATCAAACGGAGTATTTTCAATGTATGCATTTTTATGTCTGCCCCAGCTATCTGCACCATATGAACTATTGTCATCAAAATCTACCGACAAGTAGTCTAGCGCATCAAAGTCGCTGCGAGAGACACTGTCTAATGAATCTTCTCGATCAACCCACTCCGGGTGCGGAGCTTTATTACTAAAATTGAAGTCCGCTTGTACTTGGGTGTACTGATCTTTGTAGTCACTTACAACAGCAAACGTCAAGCTTTGCATGAATCCAGCACCTATATTTTGATCTGAGCAGCTTTCCCAATCCCGCTGTTGAGACAAGCTACGGTTCACCACACCAAAGGTGGTCAGTGAGTTAGGTTGTACCTGTTGCTTAATTGTTTCCTGAACTGAACACGAATACTGTATTCCATCACTTTTCAATGAGAGCCAAGCTTCTTTGTCATACTCCAAACCATTTTTCTTCTGGCTATTACGCTCAATATGTTTATTTAAAATCAGTTCAGTATTTAGATCTGCTGAAACTTCATGTTCGATAACAATCAACTTGTCAGCGGTCATCACTGTTTTAACTTTATACCACTTATTAATTTCAGCTTTTTTAGAGTCATCCCAATGCTTCCAATAATAATCAACATAAGCTTGCTGGGCTGTTGGGTTCTCTTTTTGAATATCTTTGGTCTCTTGATAAGACTTTTTGATAGCGGGCATCATTTTTTGCGCTAAGTTATAGAGCTCGGCATTTTGATCTTTAACGAAATCGCCATACAAGTCCTCAACCGCGATGTTGTATCGATTCGCAATTCGGAAGTCATGCTCCCTCACATTTCTGATAATACTATCTTGAGTATTTACAGCTTGCTTCAAAGCTGAACAACTGTTTAATCCACCTTCATGTAAGTCAGCTTGAATTTCGTTCCATAACACTGTAGTCAGCGGAGTCGTTGATTTAATTTGTAGTTCAGAACTCACTGTCATTACTGGTGGGAATACTAACTGATAAGGTTCGGTAATCGGTGAGTTAGGGCTGTCCGCATCAATTGCACCGATCGGAACGTTCACGACGATTGGCGCATAGTCCATGCAGTCAGAATTAGAACCAGTTAAAGACAATTGATAATTGCCTTCATTGTCCGTAATGCTACTTGGCTCTCCCTCATCTAGTACGCCATTATAATTGATGTCCAAAAAGGCGGTTGCCCCTGAAATGTAACCGTCAATGGCCACACCTTGTAGGGTTTTCGTTTGAGGAGCGGGAGCAGGGGTACTGCTACCACTATCTCCTCCGCCACAAGCCGTAAGGCCACCAACTATAATTACGATAGAAATAAGCTTAAGTTTCATTCGATTAGATCCTAATGAAATACATTAATAAGTAGAGTTGCCATTGAGGGGATGACCGAGAATGACTCAAATGGTTATGGATGGCCATAATAGTCATTTACATTCAAAAGAAACATGAAAGGTTAGAGGGAATTCATGCATGTTTTATTTTGGCCAAAGCTAAGTAAGCGCGCCCTAAACCTGCATTCTAATCACCCAGCACGAATAATAAGATCAAACGAATAAAAAACGTCAGGTTTTGCCTTTTGCTTTTGAATAAAGTAGCCAAATGCAAGACCTGACCCCATATGTGATCGATGTTTTTAGACAGCACATTGTGCCTCTTAGCATCGGTGACTAGTCACATAGGGAGGGTATCGTCCTGCATATACGATTAACTTGATTCCCATCACCGCAATAGACTATTGAAGTGTAAGATTAACGCAAACAGACATATGGCTTCTTTGGTAAAAAAAATAGTGGGTATATCAATCTGTGCGTCGCTCCCTGTTTGCAATGTTTTTGCAGCGGAATTTACGATTCAAGGGTTGGCTAAACCATTAGAGAAAAACCTCGAATACTATCTCTCGCCATTGTCTGAAACCCCTGCTAAGAACATTTCTCAAGGGCAACTCAGAAAGTTAGTTAATGATGCACTAAACCCATACGGCTATTATCACCCCAAGTTTAATGTATCTAAAAATGCAGATGAACAGGTGTCCATTGATGTGGACGTTGGTCCAGTAACGCTTATCTCGAGCTCTAGCATCTTGATCACGGGAGAAGCAGCCCAAGATCAAGATTTTATTAATTTGACTGATGCCGCCAAGCTTCAACAAGGGCAGCCCCTTTCTCATTCAGACTACGATTCATTGAAGCGAAACTTATTGTCCCTTGCACAACAAAAAGGCTATTTAGAAGGTCATTTTGTGCAGTCAGTGATAGAAGTGATCCCAAGCATGAACCAAGCGAATGTAAAGGTGCATTTTGATAGTGGTGTTCGTTATCACTTTGGCGAAGTTTCTGTGGTGAGCTCGGTTATAGAAAACGATCGTATTGAAGCTTTAAGTCCATTTGCTAAAGGGGATGGATTTAATTCCATCAAACTGGGCGAATACCAATCTAACCTTTCACAGACTAACTGGTTTCGCAGTGTCGCGGTAAAAGGCAATTTTGATCAAAAAACCGAAGACAACCAAGTGCCTATCGAAGTGTCGACAGTCCCTAATTCGCGAAACATAGTCCAAGTTGGTGGTGGTTATAAGACAGACTTAGGTCCTAGAGCATCACTTAAATGGACTAAGCCCTGGTATAACAGTCGTGGGCATAGTTTGAATGCGGAAGCATCGCTCTCTCAACCTGAACAATCGCTTTTGATGGGTTACAAAATACCGACCAAAAATGTTCTAACGGATTACTACGGTATTCAGTTTGAATCTACGCGTGTCGATTATAGAGATACAGCGAGTTTTACCAATAAACTTACGTTCGAAAAGCACTGGCAGTTAGAGCGTGACTGGCAAAGTACGATGCATGTGAGGTATTTACGAGAGCAATATCAACAGGCATCGGAAGATAGTCAGTCACAATTGCTAATGCCAGGTATCACTTTTTCTCAGCTTGAGCGTAAAAATGATCAACTGGAATTGAATCATCGGCATATTTATTCTTTAGAATACTCAGAGCCTTACTTACTTTCAGATTCTCGGTTGCTTCATTTGGAAGGGAACAGCGTGTTATCTTGGGATATAAGCGAGAAGCAAAAATTTCATTTTCGTTCAAATGTCGGCATTAATATTGTTAATTCACTTGAAGATGTTCCCTCGTCGCTTCGTTTTTTTGCTGGTGGTGACGAGAATTTACGTGGGTATGATTATGAGTCGATCTCACCACGAGATGAAAATGGTGCGTTAACAGGGGCTCGTTATATGTTTACCGCTGGTTTTGAATATCAGTATCAGGTTTACCGGCAAGTTTGGTTGGGCGCGTTCTATGATATTGGTGATGCGTTTAACGACGATATTGCCTTGAAGCGTGGAACAGGCTTGAGCTTAATTTGGAATTCCAAGTACGTACCAATGAAAGTTGATTTTGCTTACGGATTAGATGCACCTGAGGGCGATGAGTTTCGAATCCATTTCTCAATTGGGACTCAGTTCTAACTTAAAATTGTATTAAAAAAGGGCTTAACCAATGGTTAAGCCCTTTTTTGTTGTCGGTTACAGCTCGAACTCAGCGTCCATTTTCCTAAAAATCCAATCGATAAACTCGTGTTCAGCACCATAGTTAGGGTTATCAACGGAAGTTTCACTAGGGGATGACCATAGAGGCTCACCTTGTTCATCCAGTGTCACTTTCCAGAACAAGTCTTTGTCTCCCAGTAGATACTCTTGCAAGTGTTTGGCAAAAGCGTCACTGCGGATAAACAATCCAAACTCCAGATTTAAAAAGTCTGATCTGGGGTCAAAGTTGGAAGATCCAATAAAGCTTAGCCTGTCGTCAAAGATTAGCGCCTTGTTATGATAAAAAGTATCACCATGATAGAAATGATCTTCGTTGTGGGCCGTATCTTTATATTCGTACAGGTCAACACCTTTATTTAATAGTGTGATGCGATGCTTTTGGTAATACGCTGGAATAAACCCAGAGTCATTCGATGCCGAAGAGTTGGTGAGTATAGTCACCTCTGTCCCTTGCTTTTCGAGCTGTTCTATTACAGAGAACTTACCTTGCGTCGGCACCATATACGGGGTTGAAATGATCACATTTTTAGCGGCATTCAACTCAGCTTTGATGGTTCGCTCGGCTCGCGTACGAAAATAAGGCTTGTTGTTTTCGAGTTTTTTTAACGAGTCGAAGACAGGAGTAACCTCAGCACTAATCAAATCAGGCTGTTTCAATTTGGCGACTTGGTCATAGACATCTTGAATGACCGGTGTATTGCCTTTGTTTGCCTTTGCCTTTGCCATTGCTTTGTAGAAGTCAGCATAACGATGATTCTCATCGACTTTGATAAGTTCTTGGATGGGGGTCACATGCTTACTGTTCCACATATGGTTGTAGTTGGCATCAAAGGCTTTGATGACATCACCTTGGAATAGTACGTCCAAATCAAAGAAATTTGCTTTTTTGTTGTAACCGAAATAATCGCTACCAATATTTCGCCCACCTAAAATCATGTTCGTATGGTCAACATTAAAATATTTCTCATGTAAGCGGTTGTCTAATCTGTCTTGGTTCGAGGCAAAGTTAATCGCACGGCCAAGCCAACCTATTTTTCGAGAATCAAACGGGTTAAATATACGGATTTCAATATTTTCGTGGCTATCGAGTTCGGCAAGCCACTTTTCGTTGAATACCATAAGGTCATCAAGGGTGAGCCTTACTTTTACGCCGCGGTTGGCGGCAAATTTGATTTCGCTTAACAGCAAGATGCCTAAGGTGTCTTTCTCCCAGTCGAAATACGTCATATCAATCGATGATTTTGCGTTGCGAACCAATTGGATACGTTTGGCAAAAGCCTCTGGTGCACTCGCGAGCAGGGCAACTTCTGCATGATAGCTTTGTGCCTGCCAATCTGATTCAAAGTCTGGTTCTACTTTGGGGTAAGGCTGTGCGCATCCTGCGACAAATGCGACACACAATAGGACACATAAGGTACGAAGTGTTTTGTTAAACATAGGACTCTCGTAGGATTTAAAAAGGGTCGTTATAAAAAAGGCCAGCGAACTGGCCTTATTCATTAATTTAGTCTTGCAGGTAGTTCATCAAGATTCCTTGATCTTCTAGACCACTAAGGCGACCGTTTCGCAGCTTCGCATCAATGCCTTTATTTTCTGTTCTATCCCAATCTTGAGCAGAAAGGTGAACGCCGTTTTCATCAATCAGCAATATAGAGTCTTGTGTTGCATCATATTGATAATCTGAGAACAATTCGTCGCTGAACCATACACGTGACATTTCGTTCATTAGCTTTTTATCTTTTGAGCTAGGGTGAGTTTCTGTACCATCCATTTTGACGGCTTTGTTAAACACAAACGGAAGTTCAGAACCGTTACAAGCACCAGTGATACAGCTGATAGATTTCAGCAGGTCACCTAAGTCTTCTACTTTACCATCAGGCCCAGTGTTGTAAGTCCAGATATTAAAGCTTGGGCTATGATTAAAGTAATACATGGTGGCAGCTTCACTTTGAGCTGCTTTCAATCGTGCTGGACCTGTGAACAGCATGTCCTTCATGATCGTGCGATATTGCCCCATGTTGTCAAAGGCACCACTTAACTCGTGCTCGTCATTTGGATAGAAGTCAGCTAGCGCAAGCAAGTTACTGCCAGTATCGTTATCGTTCTTCAAACCAAAGAAAAGCGGAGTA
Organism: Vibrio aestuarianus; assembly: GCF_012395185.1. GTDB lineage: Bacteria > Pseudomonadota > Gammaproteobacteria > Enterobacterales > Vibrionaceae > Vibrio > Vibrio aestuarianus. The sequence goes on from NZ_JAAZTU010000018.1 coordinate 26,652, forward strand.
ATGGCTTCATAAGCGGACTTTGGCAATTTCTCAATCAAGTCTTCGAGAGCTAGTGGCGCGCTAAACTCATCACTGCTTGCCAGTGTTTGAATACGTGCTTCAACAAGTTGTTTATTTCCGTCAACAGATAACCATTCAGCCATACGTTGCGCTGTGTACTCAGCATCACCCGTGTCTTCACCCATTAGGTCAATGATAAGCGGCACTAAAGACATTAAGTTTGGTAGAAAGCTCATGCTACCTGAGTCTTTCGCATTAACACCAATAACGGTTGGGACAACGAAGTTCTCTTGACTGGGTTGTGGTTTTCCCATTTCATCTTTACAACTACCAGTAACCGAGTATATTTGAGAACACTCTAAGTAGGGCGCATAAGGCATCAGTGTGGCCATTGGGGTGTTGTCCGATTCAGGGCTAAATATCGGGAAATCTAGCGACGACAACAACCAGTTTTCTAATCGTTGAAGTGGATCTAACGTTTCACTTTGTGTTTCTAATACTTGCTCTAATGGTGCGCTACGTAGGTTATCCAAATCGGCCGCTTGATCTTTGGCTACGTTGTAGCTTTTGTATTCAAAGCCATATGGCATACTTTGCATGATGGCGCGTTGGAAATAGGTATCTTCCAACTCACCCTCGGCGACTTTTTGTTGCAATAAAGCGATCGACATAGCACCTGAGCCTTGGCCCATCAGGGTGACGTTACCAGCGTTACCACCAAAGTCTTGAATATTGTCTTGCACCCATTTTAATAGGGTTTCTTGGTCACCAAGACCATAGTTACCATTGTCGTCTTTGTCGGTACCTTTTACCCAGCTGGAACCAAGTAAGCCCAAGCGGTAGTTAAACGTCACGGCAATAAATGGATTACCTTCATCTGCACCTTGCGCCACCACTTTGTCACCGTGGATCATCGGGTTTGCACCTGAGCCGTATTCAAAATCACCACCGTGGATAAATACATAAACAGGTAGGTCTTCACCTTGAACGGTGCCTACAGGACGCCAGATGTTTAGGTTTAAACAGTCTTCGCTCTGTGCTTGAGTCGTTGCTTTGATTTGTGGACAAGCATCACCAAATTGAGTCGCATCAATATCACCTGAAAAATCAACGGTATTACTGTGATCAAACCGCACGGCCTCAGCAAAGGTGATGCCTTTGAAAGATTCAACAGAGCCAAGCTTTTCTTCACCTTCAGCGGTTGTGATAACTAGAGATTCTTTCATTGCTTTAACGTTGGCATTGCCAACTGCAACATCAACCGTTTGGGCTGGTTGAGGTTTTAATGGTTCAGGTTTCACTGGCGCACCAGAGTTTCCAGAGTCATCGCTGCCACAGGCAGAAAGTAAAGCTGCAATAGAGATTGCAAGTATTGAGCGTCTAGTGATTTGCATTGTCATGTCCACAGTTGTTTGTTGTTATCAAACAAGCGGCTCCATGCGCTAGTTTCATCCTGAAGTATTGCTTGATATATTTATTTCGCTGATGGGATGTATCTTAAAGCTATTTATTATATCGATGTAATCGCATAAAGAGGACGCTCTCCTACAAGAGCAGCCCGTAGGTGATTCTTGTAGGAGAGTCTGTCTATCACAACGGATTAGAATCGATATCCAAAGTTAACCGTGAAGGCACTTCGAGTGTTACCAGTGTTATACAGGCCAGTGATATTGTAGTTTTTGCCAATCTGCTTGTTAAAACCAATCAAATAGGCCCACGGGTCAACATCAACACCGACGTCATAATCAAACTGGACATCACCGCTAATAACACGGCCATCCATACGATTGTCTAAGTCTTGGTATTCAGCGCCAACAAATATTTGGGCACGATAGTCAACTAATTGATAACCCAACATAGGCTGAACGGTAAGAATCCCATCGCCCCAATCTTGGCCACCTTTAATGCGCGTTTGCGCAAATGAGCCTGTCACCGATGCAAAAAATTCTCTATAACCGACCGATAAGGTAGTACCGACACCACGTAAGTCATATTCTAGATGCAATGGCACGTTCAAGCGCCCACGGTTACATAGGGCGGACAAACCATCGCACAACTTATCCCCAAGACCTGGCAGTTTGTCGTTCAACTTGTCTTGTAGGTATTCGCCCGCCGCGCCAGTATAAGCGGCGTCAACGTTGGCATCGACGTTCACTTTACCGATAAAGCCGAACACATTCCAAAATGGCAGAATGTTAACATCACCACGAATGCTCACACTTTCTGCGTGGACGTTAGCAATACTATCCTCAGGGTCGAACAAATCATTCAAACGCACCCCTTGGATGAGGTAGTCGGTCATTGGGATATTCATGTCTTGACCACGGTAGGCGACAGAAATGCCAAATGGTAGTGGCAAATCAATACCTTGGCGGCGGACCATGTCCCCCATTAGTGGGAAGACGCGGTTAAGTTCGACACTTTCTTCATGCATACGCGGATCAGAGACTTCTTGAAGTTTCTCTTCGTCTATAACTTGTACGTTCATACCTTCATCATAAAAGGCCACTGGTTCTATCTTGGTGATGATCTCAAGCGGTTTCTTTTTATGTGTGCCAAGCAGTTGTGTTTGTTTGGTGCCGATAATGACCTTACCTGACTCCAAGGTGCTAAAGGTGAGCTCTTGTTTATAAGATTCAATATTATTGCCATTAAAATTGAACGGCTTTTTGTTGGTGATCAGCATGTTTTTAGGCTCGCCGTCCACCAAAAAGATTTTGACGGTCATAAAGCGGAAGTAAGCAATGTCTTGTGGCAAACCGTATTTAGAGTAGTCAAAGCTGATCTCAACATTGCCTTTTCCGTCATCTTTGGCTTTAACACTTGATGAGTCATACGCCTCAGAATAGTTTCTTAGGCGGTATTCGTTACGTGTGAAGGTTTCAATCTGCTCGATCACATCTTCGTGTTTATCCAGATGATTCGGGTCGTACTTCATACGCAGATCGATATTGCCTTTGGTATCGGTATTTTTAATCAGATACACGGATGACTCTTGAACGTCTTCACCGATAGTTACTTTTCGGTAAGCGTACTCCACGAGGTGATCGCCTTGCATAAGCGAACTCAGAGCAAGTTTAGGTAGGTCATGATCAATACCATATTGCTCAAATACTTTTTTACCATGAGTACTGATTTCAGAATACGTGGTTAGAGTTTGAGTCTGCTCTTCGGCAGAAACAACAGGTGACGTTGCTAGCAACATAGAACTAGCAATAAGTGACAGTGTCGCCATTTTTGTTGAACGATTAGGTGTTTTAGTAAAAATCATGTCTAAGTCATTTCCAGTATAAGATTTTCAATACTATGAAAACTCGGCTGTTAATTTATCGCTGGACACCCTGTCCCACATTTTTATTGATGAATAAGTTTCTATTTAGCGTTTAAATGTGAGTTTGAATTTCACATTGGCTTGGCTGATGGATTTATTTTAGGTAGGGAAGGGCAAAACCAATAATCAGTTATGGAGGACAATATCCATCAAAACTGGGATGAGGTCAGTGATAAACAAAAAATGGTGAGATAGTAAAGAGTTAGCGTATCGTTTGAGACAGATTAAACAACGAATCAATGACTGGGTTACCGCTAAAACAATAAACAGAACTGGTATCATGACCAACTAGCGTTGGCAGCAAATCCTGCATCGCATGAAATAGCTCATTCTCTGCATCTTCAATCGCTATGGGTAAATGACATCGTAATGCTTTAATGGCTAGAGTGAAAATAACTCCGTACTCAGCCGCGAGTCCTCTGGCTTGGTTGGCCAGTGCCGTTCCATTCTCGACTAACGTTTACGAACGCTGCATATCGCTTTAAGGTATTGCTGCTCAACCGATTTTACGGGAGCGAAAAATCTCAGGTCTAGAAAAGGCCTCACAAATCGCTCTTATTGCTCCTATTCTCATTGGTTGGCATCATAAGTTTGGTACAACTATGTTAGAAGGAAGGTGCGTCTATCACATCAAGGCCGATGAACAGTAGAAAAAATACCAGTTAAACGTAAACGGTTATCGATGACTCTATCCTACATTCGCGAGTACTTAACCAAATAAAAATCCGATATGATTAGTGAGGTTAATATTATTTGAGCAAAATTATGAAAGGTATACTTTCGATTCAGAGTCATGTCGTTTATGGACATGCAGGGAACAGTTCTGCTGTATTTCCCATTCAGAGAATGGGACTGGAAACATGGCCGATTCATACCGTCCAATATTCTAACCACACGCAATATGAACAGGGTTGGAAAGGGCAAAGGTTTAATGCTGATGAAATCACAACCATTGTCAACGGCCTTGATGATATTGGTCAACTTTCCAATTGCGATCCAGTTATGGGTGACCCAGATAAAGGCTGCATCTTACCCGAAGGCGTAACAGAAGAATTGATTCAAACCTTAATGCCAATCGCGGATGTTATCGTACCCAATCAGTTTGAACTAACCCAATTTACCGGAGTGAATATAACCTCTCTCTATGACGCGATTACGGCGTGCAAGAAAGCGATAGAGCTTGGCCCAAGGTTTGTGCTGGTAAAACATTTGAGCACCTTATCTGAGGGTGTATTTAGTTCGTTGCTTGCCACGCCGAAAGCTTGTTACTTGGTTCAGCGCCCTGAAATTGAATTTGATAAGCCACCGGTTGGCGTGGGTGATTTAATTACCTCCGTGTTTACCGCTTGTCTAGTGAAAGGTATGTCGCCAGTAGCCGCATTCCGTCATACCAATAATGCCGTTTATGGAGTGCTAGAGGTCACACAAGATAATGGTGAGTGGGAATTGCAGACCATTTTAGGCCAATATGAGTTCGTAGAACCCACCCATGATTTTGAACCGAAAAAAGTGGCTTGATCGAAAATGAAAGCCTAGCCATATAGTGCTGGGCTCTACTGATATTCTTTTCTTTCCGTTGTGTTAAGCTGACATCCCATATCTATTGTTTGGGCACCATCAGACAGTGAGACGGAACTCTTTTTAGCATGAGCTCTTAGGCTGCCTTTTACTCTTGATATCCTTGTGGAAAATCGACCAGTATTTTATCGACGTCAAGCCCCAATCGTTTCGCCAATACAATGCGCTGGTCAAGGCCGTCTTTTTCCATTGGGTTGAGTGGTCATGGGATGATTTTCTTGTTGAATAAGTGCTTGAATGAATGCTGCTAATAGAATAGTAGCAATGAAAGACAAACCATCATCATAGTGTGCCTTCGAAATATTCCATTTACCTGAATAATCATAGCGAGTGAAGGTTATTGGTTTATACAATGATTGAAGGGCAAAATCCTACATATGTGAGTTATGTATCTGCAAATTACAGCTTAAAATAGGTACATTCAGTAACCAGCTCACCTCATTTTGGTGACAAACTAAGAAGACACAATGAAAAAAATTCAGACGCTTTTGACGACTTTTTCTATTGTTGCAGTACTTGCGGGTTGTACTTCAACTGCTCACCAAATTGAAACGCGAGTGACGCAAGACAACTACCGCCAAGTAGAACTGCCAATTGAAGCGCATAACCCGACCGCGGAACCAATGAGAACTTGGATGGGCGATGGTACACAATATTTTTATTCAGAAGAGACGCAAACTACACCAATCCGTGTTACTGGCGATCAATTAAATGTGATGGTTCTTTCTGGAGGCGGTGCCAATGGTGCCTTTGGTGTGGGTTTTATAAATGGTTTGTATGAACAAGACAAATTGGATGACTACTCTATCGTTACTGGTATCAGTGCTGGAGCGCTCATGGCACCTTTTGTCTTTGTGGGTGGTGAAGAAATTCCTAAATTGAAAAATACCATTTTGGGATTGGATGACAAAATGGTGCTCGGTAAGAAAAACTTCTTAAATGCCATTTTTAAAGATGCTTTATCCAAAGGTGACAGCTTTATGTCGTATATTGCAAAAGTATATGACGAGGAGCTAATCGAGAAGATTGCCATTGAGCACGAGAAGGGGCGACGTATCTTGATTGGAACGACACAATTTGACTCTGACGAATTAGTGATCTGGAACTTAGGTCAGATAGCAGCAAGCGATTCTGAGCACAAGGTTGATTTAATCCACCAAATACTCGCGGCGAGTTCGTCTATTCCTGGTGTATTTCCACCGCAGTTTATTGATGTCAATTACAAAGGCCAAAAATTAGAAGAATTGCATGTGGACGGAGGGCTATCGGCTCAAATGTTCCTCCAAGCTGTAGATATCGATTTTAAGAAAATTAATCAAGCATTAGGTCTAAAGAAGAAGCCTCAGGTGCATGTAGTAAGAAATGGTATGTTCAAAATGCCGTATGAGACTGTTGAAGATAAAGGTGTCAACTTGCTCAGTCGAACTCTTAAATCAATGACTACCTTACAAAGTCGGGGTGATTTGTATCGCATGATGTATTACAGCGAAATACAAGGTTTCGACCTCCAGTTTACTTACATCGCTGATGACGTTTCTGCGACCAAAACAACTAAGAAAATGTTTGACCACAATTACATGAACTCACTTTACCAATACGGTTATCTTAAAGCTCAAGGCTTAACACCTTGGACGCAAGATGTCCCATTTTAAGAAGGCTATACCACAGCTTGCTCAAGAGATGGCTTCGTGACAAACACCAATCGCTGAATAAGGTGTTATCTAGGTTGATTTTGATTCAAGCTATGAAGCTGCAGAGTATTCTGGTTATGTGGTTAACCTATACTGACTGCAGTTCTAACTAAACATGCCCGCTAATTTTAGCGGGCATGTTTAGTTTTACTGGACGCCAACGTGCATATGAGCGATTCTTCTACTAAAGTATTGAATATTAATACTGAACATTGATTCTAACTCGCTCGGTAATAATTGCTATGAATTTTAGTCTAGAACAACTCCTCGCTTTTGTTGCGGTATATGATGAACTTTCGTTCAGCAAAGCAGCCGTTAAACTCAATAAACATCGCACGACAATTTGACAAGTGGTAACGAACTTCGAAGACCAGCTTGCGGTGACATTATTTGATCGTATAGGGCGTTCAGTGGTGCCAACCGAAGATGGTGAATTGTTATACCATTACGCTAAACAAACCATTGAGCGCGCTCGTACACTGGATAAAGTTGCGTTAAGCCTCTCATATGGTGGTTTAATGTTACTATCGCCTATCCGAGTTTTGTCCCTCATCGCGTTCTGACGGATATCAGAATACAGCTAGCAAAAGATTTCCCACTAATGAAAGTTAACTTCCTTGTTAGAGGAAAAGCGGAAATCAAGCAAGGAATGGAGTCTGGTGATATCCACTTTGGTATCGTCAATTCTCATGATAGTACTGCCATACACAGTGTTGATGGAGTATATGTAGGACATGTCGAATTTCTCCCCTTCGTAAAAAAAGGTGGTCGTTTTTCTCACTTGTCTCCCGACAAAGCGCTCTCTGAATTGTCCAGTGCGCGCCAATTCGTTTTAAGAACCTTTTTTGAAGAGGGGATCGACGAGAAAGTTGTTCTGAGCTCAGAACATGAAGTAATCGATCAGCTTGCTCTGGCCATAAAGTTTGTAGGTGAAGATTTAGGATGGTCGCTGTTGCCTAAAATGCTGGAAGAATCAGAGTATTCAATTGATAAGATTGAAGTGCTACAAATATCCCAAATGAAACAAGGCTTTAAGTTTGGCGTTGCGCTGTGGTCGCAACATTCTAAGCAAGTGAAAGAAGTCAAAAAATCGATTGTTAAAGTACTAGACGACTATATTGAGAGGTTTAAAGTTTCGTAGAACGGCGCAACTGTGATGGGTTTGGTCCTACATAACCGATTATTACTTCTCTCTCTCTTTATGCTTAATATAACTCTGTTGTCAATAATTACTGCAGCATAGTGTTTTACATATTTATGTCCTGCATGGACGCAATATTTAGCCGGATTAATCATCCGGCTCTTTTTTAGAGAGATGACTGTGAAAATAAAATCGATCGCTTTTCTTACCATGTTAAGTTCTTTTACGTCCTATGCTAGTGATATTTCTTTTACGGATCCTGTAGATCAGCGTTTTGACATGGGTGAGTACATGGCCGAAAAAGCAGTCGGATTTTTACCTGTTCCAATTATTATTACTGAACCTGCAGTCGGTTATGGCGGTGGTATTGTGGGGCTGTTTCTTCATGAAACCGAAGAAGAAAAGCAGCAACGTAAGGTAGCTTCATTATCCGCGATTGATGGTGGTGCACAGCTTGTCCCTGCGGCGATGAGTGTCGTCGGGGCGCTAGGTACGGAAAATGGCACTTGGTTTGCTCTTGGTGGGCACCGTCGTTCTTGGAAAGGTGATTCTATTCGCTATACTGGTGGTGGTGGCCTTGGGGTGGCAAATATCGATATTTATAAAAACATTTCGACGCCTGAAATTGAAATCCCCGCAATTCCTGGGTTTCCTGGATTTCCTGGATTTACCATAGGTCCTATAGATAAGACGCTTTCTTATGGGACTAAAACAAAGGTAGCAGCTTTGATGCAACAGGTGCAGTTCCGTGTTGCGAATACGCCACTGATGTTGGGCATTAAACAGGTTGCTGCGATATCTAGCGTCGAGTCAGATAACGAGTCCGTGTCAAAAATAATACAGTATGCGCTTGGTGATGAAGCAGTTTCATCAGGGTTAGGAATACTGGCCGAATACGATACGCGTGATAACTTGTTCTACCCAACCAAAGGTTTTCAATTAAGCGCTGACTATATGATTTATGACGAGGCGTTAGGGAGCGATTATAATTACGATCATTTCAACTTTGATGGACAAGGCTTTATTCCATTAGCGTCCAAGTGGACCTTAGGTTTGGCGGGGAACTACCAATACTTTAAAGAAAAAGATACGCAAGTGACCCCAACGTCAAAACCTTACGTTAAGTTACGTGGTGTCTCTTCTTTTCGCTATCAAGGTGACGAAATTAGCACCGTGCAGAGCCAAATTACCTACAGCATTGATAATCGCTGGAAGGTTTCTGCATTTTACGGTATTGGGAAAGCGATCAATGATCATGATGATGCTACCAGTGACTCTGTACAGGCCGGAGGCGTGGGCTTCCGTTACCAAATTGCTCGACGATATGGTCTACATATAGGTATGGATTACGCGAGAAGTAAAGATGAAGATGCTATTTACTTCAATGTCGGAAGTGGTTTTTAGACTAATAATTGAGTGGACAAAAATAATCGTCAGTAAAAATCCCTAGTTGTGGCGATGCTGCTTTCTAGGGTTAATCAGCTTCAGTTACAAGTCACATCAATTAAAATAGCCAGCACAAAGTTGCTGGCTATTCCAAATTATCGAATACTCACTACATCTTAGCAAACTTGTAAGTGCGATAACCGCCAATCAAATTACGACCAAGTTAAAAGCTAAACACATATAAATGTTTAAGGCTTCACCACACTTGGCACTTTATAACTTAAAAATGCCCAGGCACTTCTCAGCTCGATCATTGCGAGCAAGGTTTTGCCCCAGAGCTAAACCTCACTAGCAAGCAATACCAGTGAGGTTTCAATATATTTTCTTATGGCTATTTCTATAATACTTCGGTAAATGTTGCTAGAGGTACGCGAAGTGATGCTGCATTCAATGCAATTTTATGAATCATCGCATCTGTAGTTGTGCAACAATCTTCAATAATTGAAACTTTATATCTTTCTGCTTTCTTTGATATTGCAGTATGCGTAACGCAGTTTTGCGTCATCATCCCGCATATAAACAATTCATCAATATTGAACTTTTCCAACGATTTATCTAAATGAGTTCGATAAAAGCTATCTGCATACTGTTTCTGTATGACTTCAGCATTAGGGCATATTGCCATTATTTCTGGGTGGATATTTGCTCCTTTACTACCTTTTTCAAAGAAAGGTGCCACTCCTTTAGGGGCTGAAGATAAGTGTTGGATAAGAAAGACAGGAACATGCTGTTGGTTAGCTTTAGCAATTAATTCTTTAATGTTTATCAGGATTTCATCTGTATTCCACAACGGAAATTTACCTTCAGGGAAGTAGTCATTTTGTATATCGATTACAAGTAATGCCGTTTTGTTCATTTTTGATCTCCTGTTACTTCAACTTTTGGTTCAGGAAAATTATGAGTAACTTGCTGTACTCTTTTTAGAGGTTAAAATGACATAAAAAAGGGAAAAACCGACAATTGTAGAGAGTCACATGACAAAAATAGCCATTGGAATTTGTGAGTATCCTTCAGTATTGAAGTCTGCAGTTTATGGTCTTGAAGAGATGTTTTTGCTTGCAAGCAGAGTTTGTAGGGAACAGGGGATTGAGGTCTTATTTGAGCCAGTCATTATTCCGCATGATGATCTGCTAGAGGATAGTTATACAGTTGTTTTGCTACCGCCAGCTTCAATAGATGATTATTATTTAGCCCCTGAAGCCAAATTTATTGACTGGCTTAGAGAGCAGTATTCCAAAGGTACCGTTCTATCATCTGCTTGTGCGGGGGTATTTATTCTAGCCGCAACTAACTTGCTTGGTAAAAGAGAAGTGACAACCCATTGGGCGTTAGCAGACACATTTGCCAGAATGTTTATGGAGATTCCTCTTAACAGCAACAAGATATTGATCGATCACGGTGACATAGTTACGGCGGGCGGTATGATGTCGTGGCTGGACCTCGGGTTTGAACTGATCTCTAAATATTCCTCTCCTAGGGTTGTACGCCAACTTGGTAAAACACTTGTTATCGACACCGCGCAAAGAGAACAGAGCTATTATCAACAGTTCAAACCATCGTTCGCTCATGGTGATTTGGTGATTGTTTCGGTTCAACAAATAATGCATCAAAGTTATACGGAACGGTTATCGATACATCAGTTATCGAAGCAAGTAAACGTTACGGAACGTACTATGCAAAGACGATTTCTAAAGGCCACGGGTTACAACCCAAATCAATATTTGCAGCGTCTCAGAGTACAGAATGCATGTGACTACCTAGAAAATACAAACCGTTCATTTGAATGGATAGCGAACCAAGTCGGTTACGAAGATATCAGTGCATGTCGAAAGGTTTTTATCAATATTGTTGGATTAACTCCACGAGAGTTCCGAAATAGATTCTCTTGATTCTTGGTGAATCGAATCTGTTCAAAATTTTTCTACAAACTGATCGGCTAGATTGTGATTGAGACCTTCCCGGTCTCACTTCTCATTTACATCAAATTTATCCATGAGATTTTGAATTAAACTAGGTGAAACGCATGCAATTCCAGCGTCAATAAAACGTTCAGGGCAATGAGGCTCTATGAAGGCTTTGTCGTATTCATCACTTACAAAGAACTAATCAACATCAATTGCGTGTGCATGTGCAATTTTATGGTTTACTTCATTGGCGTCGCTGTTCCTAATAGTATATGAAGCGTCAGGAGCTTGGATCGATTTGTTTGATTAAAAAGTCTCGTTTAAAACGTTTCTGGATAGGGTAAAGAAGAAAACTAGATTTTTGACTAAATTCAGTTAACAACTCAATTGCTCTTTTGTCTAACGAGATATTATCAAAGAACTCTTGGTTGAATTGACTATGAAAATCAATGAATTGTTGTACAGCTTGTGCGCTTTCTCTGTAAGGGGCAGATAGTAGTAGACTGCTGACATCAATATATAACACGCGATTTTTCATACTTTATCCCTGAAGGTTGTCAGTTCAATATCGTTAGACATTAAGTGTCTATGGATAAAGTGATTATGGCGATTACGTAAGATTATAGCCGTCTCTTTAATATAAAAAGGCCAGCACGGAAGTGCTGGCCAATATCTAACTAATAGAAATCGATATGTTATTAAGCTTTCGCAAACAGGTAAGTACGGTAACCACCAAGTAGATTGCGTGCTTTATAGCCGTTGTTCACTAACTGACGGTATGCCACGTTTCCGCGCAGACCTACCTGACAGTAGATAACTATCTCTTTGTCTTTTGGTAGCTCGTCCATACGTTGACGAAGTTGGTCAACAGGAATGTTAACTGCACCTGGTAGGTAACCATTTTGTAGCTCACCTGGGTTACGAACGTCTAATAACAGTTGGTCTTCGGTTAGGTTATCAATCTCATCAAAGTGAATTGCTGTTGAATCGCCTTTGATTAGGTTGTTCGCTACGAATGCCGCTTGGTTAATTACGTCTTTCGCACTTCCGTATGGTGGCGCGTAAGTCAGCTCTAAGTGTTGTAGTTGTTCTACTGTCATGCCTGCACGTTGAGCTACCGCCATCACGTCGATACGCTTGTCGATGCCGTCTTTGCCCACTGCTTGCGCACCGAAGATTTTGCCTGATTTTGGATCGAACAGCATTTTGAACGACACCACTTCAGCGCCTGGATAGTAGCTCGCATGGCTGGCGGTGTGTACGTACACTTTTTCGTACTCAACGCCTTCGCGTTTTAGCTGCTTCTCATTCTTACCTGTTGAAGCCACCGCTAGGTCAAAGATCTTACAAATAGCAGTACCTTGAGTACCTTGGTAAGTTTCGCTGCGGCCAAGCATGTTATCTGCTGCCATACGACCTTGACGGTTAGCTGGCCCTGCTAGAGGAACCATAGTTTGTTTGCCAGTGACGAAGTCTTTCTCTTCGATGGCATCACCGACCGCGTAGATAGATGGATCGCTGGTTTGCAGGTATTCGTTAGTATAAATACCACCAAGCTCACCAATTTGCAGACCAGCTTCTGAAGCTAATTTAGTCTCAGGGCGTACACCAATCGCCATGATTAGGATATCAGTAGTGAGTGTGTCACCATCGCTTAGCGTCAACTCAAGCTCGCCATTAATATGTTGGTGTTCTTTCTGACCAGAATCCATGCTTGCTAATGATGTTGTTGGCTTAAATTCTACTGACTTCAGGGCTGTAGATAGGCGTAAATCAATGCCTTTTGCGCGAATTTCTGCGTGAGCAAAACCTGCCATTTCACGGTCTACTGGCGTCATCACTTGGTCTGCCATTTCTAGCAAGGTTGTTTTAATGCCAAGTTGGTGGAACGCTTCCATCATCTCCAAACCGATAAAACCACCACCCACAACAGTTGCGTGGTCAACTTGGTTGGTATTAATGGTTTGGATAATTTTATCCATATCAGGGATATTGCGCAGTGAATGCGTCAATGGGTTATCTAAACCTGGGATCGGCGGAACAACTGGGCCTGCACCAGGGCTTAGAAGTAGGAAATCGTAGCTTTCAGTGTATTCACTTTGGTCTAACAGATTACGAACCGTAATGGTTTTACTATCGCGGTTGATACGAAGTACTTCATTCATCACACGTACGTCTACATTAAAACGTGCAAGGAAACTTTCCGGCGTTTGAAGTAGAAGATTACCGCGTTCTTTGATGTCTCCACCGATATGGTACGGCAACCCGCAATTAGCGAACGAAACGAAAGGGCCTCTTTCAAACATAATGATTTGTGCGTCTTCACTAAGACGTCTTGCACGAGCTGCTGCTGATGCACCACCTGCAACACCGCCAATAATTACGATTTTGGTCATGCTGATCTCCATAAAATCAATGATATAGATAAATTAAAAAGGAAAAATCAAAAAATGTAGTCAATTATCTATTTCACTAACGATGCATAAGGGCCGCGCTCGAACATGATGATTTCAGCATCTTGACTTAGACGACGGGCACGGGCATCTGCTGATGCGCCACCAGCAACACCACCAGTAATCACAATTTTAGTCATAACTCACTCCAAAAAAATTAATCAAAAGCTTGGCTTAGGGATATATCCCCTTAACTTAGGCCAAGCTTCTTCAAGAAAAATACAGCAGGGCAAATCCCTGTAAAAGCGCTTTGGATAAGGTTTACACCGACAAATACGGTTAACCAAACAAAGTTGGGATGTACAAACATCGTGAGAATTACCGAAAGCAATATCATACTGCCCGCCAATACTCGTACGCCATTTTCAATAGTCATATTGTTACCCTCCGTTGGAAATTGAAATCACTATAATCCTGTAAATTAGAAAAGTCTAATGTTAATTTATCTAAATTCGCATTAACTAAATAAGCATTGACTAAATTACATTTATTAGTATCATCTAATTTAAATGTATCGCGGAGGAATAATGATGGATGCTACATCGATCAATATTGAGCAAATGAAAACCAATGCTATCGAAGTGTCTGAGCTGCTAAAAACGTTAGCTCACCCAGAACGCTTGATGGTGCTTTGCCAGTTAATAAATGGTGAGGTAGGGGTTGGGCTGCTGCAACAAAGTTCAGCGTTGAGCCAGTCGGCGTTTTCTCAGCATCTAACCGTAATGCGTAAGCACGGCATTATTCAAGCAAGAAAAGAGTCACAACAGGTGTTCTATTCGTTGTCTGATTCGCGCATTGCTCAGCTTATCCAAAGCTTACAAACCGTATTTTGTAATTAGTGAGAATAGAGGAAAAATAATGGCTTTTAGCATTCCTTGGGAATCGTTGTTTGGTGGTGTTTTACTAGGGATATCAGCCACATTAATGTTGCTATTTAATGGCAAGATAGCAGGAATTAGTGGTGTTTTAACTGGGTTGATGACGCCCAAAACGCGTGACTTTGCATGGCGTTTATTGTTTGCGCTTGGCATGGTTTCAGGTGGTGTGTTGGGTGTGCTTTTCTTCAGTGCAGAAGTACCTCAAACCTTTACGATTGGTAGTGGCATGCTGGTATTGGCAGGGTTACTGGTTGGTATTGGTACACGCTTAGGGAACGGTTGCACAAGTGGGCACGGGATTTGTGGTATCGGCCGCTTATCTCCTCGTTCTATTGTTGCTACTTGTGTTTTCATGGTGGTTGCAGCCATGACTGTGTTTGTGCGTCTTCATCTTAGTTAAGTGAGTGTAAAAATGAACAATCTGTTGTTTCGATTAACGTCTTTAGTGGCGGGCCTGTTATTTGGTTTAGGTATGGTGTTATCTGGCATGGCAGACCCAGCAAAAGTCGTCGGTTTTCTAGATATCACTGGCGCATGGGATCCAAGTTTAATGTTTGTTATGGGCGGAGCGCTTGCGGTTTTTATGCCAATGTACTTATTGGTCATTAAACCAAGACAGAAACCAGTCAATGCTGAACAATTCTGTTTATCGAATAACCGTAATATCGATGCAAAGTTAGTATCCGGCGCGGCAATCTTTGGTATTGGTTGGGGATTGGCTGGTATTTGTCCGGGACCAGCGTTGTCAACTTTAGCATTAGGAAATAGCGGCGTTTGGATTTTCTTCGCTTCGATGATGGTTGGACTAGGCACTACTAATTTATTGATCTGTATTAACAATAGTAAAAAACGTCAAACACAAACTGCCTAGTGTATCTAAACTGGTATAGGTAGATGGAATCGTAATGATAAGTGAGGGAAAGATGAAAAGGCTATCTTGGAGTGTATTAATTGCCTTAGTCAGTAGTAGTTACGGGATCAGCGCCTATGCTAGTGCTTTATACACAGTAAAAAGTGAACGACTACCGCAACGAGTTGAACTTGACGGTGTTGTTCAGCCTGTGAATAAGGGTACGGTGGCAGCACAAACGTCTGGCCGTGTTGTTGGTCTATATGTTGACGTAAACGACTATGTTAAAAGCGGTGAGGTTCTGCTTGAAATCAGTGCGGTTCAGCAATCGGCATCTTTAGATGCATCTCAAGCTCAGTTAGCCAGCGCTGAAGCACAAAACCGAGAAGCCCAAGCTCAGATTAAACGTTATCGTTTACTCTTTCCTAAAGGCGCGATCTCTCAAGACCAAATGGATGGTGCTGAAGCGAAAGCGCGCAGCAGCGCTGCCGCTGTGAAAGCGGCAAAAGCTGCCGTATCACAAGCGAAAGAATCACTAGGCTACACCAATATTACGGCACCTTATGACGGTGTTGTGACTCAACGTCATGTTGAGTTAGGCGAAACGGTTTCGCCAGGAATGGCACTGATTAGCGGTTTTTCATTGGATAAATTGCGAGTAGAAACTGAGATTCCACAACGTTATCAACCTAATGTGACGACCATTGACCAATTTCAAGTCATCGCGCCTAGTGGCGAAAAAATCACACCAACAGAATTTAGCCTGTTTAGTTATGCAGATCCTCAATCTCACACCTTCAAAATTCGCTTAGATTTACCACAAACAGGGCAATTCAACTCTGCAGAAACTCTTATGCCAGGAATGTGGGTCAAAACTGAATTTAACTACGGTCAACGTGATGTCATGCTTGTGCCGAATTCGGCAGTTTTGCGCCGAGCTGAACTTAGCGCGGTGTATCGCATGGTGGATGAACAACGTATTTTGAACCCTGTACGTTTAGGACAAACCTATGGTGAATATGTCGAAGTGTTGTCTGGCTTGGAGCAAGGTGACACGGTTGCAAGTCGTGCGTTTACACAAGTAGGTGAGTGATATGGATAGTCGTTTAGGTATTTCAGGACGAATAGCAAAAGCATTCCAGAATTCAGCAATGACACCCTTGTTAGCCTTGGTTGGTTTGCTGATGGGAGTATTCGCTGTAATGGTGACTCCTAAAGAAGAAGAGCCGCAAATTGATGTCACCTTTGCCGATGTTTACATCCCTTTTCCCGGTGCATCGCCAGCGGAAGTGGAGAGTTTAGTGACCAACCCTGCCGAGCAGATCATCTCTGAAATCCAAGGAATCGATAAGATTTACTCTTTTTCCCAACCTGATGGCGCAATGATTGTGGCCATATTTGAAGTTGGAGTACCGCGTAATGAAGCAGTTGTGCGTATTTATAATAAGCTCTATTCAAATAAAGATTGGATGCCAGCCGGTGTTGGCGTCGGCGAGCCAATCATTAAACCCAAAGGCATTGAAGATGTGCCGATTGTCAGCATTACCTTATCCGATAAGTCAGGGCTTTATGATGCTCAACAACTCACGCAAGTGGCTCATGGTTTAGAAACCGAGCTTAAGCGGATTGATGGCACACGCGACATTTACACTGTTGGTCGCCAACCTACGATTGTCGATGTTCGCTTAGATCCCGTCAAAATGAACAGCTTTGGTATCACGTTAGATCAACTTAATCAGCATTTACCGGCGGCGAATGCCAGTTCAACTATGCTGAAGTTGACACATGACAATCAGCAGTTTCCGGTTCAGGTAGGTCAGTTTTTAACTCGAGTAGAAGAAATTAAACAATTGGTTGTGGGCCTACATAACAATACGCCAGTCTATTTGTCTGATGTCGCCACAGTGAACTTAGGTGTTGACACACCGACACAGCATGTTTGGACCAGTGATAAACAAGGTCTTTACCCTGCTGTGACATTAGCCATTGCTAAAAAAGGGGGCGAAAATGCGGTGCGAGTCGCTCAAGTTGTAGAAGCGCGCGTTGCTGAGCTAGAGAATCAATTGATACCCAAAGGTATCAGCGTTGAAATTACCCGTGACTATGGCCAGACCGCTGCTGACAAAAGTAATACCTTAATTGCCAAATTAATTTTTGCCACTACTGCGGTTGTGATTTTAGTTGTGCTTGCGATGGGCTGGCGTGAAGCGATGGTGGTTGGCATTGCGATTATTGTCACTTTGATGATCACTCTTTTTGCCTCATGGGTATGGGGTTTTACCCTCAACCGCGTTTCACTCTTTGCGTTGATTTTTTCGATCGGGATTTTGGTTGATGATGCAATTGTCGTGGTGGAAAACATTCACCGACATATGGCGATGGGCAAGCATAAATTGTCGGAGCTTATCCCAGTTGCGGTTGATGAAGTCGGCGGGCCGACAATTTTAGCGACGCTAACCGTAATTGCCGCGCTTTTACCAATGGCCTTTGTTTCTGGGTTAATGGGACCATATATGAGCCCGATTCCGATCAACGCATCGATGGGGATGTTGATCTCTCTAGCGGTTGCGTTTGTGCTTTCACCATGGCTTGCGGGGAAGTTTCTTAAATCTGCGCCACATCATCCAGAAGGTAAAGCGGCAAGTGGTATTTTCCATCGAATTATGAACCCTTTTGTGACTTCATCAACGCAGGGGCGTAATCGCTGGTTGTTGCTGATGGGGGTGTTTGCTCTTATCGCTGGGTCAATCTTATTGCCGGTGACCAAAGCCGTGGTATTAAAAATGCTGCCTTTTGATAATAAATCTGAGTTTCAAGTGGTACTTGATATGCCAGAGGGGGCATCGCTTGAAAAAACGCAACGAGTGTTGTTTGAATTAGGTGCAGTGCTTAATAATGTTCCAGAGGTGAGTGGCTACCAAATTTATGTAGGTACGGCAGCACCAATTAACTTTAATGGTCTTGTTCGTCACTATTTTATGCGAAACCAAGCCCACCAAGGTGATATTCAAGTTAACCTGCTTGGGCGTAAAGAGCGAGATAAAGACAGTCACACCATTGCAAGCGAAGTTCGCCCATTACTTAATGAAGTTGCTCAGCGATTTGGCGGTAAGGTAAAAGTAGTCGAAGTACCACCTGGGCCACCCGTTTGGTCGCCTATCTTGGCTGAAGTATATGGACCAACACCTGAAATCAGAGCGCAAGCTGCGCGACAATTAAGAGATATTTTTCGTTCAACACCAGACATTGTTGATGTCGATATGTACTTGCCTGAAATTCATCAAAAATGGCAAGTGGTGATTGATCGCAGCAAAGCTTCTCACTATCAAGTACCTTATGCATCGATTGTTGATGCATTGGCAACAGCTGTGGGTGGAAAGCCTGTCACTTACTTGCACAGTGAGCACAGTAAATACCCCATTCCTGTTCAAATTCAAGCGACTGAAACCGCAAAAGTTCGCTTAGAGCAAGTGCTGAACATGAAAGTTGGAAGTTTGACGGGGAGTGCATATCCATTATCTGATTTGGTAGTAGTGCGCCAAACGCAAATGGATGACTATATTGTGCATAAAAATCTGTTACCGATGGTGATGGTTGTTGCTGATATGACCGGTGAAACTGACAGCCCACTGTATGGCATGTTTGAAATGGCACTTAACATGGATGAATTGGGGCTACCTGTAGAGCAGTACTATATTCATCAACCAACGGGTTTAAATGGCGTAGAAATTTTCTGGGATGGGGAATGGACCATTACTTATGAAACGTTCCGCGACATGGGGATCGCCTACGGTGTAGGAATGATTTTGATCTACTTATTGGTGGTCGCTCAATTTAAATCTTACCTTGTGCCTTTGATTATTATGGCGCCAATCCCACTGACCATTATTGGTGTGATGCCTGGGCATGCCATTTTAGGCGCGCAGTTTACCGCCACGTCCATGATTGGGATGATCGCATTGGCAGGAATTATTGTGCGAAATTCGATTTTGCTGGTGGACTTTATAAACCAACAGGTGGAAGCCGGAATGGAATTTTCAGAAGCGGTGATTCAATCAGCCGCGGTGCGAGCAAAGCCGATCATGCTGACTGCGCTAGCGGCAATGATAGGTGCGGTATTCATCCTTGACGATCCCATTTTTAATGGGCTAGCCATCAGCCTTATCTTTGGTATATTTGTCTCAACGGTGCTGACCTTGCTGGTAATTCCAGTTCTGTACTATGTAGTGATGAAAAAGCGTTTTTGCCCCCATTAGCATGGAATGCGTAATCAAGTCGTCTGCCGCCTTGCTCAATAGTGAGGCGGCATTTTTTAGCTTAATAATTGATTACACTGGTTATTGGGCAGTGGTCACTCAAGCGGTATTTGAGAATTTGGGCACTCGGGTAAGTGATCTGTTGGGTTTGCGATGCCTTTAATGAGTGACTGACAATCACATGATCAATCAGAGAGCGAAACTGATGAGTTCGCTGTGGGTTTTTGTTAGAACGTACCTTGCAAACAGCGGCAGTATCTTGAGTCGCTAGTTGCGGAGGTTGGACTGCTCCATCTGTTATTACCTGCCATAACCAGTCGTTGGGGTAGGCCAAGTTATGATTGAAATCACCGAGGATGGCATAGGCTTGATTCAACCGCTCTTTTTCTAATAGCCATTGGTTGAGTGCCAGACCTTGTGCTTTTAAGGTTTTGCAGCTGGTAGAACTCGCTCGAAATTTCCCGCTACAGCCAGCTTTGAGGTGCACCGATAGCAAATGAATTTGTTGTGGGGTATTTGGGTAAAGCACCACATAGCTCGCGAAGCGAAGTTTATGCTTGTTGTTTGGCGTGAGATTGAGATCGTCAGGATCAGCAAAAGCAATGCCTTGCCGTACAGCAAAGCCGGTGTATTGATTTTGGTCGTTAAATTGATAACGGCGGTTGCCTTTGCTTGATCGATCAGATATGAGCACATTATATTCCATCCCCACTATGCGCTGTATTGCCTCTCGGCTATCGACTTCCTGAAATGCCAACACATCGGGTGGGAAATTCGTAAAATGGTGCTGTAGAGCGGAGAAATCTTGTTCACTTCGTTGTGACTCGGCAATGTTTGTCGACGGCGTCAGCGACAACCATTCAATATTCCATGTTGCTAATTTGAGACTTTGTGCCCATCCACAAAAAGAGATCGTAAAAAGTATTCCTGCCGTTAAAACAGGTCGAATTTTTGATTTTTTCATACGAATATTTTGTCTGCCTCATCTAAGCCTTTAGCCTAGCAGGTTTTGTGAAAATTCAAGAAAAAAATCAAGCAAAATTGCAATTTTCATCGTTTCTTTTGTAAGTGAGAAGTAACGCTCTAAGATCGAATTGATCTTGTTCGATGCTCGTTATTTGTTGATCTAAATCAATACGCTGGACTAGTCGTTCTCGTTAAATACGCCACAACATATTGTGTCAGTCGGATAATAAACTGCTCTATATAGTGTATTTGTGGATAAGTCTGTGGGTATGCTCGGGGTAAGGAGAAATGGTGAAACCTATCGTAATCAAACGTGACGGATCGAGAGCCCCGTTCAACCGTGATCGCATTCAATCTGCTGTTGAAAGTGCTGCCGAGCATATCGACAAAGAGATTGCTATTTATGCGTTAAATGTTGCTCTAGCGGTTGAAATAAAGCTCAAAGATTACGATGAAGTCCATATCGCTGAAATTCAGACTCTGGTAGAGAACGAGCTAATGCAAGGTCCTTATAAAGCATTAGCTCGTTCATACATTGAATACCGCCATGATCGTGATATCGCACGTGAAAAACAGAGTGCTTTAACACAAGAAATTGAAGGCTTGATTGAAGAAAGCAACGCAGATTTGCTCAATGAGAATGCCAACAAAGACGGTAAAGTGATCCCAACGCAACGTGACTTATTAGCGGGCATTGTGGCTAAGCACTACGCCAAAACGCGCATTTTACCTCGTGATATAGTGCAGGCTCATGACGAAGGCGATATTCACTATCACGATCTTGATTACGCACCATTTTTCCCAATGTTCAACTGCATGCTGATCGATTTAAAAGGGATGCTAACCCACGGCTTTAAAATGGGTAATGCAGAAATTGACACCCCAAAATCGATTTCGACGGCAACGGCGGTGACTGCGCAAATTATTGCTCAAGTGGCAAGTCACATTTATGGTGGCACGACCATCAACCGTATTGATGAAGTGCTTGAACCGTATGTGATCACCAGTTACGAAAAACATTTAGAAATCGCCAAAGAGTGGGATATCCATAATCCTGAAGATTTTGCTATTTCACGTACTGAAAAAGAGTGTTACGACGCATTCCAATCCCTTGAGTACGAAGTCAATACACTACATACCGCGAACGGGCAAACACCGTTTGTTACTTTCGGTTTTGGTTTAGGGACGAGCTGGGCATCAAAACTGATCCAGCAATCGATTCTTAAAAATCGCATTGCGGGTTTAGGCAAAAATCGCAAAACCGCAGTGTTCCCTAAATTGGTCTTTGCTATCAAAGACGGCTTAAACCACAAAGCGGAAGATCCAAATTACGACATCAAACAATTAGCTCTAGAGTGCGCGACTAAGCGTATGTACCCAGATATTTTGAACTACGATAAAGTGGTTGAAGTGACAGGTTCATTCAAAACCCCAATGGGTTGTCGCAGTTTCTTGAATACTTACGAAGAAAATGGTGAGTTACTCCACGAAGGGCGCAACAACTTAGGCGTGGTTAGCATGAACTTACCACGTATCGCGCTAAAAGCGGGTGGCGATGTGACCAAATTCTACGCATTGTTGGATGAAAAACTAAAACTTGCTCGTCGTGCACTTGAAACGCGTATTAGCCGTCTTGAAAAAGTGAAAGCACGAGTTGCGCCAATCCTATATATGGAAGGGGCGTGTGGTGTGCGCTTGAAAGCTGATGATTCTATTGCGGATATTTTCAAAAATGGTCGCGCTTCAATCTCACTAGGTTATATCGGTGTTCATGAAACTATCACCGCATTGTTTGGTCAGCAGAAGCATGTGTATGACGATAGTGAATTGCGCGAGCAGGCGTTAAATATCATTAAACACTTAAAAGATGCCGTAGAGTTGTGGACTGAAGAAACCGGTTATGCATTTAGCTTGTACGGCACGCCTAGTGAAAACCTTTGTAGCCGTTTCTGCCGTATTGATGCTAAAGAGTTTGGTGTTATTGAAGGGGTCACAGACAAAGGCTATTACACCAACAGCTTCCACTTAGATGTTCAGAAGAAAGTAAACCCGTACGATAAAATTGACTTTGAGATGCCTTACCCAGACATTTCTAGTGGTGGATTTATCTGTTATGGCGAGTTTCCGAACATGCAGAGAAACGTGGAAGCGTTGGAAAATGTGTGGGATTACAGCTATAGCCGCGTGCCTTATTACGGTACAAATACGCCTATCGATGAATGCTATGAATGTGGTTATACCGGTGAGTTTGAATGTACAAGCAAAGGTTTCACTTGCCCTAAATGTGGTAACCATGATTCCTCTAAAGTATCGGTGACTCGTCGAGTGTGCGGTTACTTGGGTAGCCCAGATGCACGCCCATTTAACTTCGGTAAGCAAGAAGAAGTTAAACGACGCGTGAAGCATCTGTAATACTGGGTCAGTGAGATTTCAATGCATTATCATCAATATCACCCGATTGACGTAGTCAATGGCCCAGGGACACGCTGCACGCTGTTTGTCTCTGGGTGTGAACATCAATGTAAGGGGTGTTATAACCAAGGAACGTGGTCTTTGCGATCTGGTCATACTTATTGTGCGGCATTAGAAGATCAAATCATTGCTGATCTCAACGATACTCGCATTAAACGTCGCGGGTTGTCATTGTCTGGCGGAGACCCACTGCATCCACAAAATGTCGCTTCCATATTACACTTGGTTAAGCGAGTTAAAGCTGAATGTCAGGGTAAAGATATCTGGCTATGGACCGGCTACACGTTAAATGAACTCAGTAATGAACAGCAGCAAGTCATTGAATATATTGATGTATTAGTCGATGGTAAATTTGAACAAGATAAAGCCGATCCAAGCTTGGAATGGCGTGGTAGTTCCAATCAAATAATCCACCAATTTAGACTGTAAAAATTCTGTATCTAGTGTTAACGTGAAGGTCATTGCTTGAATTTCAAAGGGTTGTGACTTTCATGTTTTCACACTTACCAACACCAACACTTGATCCAATACTTTCATTATCCGTTGCATATCGTAACGATCCTCGCGCTGAAAAGGTTGACCTAGGCATTGGCGTTTATCGCAATAGCCAAGGTGAAACGCCAATCATGCGTTCAATCGCTAAGGCGCAAGACATTGTTGTCGCTACACAAACCACCAAAGCTTATGTTGGACTTGCTGGCTGCGAAGAATTTAACCAAAGCATGGTTAATTTGCTGCTTTCAGGAACATCGGCGATGGATCGCGTAGCTGCAATTCAAACTCCTGGAGCCAGCGGTGCGCTGAGAATGCTTGGCGATCTCATGCGTATTGCTCAGCCTGAAACTACAATATGGATCACCGATCCTAGTTATGTGAACCACAAACCTGTAATGGAAGCCGCTGGCCTGAAAGTGAGATACTATGCTTACTTCAGCCGTGATACTAAACAAGTAGATACCGCACGTATGCTTGAAGATTTAGCACAAGCAGGGCCAAAAGATGTGGTGCTTTTACATGGTTGTTGCCATAACCCAACAGGTGCTGATATCGATTTTGCTGCATGGCAAGAAATTACTAAGCTTGCGCAAAAGAACGGATTTATTCCGTTTGTTGATATTGCATACCAAGGTTTTGGCGATGGTTTAGAAGAAGATGCTCAAGGTCTTCGCTATATGGCTGATAACATAGAAGAAATGTTGATTACTACTTCATGTTCGAAAAACTTTGGCTTGTATCGTGAACGGACGGGAGCGGCCATTGTTGTGGGTAAAAATGCGCAAGATGTGGCGAATGCAAAAGGCAAACTTCTGACGCTAGCGCGTTCCACGTACACCATGCCACCAGACCATGGCGCAGCATTGGTGAAAACGATTTTGCAAAATCAAGAGTTAACTGCAATTTGGAAGCAAGAGTTAAGTGAAATGCAGCAGCGTTTGTTAAACCTGCGTAAAACCTTGTGTAATCAATTGAGAAATCAACATAATACTTCACAATTCGACTTTATCGAAAGTCACAAGGGCATGTTTACTGTGCTAGGCTTTACTGTAGACCAGATGACTCAGCTACGTGAGCAATATGGTATTTATGGGGTGGGGGATGGTCGAATTAATATTGCAGGTCTATCTGAAAAACACATTCCTTATGTAGCAGAAGCGATAGTAAACATCTCTTAAATTTTTATCAGTTTGATTAGGTGAATGAATGAAACAGCAATGGAAAGTTATTGTTCCTTTAATGCTCAGTGGCAGTTTAATGGCGTGTAGTACTACTAGCCAAATACCCGTTGAACCGGAGCAAAAACCTAAAGTTGAACAACCCAAACCAGAAACTGAACAGCAAACGAAACCGGCTGAAAAGCCGGTCGAAAAACCAGCGATTGTCCTCAAGGCGAAAAAAACGTCAGATGGCAAGTTGATTCTGGGTGAAAAAGAGTGGGTGTATGTCCCTGGCTTAAACGAAAATTTCAGAGCGCGTGTTGATACAGGGGCGACGACTTCTTCAATCAGTGCGGTTGATGTTGTTAACTTTGAGCGCGACGGGAAAGATTGGGTTAAGTTCAGAATTGAGCATGATAATGTTAAAAGTGACGAGATCAGCTTACCAGTTGAGCGTTGGGTGAATATTCGTCAATCTAGTGCTGAAGGTACACAACAGCGTGCCGTAGTAGTGGCATGGATAGAAATCGGTGATCTTAAAGAGAGAACGGAATTTACATTGGCCGACCGCACTCACTTAACATTTCCGTTGTTATTGGGACGCAGCTTCTTTAAGGATGTTGCCGTTGTTGATGTAAGCCGTAAATACGTCCAGGACAAGCATAAGTAACGACTTATTTTCTGTCTTATTAACGCATTAAATAGACCAGCACTCTGTTGCTGGTTTTTTTATTACGTAATGAAAGTGAGTTACAGATATAAAAAAGCCAGTGAAAGGAGCAATTCACTGGCAAGTTAGTTGAGGGGGACTAAGAAAAAAGAAGTGAGCAGCATGCTGCTCACAGGTTTAAATTTTATTGTTTTTAAGCGGTTGCCGCCGACTTATCATCCGCTTTAGCACGGTTTTTCAAGAAAGCGTAACCAAAGCCTGTCACTGCTGTACCTGCTGCAATGGCAACTAGGTACATCAATACTGGTGTGATTGCATTTGGGATTAGTAGCACAAACAGACCGCCATGTGGAGCCATCAATTTAGCACCAAACAGCATAGACAGCGCACCTGTTAATGCCCCACCCGCCATACATGCAGGGATGACTCGCATTGGGTCCTTAGCTGCAAATGGGATAGCACCTTCAGAGATAAAGCATAAGCCAAGAACAAATGAGGCTTTACCCGCTTCACGTTCACCCGCTTCAAATTTATCTTTCGCTAGGAAGGTTGCTAAACCCATACCCAATGCAGGCACCATACCTGCGGCCATGATGGCAGCCATCGGGGCGTAAGTTTGTGAAGCCAATAGACCAACACCAAAAGTGTAAGCCGCTTTGTTGATTGGGCCACCGAGGTCGAAACACATCATCGCACCAAGAATAACACCGAGTAAGACCGCGTTAGCAGAACCCATGTTGTTCAGGAACTCTGTCATTGCTGTCATGATACCAGCTACAGGACCACCGACGACGTAAATCATTACCAAGCCAGTAATCAAAGTCGCAATAAATGGAATGATTAGAATTGGTTTCAATGCTTCCATTGATTGAGGTAATGAGACTTTATCAGCAATAAATTTGGCTGAGTAACCGGCAATAAAACCGGCCGCAATGCCACCAAGAAAACCAGCGCCGGTAGAGCTTGCCAGCATACCGCCAATCAAACCAGGAGCAAGGCCAGGGCGATCTGCAATCGAAAACGCAATGAAACCCGCAAGTACAGGGATCATCAATGCAAACGCAGAGCCACCACCAATAGTCATTAACGCTGCGGCCAATGTGCCTTCTTCTTTAAAGGCTTCTATACCGAAAACAAAAGATAGAGCGATGATCAAACCACCAGCGACCACGACTGGAAGCATATGTGAAACACCGGTCATCAAATGTTTATAAACGCCTTTTTTCTCTTCAGTTTGGTTGCTATTGGCTGATGAAGACTGCGTGTAAATAGCTGCTTGATTAAAGGCATTAGTTATTTCTTGCTCGGTTTTCTTCAGTGCAAGGCCTGTGCTGGTTTTGTACAATTTTTTGCCATTAAAGCGCTCAAGTGGCACTTCAATGTCTGCGGCAATGATAACCAGATCTGCATCAGCAATTTCTTGCGCTGTTAATTGATTTTTTGCACCCACAGAGCCACGAGTTTCTACTTTAATCTGATGTCCAAGGCGCTTACCGTGTTCTTCCAAAGCTTCGGCGGCCATAAACGTATGAGCGACACCCGTTGGGCAAGCGGTAATGGCAACAATCTTCTTAGCTGTATCGGTTGCTGTATTTGTCGCAACAGAGGCCGCTAAAGTGGTAGCAGCTTGCTCGGTTAGTTCTGTCGCTTCATTTACCGCTTTGTTCAAAAAAGCACTAGGGTCTGCGGTACAAGCGGAAATCTCACTTTGATACACTTTCTTACCGATAAAGCGAGTAGTATCTAGCGGTGTGTTTGCCGCAATAATAATGACATCTGCGTTAGTAATGTCACTATCGGAGAGCGTATTACCTTGAATGACACTTGAATGACATTCAACGTTAGCCGTCCAATTAAGGGATTTTGCTGCTTGTTCAAGCAATCCGGCAGCGATAATGCTGTTGGCGACGCCACTAGGGCATGCAGTGATAATGGCAATATTCATAGTTACGACCTTCTGTCCTTATTGGTTAGCACGGTGACTAACGGGTTGTAATTGGATTTGTTGTTGTAGGGTTTCTAATTGTTTAGGGTTTGAGATACCAACGCCCACTTGAGTAACAGCCAGTGCTGAAAGGGCTGTCGCGAACGTCAGTAGCTCAGTTTTTTCCATTTTTTGCATGTGTCCCCAGCAAAGTCCGGCCACGAGTGTATCTCCCGCACCAACCGTGCTGACCACTTGCATACGGGGTGGTTTCGCATGTAGCCATTGGTTTTGATTGAGCCACATCACACCATTAGCGCCCATGGAAACCACAATATTGTCGATACCTTTCTCAGCGAGTTGCGCGGCAGCCTGTTGACATTGTTCTGGTGAGTGAAGATCTCGTCCGACAAATTGAGACAACTCTTCATCATTCGGTTTGATAAGCCAAGGATGTGCATCTAGGCCTGCTTTGAGGGCGTCACGGCTGCTATCAAACAGCACTTTTTTACCCATAGAGTGCAGTTTTTCAATCCATGATGCACAAAGCGCAGGTGAGATGCCTTGTGGTAAACTACCCGCTAACACAAAGAAATCATGATCCTCGGCAAGTCTTAGTAGTGTTCGTTCAAACTGTTCAATAGCAACTGGTGTGACAGCAACACCAGGGAAATTGATATCACTCACTTCACCGGAGGCTTCTACCAATTTAACGTTGATTCGAGTTGAACCATCAACACGGACAAACTCATCTTTTGCGCCTATTTCTTCAAATAACTGACAGAACATTTCTTGATTATCACAGCCAAGAAAGCCCGTGACGGTCACTTGAGCACCTAAATCACTCAGTACTTTTGCAACGTTTACGCCTTTACCTGCGGCATGAAGTGAACCTTGCTCAACCAAGCTAACAGAGCCGATATTGAGTGTGTTAAGACTACCCGTTAAATCAAGTGCTGGGTTGAGGGTGATAGTGACAACCTTATTGGTCATAATTATGCCCTCAACCTTCGCCTAAGCCAGAAGCAATCGCTTTACCGATGGATTCTAAAGCCAGAGCCGCGTCTGGACCTTCTGCTGAGAATTGAAGTTGATGGCCATGCTTGACACCAAGCGCAATCACTTTCATCAAACTTTTTGCGTTCACAACTTTACCGTCACCATCAAGATTGGAGACCTTAATTGCCGACTCAAATTTTTTCGCTTCTGCAACCAACATTGCACCAGGGCGGGCATGCAGACCGTGAGCATTCTTAATTTTGAATACCGCTACATTTCCAGAGTTGCTTTCTTCAGCAGTGGCTGTTTCTTCATTGTTGAAGAACGCTAAAAGTTGCTCAGTCGTTGCATTGAGTAAAGTATCTTGCTGTTGTTGGAAGATCAGTTGTGAAATTTTACTCAGTATATTTTGGTGAGCACTATTGCATGCCGCAAGTGCAATCAATGCTTTAACTGGAATTTGGTTGTATTCGCAAGCATTAGCAGTGGAGACAAAAGCCATCGCCGTACGTTTCACGGACTTATCACTGCTGACTAGCCATAAACCTTTGCCTAAATGTGTCGGTTCTTTAGTCACCAGTTCCGCAACAAAGTCATTTTCAGCGCAACCGGTGTTGCGCAGCAAGCCACCAGCAACTGCGCTCAGTTGCACCATATCACTGGCAGGGAAAAGTAGTTGAATAAGAGATGCATCAAAATCAGTCTCAAATTGAACTTCACCATTAAGTAAAGCGATAACGTCGTTTTCGGTTCTTGCTTGCTTTAGTTTTTCTTCCACGCCATCGGCTGAAAGCACTTTGGTAAGTTGTTTAAGAATACCTAAATGTTCGTCTGATTTTGCTGCGATACCGATAGCAACATAAACCGTATTACCATCTCCCCAATCAACACCTGAAGGAAAATGATGAACAGCCACACCCGTCTGTTTAACCAATGAACGTGTGTCAGTCGTTCCGTGTGGAATAGCGATACCATTGCCAAGGAACGTAGAATTCTGTGCTTCGCGGTTGAGCATTCCTTCAACATAGCCAGAATCGACCAGTCCTTTTTCAGCAAGATCGGCAGCGATAGCTCGAATCGCATCTTGTTTATTGGCTTGCGATTGGCTCAATTTAATATTATTTGAGGTGAGTTGCAGCATGTTGGCCCCTTGTTGCCTTGCGGCTTATTCGTTATCACTAATAGAAATAAAATCAGTAATAGTTTAATAATCGTATTTCATCAAGCTGAATCGATTCAGCTTTCAGTCCAAAAAAATTCAGCAAACGCATTTATAATCAAAAATGGTGCTGCTGATTGAAATGAGCACTAAATGTCGTGTGGCTTATCATTTCTTCGTTTTGCTGAATCCTTTCAGCTTTTATACTGAATCGATTCAGCGTATAATTCAACCTCATCAGAGATCAAATGATTATTTCTATGATCCGACGCACAGAACAAGAGTAGTTGATATGACACTAGATGAAATAGCCAAGTTGGCTGGTGTTTCTAAAACCACGGCCAGTTATGTAATTAATGGCAAAGCTCAGAAGTATCGAATTAGTGAAAAAACACAGCAAAAAGTGATGGACGTGGTCAATGCTCATAACTATCGCCCAGATCATGCTGCCTCTGCATTAAGAGCTGGCAATAGCCGATCGTTTGGGTTGATTATTCCTGATCTCGAAAACACCAGTTACGCTCGTTTAGCTAAATTGCTTGAGCAAAACTCTCGCCAGGCGGGCTACCAAATTTTGATCGCCTGTTCTGATGATGACGTTCAAACTGAAATGTCGGTTGCGGATGCTTTAGTTTCTCGTCGAATTGAGGCGCTTTTTGTTGCTAGCGCAATTCCTAATGCTAGTGATTTTTATCAAAAATTACAAAATGCAGGTACGCCAGTTATTGCAATTGACCGCCCGTTAGATGATGAATTTTTTGCTTGTGTTATCAGCGAAGATTTTAGCGCTGCTTATGAATTGACCCATTCTTTACTTAACCAAGAGATAAAAACCGTAGGACTGGTTGGCGCATTGCCAGAACTTAATATTTCTCAAGAACGTCAATTAGGCTTTGAGTCGGCGCTACGTAGCCAAAATATTGCAAGCATTGTGGGTTATGGCGAACACTTTAACCGTGAAGAAGGCAAAAAAGTGGTATTGAATTGGCTAGAGAACGATCAAATGCCAGATGCCATTGTTGCGACCTCTTATACTTTGTTAGAGGGAATCCTCGATGTGTTACTCGAGCAACCTCAATTGGTCAATAAAGTTAAGTTGTCTACTTTTGGTGACAATCGATTACTTGATTTTCTACCGTTCAAAATTAACTCATTGCCACAGCAATTTGAACTCATTGCAGACAGCGCATTAGCCCTTGCATTAAACGCTTCAGCAAAGCGTTATCAAGCGGGCATTGAATTAATACCTCGAAAATTGAAGGTGCGATCTGCGTAACGACAAACAATGCCTCTAGCGGACAAGTTTTGAGAGCTGTTAGATCGCATTTCTTTGCTAATCGGGTATCATAGAGCGACGCGTATCATTGTATTTTAGGGTTGGAATGAAGTTTCTTCACACCTCTGACTGGCATCTCGGCCGACAATTCCATAATGTGTCTCTATTAGACGATCAACGAGACGTACTCAACCAATTGATTACGTACTTACAAGATAACCCGGTCGATGCTTTGGTCGTGGCGGGGGATATCTATGATCGTTCTGTGCCGCCAACCTCTGCTATTGAATTGTTAGATGACGTGGTGACGCGTGTATGTCATGACTTAAGTATCCCGATGATTCTCATCCCTGGCAACCATGACGGTGCGAAACGGCTTGGTTTTGCGGCCAAACAGATGCAACATTCCGGCCTGCACATCATCAGTAATTTTGAGCAGATGATGCACCCTGTGGTGTTGCGAACACCATTGTCAGGCGAAGTCGCTTTTTACGGAATACCGTATAACGACCCCGAATCGGTTCGTCACCATTTTTCAGTGTCAGTGGCTGATCACAACGAAGCCCATCAATATCTTGCTACACAAATCACCGAACAATGGGACACAACACAACGCCATGTTTTGATCAGTCATTGCTTCGTCGACGGAGCAATCGAGTCTGAATCTGAACGTCCTTTATCAATTGGTGGTTCGGATCGCGTCAGCCATGAACATTTCACGCCATTTGATTATGTTGCTCTTGGACATTTACATCAGCCACAGAAAAAAGGTGAAGAGTACATTCGTTATTCTGGCTCGTTGATGAAATACAGTTTTTCCGAGCAACACCAAAAGAAAGGTGCAACACTGGTTGAATTGGATAGCAACGGTTTTGTAAGTGCAACCCACGTCCCGCTGAGTGCTCCTCATAGTATGCGAATTATTGAAGGCGAACTGGATGAGGTGATTGAACAGGGTAAGACCGATCCAAACAGCCATGATTATGTATTGGTTCGTTTAACGGATAAACACGCGATACTTGACCCTATGGAGAAACTTCGTAAGTCATACCCCAATGTATTGCATCTTGAAAAACCGGGTATGCTGATTGGTGTGGATCAGGAGATGGGGCGTGCTCGTCTTGCACGTGGTGAAGTTGATATGTTTCGAGATTTCTTTTTAGAAGCGAAACAAGAGGCATTGACACCTGCTCAAGAACAAGCTGTGGTTGAGGTTATCCAAGCGTTAAAACCAGGAGTTGAACGGTAATGCGTCCATTGAAGTTGACTTTGCAGGCTTTCGGCCCTTTTGCTAAACAAGAAATCGTTGATTTTACCGTTTTGGGAGCATCTCCATTATTTCTGATCAATGGGCCTACCGGGGCAGGAAAGAGCTCGTTGCTGGACGCTATTTGCTATGCGTTATACGGCGAAACGACGGGCAGTGAACGTACGGGTGACCAGATGCGTTGTGACTATGCTGACCCTCATACTTTTACCGAAATTATTTATCGCTTTGAATTGGGTGGTCGAACTTTCCAAGTGGTGCGTTCTCCTGACCAAGAGGTGCCCAAAAAGCGCGGTGAAGGTACAACGAAAAAAGCACATGCTGCCTCGTTATACGAACTGGTTGATGATGAGCTAAAACTGCTGGCCAATCGCCCGAATCCGGTGGCTAAAGCAATGGTCGATCTGATTGGCTTGGATGTTAAACAGTTTCGACAAGTGATGGTTATTCCACAAGGAAAATTTCGCGAACTATTGACGGCAAATTCTAAAGAACGTGAGCAAATTTTCGGTCAATTATTCCAAACCCATATTTACAGCCAAATTGAGCGTGCGCTTTTTGATAAAGCAGCAGGTATTCGTAAAGAGAAAGAAGAATTTGATAACCAAATCAAAGGTGCTCTGGACGTTGCTAATGTGGATAGCGAACAGCAACTGCAAGAGAGTATTGAATCGCTCAAGCCTGAATTAGAAAGCGCTCAGCTGGCCTACCAAAACAGTCAAAAAGCACTTGAGGCCGTCAGAGCCGAGCAAAAAAGTGCTCAAGCTTTAGCACAACAATTTCAGGTGCAGCATACATTGCTAGAGCAGCAAGCGGTTCATCTTTCGCAAACAGAGGAGATAGATAGGTTACGATTGCAGCGCCAAAATGCGTTGAAAGCGACTCACCTAGACTCGCTCTACAACACTTTTCTTGCTTCTCAGCGCCAATTGGAAGAAGCCAATGGTGTATTGATCGAAAAAGAAAAAGCGTTTTCAGCGGCAAAGCAGTATTTGCTTGAAGCGAAAACAGAGCAACAACGTGTCACCGAACAAATAAAAGTCATCCCAAGTCTGACAAAGAAAATATACGACTTGAATGTGATCAAAACAAAGCTAATTGAACGCGATAGTCATCAGCAAGCATTACAGAGAGCGCTGCGCGATGTTGATATTGCGACCCAAAATAAGCATAACCTGCAAGCTGCGCTCACTCAGTTTGAGCAACAAATAGTTGATAAACGCAAAGAGCTAGAGCATGTTGGTCAACAATTGGCAGAGTTAAGCACCAAGCGTTTAGAGCTTAGCAATATCAATGTATTGATTGATGTTCACCACAAAATAGAACAAACAACACAAAAGCTGAGTGCTGAAAATGCGCAGCTAAAGCAAATCTTGTTACAAGTTGAACAAGCGCAACAAATGACACAACAAGCGAAAAGGCATGCCGATAGGCTGGAGATGATTTGGCATACTAATCAAGCTGCGGAATTGGCTCGTAATCTAGAACAAGGAGATGCTTGTCCTGTGTGTGGCAGTTGCGAGCATCCTCATCTCGCCAGTTTTTCCGAAGATACGGTGACTAAAGATCAAGTTCAACAAGCAAGAGAAGCTCAACAACAGCAACTGATTAATGAGCAAGCAATCCTTAAACGTCAGCAGCACAGTGAAACGCAAGTGGCTTTGCTAGAGCAGCAGCAGCAAGGGTTTGTGGCACAATTAACGGTGAAGGAACAAAGTTTAGAGCAATTGCTGCAATATCAGAACCAATTACAGCAGCAAATTATTCAACTTGAGCAGCTCAATCCAGACCAATTAGCACAGCACATCAATGCGCTCGAGCAGCAACAGATAAAAGCGAAACAGAATTTTGATGAACAACAGCAGAAAGTGGAAGGCGCTAAGATCGCGGTAGCGAAAGAGCAAACTGAAGTCGATAGCTGTAACCAAAGCATTCCTCAACAATACCTTGATAAGTCATATTTAGATGGTGTTGTGTTGCAGTCCGAGCTGCAATTAGAAAATCTACACCGCTTAGATGTTGAAACTAAAGAAAATTACACTCAAGCTAGCGCACAATTTTCTGGTACGGAGTCGGCGCAGAGTAGTGCTGCTGAACAACGACAAAAATGCCAACAATCACTGAGTAAGGCTCAGTCGGAGTGGCTGCTCGCTCTTGAGGACAGCAGTTTTGATCATGAAGCACATTACTTACAAGCTCGTTTAGCACCTGCGCAGCTTGAGCAACTTGATCGTCGCATCAGAGAATTTGATGATGCGAGTGCAACGTTCAAAGGGCAACTACAAGCCTTAGCCAATGAGTTGCGAGATAAAAACCAGCCTAATGTAGAAGATTATACCTTGGTTGTTGAGCAAGCTGTACAACAGCAGCAAATGGCATTCAACACGTTAGCTGAATTACGTTCAAAAATGGACAGTTACCAAGGTGTCAAAGAAAGAATCGCTATTTTGTACGCGAAAAACGAGGCACTAGAAAAGTCATATCAAGTGGTTGGTACCTTAAGTGATATCGCTAATGGCAAAACGGGTGCTAAAGTTAGTTTGCATCGGTTTGTTCTTGGTGTGTTGTTAGATGATGTGCTCATCCAAGCCTCAATGAGGCTGCAGATCATGAGTAAAGGGCGCTATCTATTGAAGCGCAAAGAAGAAAGAGCCAAAGGTAATGCAGGCTCTGGGCTCGATTTAATGGTCGAAGATGGCTACACAGGGAAATGGCGTGATGTTGCCACGTTGTCAGGAGGTGAATCATTTATGGCTGCATTATGTTTAGCGCTTGGTTTATCTGATGTGGTTCAGTCGTACAGCGGTGGTATCAAACTGGATACGTTATTTATCGATGAAGGCTTTGGCAGTTTGGATCCCGAATCGTTGGATCTAGCGATCCAAACACTCGTCGATTTACAACAAGGCGGTCGCACGATAGGTATTATTTCTCATGTTAGCGAATTAAAAGAGCAAATTGCGCTGCGCATCGATGTTGATGTGACAAGAAACACAGGTAGCTCGATAAAACTTGTTGCATAATGTGTGTGGTATTAACTATCTTGTATCAATAGTTAATATATCTTGATACAAGATAGTGCTAAATAGAGATCGCTAAATCACGTGTCACTTATCCATAGGCTAGATAGAGAGGATGATGATTTTGAAAATAGACAGGCCAACTTGGTAAGGTTATATGGAAGTTGTTAAAAAAATATACCAATATGCTGAACCCAATTTGACCCTCGTTGGTTGGATGGGGTTTGTTGGCTTCCCAATTTATTACTACGTTTGGACCTATTTATTCCCGCAACCTTACGAAAGTATTCTTCTGCGTGGTGTTTGTTCGATCTTATTTGCAAGTATTGCTTTTCGAAATGTATTTCCCAAGCATATTCAACGTTATGCGCCTTATCATTACTTGTTCGTTATAGGTTTTTGTCTGCCATTCTTTTTTGGCTATATGATGTTAATGAATGATTGGTCGACCATTTGGGCAATGTCGTTTATGGCCTCAATCTTTTTGCATATTTTGTTAGTACATGAAACTAAAGTGATGCTCATACAAGCCGTTATCGCCTTAGTGTGCGCTTATTTTACCGTGTATAAAATAATGCCAGTTCAACCAACGGTGGTCGTTGAATGGCCTTACATTCCTATCTTCTTATTTACTTACGTATTTGGCAATTTGTTCTACTTCCGTAATCAAATCGAGCATGAAGCGAAAGTTTCCATTGCTAAATCATTTGGTGCTGGGATTGCCCATGAAATGAGAAACCCTCTCAGTGCGTTAAAAGCTTCAATGGAAGTGCTAAGTTCTGTTTTGCCTAATTCGAATGAATCAAAACAGGAAGTGTATCCATTACCAGCTAAGGATCTGAATCTCATCAGAGAGCTATTGAATGATGCAGATGAAGTGATTCGTTCAGGTAATGATACGATCGATTTGTTGTTAACTTCGATAGATCAAAATAGAGTTTCAACGTCTACTTTTAAAAAGATCTCTGCACAAATCGTGGTAGAAGAAGCATTGAACAGTTTTTCTTATAAAAAAGCTGAAGATAAACAATCGGTCACTCTTGAAGTGATTGATGATTTTGAATTTTTGGGCAGTAGTACGCTTTTAAAGTACACCCTTTATAATTTGTTAAAAAATGCATTTTATTATCAGAATGGTGATTCATTTAGCATCCATATCACTTTAAAGAATCAAGGTGATCAGCATACTATTTTATTCAAAGATAATGGGATTGGTATTGAAGAACACTTGTTAGAAGATATTTTTAAAGACTTCTATACTTTTGGTAAAAATGGTAGTTATGGATTAGGCTTGCCATTTTGTCGTAAAGTAATGAAAGCTTTTGGAGGTAGTATTAGTTGTCGCTCGATATTAGGGGAGTGGACTGAATTTACCTTAACATTCCCCCGTTATACTTCAGAAAAAGTTGCACATATTAAACTAGATCTCATGAAGTCTAAGACGTTATTGTATATTGGAAGAACCAGTATGGTGAACCGATATTTGAGTGAAAAGTCATTTTATCTTGGGTTTCGTTTAAATAATCTGGAGCCAGATAACGCCTTGGAAAAAGAGGAATTCGAGTTTGAGTTTGATTTAATCATCGTAGATTTGGAAATACTTAACGAGTCTCCAGAGTACCTGACAAAACTAGAGTCAAAGTTGCATTTCACAGAAGCGAAAATTTGTTATTTGTACGATCAAAATCAGCACTATGCGTTAAATATGGATCGCCATTTGACTATTTACCCTGTTGAAAAGCACAAGTTACTACTGGGTGGTGCTGCAATCATTGATAAGTTGATGTTTGAAAGCTCAGAGTTAATGATGGACAAAAATCAGATACCAGCTAAGCGGTATGATTATGAAAAACGCATACTACTTGTCGACGATAATCATTCTTTGCGCAGCTTCACCGCTTTATTACTAGAAAAGCAAGGATTTGAAGTATTGCAAGCCAGTGACGG
Organism: Vibrio aestuarianus; assembly: GCF_012395185.1. Taxonomy (GTDB): domain Bacteria; phylum Pseudomonadota; class Gammaproteobacteria; order Enterobacterales; family Vibrionaceae; genus Vibrio; species Vibrio aestuarianus. The sequence continues at coordinate 63,535 of NZ_JAAZTU010000018.1, forward strand.
TAAAAATGCAATGGCTATGCTTGAGAGTAATCCTATAGATTTAATCTTTATGGATATAAAAATATCCCTATTATCGGATATACAGGGGATACTAGCCCAGCAACACTTGATAAAATTCGCACGTCAGGTATGAATGATCATATATTAAAGCCTGCAGATAAAGATCTATTACTTAGCAAATTAGGGCGATGGATATAATAACCCCAAGAGCATTCTTGGGGTTAGATTTGTTGAAACTAGTTTATTTCTTAATTATGGATTTATTTGAAATGAAAGTTATTTTCATCCTTTGCCAATGCACAAATGGTCAATATCCTATCAATTTGCGTGTCGGTTATATCACTATTTAGTGATAATCGAATAATATTCTTATTCTTTGATGTTGCTGGACGACAAAATACAGCACCAAATATTCCATTGTTCTCTAAATAATCTCTGACTTTTTCAGTATTTCTTTCATCTCCAGTTTCGAGTGCAATGATTTGCGATTGACTCCTGATTTTTAAGCCAATTTCATTTAATCCTGAACGAAGTTTTTGCGCGCAACGATGTAAATGCTCTCTTTTAGAGTCGGCAGTTTTAATTATTTCTAATGTCGCATGTAATGCTTCGAGTTCGTAAGGTAATATGGTCGAGCTAAAAATAGCAGGGTAACCGACAAATGGTATGCACAGGTTAACGTTATTATTTGCCCAAATTGCTCCCGCTCGATAGGCAAAAGTTTTAGCAAGGCTAGCGGTAATAAAATCAACCTCCTTCGTTAACCCAAGTTGACTGACAAGTCCTGAACCTTGTTCTCCATGAGTACCTAGCGAATGTGACTCGTCAACCAAGATGGCACAATCGTTTTGCTTAGCGATTGCAACTAACTCTTCTAATGGTGCAATGGTACCAATGGTACTGTATATGGAGTCCACGACGATAAGTCCAGGGCCATGACGAGCAACCAATTTCGCCAAGTGTTCACAGTTGTTATGCATAAAAGGGTAAATGTTAGCATTCGCGTAACGAGCACCTTCCCACATCGACATATGTGCGAAGAAATCAATATAGACATTACTTTGTGGTGCACATATGGCTTGTAATAATCCGATATTAGCATTCCAACCTGACTGAGATAACAAGCAACTATCAAATCCAATAAATTGGGCAAATAGAGTTTCTAGAGAAGGTTTAGTCTCTTCATCTTGAAGAAAAATAGCAGACATAAAAATGCTATCATGTGTTTTATCAATTGCATTCTTTAACCGTGCTTTGATTAATGGGTGATCAGCCAGGCTTAAATAGTCGTTACTCTGCAATACAATATCATCTTTAACAGGACGTTTGCCCAGGACAAGATGTTTGCCATTATTATTGTTATTTATCAAATCATTGATAAAATAATCAATTCTAGACTGGATAAATGTGGGTAGGTCGCATTTCCACTTTTTTGTATTCATTGTTATATCCTTTGTATGATTTTAAATTTAATGCCAGCTGACAAAGGATATATTGACTGTGAGTTTTAATTTGTCACGCATGAATATTTATTATTTTGTTTGTTATTACAAACTAAGATATATTGTCTTCTGTATCGTGTTTCATTAATTAGGCTTACCCAGCCCTGAATTAATAAGAAAATATAGCTTTAGAATATGTAATTGCTATTTTTTAGGCTAAATTTCAGGCCAGTACATCTTAATATAGCCAATGGATACCCATACCACTAGAATGGTTGCAATACTCAGTTCAAAAAATCCAAAGCTGTGTAACCAATACCATTGAGGATATTCAGCTTGGAAAAAAGTGGTTAGGCGATGCATGGCAATCGCGCTGATTACTGATGGAAATGTTACTGCCGAGATGGATGGTTGAAATTTAAGTCTTAACAATCGAATGTAGCAAAGATAAATAAGTAGAGTCATTGTGATGGCAATACCAGCCAGTGCTCCGGTTAAAATTGGGTCTGGTGCAGGAAAATTAACTAAATAGGTTGCAAGCGTGAGATTGATTGGGGCCGCCATTATGGCGAGCGTTGGTCGTGCCCGCTTAGGCAGCATTCCTGCGAATAAAAGACGGTAAAGGATAAGTGGTAGCATAAAAAAATAGATAGCAATACAGACAGTTACCAATGTTTCGGAGAATAAAGTATGCCCAAACTGAGTACCAGCTAAAGAACTACTGATTACCCCAACGGGGTAAAGAAACCAACTTGGGACAATATTGGATATTTTGAAGTTAACTATCTGAAAACTAAAAAATAGTATCATCATTGTTAAATGAAGCAACAGGGCAGAGAACCAAATAGGATAGGCAATGAGTGGCGATATCAGAGCTAGGTAGTCACACAGAATAAGTAATGTCATACTCATTGGGGCCATCAAGCTGCCGGATAGCGGGTGGCGAATATCCGTAATGAAGGTTCTAAAACTACTAAAATATTTCACTAATACAGGCAGTAAAAGCAATGCCCCAATAGCTGCCAAGTATGGACGAATGCTTATGCCAATTTGTGGAATGTACAATGCCCATGCTTGCCCAAGGCTGACCACGCCCAAAGCAAGGGCGGCTTGTGAAGGTGGGGTGTTTTGTACCTGGACTAACCTTTTCCAATTCAACGATAAACTCCATATCTTAATTTGTTCTAAAACGACCCATGTTTTAGACGACAACAAACTAAGACATTATTAAGTTTATCGTTAAGTTGTGCAACATAACGCGACTGTTTTGTAACGTTAGTAACGCTTTGGTTGCAAATGACTTTCTATCCTTAAAGTCGGTTATCACTCTTTTGGTGGCAGATCTTGCTGCTGTAATTTCGCGTTTTTCAATGTTCGGTGCAGTAACTGGCTATAGATTGGTTGTCCACCGAGCATTTGCGCAAAAATTACAGCTCCAAGGCTGGTGATGATTAACGGTAAAATTAAGTAGTAATTGTTGGTCATTTCTATCACTAGCAAAATACCTGTGATTGGCGCACGGACTGTGGCTGCAAACAACGCTCCCATACCGGCAATGGCGAACATACCTGGGTCTATAGACAGTTCAGGCAGTAGACCTTGGGCAATCAAGCCAAATGCGTAGCCAAATAGAGTTCCAAGTGCCAACATTGGCGCGAAAATACCTCCAGGTGCTCCAGAACCAAAGCAAATTAAGGTAGTAAAAATACGACCAATGAATAGTAAGAGGAGTAACATTGCGCCGTAGTCACCGTTGGTGATATTAGGGATCAACGCGATACCGCCCCCGGTCAATTCTGGGATATAAAGTAATGTAAGCCCAAAACAACCGCCTAATAAAGAACCAGTAAGTAAATACCGTTTGCGATCGTTTTTATGTATTTTGGTGAACATATCTTGCGAGAGAGTAATCAGCTTATTGAAAAGAACGCCAAATATCCCAAATAGTCCACCTAGAAGTAAAAACAACCATAATGCTGCTAATTCTGGCGCTTGGTACTGAGGCATATGAATAACAGCGGCTTGACCATTGATCATACGAAATACGATGTTAGCCGCAACGGCTGAGATAATGACCGCACGCACTGAAATTAGCGTATAGCGAAACTGTGGACGCATTTCTTCAATAACAAACATAATACCAGCAAGTGGTGCGTTGAAAGCGGCAGCTAGACCTCCCGCAGCACCTGAAGCCAGCAATGAATGGCGAGTGTCGTCATTCTTGATGCGGAAAATATCGGAGACCATGCGACCAATTGCACCACCCATCTGCACGGTTGGCCCTTCACGACCTAGAACCATCCCCGAGCCGAGAGCTCCCATACCACCGAAAAATTTAACTGGAAGAACACGCCACCATCGTACCGGGCGCATACCATCCATTGCCCCTTCAATTTCAGGAATACCAGAACCTGCAGCCTCTGGAGCAAAGCGGTGAACAAGAAAATAGCCTACGAATGCCAGTGCAGCACTAATGAGAAACGCAGCTAACCAAAGTGGTAAAATATTGCCAATTTCACTTCTTAACCATTCGGTTCGTGTTTCAGAAACTAAATGCACCGCTGCCTCAAAATAGGTGCCAACAATACCAGCGAGTATTCCGACGATGAGAGAGAGAAACAGAACAGAAAATGGTGTTTTTTCCTTAGAGAGAAATTGATTAATGGTATCTTTTGGAACTCTAGCAAGTAGCGACTGCTTTAATTTCTCTCTTTTGGTCATTTAAAATCGGCCTTGGGTATTGTTGAAATCTTCAGGTTGCAGAATTATACGCTCGAAAGTAATCAACTATAGCTTCAAAGCTGGAATGTTGATTTTCATATATGGAATATAGATGAATGACTTGTCAAAAATGAGATCTGAACGGTAAAAATAATGATCGATGACTTGCGATTTAGCAAAAATGAACCATATTTAAAGCGTAAGGCAGATTCAATATCGTACACGGAGGAAGAAAGCCTTACCTACAATTTGGATGGAATCAAAATTCAATTCTATTTCCTCGTAAATGATTGGGTTGCATCAATAGCCTTCCCAATTCGCAAACTCACGATTGAGTAACGAGGTAAAGGGCGCGCTCTTGCAGTGCGCCTTTTGTCGTGTTAGCTCCGCATACTCTTCAAACGCTGCACCTTGCCATTATTTCAGTATATACTCCGTCAAAAGGAGTGCTGATATGACAAAAAAAGTACCAACGAATATTATTACCGGTTTTCTTGGTGTTGGAAAAACCACGGCCATTTTAGATCTATTGAAGAATAAACCTAGCCATGAAAAATGGGCGGTGCTGGTTAATGAATTTGGAGAAATTGGCATTGATGGTGCGATGATGTCTGAACAGGGGGCAATGATTAAAGAAGTTCCTGGCGGTTGTATGTGTTGTACCGCTGGTGTTCCTATGTCAGTTGGCATCAATGTGCTTCTTAGACAAAAACCCGACCGGTTGTTGATCGAGCCGACAGGCTTGGGACATCCAAAACAAGTCGTTGCGACATTAACCTCACAGCAATATCAAGCCTATGTTGATTTAAAAGCCACAATCGCGTTGGTTGACCCAAGAAATCTATCAGATGAAAAATATACATCAAATCAAAATTTTAATGATCAACTGGCGAGTGCCGATATCGTCATTGGTAATAAAGTCGATCAATGCACCAGTGATGATATTGACGCTTTTAATGACTGGGTGACGGATCAAACACCAGCTAAGGTATTTAGTAAGTTAGTCAAGCAAGGGCAACTGCCACTGGAGTTGCTTGATATTGAACGCATTCACGGCTGCGCCTCGACTGATATTGAATCTCACCATCACCACCACGCAGCATTAGAACCCCAGTTTGAATTGGAGCCGGGTAAAGCGTTCGTTCGTAAAGAGAATCAAGGACAAGGTTACTTTAGCTGTGGGTGGCTATTCGGTGCAGAGTATCATTTTGACTTTGATGAGCTATTTTCAATGCTGAGCGCATTAACGGCAGAGCGAGTTAAAGCCGTTGTGAACACAGACAAAGGCTGCTATGCATTTAATGTCGCTAATGGTGTAGTTTCGGTTAATGAAATGAGTTTGGAAGGGTTCGAGTCACGGTTGGAAGTGATCGACTCACAATTAATGCCTTGGGATCAACTCGAGGCAATATTACTGAAATTAGCCGGTATTGAAGCATAATCGCTGAAAAAAGGGCAATATGACATTGCCCTTAACTCATTGAAACTATTGATATACTGTCTGTTTTTCTATCGTTTATTACGTAAATAGCGTTTACGTCTTTCTTCTTTCCGCTTCGCTTTTTCTTCCGCATCTCGAGCGGCACGTTCTTCCACTTCGATGAGCTCTTGAGTGATCATCTCTGGGCGTTCCAATGTGATTTGCCCGAGAGTACCTTGGCGAAGTTCATGCAAAAGAATTTCAGAAGCTTTATGCAAATCGATACGCCCACCAGCGCGTAGTGCGCCACGCTTGCGACCAATCTCTTCCATCCATTCGACATCTGATTGTGGCAATTCTTCTATCTGATAACGTTCTTGTAAACGTTCAGGATATTCCTTGCTTAAATATTCGACAGTGTAGAAGGCAACTTCATCATATTCCATTGCGGTATCTTTCACTGCCCCGGTAGCGGCTAAGCGAAAGCCGCTGTGCGGATTTTCTACTTTAGGCCACAAAATTCCAGGAGTATCTGAAAGCACAATACCGTTTTGTAAGTTAATACGTTGCTGACGACGAGTCACGGCAGGTTGGTTGCCAGTTTGTGCGATAGTTCGCCCAGCTAATGTATTGATTATCGTCGATTTACCAACATTTGGAATGCCCATAATCATGGTGCGAATATTTTTGCCAATTTCTTCACGGTGTGGGGCTAACTTACGACACAGTTCTAATATCTTATGAACTTCTTGAGGGTTAGCGGTCGTAATCGCCATCGCTTTTACACCCTGCTCTTTTTCAAAATGTTCGATCCAAAGTTCAGTCATTTCTGGGTCAGCTAAATCACGCTTATTGAGCACTTTGACACAAGGTTTATCACCACGTAAATGAGAGATTAATGGATTTTCACTGCTAAACGGAATTCGAGCATCTAACACTTCGATAATCACATCAACTTGAGGAATGACCTCTTCGATTTCCTTGCGTGCTTTATGCATATGTCCCGGAAACCATTGAATTTTGCTTGCAACCATATGTATTTATTACCTTATGTTTTTATGGCTAAGCTGGTGGGGTATCAGGTGGGGTACCAAGTGAAAAAATTCAATTTTGGGGTACCAAAGGTAAAATCCAAGTCACCTATAGCCGCATCAGCAATTAATGTGACGATATTAACATTTTCTATTGATTGGGGGTAATTTGACTAACGGAGTGGCTACCTAAACGGTTAAAAATTTTGTCTTCTGAGTAAAATCCTCAAATCCGTCGCTCTTGGACGGCGTATTGGGACAACCTCAACACCCTGCTTAACTACCCAGAGGATATCCGTCGAGCTATCTACGCGACTAACGCCATTGAATCCCTCAACAGCGTTATTAGAAAAGAGATTAAGAAGCGCAAGCTGTTCCCAACGGATGAGTCAGCTCGAAAGGTGATCTACCTGGCTATCCGAGATGCTTCCAAGAAGTGGACGATGCCGATTAGAAACTGGCGACAAGCTCTAAACCGCTTTATGATTATGTTCGAAGACCGACTCACATGAGTACATGTAACCCGACAGTTACACAGAATTATTTACAGGGTCGAAAGCGTGAGTTCCTCTAAAGCCACTGGTTTGCTGTAGAAGTAACCTTGGTGAATAACAACACCTTTGGCGATAAGATAGTCCGCCTGACTTTGCTCTTCCACACCTTCAGCAATCAATTTCAAATCTAGTGCCTGAGCCATGGAGATAATCGCATCCAGTACTGGTGTACTCACACTCTCGGAACCAATAGTATCAACAAAACATTTATCAATTTTTAAGTAGTCGATTGGTGTCGTTTCTAACATTGCTAATGAGGTTTGTCCGGTTCCAAAATCATCAATAAGAACCTCAAGACCAAATTCGCGTAGTTGTTCAATAGCCGATTTTGCTCGCTCATCTAGCAGTTGTCTCTCTGTTATTTCCAACCCTAACAAAACACCCTGCTTTCCCAATAAATCTGCCTTTTGAACTAGGTATTGTTGTTTCTCAGTGAATAGGAAGTAATCAGGTGGAAAATTTATACCTAGATGAAATGGTTGAGTAAATGAGTAGGATGAGAAGTCGTTCACTGCCCTTTCAACCACAACGTCAGTAAGCTGTTCGATTAATCCAAATTCTTCTAATATCGGTATGAATACGTCAGGATAAAGTAACCCTCGCTCAGGGTGTATCCAACGCACCAATGCTTCTACTCCGCATATTTCCCGATTGCGGCCATTCACTTGAGGCTGATAATGTAAAATAAACTCTTTACGTTGAATCGCTAGCTTCAGTTCATTGTGAATCCCTTGGTGCTTGTTGAAATAGAGACGGACGTAATAGAAACCGATATATACCGCTAGGGTACCAGGAATAGCGGCAAAGAAGAAAAACCACACCTTCTCTTTTATAAGTAAACCGCTAGCAATCACTTGTATTCTATGCTCAGGAATTTCAGTTTGTGCCATGTAAGAGAACCATCCCGCATCTCGCTTCACGTTGTGAGGGGCGTCATCTGTTCCAATAAATAATGCAGCAGATTCAAGTCTAGTGTCAGTTCGGTAGCCCATGTTGGCACGTAAATAGTCTAGGTCAATCAGCGATACAGCGTAATATTCCTGTTCTTTTAGAACACGTTTATTAATAACCGCAACGGAAAGATAGTTTGGTCTTTGCACAGTTGCAAACACTACTTTCTGCTCGGTCTGTTCAAGTAGCTCTAAATTCACAATCGGACTATTATTCACATGGCCCAGCGAGGAGCAGATAACCTCTTTGTCAGCAACAATTTGCATTTCGAAGATCTCCCTCTCATAACGCAAAGCTTGCTGAAGGTATTCGCAGTTTGTTGGTGTAACTAAAGCGGAACTATTCTCTATCGAGACATTCAAAATAATTTGGCTATATACTTTCGCATAGCCATCACCAAGATAATGTAAAGTATCCCGAATACTAAGTGATATGAGTACAACCACAGTCAACACTATAAGTACAAGTGGCGAGAGGTAGGCAATCCAAAGTGAAGTCTTAAAGGGTCTTTTACGCATATTCCTTATCATTGTCGCTTAGCCTCAATATTAGTTTGTATTTACTTAACGATTTTAGTATCTTAGCGTAATATCAAGCTCCAAATAACTACTTTTAACTTATGGCATTCAATTAGTGGCACATCTTGCTTTTCCATCCCCACTTCAATCGGATAGAACTCACTTTTATCTGCTTTCTGTGAGCGTTCAACTTTGTCATTCAAATGAGGTTAGCCAGGCTTGTTTGGGCGAAACTTGATTCGATAAACCATGAGTTGCTTCTGGACTTTCTCAGAAACAAAATCACGCCCTCTGTCCGTCTGAATACGCTGTATAGGAAATGGCATCTCTTCCACGATACAATCGATAAAGTCGACGGTATTTGCTGCTGCGTGCGGCTCTGTTGCCTAATTTAGCTTAAGAGTGAACGCTAGCTAAATTGTTCGCATTTTAAACAACACACTGAGTTTCGGACATACCTATCCCAGTTAGCTTGTTGAGTGCTTTGAGCATGGCGTAAGTCTCTCCAACTTGTGCGTTGTAATTTCGAAACGTGAGTGAAGCACCTAGTCGTTGTTTTACGCGATACATAGCAGTCTCTGATAATGACCGCTTATGGTAACCATACTTCTGTTTCCACTTTTTGTTTGAGCCATAGAGCTTTTGGCAGCCAACTGCTAGATTACGTGGATGCTCTTTTTCTCAGAAAGCTGCACCCTCACGCGGAGGGATTGAGGTGTCGCTTTCTTAATCTTAATCTCCCTATGACACTCTCTTGTATTATATGCACCATCTCCCGAGATTTCCTTGATGGTTCGGAGTGTTTGCTTGAGTAGGTTGGGGAGTACTTCCGCATCGGTCACACCTAATAGTGTCAGCTCTGCGGCGATAATTTCATGTGTATCTGTATCAACCGCAAGATGGAGTTTATGCCAGACTCTACACTTGCCATCAGTTCCATGCTTTTTCACTTTCCACTCTCCCTCACCGTATACCTTGATCCCAGCTGTATCAATGGCTAGGTGTTTGATGGCGCCTCGTGTTGAGGCTTTGAAATCAACCTCTACATCCTTGGCTCGGCGGCTTATACAGGTATAGTGAGGTCAACCAATGGGACTCACCAATCTAAAAACAGAGTCGATAAAGCCTTGTAGCGCCCTCAAAGGTAGGGGAAAATGCGTTTTACCATGAGAGCTGTCGTGATCGCGAGATCACTAAACAGTCTTGGTCTACCACGTCTGTCCTGTTTAGGTAGTTTCCACTCAGTTATGGCCTCCTCGTCAATCCAGAACGTGAGTGAACCTCTGTTGATCAAGGAGTTATTATACTTGAGCCAGTTGGTGGTTTTGTAACGAGGCTTCGGCATGAAATCAAAGTCGGTTAATGAATGTCCCTGATCTGATCGTGAGATTCTGATTTAGTTCACTCGATTTGTGCAACAAAGCTTTACTTACCTTCCGACCTATGAAGGAAACAGTTATGTCAGTCTTACCACTGATGCCTATTCCAGAAAGATCGTTGGATACAGTGTGGATGACAACATGCAGACGAAGGCCGTAAAACAAGCTTTTATAAGCGCTTTGAGAAAACGTCGAAATCAAGACACCCTAATCCATCACTCAGATAGGGGCTCACAGTACTGTTCAAAGGAGTGCCAAGATTGACATTCTAGGCACAAGATCGTGTGTTCCATGATGGATGGATATGACTGCTATCAAAATGCATTGGCAGAGAGAGTAAATGGTATTTTGAAAATGGAATACTTGTTGAGGAAACCTAAAGATGTTACTCAGGCGAGAAAAATGGTCGCCGAGTCAGTAGAAATCTATAATCAGATGAGGCCACATACAGCCTTGAAATACAAAACGCCCGGTGAAGTACATCGAGCGTTTTGACTAAAAAGTGTCAATCCATATCAGGACGGGTCAGCTAAAGCGTTCTCGCGACTTCAAACCCATCCCAAATAGCTGTCATGATAGTACGGGCCTTCTGGCTGTCCCCAATGTTAAACACGTTTTCGACATCAAGCTGATTGGCGAGAGCTTCATGTAGATGATCCTCAGCTCGGTACCCCAAAGCTAAAACGACATGATCCGACAAGATTTCTATGTCTCTTTGATCTCGCTGAACCATAACACCAGTATCAGTGATGGTTTGCAGCGTCGTTGAGGTCAATACGCTCACTTGCTCTTTAACCAGTAGCTCTTTCAGCATTTGGTAGTTAGCGAAACAAGTACCGTGAGGACCACCGATGATGTCGTCACTGGCTTCAATTAAAGTCACAGCTTTACCCTGTTGCGCCATCCACAAGGCTGCCTCAGCGCCAACTAGACCACCACCAATCACGGTGACTTTGTCTCCTGTGATCTTGTCAGGATTCATCAACATGTCTTCTGCCACGATAACATGTGCCTTATCTTGACCTGATAACCATTTTGGCTTCACTGGACGCGAGCCCGTCGCAAAGATAACGCTGTCTGGATTGAACGATTCAATGGTCTCTTTATCTGCCGTAGTATCGAAACGCACATCCACGTTCTTACGCTCCATCTCACCAGCAAACCATTCAATCAATAGCTTGTCATCGTGCTTGAACGGAGCCTGGCTACCCGGGATAACGTTACCACCAAGTTGTTGGGATCTCTCAAGTAGCGTCACTTTATGCCCACGCTCTGACGCAATACGCGCAGCTTCCATACCTGCGACACCGCCACCGACAACCACGACGTTCTGGCTACGATGGGTTGGTGCTAAGCGAAACTCTTCTTCACGGCCACAACTTGGGTTTACGGCGCACGACAAGTTGCCTACTTCTGCCATACGGCCTAAACAACCTAAATGGCACGAGAGACAAGGACGCACCTCTTCAAAACAACCGCGGCGAATCTTGTTAACAGTATCTGGGTCTGCCAGCAGAGGACGACCAAGTGAAATACCATCAGAGATGCCATTGTTGACTGCATGCGCAGCCAAATCAGGATTCTCCATGCGTCCCGCCATTAAAACTGGAATATCGACAACCTCTGACACCGCCTTGCAGTAAGGCTTGTACATGCCAGGTGCAAAGTAGTTAGGCGGGTGGTTCCAGTACCAAGAGTCATAAGTGCCTGCATCCACGTTCAACGCATCAAAGCCAGCATCTTGAAGGTACTTGGCCGCTTTCAGGCCCTCTTCCATATCGCGGCCGACTTCTTCTGCCACTTCACCCGGAAGAATACCTTGGCCAAAGCCCTTCATGTTGCCTTTGACTGAGTAACGAAGTGATACTGGGAAATCATCACCACAAATCGCTTTAATGCCTTTTACGATTTCCACTGCGAAACGGTAGCGGTTTTCAAAACTGCCACCGTACTGATCAGTACGGTAGTTGAAAAACTCCATTGTGAACTGATCAAGTAAGTAACCTTCATGCACCGCGTGAATTTCAACCCCGTCAAAGCCCGCTTTTTGTGCAATCGCTGCCGATTCAACAAACTTGCCGATAAAGTATTTTACTTCGTCGGTCGTTAACTCTCGATGCTGAATCGAAGGTTCAAAGCGGTTTGGCGCGTCAGAAGGCGCGATGGATTTATCTTCTGGGGTAAAGCCCGGGATACAAGAGCGTCCCCAACCTGCGGTCAACTGAGCAAAAATTTTCGCACCGTACGTATGCACACGTTCAGTCATCTCTTTGGCACTGCGAATGTAGGCCGTCGGGTGGTTGGTAGGACAAGGAAGAGAAGGCATTGGAAATTGTTCCAACTCATTTTCGACCATTTGTACGCCAGTAATAATCAAGCCAACGCCGCCACGTGCTCGAGCTACATAATACTCGACACCACGCTGATTGTATGCGCCGTCACCATCGACACAACCCAATGTACCCATTGGTGCCATAGAGTAACGATTCTTCAGTTTTAATGAACCAATCTGCATTGGCTCAAAAAGGATTTTGTGCTGTTGTTTTAACATTGAACACTCCACATTATTGGTATGCCACCAAAATAGTTAGTGACAGAATCTGCGAGTATTAAAACAACCTTCCACGCTCATTGCTTGGCAAAACAGGACATCTCGTTAACCATTCAAGACATCCTAATTTTTTTTGACATGAATCATAGTCAGGCATCCTTCATCTTAGCGTCTCGCCTTATATACATTGGCGATACGCCCGTCCACCTCTTAAACGCACGCGAAAAAGTGCTCAAATCCGAGAAGCCGATCTGGTAGGCAATTTCGGTCATATTGACTTTTCCGGCATCAAGTAGATGTAGCGCTTTTTCAAGCTTGTACTTTTCGACCACCCCTCGATAACTTGTGTTTTGTTGCGAAAGATGTCGATTTAAGGTGCGAAGGTTCATATTGAGTGCGTCGGCGATGGCGCGACCATTGATGTCAACTAAGTTACTCTGCTGATTGAGGAAATGATAAATCTGAAGAATCAAGTCATCTTTTTTCAGGCGTTCGGCTTCTTCTCGCAATAGATTCACACATGAGAAGTGGAGGTTTTTGTCACTATGAGTGAGAGGAATATGAAGAAAGTGCTTGGGAATAACCAGCTTTCGAATCGGTGAGCCTTCTAGTATGGTGCAGCGCATTGTTTCTTCAAGTAGCGCGTTTTCTTCTTCACGATAGCGATGTTCAATCAAACAAACACCGAGTGTTACCTTAGTATCACTCAACACCTTGTGTACAATTTTTATCACAACGGCGATAAACAACGTAATCCCAAGATAGGTGACTTTTGAATCGTTACCCAGCGACTCCGTATCCAGAACCCAAAGCTCTGCATTACCTGGGCGATCTCGTTTATAGACGAGTCGCACGGGCGCACTCAAAACAATTACGTATTCCTGTAACACGCTTAACAAGCTATCAAGATCTCGCGCGGTCCATAGTGCAGTCGAAAAGCTGTCAAACGTCAATGACTCTACAGTCTCGGCAATGTTGGCCAACATGATTGGTGTCTCATTTTGCTGATACGCGTGATAAATAACAGCGCGCAAATCTTGCACATTGACTCTACCGTCTGCGTTACAGCGCATAGAGTCAACTAGAGACTCTTCTCCTATTGGCTTCAATAACTTTAACCACCCCGCATGCACAGAAAGCGCGTTGTCAAACACCGAATTTTCATGATTCATATCACTTTATGCCCTAAATTTGTGACTCAATACACAAAGGTCAACACTGTCTTGATGAGTATATTAGCTGTCCTAAAAAGCCAAACATTGACCTCCATCAACAGAGTAAGCTGTATGCAGTGAAACGGACTTTCTCCCTACATAAATAACATTGGTGCCATACACAATCATTTCTCAAGGTCGAGAAAAAAGTGTCAAACAAGCCCAATAAGCGATAAAAGAGAGCGTACTATGACTGACTGGAAAAAACAATTCGCCGAAAAAATCATTTCACTAGAGTCGGCAGTAGGTAAAATCGAATCGGGCGACAAAATCTGGGCAGGCGGTTTGCTGTCGATGCCGACTATCTTCCTTCAAGAGCTAGACAAACACTTAGCTCAATTCCACGGCTGTGAGCTATACACTGGCCTTATGACCTATCCATATGAGTTTCTAAAACCTCAATACAAAAAGAACTTTAAACACATTAGTTTGTTCATGGGGCCACTAGAGCGTAAGTGCCAACATGGCGGCAACATTGAAGTGATGAACTTCCATTTTTCAAACTTTAAGCAGATCTTTGCTACATTAAAGCCGAACACGGTCATTATAGAAGTTACTCCACCAAATGCCGACGGTTACGTAAGCTTAGGTGCGTGTGGTGGTGTCGGCAGTAAAGAAGCGCTGAAGTATGCAAAAAAAGTTTTCTTCGTCGTTAATGATCAGCAGCCGTTCATCGGCAACCAAGAGAATATGGTTCATATTGATTACGCTGATTTTATCGTTGAAGGTCACCACAGCATTGCAATGCCAAAAGCAGGTGAGCCAAGCGCTCTAGAGCAACAAATTGCAGAGCACGTTAGCCCATTCATCAAAGATGGTATGACGGTACAAATTGGTATTGGCACTATTTCAAACGCCATGGGTATGGCATTGCGTGATCGCAAAGACTTGGGTATCCACACTGAAATGTTTACCGAATCTCTAATGGAAATGTGCAAAGCAGGCGCGGTGAGCAGCAAGCTTAAAAATCACAAACCAAACAAGATCATCACGGCGTTCGCAGCCGGACCTCAAGAAGTGATGGACTTCCTGAATAACAACGAAGAGATTGAAATGGGTGGCATGGCCGATGTGGTTAGTGCTTATGAAGTCGCAAAGAACGATAACTTTGTGTCGATCAACACCTGTGTCATGGTTGACGTGGTTGGTCAAGTGGCTTCTGAAGGTGTGGGTTTCTCTCAGATTTCTGGCTCGGGCGGTCAGCTTGACTTCGTTCGCGCTGCAGGCATGTCAAAAGGTGGCGTGAGTATTCTGGCCCTATCTTCAACACGTGATGGTAAAGAAGGTCTTGAGTCAAACATTCGTATCGCTCTGCCATCAGGAACACCAATCACCACGCCTCGAAACGACACACAAGTTGTTGTAACCGAGCACGGCGCAGCAGATCTGCGTGGTTTAACCACACCACAACGCGTGAAGGCACTGATCAACATTGCTCACCCAGAGTTTAGAGATGAGCTTCTAGAGCAAGCAACAAAACTTGGTTTGGCTAAATAAGGAGCCCATATTATGTACAAAGGTCAATTTTTTATCCTAAACACACTGGGCGACAATCAAGCGGTTGAGCTAGTTTTCAATGCTGAAAAAGATCCAGTGAATACACTAAGAAATGCTGCGCTAACAGAACTTGAAGCATGTGTTACTCTTCTTGAAGAAAATAAGCCAAAAGGCTTAATCATTCGTTCTGGAAAGAGGTTATTCAGTGCAGGTGCCGATGTAAAAGCCTTTCGTGACCTATTTAAAGACGGTGACGCAGCGATTACACCTTTCCTTGACTGGGTACACTCTATCTACAACCGTGTTGAAGATCTCGATTGCCCTAAAGTGGCAATCATCAATGGCGTTGCAGCGGGTGGCGGTGTAGAGCTGTCTCTACTTGCGGACTACCGTTTAGCGACAGCAGATGCAAAAATCAGTTTACCAGAAGTGAAACTTGGCATTATGCCAGGTTGGGGTGGCGTAACGCGTCTTCCACGTATTGTTGGCGTTGATACTGCTCTGGGTTGGCTAACCATGGGCAAAAACTTCTCAGCAGAAAAAGCACTAAGCGACCACGTGGTTGATGGCATCATTGACCCAAACCAAGAAAACCCAGTTGAGCAAGCGCTTCGCGTAATTGGGCGTGCACAGCGTGGTGAACTGAATTGGCAAGCGCGTCAAGCAGAAAAGTGTCAAGCATTGCCTGTGAACGATCTAGAGCTGGCGATGTCCATCAATGTTGCGCGAGGCATGGTGGCAAAAGCGGCAGGGCCTCACTACCCAGCCCCAGGTATTATTCTTGATACTGTATTTAATGCGGCACGTCTCACGCGTGATGAAGCGCTGAAAGTTGAAGCAAAAGGCATCGTCGCTTGTGCTAAAAGTGGCGTGGCAGATGCTCTGGTGAATGTGTTCTTAAGCGATATGGCGGTAAAAGCGGCAGCCAAAAAACACGCGGAACTATCTGAAGCAAGCAAAACAGCTCTAGTCGGCGTGATCGGCGCGGGCATAATGGGTGGTGGTATTGCCTATGTTAGTGCCGACCGTGGCATTGATGTCGTGATGAAAGACATCAATAAGCAAGGTATTGACCTTGGTCTGTCAGAAGCGAACAACCTTCTGGCTAAGCAGGTTGAACGCAAGAAGAAAACCCCGCGCGAGATGGGCAATGTGTTAAACCGCATCGTGCCAACACTGCACGACGCGACACTAGCAGACACCGATATGATCATCGAAGCGGTGGTTGAAAACCCAATGGTGAAAGAGAAAGTACTGGCTCAACTTGAAGAGACAGCCCCGAACGCCATTGTCGCATCAAACACATCGACGCTGATGATCAGCGGTCTAGCTCAGGCACTGAAAAAGCCGGAAAATTTCTGTGGTATCCACTTCTTCAACCCAGTACACCGTATGCCATTAGTCGAAGTGATTCGTGGCGAAAAAACATCAACGGACACGATCGCCAAAGCCGTCAACTATGTTCTGCAATTAGGTAAAGTGCCGGTTGTGGTTAATGACTGTGCAGGTTTCTTAGTAAACCGCTGCCTAACGCCTTACTTCCTTGCGTTCAACCAACTGTTGGTTGACGGTGGTAACATCGCGCAAGCAGACAAAGTGATGAGCAAAGGTTTTGGGTGGCCGATGGGGCCTGCGCACCTTGCTGATGTCATTGGTCTTGATACGGCTAAGCACTGCATGGATGTGATGGATGAAGCTTTCCCAGCTCGTTTAGGTAAACCTCAAATAAACCTGATTGACATGTTGTGTGGGCGTGGACAGCTTGGTCAAAAATCTGAACACGGCTTCTACAGCTACAGCAAAGACCGCAAAAGTCGTTTAAAGCCTTCTTTAAGTGTTGATACTCAAGTGCTGCTTGATAGCGAATGCGCTGCTTCTGCGGTATTCAGCGATCAAGAGGTAACCATGCGCATGATGCTACCTATGATGTTTGAAGCAATTCGCTGTCTAGATGAGGGCATCATCAGTTCACCACAGGAGGGTGATATCGCCTTTGTTTATGGCACAGGCTTCCCGCCATTCCGCGGCGGTATTTTCTACTACATGGATAGCCTTGGTCTCGATAATTTAGTAGAACTCGCACAGAAATACGAAGCACTGGGTTCACTTTACGCAATACCTCAAGGTCTTATTGAACGTGCTAATAACAACCAAAGCTTTTACGCCTAATTAGGGGATTTAAAATGAAAAATGTAGTGATTGTTGATGCTATCCGTACTCCTATGGGTAAATCAAAGAATGGTGTTTTTCGCCACGTCCGTGCTGACGATCTGTCTGCACACCTAATGAAAAGCATGATTGAGCGTCAACCGAACCTTGATGCGACACTGATCGACGATGTGATTTGGGGGTGTGTGCAACAAACTGAAGAGCAAGGTGCTAACTTAGCTCGCGTTGCTGCCCTGCAAGCTGGCCTTCCGGAAACCGTGCCAGCGACCACAGTCAATAGACTATGTGGTTCATCGATGGATGCATTGCACATGGCAACGCGCGCTATTAAAGCGGGTGACTCAGATGTGGTACTTGTCGGTGGTGTTGAACATATGGGCCACGTGCCGATGACCAAAGGCATCAGCATGAACCCATTTAACCGCAATATGGCGCAAGCGTCAGCAATGATGGGACTAACAGCGGAAGCCCTTGGCAAGATGCATAAAGTATCTCGTGAAGAACAAGATGGGCTAGGCGCTCGTTCTCATCGCCTTGCTCATCAAGCCACCCTTGAAGGTCGCTTTGATAACGAGATTGTCCCAACAATGGGCCATGATGCTACGGGTTTACCCATTCTAGTCCAGCACGATGAAGTCATTCGACCTGAAACGACAGCGGAATCACTTGCTACACTTCGTCCTGTGTTTGACCCGCGTGGTACAGTAACGGCAGGTACCTCATCGGCACTGTCTGATGGCGCGTCATGTCTACTCGTGATGAACGAAGAAAAAGCCATCGAACTCGGTTTGAAAGCAAGAGCACGCGTAATTGCTGCGACCAGTGCAGGTGTTCCTGCGGCAATCATGGGGTATGGCCCGGTTCCTGCGACAAAAAAAGCGCTGAAGAAAGCCGAATTGAATATTGACCAAATCGACTTTGCTGAAGTTAACGAAGCGTTTGCCGCTCAAGCGATTCCTTGTTTGAAAGATCTCGGCTTGTGGGAGCAGCGTGATGACAAAGTTAACCTGCATGGTGGTGCAATTTCGCTCGGTCACCCTCTAGGATGTTCAGGCGCACGTATTGTTGGCTCTCTAATCAACATTATGGAGCAACGTAGCGGACGCTACGGTCTTGCGACCATGTGTATTGGTATGGGCCAAGGTATTGCGACAATTATTGAGCGAATTGAATAACGATACCTAACGTTAGTCTAAGCCAAAGAGCTCTGTCCTACCCAGAGCTCTTTTTTTTGCCGCCAGCTAATTTAGATGGTTAATCCCTACATAATTGAGTTTTTTGATTCTCTAAAGTCGCTATTATGTTCCACAAAACAAACATTCTGTTCCTATAAATAACGACCCTTGGGGAAAATGATGAAAAAATTTGCCTTAACCACACGGCGTTGTTGATCAAATCAGCTAAAGGACGTATCTATCCTACGGAACTTACCTGTTAGTTTCTAATAGGCATACCTAGTCCTAGGACTTTGTTCATTGCTTTGACGTTTGCTAACGCCTCACCAAC
>NZ_JAAZTU010000019.1 GCF_012395185.1 Vibrio aestuarianus
TTCCTTACTTTACTTAAATGATGAATGTATTTTGCGCAAATTCATCACCTATAGAGCAAGGTCGATGCCAACCTTAAGATTGTTTAATTTCAATGAGTTATACTGACAAATAAAACATATCGAGCAATAACCTGCCTAGCATAAGCAACTTTTTGCTTTGTGGGGTAGAAAATTGCGATGAAAGCACAAAGTTGAACGCTTGGTTGAAGTGATATTGATTGCTACACTCATCTCTTATTTTTAAGTCACGGAAGGCAAATATCATGTATACATTCGATAAGTTAGTACAACATTCTAAAAAAATATCTCACTTTAGCCATTTAGCTGCCATTTGTGGCTGGGACCAGGCAGCAGTTATGCCTTCAGGAGGTGCGCAAGCTCGTTCAGAAGCAATGGCACAGCTATCGGTACATATTCATAGCTTGTTAACTCAACCCCAGTTGTCTGATTGGTTTGCTCAGGCAGAAACAGAAGCATTGAATAATGAACAAAAATCGATATTACGCGAGCTAAAACGTCAATGGTTACAAGCAAATGTACTTCCAGAAGCATTAGTTCAAGCCAAGTCTTTGGCTGGTTCTAAATGTGAGCATGCATGGCGTACTCAACGTGGTAACAACGATTGGGTCGGTTTCGAAAAAAATTGGGCGGAGGTGGTTAAGCTATCTCAAGAAGAAGCACAAATTCGCGCGGATGCAACTGGGTTTACACCTTACGATGCTATGCTCGACATATATGAGCCTGGCATTAATACCGAATCTCTTGACCGTGTTTTCTCTAATGTGAAGACTTGGTTACCTGATCTCATTGATCAAGTTATTGATAAGCAAAAGTCTGAGCATATCATTTTGCCTAGCGGACATTACCCTGCTGAGAAACAAAAAGCACTCGGTTTGGAAGTAATGAAACTACTGCAATTTGACTTTGAACATGGCCGACTCGATGAAAGTGTTCACCCTTTCTGCGGTGGTGTTCCGAGCGATGTTCGTATCACCACTCGTTATAATGAAGCCGAATTTATACAATCTTTGATGGGTATCGTCCATGAAACTGGCCACGCTCGTTATGAACAAGGATTGCCTAAAAACCTTGCTGGGATTCCGGCAGGCGAAGCTCGCTCAATGGGGATACATGAATCTCAATCTTTGTTTTTTGAAATGCAAATTGGTCGTAGCAACGCATTTATTGAACACCTTGCAAAACTTTCAGCCAAACATATCGCTGATAATGAAGCAAATGTATTTGAACTTAATAATTTCCAAAAAATTTACACTCGTGTAGAGAAAGACTTTATTCGCGTTGATGCTGATGAACTTACCTACCCTGCTCATGTCATTCTACGCTATGAAATTGAACGTGATTTGATGAATGGTAAAATTCAACATACTGATATTCCTGATCTATGGGATCAAAAAATGCAGGCGTATCTAGGGCTATCGACTAAAGATAATTATAAAAACGGCTGTATGCAGGACATTCACTGGACTGATGGGAGCTTTGGGTACTTCCCCAGCTATACATTAGGCGCTATGTATGCCGCTCAATTTATGGCAGCAATAAGACAGACCGTCGATGTGGATAGCGCGATTCAAAGTGGTGACTTAACCCCAATCTTCACTTGGTTATCAGATAACATTTGGAGTAAAGGAAGCTTGCTAACTACCGATGAGCTAGTCACTCAGGCAACAAGGGAAACTCTAAACCCTCTACATTTCCAAAACCACCTTCGAAGCCGTTATTTGTGATATAGCTATAGAGGCTCCAACACAGGTAATATTGCGTCGCTTCACACTGAGGGCTACCCTACATGACTCGTGCTTTGACAAAGTGCAAACCATCAGTAGCCCTTTAAAGTAAAATTAATCAATACCATTTTAAAGCCACTTATTGATAACCCCTCCACCATAGTATTGATGGGGTCTTAGCTGGCTGTAGTAAGTAACAATACAACGAGGAGCCGAAGTTCTATTTTCACGATAACAAGTGACTTTTTTAGCTAGAAAGGTAGGTGTTGCTTCCGATATTTTTAATTGATATTTTTATAGTTATAATATCGTTTTTCAACTAACATTATTGATACCATCACCTTATAAAAACAGGTAATGTTTTGATATCGACAAGTAATTTGAAAAGCGTCATTGGATCTAAATTGTCAATTCACATCACATTGTTGATGCTTTTGAATATCATTTCTTTCACGGTGCTAAATCGCGAATATCATGAGCAAAAGACTCGCATATTAAACAACTACTCGGCCATTATGCAATCAAAAGTCGAAGCGAGTTTGGGTGTTTTTAAGAAATTTTCTCATTACGTATACCAGCAAATATCGCAGGATACACAGGTGATGACGCTTTTTAAACAGGCGGTAGAATCCCCAGGCCCAGTCAGGGATGCGAGTCGACAAAAAATATATCAACTTCTGAAACCAAATTACGATCTGTTGAAGGGCCATAACTTTCGTCAATTGCACTTTCACTTTGCCAATGGTGATAGTTTCTTAAGAGTACACAAACCTGAAAAGTATGGTGATAACTTATTTTCTGTTCGTGAATCAGTGAGGCTTGCCAATACACAACAGCAAATCATTGAAGGTTTTGAAGAAGGTAAAGTGTTCAACGGTTATCGATTTGTCTACCCGCTTACTTTTGAACAGCAGCCTTTGGGAAGTGTTGAAGCTTCTTTGTCTATGGGAAGCATCCTTGAGCTTCTGTTCGAACTTTATCCACATGACGACTTTTACTTTGTGATCAATAAATCTACAGTGGATGCCAAGCTATTCGAGGACATGAAAGGCAACTATATTCCGACCTTACTATCTGAAGATTACTACTATGACAAAGCGGTATTTGAACAGAATCTTGCCAATATTAAGTATAGGGATTTACTCAAAAATGTTGAGAGCCTTGGCGCAGAGTTGAGCCCACTGATTGAACTTGAAAAGACCTTCTCTCAGGTGATAACGGTGTCTAACAGAGATTATGCAATGAGTTTTATCTCATTCCAGAACTTCAAAAATCAACATGTGGCTTACTTGATTACCAGCTCTGAAGATACTGCGGTAGGGGGGCTGCGTAACACATTTCTGATGTACGCACTTTTGGTTATACTTGTATCCATGATTTATGCGTGGAATATATACTCAGAGCACGTGTACAAGAAAAAGTTGATGTATCTTTCCAACACTGATTTTTTGACTAAGCTGTTTAATCGCAACAAGTTTACCGAGAACTTAACGTTTGAGTTCGTCAAATATAGGGAGTCTAGTGGAACCTTTAGTGTGGTTCTGTTCGATATTGACCATTTTAAGCGAATCAACGATAGTCTGGGCCATAACATCGGTGATGCGTATCTAAAAGAGCTCAGCGAACTTATCGCTTCAAAAGTCAGGCATTCCGACACGTTTGCTCGTTGGGGTGGAGAAGAGTTTATTGTGTTACTCCCTAGCACTCCCGAAAGCAGCGCACTTAAGGTCGCCGAATTGCTTCGCAAACAAGTCGAGTCACATCAATTTTCGTCACCTCAGAGAATCACCATCAGCTTGGGTGTTGCTGAAGTCAATGACAGCGATAAAAGTATTGATGATGTCATAGCAAGAGCGGATAAAGCTTTATATGAGTCAAAAGACGCAGGGCGCAACAAGGCCACTGCATGGTCTGAGACCCGCAAATAGTCATTAAGTTCTGTTAACAAATAGTAAGGTTCAATTTGATTAGGCAAATTTGATCAAATACAAACCAATCAGAGCCACTTCTAGCACTTTCATAACTATGCGCACAAAAAATACGACTAAAGTAGGACTACTGTAAATACGCTACAAATGGAAGTTTCATTCTCAATTACCGATGCCTCAGTAGATAATGCTGTCGAAGTTAATATGACCTATGAGTCATACCAATCACTAATTTTTTTACGTAGTGGGCAAGAAGATATTATCGTTCCGCTGGTAAATGATAAAGGTGAAAACTTAGAGAGCGATTTTTTTGAAAACCTTGACTAAATAAGTTTAAGAGTTCATTAAATCCCTTGAGATTATTGATAAAGCGCCAGATATAGAAAAAGCTGCCACCATTTCCCCAAAGCTCGCTTATTCGCTTAGTTTAGAAAAGCAAAAACGCCAGTCGTTGAGTACTGGCGTTTTGACTATCACCTAATAGCTTAGGTTAACGACACTTAAAGGAAATTGAACGATACTGTGAAAGACAAAGTGCCTACGTCTCTTTTATCCATTACATAGTTGATGTAGTTAGCACCAAGAGAGATTGGGCCAAATGCTGCGTAGTCCGCACCCACACCGTACATAAAATCAAAGCCATCATCATCAGAGAAAGCCGCACGACTGTCAGTAAGATCCCAAGAGTGAATACCACCTTTTGCGTAAATTTGCAGAGGACCAAAGTTTATGCTTGGTTTAACAGCAAAATAAACTGAAGATGCTTTCAGGTCACCGCCCGTATATTCAAATTTACCGTGATCAGTGTAGCCGCCTTCAATACCAATGAAAGGTAAAATACCAGTCCCTACATGAATGTTATATGAGGTTGAAGTTTCGCTGTCTAAATCCGATTGGCCAACAGAAGCGCCACCGTAGATCCAAGAATCAGCAAAAGCCGTTGAAGATGCCCCAATCAGAGCAAGAGCTAGTAAAGTCTTTTTCATAATTAACCTTTTTATATTGTTTGGCAACGGAGTCAAACCGGCACTCCATTGCCACATAGCGTCAAATTACAGTGGATACATTTATCTGATGCAAATTTTATACCTAACAGGCATCAATCGCGTTCTTAATTCGCTTATCAGAAACTGGATAAGGTGTTCCGAGTTGTTGAGCAAACAAACTGACGCGTAATTCTTCTATCATCCAACGGATCTCTTTAACGTTTTCTGGTACTGCTATGCCACGTGGGATCTTGTTGAGTAGTTCTTTGTAATCATTGAGCACTGACTCAATTTTCAGCATGTGCAGACGATCTTTATTCGGATCAACTGGCAATTTTTCCATCCGTCGCTCTACAGCACGTAAATATCGCAAAATATCAGGTAAACGTTTCCAACCACATTCAGTGGCAAATCCTTTGAAAAGAAGCCCTTCGATTTGTGCTTTTATGTCAGACAAAGCAAACGCCATTGTAAAATCGATTTTGCCTTTTAACTTTTTGTTAATGTTGAAGGCCGTTGTCAGAATCGTTTCAACTTGTTGAGCAATACTCACTACAGTATCGCCCAATTCCGCACGCACATACTCTTTTAGCGCTTCAAATTCCTCGGGTTGCCAGACTAAACCGCCCCGCTCTTCTAATAATTTATCAATACCACATGCAATGCAGTCATCAATCAAATCTAAAACTTTGCCATAAGGATTAAAATATAGGCCCAGTTTAGATTTATTGGGCAAATTCGCGTGTAAATATTTAATCGGTGATGGGACATTAAGCAAAATCAAACGTCTTTGTCCTGCTTTCATTGCACTGATTTGCTCTTGTTCCGTTTCAAAGAGCTTAATTCCCACACTATCTTTTGCATCAACTAAGGCTGGGTAGGCTTTGACTTCAAACCCACCTCGTTTTTGTTGATACACTTTTGGCAACTCACCGAAGCTCCAAGTATGCAAACCTTGCTGTTCAATATCATCATCGGCAACTTGAGAAAGTGTCTCTTGAACTTTTTCTTTCAAACTTTCTTTCAATTCGTGTAAGTCTTTATGTTCTTTGAGCTTACGGTTTCGATGATCGACAGCTCGGAAAGTGACCTTCAAATGATCAGGCACTTGGTCTAAATTCCAATCTTCACGCTTGACTTCAACACCAGTCATGCGGCGTAGCTCTTTTTCCATTGCATCCAACAACGGCAATTCCATAGGGGTTACACGGGCTAAAAAGGCATCGGCATAATTAGGCGCTGGCACAAAGTTTTTACGAACCGTTTTTGGTAGTGATTTGATCAAACTCACCACCAGCTCATGGCGTAAACCCGGGATCTGCCAATCAAACCCTGCCGGTTCAATCTGGTTTAATATTGGTAATGGCAAGTGAATAGTGACACCGTCACTATCAATACCAGGTTCAAACTGGTAACTTATTTTTAGCTTTATCCCATTCTGATGCCAAAAGTTTGGATAATCTAAATCTGTAACATGGCTGGCATCACCTTTGAATAGCATCTCTTTTTCAAAGTTGAGCAACTCCGGAGTCTCTTTACTCGCCTTTTTCCACCATGCATCAAAATGACGACCAGAGACGACATCAGTTCCAACACGTTGATCGTAAAACTCAAACAGTTCTTCGTCATCGACCAAAATATCGCGGCGACGTGACTTGTGTTCTAGCTCTTCTACTTCAAGCAGCAACTTGCGATTTTGCTTGAAGAATGCGTGTTTTGTTTCCCAATCACCTTCGACCAACGCACTGCGAATAAATATTTCACGGCATAGAGGTTCATCTATCGAGCTGTAATTGACTAAACGCTTCGGAACAATCGGTACACCGTAGAGCATCACTTTTTCGTAAGCCATGACAGCAGCTTGCTTTTTCGACCAATGCGGTTCGCTGTAAGTACGTTTAATCAAGTGCTTGGCTAGGGGCTCAATCCATTCAGGCTGGATTTTAGCGGCGATACGCCCCCATAGCTTGGAGGTTTCAACTAGCTCAGCCACCATGATCCACTTGGGTTGTTTTTTAAACAAACCCGATGCAGGAAAGATATTAAAACGTGCGTTACGTGCACCTTGATATTCGTGTTTTTCTTGATCTTTAATACCGATATGGGACAGCAAACCTACCAAAATCGCACTATGAACACATTGGTAATTAGCCGGTTCAGCGTTGAGTTTGTAATCCATTTCGCGCATTGACTGATGGATTTGGAAATAGACATCTTGCCATTCACGTACACGTAAATAGTTTAGGTAGTCTTGTTTACACTGTTTGCGGAATTGATTCCCAGTGAGCGCTTTCTGCTGTTTTTGAATGTAATCCCACAAGTTGACCAAGGTGAGAAAATCGGACTCTTCATGAAAGAAGCGGCGATGTTTATCATCAGAAGATTGCTGCTTATCGGATGGTCTTTCCCGCGGATCTTGAATCGACAGTGCAGAGGCAATCACCATTAGCTCTTTTACACAACCAAAACGCGTCGACTCCAGAACCATACGAGCCAAACGCGGGTCGATAGGTAAACGCGCCAATTTTCGCCCCATATCGGTTAAGCGTTTTTTAGCATCTTGATCTTTTTTCTTTGAATCAGGAACAATGGCCCCTAATTCTTCCAGTAGTCGCACACCATCTAAAATATTTCGCTTATCTGGTGCTTCAACAAAGGGAAACGCTTCAATATCCCCAAGTCCTAGTGCTGTCATTTGCAAAATAACAGACGCTAAGTTAGTGCGAAGAATTTCTGGATCGGTAAATTCTGGACGAGACAGGAAATCCTCTTCCGAATACAAACGAATACAAATACCTTCTTCGACACGTCCACAACGCCCCTTACGCTGATTTGCACTCGCTTGTGAAATCGGCTCGATAGGTAAACGTTGTACTTTGGTGCGATAACTGTATCGGCTAATACGTGCAGTACCTGGGTCAATCACATACTTGATACCCGGTACGGTCAAGGACGTTTCTGCTACGTTCGTGGCGAGTACAATGCGTCGACCTGCATGAGGTTGGAAAATTTTATTTTGCTCGCCAGCTGACAAACGAGCGTAAAGCGGCACGATCTCGGTATCACGTAAGTTACGCTTACCCAAGGCTTCAGCGGTATCACGAATTTCACGCTCACCATTCATGAAGATAAGTATATCGCCAAGACCTTCTGCGCAAAGTTCATCTACCGCTTCAAAAATACCTTCGAGTTGATCGCGATCGGCATCATCCTCACCAAATAGAGGTCGGTAGCGCGTATCAACAGGGTAAGTGCGCCCAGAGACTTCGATAATCGGCGCGCCACTAAAGTGGTTTGAAAAACGTTGAGGATCAATCGTCGCAGAAGTGATCACCACTTTTAGGTCTGGTCGACGTGGCAGCAACTCTTTGAGATAACCCAAAATAAAATCGATATTGAGGCTACGTTCATGCGCTTCATCGATAATGATGGTGTCATATTGATTCAAAAAGCGGTCGTGTTGAATTTCAGCCAGTAAGATACCGTCTGTCATCAACTTGATCTGAGTGTTGTCGGAGATTTGATCGTTAAAACGAACTTTATAGCCGACAAAATCGCCTAACTCGGTTTCCATCTCTTCAGCAATACGATTCGCAACAGAACGAGCCGCAAGACGGCGTGGCTGTGTATGACCAATCAAACCATATTTACCACGCCCAAGTTCAGCGCATATCTTAGGTAACTGCGTCGTTTTCCCCGACCCAGTTTCACCAGCAACAATGACTACCTGGTTTTCAGCGATCGCCTGCGCGATATCATCACGCTTTTGACTCACTGGCAGCAAATCTGGATAGTCAATTTTCACACGATGTTGAACGCGTTGCTGAGCAACCATCATTGATTGAGCGATATCTAAAGCGATTTCATCAAAGACGGCGTTTCTGGCTTTTTCATTTTTGATTTTACTTGCACCAGTAATACGTTTGCTAAAACGAAACCTATCTCGCATCATGCATTCGCTTAATGCATTGCGTAGTGACGCCGCACTATTGGTTTTGACGGCGGTCTGTTTTTCTTGATTTGGCTGTGACGAGGTCAAAGCGTTTCCTATTCTTTTCATTACACAAAACTGCACGGATTGTACCATAATCCTTGCCAGTGCGATGATATTATCCTTGTTCAATTTTTTAGAATGACTTGACCAATTCAGACAACTTATCTAACAATTCAAATCGACTACGATGTATTCATCCAGTTATTGATACCCTATAGGAAATACATTATGTCTCGCGTTCTTGCTCTTAAATCTAGCATTCTTGGTGATCACTCTCAGTCAAGCAAACTGCTTGACGCCTATTTAACGAAATTTGAGCCACAACAAGTTACACTTCGTGATTTAGCAGCAAATCCTCTCCCTGTATTGGATTTCGCTGTAGCAACGGCACTACGTTCAACAGAAGAACGGTCTGATGAACAGCAAAAAATCGTATCCATATCTAACCAACTGATTGATGAACTTAAAGCTACGGATACGTTAGTGATTGCTGCACCTATGTATAACTTCACGATTCCAACACAACTAAAAAACTGGTTCGATTTGATTGCTCGCGCGGGTGTCACATTCCGATACACTGAATCAGGCGTTCAAGGCTTAATCCAAGGTAAAAAAGCAATTGTAATCACCTCTCGTGGTGGTATCCATAAAGATTCACCCACAGATAATGTGACCCCATACTTGAAGACTATCCTTGGCTTTATCGGTATTACAGATGTTGAATTTGTCTTCGCAGAGGGCATGAACATGGGCGAAGAGAATGCAGCGAATGGCATTAAAAGTGCTACATCGCAACTGGAAGCGATTACTCTGTAATGATTTTATAGAGCGCTATGCATTGCTATAATCCTGATTTGGTAAGACAAGTTTGGTTTAAAAAAGATGGCCTCCAATTGGTGGCCGTCTTTTGTTATTAGAAATCAACCTGTACATAAATGGTGTTGTAGTTACTGCCACCTTTTATGCGCCCAAATTGAGAAGCTTTCTCAAAAATCGCAGAACGGTGATGTAAAGAATAACCAAACCAGACGTGCTTGAAGTCACTGCTGTCAAATAAATCCCCCATATTCACATCAAAAGAAAAATCGAGATAGTTGAGCAAATGACTCGGCGTATACCCTTTCTCTTCCATCTCTGACTGCTCAATGTAGGTGATGTTGTCGATATAAGACATACCTTCTGCAAAACCAAATCGCCACTGAGTTGGCCAGTTGAATGTATAGTAAGCCTTGATCGCTGCAATAAATTCAGAACTTGATGATTGAACTTGTGATGACCAGTGATGAGCGACACCTGGAGTAAAATAAATATCTATTGGTAAACCAAACAGTTCATCGGTAAGTGGATGACCGTAAAAAAACGACGTCATCTGGTTATTGTACGGATCTTTTTCTGTTTGAAAATTAAAAATTTCACCAATATTTGATGGTGTTCCCCACCCATGAGCGACGCGTAAATAGCGGTGATTTGTTAGATCACTTTTTGGTGCTTTCGATTTATCATTGAAAAATCCAAATCCTACAAAGAGCTCACCTTGGTATCTGTCATCAACCGCTGAACTATTGTAGGCATTATCATCTAACCTAGTTACGCTGGTTGACCCTAATAGATATAAATTTGAAACGACATGGTAACGAACATCTACTCCCACTTTAAGGTCAATGCCAGCACCAATATTTTCACCGCCTAACTGACTAAATGAATAGTAAGAACTATTGAAATCTGCAGCTTTATATCGAAGATTTGCACTCGGTGTTAGCTCCCAATCACCGAAATCAAATTCAGCGGTAGCTCGTAAGTTTGAATGAAAACGAAACTGATCATCACTCATTAACTCAACATCTACATGCCATGTCTCATCAAATTGATAACGGAGTTGGAAGCCAAAGTCCGCAGAATCACCTTCTAGCGCATTTTGTGCCGACTGTGGTACATCAACAAAGCGTAATCGAGTTAACGCACTTATTTTGTAAGGTGATTGGTCATTACTGTATAAATACGCTCCACCTTCCAAGCCATCGATATACACATAGTCGTTTTTAAAATACATCATAGGAACAAACGTACTTACAGACGAGTCACCTGTAATGGTATGAAACGGAATAGATGCCGAGCGGTACATTGCAGCAATACCCCATTCTTGTTCTGCTTCTGCTTTAACATGAAATGACATCAGCATAGCCAGTAAAACCGACCATTTTTTTGGGGTAAAATAAATTCTCATCACTACTTTTCTCACGAAATCCTGCATTAATGACTTAAATATTAAGCAATCAACTCAGGATCCCTTATGTTTATATTAAGATGGCCGTTACAATAGCGGCTATGATCTCTTAAATGACTGAATTGTGAAAGCATCTGAACTAAGAAAAATTTTAGACTCTCTACCTGAAAACGTAGACCCAGAATTGGTGATGGGCGAAGTGTGGCTGCCCGAACGGTTAATCGATACTCAGTTGGATGACAACTTGTTATTTTTAGAGTTCGATAACGCCCCCGAAGAGGGAGAAGGAGAAAATGAGGCTCGAGGTTTTGTTGAGCATGAAATTACAATGATTCGTCAACGTTTTGAGCAAATCCTCGCTGAAAAAGCGGATAACAAGTCAAAAGCCGACGCCATGTTAGCGCTTTTTCTCATGGGCCATGAGTATTCTAGTTCAGAAGTTATCGAAATACTTGAAGACCCAAGTGTCCCACCAGATCCCAATGACAGGTATTGACCAAACAATATTTCAAAGCAAAAACGTTTAGGCTTCTTACTTGTATTACTACTTTAACCTTGCATTATTGTTTCAACGCCACTATTTAATGTTGTAAAGAAAAGATTTAATCAAGGGCTTTACTATGTTCAATGCCATAACATCGCTTTTTAAACAACTTCTAGATGGACAAGATTTAGGAAAAAGAGCCGCAACGAATCCTAACCTTGCTATAGCTTGCTTACTTAAAGAAGTCGCTGGCGCTGATCACCAAATCGATCAAAAAGAAAGTGAAGCGACTTTCCAACTTACTAAGCGACTATTGAACTTAGACGATGAACAAACAACCGCTCTACTCAAACAAGCTAAAGAAAACGTTAAACAATCCGCTTCCCTTTATGATTTCACTTCGCAGCTACGTGAACTCACCCAAGAAACTCGCTATGAGTTAATAAAAGCCATGTGGGAAGTTGCTCATGCTGACGGTGAAATTGATCCATTAGAAGATGCAGTAATCCGCAAAACCGCTGAGCTACTGTATGTTGACCATAGTGAATTTATTCGCGCAAAATTGTCGATACAAACTTCATCTCTAAAGGTTTAACGCATAGTGCGAGATAAAAAATGCTAAACCGTGCTTTCTTACCTCAATAGCTGACACCATAACGAAATGCATTTAAATCGTAGTATTGATCTCTATCAATAACAGCACGAGTTTAACTTTACACTAATTTAGCATTTCATTATATTTATCCGCCTATTAGCTTATGCAACTCACACTAACCAAAAGAAGTGGTTTTTTAGTCAGACGGAATTGAAATCGGTATAGAGAACCATAGTTTCTATGATTTCATTTTGGGTAAATCACATCAGTGATGCTTTATGGGGGATATTTCTTCCATTCTTGATCTTACTTGGTCTCCACATAAACTTCCGCATGCTTCAAGTTCGCAATCGCATCTCAAATGCAGACAACAGCGAATGGAAGTTTAGCAAAATCAATAGCGCACTCTCAATTTCACTGGCTTCCAAAACAGGAACTGGTGCAATTATTGGTGTATTAGCTGCTATGTGGCTAGGCTCACAAAATGGTATTGGTGGTGAAGGTATCGTCCTGTGGATTGCTATCGGCATGTTAGTTATGGTACCGATCACTTATTCAGAAGTACTGTTTACTCAGGTAGCAAAACTAACCCCACGCCAATTTATTAACAAATACCTTAACCACTCAGCAGCTAAAATATACGCTCTAGGTTTAGTGGCACTTTACGCTTTCGGTTTTGTTGGCTTTCAATTTTCTGGGGTACAAACCGTTGTACGCCTTTTCTCTATTCAATATTTTGATTATCAGTTCACCGCGACGACAGCGTTACTTGGGATTGTAATACCTATACTGATCGCGGTCAGTATAGTTATTTTCACAAAAAGTCATCAGATCTTCGTTAATGCGCTGTCATCGATGATTTTTAGTCTGATCATCGCATATGTTGTATTTTTTATCTTCTTTGTAGCTAAGACATCGGATTTTTTTATTAGCTATTTACAGATTATCTATAATGATTTTACTCAATTTCGTTCTATCGGTATCGGTTTACCTGCCGGGCTAATATTTGGTTTCCAACGAATTATACAAATTAGTGAAACCTCATTAGGTACAGCGGCACTTTCTAGTTCTGAGCGCCTAAACTCACCACGGCGTGAAGCAGCTGTGCAAACCCTAGCCACGGTAATCAGCATCTTTATTGCTGTTGTTATTACCAGCTACGTCTTTTCGTACGGCACACATCATTTTGCCGATGTGCAGCTAGTGGCTGATGGCTTTACTAGAATCAAAGGTTTTATTCTTACTGCTTATCATGTCACAGGGGCACTAGGTGCTGCTGTTGTATTAGCTTTCTTCGTTATCTCAGGGTTTACCACCATTTTAGGCTCATTCCATTATGTGAACACGAGTTTAGATCTGCATTTAAATGCTCGCATCGCCGTTTATTTGACCTTAATCAGCATCTCAGGATGTTTAAGCGTCGCTAATTTTGGAGTGATCTTTGATGCATCAAATTTACTGATGTTTGTGGTTGGAGCATTGAACCTGATTGCAATCTCACGTTTTTTAAGTAAAAAAAATTTTAAGTTATTAACATATTAAGGTAACTATTATGAGTAAAAAAATTCTAATTGTTGGTGGTGTTGCTGGTGGTGCATCGGCTGCGGCTCGACTTCGTCGTCATAGTGAAGACGATCAAATCGTCATGTTTGAAAAAGGTCCACACGTGTCATTTTCAAACTGTTGCCTCCCTTATCACCTCAGCGGTACGGTAGAAAAAGCAGAAGATTTAGTGTTGATGAGTCCTGAAAAATTTGCATCTCAGTATCGTATCGACGCGCGAATTAGCCAGGAAGTCGTGGCAATTAACCGTCAAGAGAAAACCGTTACCGTCAAGCACGTACTAACAGGTGAGACATACCAAGAGTCTTACGATAAGCTGATACTATCTCCAGGCGCAAAACCTATCGTTCCAGCAATACCTGGCATTGAAAAAGCTCAAGTATTCTCAATCCGCAACGTTGTCGACATTGATCGCTTAAACCGACATATTAAAGGCACCAATCCCAAAAATATAAGCGTCATCGGTGGCGGTTTTATTGGTGTTGAAGCCGTTGAAAACCTTCAAGAAGCAGGCTACAAAGTAACGCTCATTGAAGCGATGCCACAAATAATGAAACCATTTGACTATGGCATGGTACAAATCTTACATAAAGAGATTATTGAAAACGGTGTTGACCTAATTGTCGGTGACAAAGTCATTGAATTTAATGCAAACAGCATCGTACTTGAGTCGGGGCGTGTGGTTGAATCTGACGTGGTCGTAATGGCCATTGGTGTGACACCTGAAACGCACTTAGCAAAAGATGCTGGG
This sequence comes from Vibrio aestuarianus, assembly GCF_012395185.1. GTDB lineage: Bacteria > Pseudomonadota > Gammaproteobacteria > Enterobacterales > Vibrionaceae > Vibrio > Vibrio aestuarianus. The sequence goes on from NZ_JAAZTU010000019.1 coordinate 14,271, forward strand.
CTTGAATTGGGAAAAACTGGTGGCATCAAAGTAGACCAAAACTACCGCACAGCGGATACCAACATTTATGCGGTTGGTGATGCAATTGAAGTCTATGGCTATTTATTTAATGATAATTTCCTACTTCCTTTAGCGGGTCCAGCACAAAAACAAGCGCGTAGTGTGGCTGACCATATCAATGGTATGAGCATTGATAACCGTGGTTTCATCGGCTCTTCAGTAGTAAAAGTATTTGGTTATAATGCAGCAGCAACAGGCATGAATGAAGCGTTCATTAAAGCGAATAACCTCAACATCAAGTACGATACGGTTAAGCTAATTCCAAATGATAAAGTTGGATTAATGCCAGAGTCACATGGCGCACACTTTAAATTGATTTTTGAAGTTCCAACTGGACGTATTTTGGGAGCCCAATCAATTGGTTTAGGCAATATCGATAAGCGTATCGATGTGATTGCTACCGTCATTAAGTTTGGCGGCACCATATATGACTTGAAAGATCTTGAACTATGTTACGCGCCACCGTTCGGTACCGCAAAAGATGTGGTTAACTTTGCCGGTTATGTAGCAACCAACTTAATGCGTGGTGATTTCAAACAGATTCATGCTCGTGATGTACGTCCATTGGTTGAACAAGGTGCACTCATTGTCGACGTCCGTGAAGCGGATGAATATGCCCAGAGCCACATCAAAGGCGCACTGAATCTTCCATTGAGCGAGATTCGTGACCGTACCAACGAGCTACCCCAAAACCAACCAATATACGTTCATTGCCGTAGCGGCCAACGCAGCTATAACGCAGTATTGGCTCTACAGCAAATGGGCTTTAACAACGTATTCAATATCTCCGGTGGTTTCATGGGCCTAAGTTTCTTCGAATACTTTAATGATGTAACAACAAAGCGTACGCCAATTGTTACCGATTATAACTTCGACTAAGACTTCTAACTGAATTTACCCCTAATATATGTCGGTCAGGTGACTGATCGACTCTTTTAAAATAGATTTTTATTATGAATAAGCAACAAAATATTTTCGGTGTCATTGTCGCGATTACAGCAGTTGTACTCGGCGGCATTTTTCTAAAAACAGAAACCCTCTTTTTCCGCTTATTAGTCGGCATGGGCTTAGGCTATGCATTAACTCGAGGTTTTATGGGTTTTGCAGGTAGTGTTAATCGAGCTTACCGAGGTGGTTCGACGAAACTCATGCAAATCTTAATGTTTTTATTCGTTATTACTGCGATTGTAAACGCAGGGTTCCTATTCACCAGTGATCCAAAAGGGTATGACTTATGGATAAACCCAATTAACTTTGGTTTAATTCTAGGTGGCATCTCTTTCGGTTTCGGCATGACCTTCTCTTCTTGCTGCGCTTCAGGGGTTATGACAGATCTAATCACTGACTTGCCTCGTGCATTTATTACTTTGATTTTCTTTGGCTTAGGCGTCTACTTAGGCTTCCCTTTGCAAAGCTCTCAAGCTTGGATCACTGACTCTTTATTTACTAGTAGCAGCTATACATCTGGAGTATTTTTACCTGATTTATTCGCTTTTGATGGTTTAGATGGTTATCTGGGTTCGATTGTCCTAACGGCTATTTTCGCTGGTATTGTTGTTTACTTATCGAAAAAATATGAGGATAAGCGTCGCGCTTCAGGTACATATCGCGGTATTGATACAGAAATAGACCAAGAGCATGTAAAACTGGAACAACCAACGCATACTCCATTTAAGCTATTCAGCAAAGCGACCTATGAAGCAATGTTCGTGACACCTTGGTCAATGAAAGCTAGTGCAACTATGATCATTGTCCTGTTCACCTTAATGCTTGCTGTCACTCAATCTGGTTGGGGGGCATCTACGCCATTTGGTATTTGGATTGGTCAAGCATTGACATTTATTGGGGTGCCGATTGAGCAAGTTGCTGCATTTGCTGATCGCCCAGTAAGTATGTTTGCTCTGCCATTCTTTGAGCACCCGATCTCAGTACAAAACTTTGGTATCGTTGTGGGTACCCTAATTTGTGTGCTACTTATGGGACAACTTAAGTTTTCATTCAACTACAGCGCTAAGCAACTTAGCTTATTCGCTATGGGTGGTTTGCTCATGGGTCTAGGTACTCGCTTTGCTAACGGTTGTAACGTTGGTGCTTTATATACACCGATTGCCAACCTTTCGCTATCTGGCTGGATCTTCTTTATTTTCCTCGTGATGGGTGGTGTATTGGGTAACAAGGTTGCAGCAAAAATAAGCTAATACCACCAAACTAAAAAGCAATATCACTAAATCATATCAACTGGGTGTTCTATTGAAAGCATGTCTTAAGCGTCAATAGAGCACCCAGTTTTTTATCCAGCCAATCACCGCCTCTTCTCGATTAATATTCACTCATTCAATACGACTCTGTTGCGTAAAACAATATCAACAGGGAAGTTTTCTCGTCATAATCCGGTCTGTAAGAAAAGAACAAATATTTGATGTCACAATAATAGTAATTAATTGAAACTATTATCAAAAAAACTCGATAATGGCCATGAGTTAAAGGCTATGCTTTTACTATGCTTAGCACCTTAACTTATTGATAACGATAGATGGATGACTTTATGAACAAGCTACTTAGCACAATAGGAATTACCGTATTAGCTTTTAGCGTCAAGGCGCATGCCGAAGAGTGGAAACAAATTGAACAGCAAGCAAAGGGACAGACCGTTTATTTTCATGCTTGGGGTGGCAGTCAAGAAATCAATCGTTATTTACAATGGGCTGATAAAGAACTTCAACAACAATATGGAGTAACTCTCAAGCACGTCAAAGTGACTGATATCGCCGAAACGACAACACGACTGATTGCCGAAAAAGCAGCAAAGAAAGATAACGATGGCAGTGTCGACATGGTTTGGATTAACGGTGAAAACTTCAAATCCATGAAGGATAACAACCTATTATTTGGCCCTTTCGTACAAGATCTCCCTAACTGGAAATATGTTGATAAAACACTACCCATAGACAACGATTTTGCTGAGCCAACAGAAGGGCTAGAAGCTCCTTGGGGTGTAGGACAACTGGTGTTTATTCATGACTCCGCCACGCTTAATAATCCTCCGCATTCTTTTGCCGAAATGCTCAGTTACGCCCAAGCGTTCCCCAATCGCTTAAGCTACCCTCGTCCACCAGAATTTCACGGTACTAGTTTTTTAAAATCGCTGCTTATTGAACTGACAGATAATGACGCGGCATTAGCCAAACCAGTTACACAAAGTGACTTTGACGTTATCACTCAACCACTGTGGAATTATCTTGATCAATTCCATAAAGTCGCGTGGCGTGGCGGTCAGCAATTTCCAGCTGGTACTTCTGAAACCGTTCAATTACTGGATGACGGCCAACTTGACCTTGCGATTACTTTCAATCCAAATGCGGTTTTCTCAGCTCAAGCCAATGGCACATTAGCGGATACAACCAAAGTCTATGCGATGGAGTATGGTGCACTTTCAAACATTCACTTCTTAGCCATACCTTGGAATGCGACCGCTAATGCAGGCGCACAAGTGGCGATTAACTTTCTGCTAAGCCCTGAAGCACAATCTCGTAAAGGAGATCTCAAGGTATGGGGCGACCCGTCGGTATTAAGTAGCCAGTATTTAACCGGCACTGCGAAAAACACCAAACAGTTCAAGTCCGTGGGAGAGCCACATCCTAGTTGGCAATCAGCGCTAGAAAAAGAGTGGCTTAAACGCTACGGAAGCTGAAGTAGATGTTAAAAGCCCTCTATCTGATCATTATTTTAGTTTGTATTATCCCCACGGTCCCCGGTTTGCTGGGGGTCGTGGCCTCTTCGTTCGGTTATATACCACCGATTGGCCTGCATCACTTATCACTCGGTGGATTTGCCATGGTCTTTGAGTGGCAAGGGGTATGGCGCTCTATTGGGCTCACCGTATACTCAGCAATTGCTAGCAGCTATATCGCCTGCTTAATCAGTTTTGCCATTTTACAGGCGAGCTGGGGAAGTAAATTCTGGCGTAAAGTAGAACTCTCTCTTTCGCCACTACTTGCAACGCCGCATGTCGCTTTCGCGATTGGTTTTGCATTCCTGTTTGCACCGACGGGTATGGGGGTTCGTACCTTACACGGTCTGTTCGGCTTTGAGCCAAACTCGTACAATGTAGATGACCTTGCACTGTTTATAAAAGATCCATATGCAGTGGGCTTGATAGTGATGCTTGCGCTAAAGGAAGTCCCTTTTCTACTGCTAATGAGCATTTCGATTCTTTCCCAACTCAAGATCGATCACATTGAAAAAGTGAGTGCATCTTTAGGCTATAGCCAAGCGCAAATGTGGTGGAAATGTATTTTCCCCCAATGGCTGGTAAAACTCCGTTTTCCGATGCTCGCAGTAATCGCTTATAGTCTGTCAGTAGTCGACGTTGCTTTAATTCTTGGCCCCACCAATCCCCCCACATTTGCCGTATTAGTGTGGCAATGGTTTAGTGACCCCGACCTAACACTATTACCACGCGCTGCCGCCGGAGCGATGGTGCTATTTGCCATTGCTTCAGCATTGATTGTCTTTGCTCGTGGAGTTGAGTGGACGGTCACCAAATTGTGGAGACATTGGCAATATTCAGGCCGTTATGGGGTAATGTTACCCGGTAAAACATTGTTCATTGGTATTATTTCTCTGACCCTTTTGATGGTGCCACTGATGGTCATTTGGAGCTTTGCTCAACGTTGGCGTTTCCCTGATTTACTGCCAAGCCATTACAGCGACCGATTCTGGCAATTAGAGTGGCACAGTATCTTAAGCACGGTAAACCAAAGTGTGGTCATTGCGATTATCGCCTCCTCAACTGCACTGATTTTTGCCCTCATTGCTCATGAATATCGATGCAAATACCAGTGGCAGATCCCAGGTTATATCATTGCAATCCCGATGCTAATACCACAATTGTCAGTTTTATTCGGGCTACAAGTTGTAGCGCTTTATTTGAAAAGTGATGCTTATTTCTTTTGGGTCATTTGGGCTCATGTTTTTTTTGCTTTTCCTTTTGTCTATCTATCGCTTGACGGCCCTTGGAGGAGCTTTGACAACGGGCTCACCAAGGTCGCATTAAGTCTGGGTAAAACACCGCTACAAACTTGGATGAGAATAAAAATACCGATACTACTACCTACTATTGTTTTTGCTTGGGCTGTTGGTATTAGCGTGAGTCTTGCGCAATATTTGCCCACCTTGATGCTAGGTGCAGGTCGCATCAGTACTGTGACTACTGAAGCGGTTGCATTGTCGAGTGGATTCGACCGCAGAGTGACGGCTATCTATGCCATTTGGCAAGCTATTTTGCCGCTACTATTCTTTTCTTTATCAATATTTATCAGTCGATTACAAATAAAGTATCGCCGAATCACACTAAAAGGTTTATTACCGAATGAGTCTCTGTCTCGAAAACCTCACCATCCGTAAATCCCAAGGTGAGTTACTCTTTTCTTCGCTTAATATGCAAATAGGCAAGGGAGAAATTCTGACCTTAATGGGACCAAGCGGCTGTGGAAAATCAACCTTACTCGATGTAATAGCCGGTCATTTGTCCAATGAGTTTGACTATTCAGGCACGTTAACTTTAGAGGGAGTAACCTTAAATTCACTCCCAGCTCATCAACGAGAAGTGGGGATATTATTTCAAGATGATTTGCTTTTCCCTCACCTATCTGTATGGGAAAACCTCGCTTTTGCCCTGCCCAATTCAATAAAAGGCCGCCACCGAAAAGAGCAGGCGATACAGGCACTCACTCATATTTCATTAGCCAATTTAGCCAACTCTTTCCCAGACCAAATCTCTGGCGGCCAACGAGCGAGAATCTCATTGATACGAATGCTGTTAGCCAAACCTAAAGTTGCCCTGCTTGATGAACCCTTTAGCAAATTGGACAAAGATCTGCGTATACAGTTTAGGGATTGGGTGTTTGAACAACTGAAACAAGCCAACATCCCTGCTTTGATGGTGACACACGATAAGCAAGATGTACCCGCAGGCAGCGCTGTATTAACCTGGCCATGGGAGACAAGCCATGCTTGATCGTTTAAGTATCAAAGTCATTCGCGCACCTTTAACTCTCGGCGCTCGCCTATTAAATAAATGCGGCATAACCGCCAATCAAACCACTGTATTTGGTTTTATCGTGGGCTGTTTTGCACTGCCAGCATTGGTGACTGAACAGTACTTATGGGCACTGCTATTTATTGTATTAAACCGAATATGCGATGGCTTGGATGGCGCTCTGGCCAGAATACAGGGAATCACCGATTCCGGCGGGTTTCTTGATATCAGCTTAGACTTTTTATTCTACTCACTGATTCCATTTGGTTTTGTATTGGCAAATCCAGAACAAAATGCCGTGGCTGGCGCCTTTCTGATTTTTTCATTTATCGGTACTGGCAGCAGTTTTCTTGCATTTGCTGTTATGGCGGGCAAACGTGGCATCGAAAACCCGGTGTATAAACACAAGTCGCTCTATTATATGAGTGGTTTGACAGAAGGCACGGAGACCATCGCCTGTTTCATTGCATTTTGCCTGCTACCAAGCCACTTCTCCATGCTCGCTTATCTATTTGGTGCTGCGTGTTGGTTTACCACCGCTACCCGAATCTATTCTGGCTTTCACACCTTAAAATAAGCCATGTGCTTAAGCTTTCACAACATGGTTAGAGCAAGCTTGGCGAGGTTGTAAGCGTCCACATAACCGGAATGCTGACGGCCTTCCCATTCAATACCCTGAGATTCTTGCGCGGCGCGATGACCTATGCGCTTTTCTTTGAGTCGGTGTTGAATGCGGTACAAGGTCGACAGGTTTAAAAACTCTTTAAATGGCATATCAATGCCTTTTTGTTGACACTCATTAGCAAGAATTAGGTCATCTCGCCCCCATGAGGCGTAAATTTTATTTGGGCCGCCGAAGTTTTTTACCATCGATTTCAGCACGTCAACCAAAGGACGACCTTGCTTTTCAATTTTGCGTGGCGTAATTCCAGTCAGCTCACTACAGAACAGAGACACTTCATCTTGTTCTGGTTTGACATAATATTGTGCACGCTTGACGATTTCACCTGATTGAACATCAATCTCAGCCAAGCCAATTTCAATGATTTCGCCAGTTGTCCCAACGCCATTTTCATTCCAACAACACATCTCTAAGTCGAAACAGACAACTCGGTTATAGTTCATTGTTCAGGCGAATCCTTTAATTTAGTTTTCAGAGTGATGAATTTTACCTGACTCGCTGTCAAAACTCGACTCTGTAAAAAGCCGTTCGCGCAGTTAATCATCGTTCATCGTTCATTTGAGCTTTTATTGTTTAAAGAGTGAGCTATTAAATCGTCTTAATCCTGATTAATCCTACTTTCCTAAAGCCTTCAGGCTTGAATATGGTAAACTTCGTCCCTATTTTTAAGTCTATTCAGCGCAGACGTTGCCACTCTAATAACCTCTGCACCATTGTCTACAGAGAATTCCGTATGAACTTCGATTTAAATATGATTCCTACTACATTTGATATGCTGCACGCAGGTCTTGCTGCATCCAGCATTTTACTGCTCATTATTGCCGTTTCTCGCAAATCAAAAGTCGTTGAGAAAGTCATTGAAAAACCGGTTGAGAAAATTGTCGAAGTCGAAAAACCGATCGAAAAAATCATTGAAGTTGAGAAAATTGTTGAAGTTGAAAAAGTGATAGAGCGTGTGGTTGAAGTCGAATCCAAATTAGCAACTGCCTCAACAGACTCTGCAATGCAACTACTATCCCTTATGCAGCAAGAAGCGCGTCTGATTGATTTTCTCAATGAAGATGTCTCTGCTTTTTCTGACGAAGAAGTCGGTGCGGCCGCGCGCGTCATTCACGCTGGCGGTCAAAAAGTTTTGAAAGATTATGTCGAACTAAGCCCAATCCGCTCAGAAGACGAAGAAACCCGCATTACCATTGAAGCTGGTTTTAACCCACAACAGGTTCGTCTTACTGGTAATGTTACAGGCAGCGCACCGTTTAATGGCACACTCGTTCATAAAGGTTGGAAAGCAACGTCAATGACACTGCCAAAATTAGCAGAAAACTACGACGCTAGTATCATCGCCCCTGCTGAGGTTGAACTGTAATGGAACAGAAATCCCCTAAATTCAGTGTTGGTATCGATTTAGGTACCACCCACTGCGTACTCTCTTTTGTTGATACTCAAGATGAAGATGCACGCGTTTCAGTGATGAGCATTCCGCAGCTCACCGCACCAGGCACCGTGGAAAGTCGAACTCAATTAGCTTCGTTTTTATACCAACCTCACGAACATGAAATGAATGCTGCTTCACGTGTTTTACCTTGGTCAACAGAACCAACCGCTTTAGTTGGCGCGATTGCGCGTAACCTTGGCAGTAAAACCCCGATTCGTCTTGTCGCTAGTGCAAAATCATGGTTGTGCCATGGTGGTGTCAATCGCAGAGAAGCTTTCCTTCCCGCCGGAAGCAGTGATGATATTGAAAAGGTTTCGCCACTGAAAGCAACGGAATATTATTTAGAACATTTAAAAGCAGCATGGGATCATGCTCATCCAGAGCAGCCACTCTCTGAGCAAGATGTGACTATTACCGTACCCGCTTCTTTTGACCCAGCCGCCCGTGATTTAACCGCAGAAGCCGCACGTAACGTTGGTTTTGATCACCTAACACTGCTTGAAGAACCGCAAGCTGCACTCTATAGCTGGATCGATAACAGCAATGAGGCGTGGCGTGATGAAGTTAATGTTGGTGATATTGTATTAGTCGTCGACATTGGTGGTGGTACCACCGACCTTTCTTTAGTTGAAGTAACTGAAGAGGAAGGCAACCTAACCTTGAATCGTATTGCCGTCGGTGAGCATATCTTACTTGGTGGCGACAATATGGATCTCGCCCTTGCCTATCGCCTTAAAATGAAACTGGCGCAAGAAGGTAAAGAGCTAGCTCCGTGGCAAATACAAGCGATGACACACGCTTGTCGTGATGCCAAAGAAGCGCTACTTAATGACCGCGAACTCGCTTCCGTGCCGATTGTTGTGCCTAGCCGAGGCTCAAAGCTACTCGGTAGCACATTAAAAACAGAACTGACTCAACAAGAAGTTCAGCAAATGTTAGTGGATGGCTTTTTCCCAAGTGTCAGCATTAGTGAGCATCCCGTACAAAAAACGCGCGGCGCACTGACTCAAATGGGCTTACCTTACGCACAAGATGCTGGTATCACTCGTCATATTGCGGCTTTCTTGTCAAAGCAAGCTAATGCCACCAGTGAAACAACTCCGCACAATGAATATAACCCTTTTGCGGGTATGCCTGGTATGGGAGACGCCCCAAAAGCCGATTTCATCAAACCTACGGCTGTTTTATTTAACGGTGGTGTTCTGAAGTCGAATTTACTGGCCGATCGTTTATTTGGGATCATTAACGCATGGCTAAGCTCGGCTAACGCGGCGCACGCTAAACGTTTAAGCGGTTTAGATCTTGATCTTGCCGTTGCTAGCGGCGCTGCCTATTATGGTGCGGTTCGCCGTGGTCAGGGCGTTCGTATTCGCGGTGGCATTGCCTCTAGTTACTACGTCGGAATTGAAAGTGCAATGCCTGCCATACCGGGAATGGCACCACCAATGGAAGCGCTATGTGTCGCTCCATTTGGTATGGAAGAAGGTTCGAGCACACCAGTGCCTAGCCAAGAATTTGGGTTAGTAATTGGAGAACCTGTGCATTTCCAATTCTTTGGGTCAACCGTACGTCGTGAAGATCAAGCAGGTACTCACCTCGATTACTGGGCACCCGATGAATTAAAAGAACTTCCAGAAATTCAAGTAACGCTACCAATATCTGAAGGACGTCGTCAAGGTGATGTCGTGCCAGTGACGTTAGCTTCACGTGTCACGGAATTAGGCACTTTATATCTTGAGGCAATTGCTTCTGATAATGGCCAAAAATGGCACGTAGAATTCGATGTGCGAGAAGATTCGCAATCCACTCAGTAAACTTTGAAGCGGCATCCTTATGGATGCCGTTTTTGAAATATAGGTGCCACCATGACCTCTCCTCGTTTTCTTGTCGGTATTGATTTAGGAACCACCAATACTGTGGTCGCATTTTGTGAAATAACCGATCAATTAGAAAGTTCCCCCGTTAGTCTTTTTGAGATTGACCAACTCATCGGCCCCGGTGAAGTGGTTCGTAAACCGTTATTACCATCATTTCGCTATCACCCTGCTGATGGACAAATTTCAGCCAATGACTTAACCCTGCCGTGGAATATTCAACCTGTTACTGGTGACACGGCCAATGTCATCATCGGCCAATGGGCTCGCGATCTCGGAGCAAAAGTGGAAGGACGCCAAGTCTCTAGTGCCAAAAGCTGGCTTTCACACCAAGCGGTTGATCGTCGACAAGATATCTTGCCTTGGGCCGGAGCTGCGGATGTCGATAAAGTGTCGCCTGTTGTGGCAAGTGCCAGTTACTTAAACCACATTAGACAAGCTTGGAATTACCGACACCCAAGTAACCTATTGGAAGATCAAGAAGTCGTCGTCACGGTACCGGCTTCTTTTGATGAAACCGCGCGTAAACTCACCGTTGAAGCGGCTTCACTTGCAGGCTTGAATCGCATTGTCTTACTCGAAGAACCACAAGCGGTATGCTATGACTGGTACGCACGTCACCGCCATACTGCCGCAGATGAATTACAACAATTGCCTTTAATTTTAGTGTGTGATGTTGGCGGAGGAACGACAGATTTAAGTTTGATTGAAGCAAAACACTCAGATCAAGGTGAGCTATCCCTCGACCGAATCGGCGTGGGTGAACATTTAATGCTAGGGGGTGATAACCTCGACTTAGCCCTCGCGCATTTGGCTGAGCAACGTTTCAATCAATCGAAAAAACTCACCGCAGCAAGCTTAACCAAACTGATTCAACAAACTCGACAAGCCAAAGAGCAACTGCTTTCAAGCCAAGCACCCGATGAAATGAAAATCACGATGCTCGGCAGCGGCTCAAAACTTCTGGGGGGAACAAAAAGTATTTCCCTGACCAAACAAGAAGTACATCAAATTGCCCTAGATGGTTTTTTCCCAATATCTTCCTTTGATGATGTTCCGAACAGACGCCGCAGTGCCGTTGTTGAATTTGGTTTGCCTTATGTGGCAGACCCTGCGGTCAGTAAGCATGTCGCCGAGTTTTTGACCCAACATCAACACGTGTCACGCAGCGCTCTAAAGCATGAGCAAAACACCCCCGCCATTCCGGTTGGGCTTTTACTTAATGGCGGCGTGTTTAATAGTGAATTAATTACTTCACGCATTATCCAATTACTAACACATTGGCGCGGTTCTGATATCACCGTTCTTGATAACCCTCACCCCGACTGGTCTGTTGCATTGGGTGCGGTTGCCTTTAGTAAAGCTCGCCGGGGTGCACAACTTAAAATTGGCGGGGGATCTGCCCGATCTTACTTCTTGCATCTACCAGAAAGAAATAAACTAGGTAAAGCATTGTGTCTTCTTGCCAAAGGCACAGAAGAAGGACAAGAGATTCGACTCACCAGCCGACGTTTTTCACTCACGTTAGGTGAACCGGTTCGTTTCAACCTATTGACGTCCACTCATGACACATTATCCAACAATACCGCTCTACAAAATGGCATTTTAGTGCCCGTTGATCATGACATGTTTAGCCCTCTCCCGCCTTACATTACGAGTTTGCATGGTACAGATGAGCCAACCATGCATGCCAATCAAAAGCAGAGAGTGGAAGTGCAACTGGCTTGCCAGCTGACCGAGGTTGGCACACTAAAAATTGAGTGTGTCAGTGTGGAAGATGAGAGTAAACGCTGGCAACTTGAATTTGAAGTACGTAACCAACAAGCCAGTGATGATGAACAAGTTAAACTTCATCCTCGCTTGCAAGACTCGAAAGATCTGATCACCCGCCTTTACAGCGGCAATAAAAATAGTGCCGATAGTCAGGCAATAAAAACACTCAGCAAAGACTTAGAAAAATGGCTAGGAAAACGAGATGAGTGGGATTTTACTACGCTACGTCACTTATTTGATTCGTTCACACAAGGGAGAAAGCGTCGACGTCGTTCTGAGCAGCATGAGAAAAACTGGCTACGTTTAGCGGGGTTTGCTCTTCGACCTGGGTTTGGTGACCCAACCGATGCATGGCGCATTGAACAAATTTGGAGTTTATACCAACAAGGTATTCAGTTTCAGAATCATCAAGGTTGGAGCGATTGGTGGGTATTTTGGCGACGTATTGCTGGTGGATTAAATCAAGAACAGCAGGAAACCATTTTGTCCGATATTGCCAAATACCTTCATCCTGGAGCAATGAAAAACCCTAAATCGGCACAAGAAGCGCAAGATAAAGGTTATGAATCGATGGTACGACTTGCGGCTTCGCTAGAAAATCTAGAAGTGGAAGATAAAGTGTTATTGGCAAGCTGGTTTTTAAATAAAGCCATCAACCATACTCAATTTGAACAAGCACATTGGTGGGCGGTTGGCCGACTAGCATCTCGCACTCCATTATATGGCAGCCACCATTCGGTTATCCCCCGTGAACAAGCAGAGCAATGGCTTCCTAAAATACTGGAACAAAACTGGCAAAAAGAGCCGATGATAGCCTTTGCTGCAGTGATGATATGCAGAAAAACAGGCGATAGACAGCTTGATATTTCAGATCAATACCGCTTACAAGTTTTGAGTAAGTTAAAACAGAGTAGAGTCGCGGAGTCTTGGGTCGCGCTTGTCGAGGAAGTGAATACACTTTCAGAAAGTGAATCAAAGCGTGTATTCGGTGATGCCCTGCCAAATGGACTAATTTTACTTAACCAATAACATCAAATGCACCATATTTTCTATTTAGCCTTGTTACAATCCCCCTGTGGGGAAAGCTATGGGGTATGGTGCTTTATCTCTAGATGAGTTTATTTCTATTAACTTGTTCCGGCAATACAACGAATTATCTCTAAATTTTTCAACAAAAAATCAAATATTGCGTACTCTACACATATTTAACGCCAAGCTAAGCTCGCATTTTTGTATAAACCTTGTAGAATCTCTCATACTCACAGCACATCGAAATGGTGATGGATAGCGTGAGATCTATACGTAATTACAATAATTCAACTTTACGTCGTTGGCTGTCATTGTTGGCATTTCATAAATTATGGTGCCGTTTTCATCGGGCAAATAATCTCAATATTTGTTTCAAGTGGTGTACTTAACTAATTACTGTAGAAGTCATGAACGAAGATAAATTTACTAATGTCTACCGCCTACCAGGCTCATTACAAATTCGAATTTCCAAATGGCAAAGAACCTTTAAAGGCACGTCAGATTTGGTGCTACACCAAGTATTGGTCGCAAGAAACAAGCAATTTAGGAAACCCCACTTTTTCCCAAAAGGCTGGTGCGTAAACCTATTTGATGAAAATGATATTTCGATTACTCATCATGGCCGTTATATCCAAACGAGCATGAGAACGATGATCGATCGCAAAGTATCGTATAAGCGAGTCTATCTATCACGTGTTCCTCTCGAGCAGGCGGAGCCGGCCTTGCGCAAGTATAAGCAAGAATGGATTCGTAACTTTAATCGAATAGCAAAAGAGTATAATCAGATTAAGAAAAAGCAGTTCTTGAATTTTGCTAGAGAAGAAGCAGAGACACTTTATCCATCAATTCCTAAAGAAGGTTTTGACAAAGCGCTATGGAATAAGTTGGTAGTTTCCAAATTAGGCCCAGCTCAGAAATACAGCAACCCTTATTTCGTTAAGCAGGCTGATTTTTAGTTAGTAAAAAGCCAGAGTAAACACACTCTGGCTTTTTGTCATCGACTTAATGAGACTTTAACAAGTTATCGTGATTATGCGTAATTCGCGTCAACTAATTCACTAACGTCAACTTTGTTTACTTCCGCACGGCTTTCTAGCCATTTCACGACTTGCGCTTTTTCTTCTTCTGTCACTGAACGGTAACGCTCCGTTGCACACAAGAATCCTTCGAATAGCTCTAGACCACCGCCGCCGAAGCACAGACCAATGCTGTCGATGTAATCAATAAACTCATCAACGAAGAGATCATATTGCTCGAAATCTTTGATAGATGTCGCGCAGCTAACTTCAAAACCTAAAATCGCAAATTCACCTAAAAATAGTTTTTTACGGATACGGCGGTTTTTGTTTTCTAGCTTCTCAATTTTCATCATCTTCTCTCTTTCGGTTTGAATGGCGCTTTTATACACCTTTCGACTTCATTTCCCAAATGATTCCTAAACAAAACCATCTCAAGTGGCCAATTTCAAAGCAGTCCGCATCTTTGACTGGGCACTTCTCTCACTGAAAACACTGTGTTAACTCTACTGTGGCGAATATATAAAACAGTTAAACCAATAGCAAAAGAGAAGAGCCACTTCAACGGCTCCTCTCTCTTTATTAGATTGATGATTAATTTGATCAATGGTTAATGCTGAACACCAGATGGATTTTCACCAAACTCTGCCTGCTCATAGATATCAGCCAAGCTCTTTGCACGTTTAGCAACCTTGCGACGTTTTGTTGGTTCAAAGTACTGCTCGACTTGTTTTAGCGTTTCTTCATGTTCTTGAGCAGATTGGACAAAGTCTGGATTGGCTAACGCCTCTTGGCGAAGGCGGTTAACTCGTTCTAACGTTTCCCACAACATATTTCACCTCCAACTTTACTGTGTATACATACAGATTAGTAGAAGCTATTATGATGTCAAGTTTTTTACTGTTTATTTATACAGTTTTTTTTGAAAAAATAAATAGATATCAGCAAGTAGCTGATGCCGTTGACTCGCGTTGAATAAGCTGACCTAAATAGCGATGAGCCGTAACTAGCTGAATATTTTTCCTTTCAGCTAGCTGTAGAGCTAATTCCACCGCGTCTTTCGTTAACTGCTCAATCGGTAAAGAGACCGTTGATAAGCTAGGGACTGAATAAGCCGCTGCCGGTTCATCATCAATACCAATCACCGACACATCAGAGGGGATCGAAAGACCATATTCGTGCAAGGCTCTCATCGCTCCTAACGCCATATCATCGTTACAGGCTAAAATAGCACTAAAGATAGCTTTTTGTTCTAAGAACTTCACAACTGCAGCATACCCTGACTGCATCATATTATCGCCTTCAAACGTTAAAGCGACGTCAAAAGCAATACCAGCTTGTTCAAGTTGAGCTTGGTAAGCCGCAAATCGTAATCGGCCAGTATCACTATCTAGTGGGGATGCAATACATGCGATCTTGTTATGACCAAGCGCCAACAAGTGCTTCATCGCCAAAGCACTAGATTGCTGTTGTTCAAAACCAAAACTGTGAAGTCCTACCTCTTCAATGGTTCGATTTAAGATAACCAAAGGGACAGTCAAAGTCGCTTGTAGCTCTTTTAATGCTTGATTGGTGAGATGCCGACTATAAAGCATGATTGCATCACAACGTTGACTTTGCAGTAATTGCACTGCGCTTTGCTCACCTTCTGCACTATTATGACTATCCATCACTAGCAGCGTTTTTCGAGCCTTTTGTGCTCCCTGAGCCGCTTGGTGAAGCAACGTGCCAAAGTAGCTTCCTTGAAATTGAGGCAGTATTAAACCAATAGCGTTTGCACTGTTAGTTGCAAGTGCTTGAGCTAGAACATTCGGTTGATAGCCTAACGCTTTCATTGCTTGTAAAACAGCATTACGGGTACTGTCTTTCACTTGACCATTTTGGTTAATCACCCGTGAAACAGTGGCTTTTGAAACCCCTGCCGCTTTACAAACATCGTTGATAGTGGCCATTGTAACTCCAAGTGGTTTGGGGATAGTTGAAAAGACTTATAACTGCTCACCATTAGATTCAATCACTGATTGATACCAATGAAAACTTTTCTTTTTGCTACGTGCCATTGAGCCACTTCCATCATCATGTTTATCAACATAAATAAAACCATAACGTTTTTTGTATTCACCAGTGGTGAAAGAGACACAATCTATACACCCCCAAGGGGTATAACCCATCACATCAACACCATCTAACGTAATTGCTTTTTTCACTTCTTCGATATGAGCACGGAGGTAATCGATGCGGTAATCATCTTGAACCACACCTGTATCATCTAATTGATCAATCGCTCCAAAACCATTTTCAACGATAAAAATCGACTTTTGATAGCGTTCATATAGCTCAGACAACGCATAGCGTAGTCCTACAGGATCAATTTGCCACCCCCATTCTGAAGCTTTCAGATGTGGATTTAATCGACTTTGTATAAATAGACTTGTCGTTTCTCCATCTGGGTTTACTTCAGCTGAAACAATATTCGTCATGTAGTAGCTGATTGCCAGATAATCGGCGCAGCCATTGCGTAGAATGGTCTCATCTTCGGGCTGGGTATCAATGTGAATCTGTTTACGTTCCCACTCACGTAAAATGTAACTAGGGTAATAACCTCTAATTTGTACGTCACTAAAGAAATACTTCTCTCTCATCAGTTCTTGAGAACGAATCATATCTTCAGGTCGGCATGAGGCTGGGTATAGCGGCATCATGTGGATCATACTGCCAATTTGGAACTCAGGATTAATCTGGTGACCTAATGAAACCACCAAAGCACTGGCAATAAACTGATGATGAAGCACTTGGTACATCACTTGCTCTGGGTGTTCATGTTCTGAGTAAATAACGCCTGAATTACAATAACCAAATAATGGCAATTCCCAGTTACGTTGGTTGTTTATCTCATTGAATGTAATCCAATATTTTACCTTTTCTTTGTAACGCTCCATCACGACTTGGCTAAATTTAACAAAGAAATCAATGACCTTACGATTTTTCCAGCTACCGTATTGCTTAACCAAATGCAAAGGCATTTCAAAATGCGATAGCGTGATAACAGGCTCAATACCATACTTGAGTAATTCATCAAACAGATCGTCATAAAATTGTAGCCCAGCTTCATTAGGCGTTTCTTCGTCTCCGTTAGGAAAGATACGAGTCCAAGCTATCGACGTTCGAAAACATTTGAAGCCCATTTCAGCAAATAACGCAATGTCTCCTTTGTAGTGACCAAAAAAATCAACCGCTTGGTGGTTTGGGTAAAAATAATTATCACCAACGCCATCAGTAATCACTCGAGGTACTTCATGAGCCCCTTTCGATAAAACATCAACAATGCTGATGCCTTTACCTGCTTTATCCCAACCACCTTCAACTTGGTGTGCTGCAACCGCACCACCCCATAAAAAATTTTTTGGAAACCCATTATTTTGCATCGAATCCACCTTTCATTTCACTTTCATTCAGAAAACATAGCCAAGGCATGTTAACTAAATAATAAACGATCCAACCCAAATTGTAACCGGTTTCTGTAACCGGTTACAATTGAGTATTTAACCTCACTCACTAAGTAATTATTTAAGCTAAACAACGTTACGCTTCGTTTTGAAGTAATCGCAGACATACATTCCATAGCACTTTCTGCGTGACTGCTGTATGCTTGCGCCTTTCCGCAACATGATGCGGATCACTATTCTTTTACATATCGAGACATTTTAATGAGTTTTGCCTCTCTGGGTTTATCTAATGCCATCCTGAAAGCTGTCGCTTCTCAGGGTTACGAAACACCATCGCCAATTCAGGCGAAAGCCATACCAGCCGTACTTGAAGGCAAAGATGTGATGGCAGCTGCTCAGACAGGCACAGGTAAAACCGCAGGATTCACCCTTCCTATTTTAGATTTACTCGTGAAAGGGCCGAAAGCAGGACCGAACCAAGTTCGTGCTTTAATTCTCACTCCAACCCGTGAGTTAGCAGCCCAAGTTGCCGATAACGTCACCACTTATGGACAGAATTTACCGCTTAAATCTGAAGTGGTTTTTGGTGGGGTCAAAGTGAATCCACAAATGATGAAAATGCGTCGTGGAGTGGATATTTTGGTTGCCACACCAGGCCGCCTGCTTGATCTCTACAATCAAAAAGCGATTAAATTTAATCAGTTAGAAATATTGGTTCTTGATGAAGCTGACCGCATGCTGGATATGGGTTTTATTCGAGACATCAAAAAGATTCTTGCGTTACTGCCGCCTAAACGTCAAAACCTTTTATTTTCAGCGACATTTTCTGATGAGATAAGACAACTAGCGAAAGGGTTGGTCAATAATCCAGTCGAGATTTCAGTTACACCACGCAACAGTACCGCTAAAACGGTTAAACAGTGGGTTCACCCCGTTGATAAGTCTAAAAAACCGTCGTTGCTGATCAAATTGATCAACGACAATAACTGGAAACAGGCACTGGTTTTCACGCGCACTAAACATGGTGCAAACCGTTTAACTGCCCAGTTAGAGAAAAGTGGCATCACTGCTGCGGCTATTCACGGAAACAAGAGTCAAGGTGCTCGTACCAAGGCTTTAGCCAACTTTAAAAATGGTGAAATTCGTATTCTTGTTGCAACGGATATCGCTGCACGTGGAATCGATATTGACCAGTTACCACAAGTAGTCAATTTTGAACTGCCGAATGTCCCTGAAGATTATGTACACCGCATTGGTCGTACTGGCCGTGCTGGCGCCGAAGGTAATGCGATTTCTTTAGTGTGCGCTGATGAAGCGAAAGATATGTTTGCTATTGAACGCCTGACGCAAAATGTGCTAGAGCGTATTGAAATTGAAGGTTTTTCTCCGGTTAATAAACTGCAAAATTCGCCATCACTCTTGCCTATAAAAGCGAAAAAGCCAAAGAAACCTAAAAAAGATAAGCCAGAGCATAACGATGGTCAACGCTCAGGCAATGTGGCCAACGGTCGCAGCGCCAATACGTCGAACAAGCCCAAACGCAACCCAAGCAATGCAGTGACTACTCAAGGCACGAAACCAGCTCGTAGTGGTGGACAAAATCGACCTCGACGTGCTCCCAAAAGCGCTCAGGCGTAAGACCATCAATTATCTTTAACGAGAAAAGAGGCATCTAAGCCTCTTTTCTTGCTTTCACTGAACCATAAACTTGAATGAAAAAAAGCCGCACAAGGCGGCTTAGCTATGGATAACTTGCGGTATGCAGCCCTAGACGCCTTGTGGTGGCGTAAATGCCGTTAGTGGTAAAGCTTCTCCGCTGTATTTTTCAATTTTCACAATCGAGGAGTTACCAGCACAACCATTAGCGAGGCGAGATGTAGGAATGTCTGCCGTTAATACATTACACCCACCATTTTTACAGATGCCATGCGGCTTATCAAAATCTGGCCATGCTCCTTCATGGATACATACCGAGCCTTGTTTAATACCATCCGTTATGAAAGCCCCAACCAATACCTGACCGCGTTGGTTAAATGCTCGCACCAAATCACCATCTTGAATTCCACGAGACTTAGCATCCTCAGGATGAATCCAAATTGGCTCTCGGTTAGCAACCGCATACAGCTCACGTAACTTGGCATAATTCAATTGACTATGCAGCCGGTGCGCCGCATGCGACGTCATTAATTGCAATTCTCCATCTTTTGCATTTCCCACCCATTCAGTTGGTGGTAGCCAAGTTGGGTGTGGTGGACAATCTGCATAATTGAAGCTTTCGATGGTCCTAGAGTAAATTTCAATTTTACCACTCGGCGTTCCCAACGGATTCAAAATTGGATCATCTCGATAGGCGGCATAGCGAACAAACTTAGCGTTTGATTCATTCCACTTCATCTCAATGAGTTGGTTTTGTTTCCAAAAATAGCTAAAGTTAGGCATCGCAACACGGTTTTGGCGACCAATCTTTTGTGCTTCTTTATAAAAACCAGCCAACCACTCCATTTCCGATTTATTCTCGGTATAAACCGCTCGACCTCCAGCTTTAAGCAGCTCAGCCATATCCGCAAACACATCGAAATCATTGCGGGCTTCGTATTGTGGTTCAATCACTTGTTTCATTGGCACTAAGTGCTGATTACTGTAATCCCCGGTCATGGTTAAATCATTACGTTCAAACGAGGTTGTAATTGGCAACACAATGTCCGCATGCTTTGCCGCCGCTGTCCAATACGGTTCGGAAATTACGATTAACTCAGGCTTTTGCCAGGCTCGAATCAAACGATTTGTGTCTTGATGATGTGTAAAGTTACCACCACCAGCCCACCAAATCATTTTAACATCCGGGAAGCTTTTTTGATGCCCATTGTGTTGGTAACTGCCCCCTGGGTTTTCGAGCGCTTCGACAATGCGAGCTACTGGGAAACTATTGACCGCACCTGAAACTGCCCAATCATTCCCAGCCGATGACGCTCCATCGATAGCTGCCGATATTGCAGGTAACACCCCCGCCGTTCTCGTTGGGTTACCACCATTAGAATAGTGGTACGAGAATCCGAACCCACCTCCAGGCAAGCCAATTTGCCCGAGCATTGATGCCAATGTAACCAGCATCCAGTGTTTCTGCTCGCCATATTGCTGACGTTGAATTCCCCAACCGGCCATCAGCATGGTTCGGTTTCGGCTAAAGATATCACCAAGTAATTCAAGCTGCTTTGCCGAAACACCACAAATTTCCTCAGCCCATTGGGGAGTTTTAGGGGTGCCATCCGTCTTGCCTAGTAAATACGCCTCAAACTTGTCATAGCCCGCTGTATATTTATTTATAAATTCAATATCATGTTGCTGCTTTGAAACCAAAGAATGAGCAATACCTAGCATCATTGCTACATCTGTCCCTGGATGCGGCGCAATCCATTGTGCATTTTCACCAAAAAACTCAATGGTTTCTGAACGCATTGGGTCTATTGCAATAATGGTCTTTTTAGACTGTTTAAGTTGATGAAAAAATTCAATACCAGCCCCATCAGTACTGCTCCATGCAATTTTTAGGGTATTGAGCGGGTTTAACCCCCAAAGCACAACAACATCACTCGTCTCGAGAACCACCGGGTAAGTGGTTTGCTGTTCGTACACCTCTATCGAACCTACCACATGCGGCATGATTACTTGCGCCGCTCCAGTCGAATAATCACCTAAATGACCAGAGTACCCGCCAGCCATACTCATATAGCGTTGTAATAATGTTTGCGCTTTGTGCAAAATACCACTGGAGCGCCAGCCGTAAGAGCCTGCAAAAATACTTTCAGCCCCATAGCTATTTCGAATTCGTAAATGTTGTTCATGGATTAGCTTCAATGCTTTATCCCAGCTAACGCGTACAAATTCATCGTCACCACGTTTTCCATCTGGTTTTTGCGGGTTCGCAAGAAAGCCTTTACGCACCATTGGGTATTTCACCCGCGCTTTGGTATGCGCTTGATCTGGAGCGGAAGTTTGTAAGCTATTTGGAACACTTTGTGGCAATGCATTGGTCGAGGAAACAATTTTTCCATCTTTAACTTCAACCAACATTGCCCCCCAACGACCTGCTGTTAATACTGCAGAACCACTTCGCTGCTCAGCAAATACAGGCATAGGGGCAACAGAAGAAATCACGATAGCACTGGCGGTTGCGCCCGCGCCTTTTAGAAAACTTCGACGTGTGAGAGTAGTCATCACTGAATCCTTATATCATGTCTTATTGGGCAACAACGTCTTTCGCATTGTATTGGAAGTATTTGGTCAGGATTTCTAAATCCTCTTTAGTGATAGATGTACGATCACCCATACTTTTCGCTACAGAAGGCCATGCGTTGACAGTAAAGTGATTGCTTGGAATCTTAGCGTGACAAGTTGAACAATAAACATTGTCTAACTGCTCTGCATATGCCCAAAGAGAATCAATCTTACCGAGTACAGGCGTATCTATTTGTGCTTCCAATGTCACCTGACGCCAGCTATTTCCATAATCATCTTCATTGTATGTCCCTACACTCAGCTTTTGTTGCCCAGCTTCAGTCAACATAGCAATAACAGCACGTTTACCTTCTCCCATATACAAGACTTGTTCCGCGCCTTGCATTTGATAACCCGTCAGTTCAATAGTACGAACACCGTCTGCTCCTTTTAACACTTTTAGTGGGGTTGCTGGATTAATCGTGCCCAAATCGCCCATAGATGTAGCCTGCATAGCGTATACCACGGACGAATCTAGCGGCGTTAGACTCGCTTCATCTACTAAGTGTGCCAAGGCTTGGCTATCCATTTTCACTTCAGGCAGTATGTGTGCCACACCTTTGTGGCAATCAATACATGTTTGATTATTATCAATGCCATATTGGTGCATTTTTTGCGCTTCTGCCGTTTGGTCAAAAGTTTCCATCGCGTCTTCGTTATGGCAAGAACGACAGGTAACTGAATCATTTGCTTTCAATTGCGCCCATACGGTTTCTGCCATTTCCGCTCGATGTGTTTCATACTTTTCATCCGTACTAATTTTCTTAGTGATGAACTCATGATAAATATCTTTCGACGCTCTGATTTTAGTGATCAAATAATCCATGGTATCGGTCGGAATATGACAATCTGCACATTCAGCGCGAATCCCTTTGGCATTACTAAAATGCACGGAGCCCTGGTACTCTTTAAATGGTGTATCCATGGTGTGGCATGACAAGCAAAATTCAGTACTTGAAGTCTTTTCTAAAATGGCATGAGTACCACCAAGACTTAGCCAGCCAATCACTACACCAATAGCAAGAAGTCCTACTATTGTTCTCTTTTTAATATTCATTATTCCTCACAAATGCTGGTGATGGTTGAACGACAGTTCACTGAACGCCTAATATGCCTACCCAGTGCCCCATAAAGAACGTACCCCTAAAGAAGTATCTTAGTTTGACAATAGACAACACAGTGCTATATCAGGAGTGACACTGCGCACACTTTGAGCGGTTTAGGAAAAACGGAAGAAGAAAAAGTAAGTGGGCTCTTAAAGTTAGCTGTTCATTGCAGCAAGCACATACAACGTGAGAAATAGATCACGCTGTCGTTCAGCTCAGAGAACAAACGAACTGTATGAAACTGATTTGTTTTTTTATTTATAAAAAATATTAAATAAATGCTTTACTTTTAGCTTGCACCATGTGAAACTGCATCCGCTCTGTTGAACAGGGTTATTAATGTAACAAGTAAGCCAAAGTTCCCTTTCAGATTCAATTCTAAGTGTCCTCTAGTTTCATAGTCTCATTATAATAATTCGTCTCAAAGCAACACCTGTATTTTAAATTTTTTATAAGGGACATAACATGTCTAACACAACTACTGGCACAGTAAAATGGTTCAACGAAACTAAAGGTTTTGGTTTTATTTCTCAAAGCAATGGCGGTCCAGATGTATTCGTACACTTCCGTGCAATCGCTTCTGAAGGTTTCAAAACTTTAGCTGAAGGCCAAAAAGTATCTTTTGTTGTAGAACAAGGTGCTAAAGGTCCTCAAGCTGCTAACGTTCGTGCTGAATAATTTCGCATAAGCGTATGAGCGTTGGTGACTAGCCAACGCTCTTATAAAACCCGCAAATTAGATTACATTTTCCAAACTTCTCTATCAAACTTCCGCTTAGTTTCTCTCTGTTTTACTCGTTCGAACACTCAGCCATTTTTGAAACAATCGTTTTGACAATTATCATCTAAACAATAATTTTTTATATCTGAAGGATATTTATTATTTCTCGTACAACTGGAAGAAAGCGTTTCTGGTTTGCTAAATCTAAAGCAACACCAAAATTACGCCAACAATATGAACATTAACTTTAACATTCAAAATCACACCTGGAATGCATCAATACACCAACTTAATAGCGATATTTTAACAAGACATATATTAAGCCAAGAAAAATGTATTTTAGATACTCTTCATCTCTATTTTTTATATGATGAAGCGACTCAGCAAGGTGACGTTTTAAATTCTGATAAAGAACACATCGGTTATTTTAACCTGACAAATTAACACCCAAAAACTTTAATTGCCGCCATTAAAGTTATTTGGGCATTATTTTTCTATCTTAACCTTTCAAAAACAATATTTTGGTCAAGCTCACTCTGATATTCGGTATAATCTAAACCTTGATCAAAAATAAACTCCGTAACTAAAGTACGAACAGCTTGAACAAGCTCTTTAGCATTCCAAGGTTTTTCGAAATAGCGCTGTATTCCTGCTGTATTAATCGCATTAATAGTATCCGTGTGGGTTGCCTGCCCTGTTAGTAATACTTTTTTAGTTTTAGCAAATCTTGAATCTGCAGCAATTTCTGTCAGCAGTTCTACGCCGGTTTTACCCGGCATCACATGGTCAGAGATCAATACAGCGATATACTCTCCTTGTGCATCAAACTCATCCATAAGGTCCAGCACTTCATGTGCTGACTCGCAGTCCTCAATATTTAACCAGACTGCCAACGGCTGAAGATCTTGCAAAATAGCGCTAAGCACTTCCCTTTGATCGTCGACACAAATAATATTAAGCTTCTCCATAATCGCCCTCAATTGGTAACTTGATTCTAAATATTGTTCGCTCGCTATCACTTTTCAGCGCTACGTTTCCACCATAACCGGAAACAATACGTTTTACTATTGATAGCCCGAGTCCTAAGCCAAACGACAACCCACCTTTTTTTGTTGTAAAGCTAGGTTGAAATATTTTACGTCTGGTTGTTTCATCTATTTCTGGCCCATTGTTTGCAATCGTTATTAATATACGTTGCTTACTTAACCTAGTCTGTATTTCTATTTCTGGCTTATCTGTTTCAAGCATTGCATCACAAGCGTTTTTTATAAGGTTCACCCAAATCTGTACTAATTCGGTTTGTGAACCTTTAAATATAGGAAGAGATGCAGGTCTGATACGCACACTAACCCGACGCAAATCACTTTGTAATAAAGCGAGAGCTCTGTTAATGGTATCGTTAATATCGAACTCTTCTTGTTGGGTTATTTCTGTCCGCCCCAATTGTTTAACAGACTTAACGATTCCGACTGTATGTTTAGAGGCTAAACGTAAATCATGTAAGTCTCTCCCCATTTGCCAATAACGAATAGCGAGATGGGGATTCTTTAGCCAGTGTGCCGACAAATAATCATCAGCAACAGCTTTTGCTAAATCACGAGCAATGGCTTTGGGCAAAGCATATTTTTTTTCAAACAGAGACCCTCTTTTTCTTGCTTCGCTAGACGATACTTTTTGGCCATATAGCAAACCAAAATCAAAAAACTGGCTGGCTTCAGGATGTACTTCTTCAAGTAACTCCATGAACAAGATTTCCAAGCGTTCAGACTTACTACTTACTACACCAATGGCATTATTAAGTTCATGGGCAATACCCGCGGCTAACTGCCCTAAAGTTGTCATTTGTTCAGCTGAATGAAGTCTTTCTAACGCTCTTTCTTTAGCTAGAGACTCCTGTGTTGCACGACGCTGTCTGCGTGAAAGCTCATTAACAATAACAGGCGTAAATTGCGCGGTAAGAGGACCAAATTCTTTTTCATCTAGCACGGTTGTTGAGCGATCAATCCACGCAAGTTCGACGTCGGTTTCGGCCATCACAGTTGACGATGCTGTCCACGTCCCAGAAAAAAAACTGTGTACACCAATAAAAGCTCCCACACTTGCGGTAAACACTTTGGTTTTTCTCTCATCCTTTTCTGAGTAGTGGCCTGAAAGTTCACCAGACCATACATAGTAAAGTCGATCGTTATAACCTTCTTGTTCAATCACAACGCTGCCCGCAGGAAGCTTGACCATTCGCTGCGGGTGGTGAAAGTAGCGCTCAATTAATGCCGTAAATTTCTGATCCGCCATAACAGGTTTATCCAATATGACCAACGGTATGTAAAATCCACACCATCAAGAAACTAAGCAATACACCAACGATGCCAAGAATAACGCCGACTTTGGCCATTTGGTTGCTTTGTACATGGCCGGTTGCATGAGCTAGTGCATTAGGAGGGGTGCTAATGGGAAGTGACATTCCCAATGAAGCGGCGAATGTAACAACAAGAATCAAGGTGATCTCTCCACCAAGTGGTGTCAGTGATGCCATAGAAGCCCCTAATGCTGCCATAATCGGCATCAACAAGTTTGCTGTTGCAGTATGAGACATAAAGTTGGCCATAGTCAGACACAAGAATGCCGCACCAAATAAAACAACGTAAGGTGAAAACTGATCAAATGGTATGCTGTTAACCATCAGTTGCGCTAAACCCGTTTTATCAAGCGCCAAGCCTAAAGCGATACCACCGGAAACTAACCACAAAACATCCCAGGAAATCCGTTTTAAATCTTCTTTATTGATAATACCTGTTAGCGAAAAGATAGCGACAGGTATCAAGGCTACAGTATAAGAATTCATGCCATGGGTTGAACCCATAAGCCAAAGTACAATGGTTAAGGCAAAGGTGATGTAAACCATAATCGCTTTCGGCGTTTTTAGAAACTTTCCTTTAATCGTTAATTCGATATGTTGCTGCTCAGCCTTGAACATTGATCCAATTAGAAACCACGCTAATGCCATCATAATAATGACAAACGGCACACCAAATGCCATCCACTCACCAAACGTGATTAAATTTTCGCCAACAAGATATTTAAGCGCAATAGCGTTAGGCGGTGTACCTATCGGGGTTCCGATCCCACCTATATTAGCCGCGACAGGAATACATAAAGCAAAAGCAATTCGACCCGGATCTTTGGGACCAAATACAGCTATCACCGGTGTTAGTATCGATAACATCATAGCGGTGGTCGCGGTATTGGACATAAACATCGAAAAAATTCCGGTGATCAGCATCAGACCTAACATCACATACTTAGGATTATGACCAAAGGGTTTAAGCAACACGCGGGCAAGGTTTACATCCAAGCGATATTTTGTTGCTGCCATAGCCAGAAAAAAGCCGCCTAAAAACAGCATGATGATAGGGCTGGCAAAGGTCGCCATTATTTCATTGTATTTCAACAAACCTCCGAAATGGGGCTGCCCTTCCTCTAGACGGAAAAACCATATGCCTTTATCAGATAGCATCAGCAACTCTAACACGATCACCACAACAGAAGTGGCATAAATAGGAATAGGTTCAAATACCCAACAAAGTGCGGCAAGTAAAAATATAGCAATCACTCGTTGCTGAATGATCGTCAACCCATCAAATGGAAACGCCGATACCGGCAGCATTAAAATGACCAATGGAATAAGGATTGGGAGAATAAATTTTAAGTAAGGACGTACCATATAAAACTCTTCCTGAGTATTGATTTATATACGAAAATTGTAGCGAGGCCCAATTTCGAACTGCGTCCCATTATGTGGTATTCGAACAATGCAAAGTTTGGCTTTAGATCAATGAATAAAGATTACGCGCGAAACAATTGTGAATAATGTGTGCTAGGTTGCAAATTACACATTCATCCTCAGCACAGGTTTACAATCAATTACTGAGTATTTAGCCACAATAAATTAACAACAAATTAATAATAATTATTTTTAACATCGAAAACATCTACTAATCTAATAGCATAAACGTCGTTTATTTATTAATGGCATGATATCATGCGCGACTTTCAGGATTTAGATCACATTGTCGTTAAATGGATGTTGCTCGCTTTGGCGGTTTTAGGCAATACGAATCAAAGGTAACTCATTCATGTTCTTACGAAATTTTTCCATTGGCAAAAAAATTGCGCTGGCTTTTAGCATCATCGCTATTATCAACTTAGGTTTCGGATTATTCCTTATCAACGAACTAGGAAAAGTTAAGAATGAATTACTTAACTATACAGACGATACCCTTCCTGCGCTGCAGAATGTTGATAGCATCAAAGACAAAATGTCTTATTGGCGTCGTACCCAATTTTCCGTTTTACTTCTAAAAGACCCAGCAGAAGTAAGACAAACTCTTAATCGCAATGAACAGGTTCGTAAAGAGATCGAATCGAGTTTAGAAGCGTATGGCAAAACCGTTTGGCCGGGTGAAGAAGAACAAGCCTTTAGACGCTTGATGTCTGGTTGGAATGATTACACGTCGACGATGGAAAAATTCAATACCGCAATGATGGCAGCAGATAGTGATACGGCATATCCACTATTAGCCAACTCGTTGACTCGTTTTCAAGGTATTGAATCAGATATGGACTCTGTCATCGCTATTTTACAAAAAGCGATGGATAAAAACCGCGATACTATTTTAGCGTCCGTAACGAATTTAAACACCACCGCTATCATCAGTAATATTGCGATTTTTGCGTTTATGTTTTTAATGACTCTGATTTTGACTCGTCTAATTTGTGGTCCTCTGAAAATTGTTGTAGACCAAGCTAATGCTATCGCAGAAGGTAACTTAGCTAATCAGATAGATCGCGATGCTATTGGAAACGACGAGTTGGGTGATCTTGCCGACGCTTCCGAAAAAATGCAGAACAACCTACGTCAATTAATTGAAGAAATTATCGCAGCAGTAACTCAATTGAGCAGTGCCGTCGAAGAAATGACTCAAATATCGGATTTATCAGCGAAAGGCATGAAAGAACAGCAGTATCAAGTTACACAAGTTGCTACCGCGATGACACAAATGAAAGCTGCTGTTGGTGATGTTGCGCGTAATACTGAAGATTCAGCATCACAAGCCATGGATGCAAACGCTAAAGCTCAAGAAGGTGCTCAAGATAATGCAGATATGGTTCAATCTATTCAGCAAGTAGCTACAATTATTACTCAAACGGGCGAAACAGTGTCAGATCTTGAGAAGCAGTCTACACAAATTAATGTCGTGCTTGATGTAATCCGCAATATTGCAGAACAAACCAACTTATTAGCTCTCAATGCTGCCATTGAAGCGGCTCGAGCAGGAGAATCCGGCCGAGGGTTTGCGGTAGTTGCTGATGAAGTTCGCACCCTTGCAGGTAGAACTCAAGCTTCTACAGGAGAAATTACGACCATCATCGAGAAATTACAATCGATGGCCAAACAAGCCAAAGAAGCAACGGAGAACTCTCGCGCCAGTATCGAGACTTGTGTGACTCAAGGTAGCCATTCGCAACAGTTAATGCTCTCCATCGAAAAATCGATTGCCCAGATTGCTGATATGGGAACCCAAATCGCAAGTGCGTGCAGTGAACAGGATTCTGTTGCCGACGAATTGAGTCGAAATATTGAAAATATCCACGTGGCTTCGCAAGAAGTGGCGGAAGGTTCTGAGCAAACCGCACAAGCGTGTAAGGAACTCAGCCAACTATCTGTGACACTTCAAGATGCAATGGGGCGTTTCAAGCTTCACTAATTACAACCTTACCAATACAGAAAGCCCCAGGTTGGGGCTTTCTAGTTTCTATATAATGGGAGATTCAATGAACTTAAAAGCTTCTTTTCTCACACTTTCTGTTGCTATGGCTTTACCTTCTTTTACTGCTTCATCTGCACCTTTAAGCCTAAGTTCACAACAGCCATCGGTTCAAGACATTCAGCAGTCCAACTCTTGGCTTGAAATCGATCTCGGCCAGTTTAAACAAAATATTGAACAATTTAAAAGCCACATCAATACGGGTACTAAAATATGCGCCGTAATGAAGGCTGATGCTTATGGGAATGGTATACGAGGTTTAATGCCAACCATTCTTGCTCAAGAAATTCCATGTATTGCGATTACAAGTAATGGAGAAGCAAGAGCTGTCCGAGAAAGTGGTTTTAAAGGCCAGTTGCTCCGAGTTCGTTCTGCTAGCCTAGATGAAATCGCACAGAGCATAGAATTAGATATTGAAGAGCTTATCGGTAGCCAAGTTCAAGCTGCGCAACTGGCTCAGTTGAGTCAACAGAAAGGTAAAATTCTGAAAGTACATTTGGCATTAAATGATGGTGGCATGGGACGTAATGGCATAGATATGTCAACCGAAGCCGGAAAACAAGAAGCCGTCGAAATCGCCACCCAAGACGGTATTAAAATTGTTGGGATAATGACCCACTTTCCAAACTACAATGCTGACGAAATACGTAGCAAATTAGCCAGCTTTAATACCCATTCAGCTTGGTTAATTGAGCAAGCTAAGCTCAAACGTAGTGAACTGATTTTACACGTTGCTAATTCATACACCGCTCTAAATGTTCCTGAAGCCCAACTCGATATGGTTCGTCCTGGCGGTGTGTTTTATGGTGATCTGCCTACTAATCCTGAATATCCATCAATTATTTCATTTAAAACGCGCATTGCCTCACTTCATCATTTACCACAAGGCAGCACTGTAGGATACGACAGTACTTACCGAGTGACGAGAGATAGTGTCTTAGCTAATTTACCCGTAGGTTACTCTGATGGTTATCCACGAAAAATGGGGAATCGCAGTGATGTATTGGTTAACGGACAGCGAGCTCCAGTTATTGGGGTAACCTCGATGAACACCACGTTAGTTGATGTTACGAATATAAAAGGGATACTACCAAATCAAGACGTCACTCTGTTTGGCAAGCAGAAGCAAGAGCGAATTACCGTTACTGAAATGGAAGAAAATGCCGAACTAATTTTCCCTGAACTGTATACCATTTGGGGAACGGCTAACCCACGTTTTTACGTAAAATAATATTAAGTTCACCGTGAGACTCTAAGCTCTCACGGTGACTGTATAACAAAATAACTTCCTCCAATTTTCTCTATTACCGAATATATAAACCAACATATTTTTCGGGCATAATCGCCGCATTCCCATACTGAGTTGAGCGCACATCTTGCCAATCAAATCTCCTATACTACTCGCCATACTGTCATTATTTTTAGCGATGACGACGATTCAGTCTGGTGCATCTCTCGCAAAACAACTTTTTCCGATAGTAGGCCCTGGTGGCACTATAGCATTGAGGGTTGGTTTATCTGCTTTGATATTAGTGTTAATTTTTCGTCCGTGGCGCTTAACGCTTTCTCTTACCCAATGGCGATCGATGTTTATTTATGGGGCCAGCTTAGGTGGAATGCAACTGATGTTCTATTTCGCAATTGAGCGCATTCCTTTAGGCATTGGTGTTGCACTTGAGTTTTCAGGACCACTGCTAATTGCACTACTCTCGTCAAAACGGAAACGCGATTTTATTTGGGTCACATTGGCTATTTTAGGGATCATCTTCTTATTACCGGACTTAACCGGTGTTGATGCTCTTGACCCGATTGGTGTTATGTTAGCGCTTGCAGCCGGAGGTTGCTGGGCTTTGTATATTTGGTTCGGGCAACGAGCAGGCAGTGTCGGCTCGGGTGGTGCAACGGTTGCAATAGGCATGAGTATTGCTGCCTTATTTGCTTTTCCCATTGGCGTGTCATTAGCCGAGGCCTCTATTTGGAACTGGTCGATATTACCCATGGCATTGTTAGTCGCCATACTATCCAGTGCCTTACCCTATTGTCTTGAAATGGTTGCCTTGAATCGGCTGACTACTCAGCACTTTAGTGTCATGATGAGTTTAGAGCCTGCAATCGCCGCTCTGGCTGGTTTGTTGATTTTGCATGAACAGCTCAATGTGAATCAATGGCTAGCAATAACCATGATCATTACCGCTTCAATGGGGAGCACCTTGTCAACCAAGAAATAGCTCACAATGCCTATCACCAAAAAAGCAGCCGAGGCTGCTTTTTTTTATCATTTTCTATTACCGAGTTTAACTTGGCCGTTTGAATTAAACCACAATGCTTGTGAACGTCGTCGACCTAGTAAGATAGGGCCATCGTCGTAGAATAAAAAATTCTTCCAATGTTTCTTAAATGTGACCCACTTGGTTTCAATCACATTGTATTTTTCATAACAAAAGTACACTGTTACATCATCTTGCCAATCAATATGGTCTAAAATGAGCTGCGGCATACTTTCATCATCACTTTCCCATTCACTCATCCAACTGGTATTGTTTGTCCAGCTATCTTTTTTACAAGGCCAATCTTGAGAACTGAGTCGCTCAGAATCAGGGCTTTGTGCGCTAATATTTTCAATCCAAAATTGGGCAGATCTAGCCTGAGACATTGGCTTTATTTGAGCCAAATCTTGCTCTGAAACTGGCATTGAGTTGTGTGTGAAAATCCATTTTCTTTGGTATTGGTCCAAAGGCAAATAAGACATTGAATTTCCTTAAGGTTTTAACCAACCATTTAAGGTTGCTTGTTCTATCATTTGCTGTGCATGTTGCCACAGCGCATGTGAACCGTCATCAATACGACAATTCACGGTTAATGCTTGTTGACGTGTTACGCCATGTTCAAGCCAACTTTGGCCTTGATTATGAAAATTAAGCAACATGGGGATAATGCGATCTAACGCTTTGGCAAATAGAGCTTCTGCCGATTGTGCGGCTTCAAACTCTAACCAAACAGCAAGTAGTTCATCACCTTGTTCCTTGGGTAACAAAGCAAATAATCGCTGCGCGGCTTTTAACTCATTTTCTTCTTGCTCTGCCGAGGCCACCACATCATAAACAAAGGTATCGCCTGCATCAATTTCAACAATATCGTGCAGCAATAACATTTTAATGACTTTTGCTATATCAACGGGTTGGTTTGAATGTTCTTCCATCAAAACAGCCATTAGAGCAACATGCCAGCTGTGTTCAGCGCTATTTTCTAATCGACCATCAGCACATCTTACTCGAGTACGTCTTAAAACCGATTTTAATCGATCTAGCTCCATCACAAGCTCAAGCTGTTGCCCTAAGCGTGGATCCATTAATCTGCTCTCCAATCTGGATTAATCAAAGCGGTGAGATTATGGTCTTCCCATTTGCCATTTATCAGCAAATAGTTTTTTGCATAACCTTCTTTTTGGAAGCCCATTTTCATTAAAACCGCTTCACTGCGTTTATTAGATGGCATATACCCAGCCATGATTCGATGCATATTCTGTACGTTAAACATATAGTCACATGCCATACGCAGTGAACGCCCCATAATACCTTTACCTTGAGCATGTTCAGCCAGTGAATACCCTAAATTGCAAGCGTGAAATGGGAAACGCGACATGTTACTAAACGAAATGGTTCCAAGCATCTCGTTATTGACTTTATCGATAATCAGCAAGTAATAGCCAAGTTGCATTTTGTGCAGCTCATGCAGTTTGATCAGCTTTTGACGCCAACCATTCACGTCAAAGAATGCCGCTTCCCTTTTCGGCTCCCAAGGACGAAGATGTGCTCTGTTCGCATTAAAATAACTGACAATCATATCAGCATCGCCGGGTTGAGCAGTTCTTAGCACAATGTCCTCGTCCACTTCATAGACTTGTGCAACCGTACTATGAGAGTGCATTAATTTTTCCGAATTCCGTAATCACGTAACTTATTGGCAATCGACGTATGAGAGACATTCAAGCGTTTTGCCAATTTTCGGCTTGAGGGAAACGACTGATACAAACGCTCTAAAATCTGCGCTTCATATTCTTTCATGATGTCATCTAGTGAACCGTCGATATTGATATTAGTACTACTTGCCGTCACCGTTTCGAGCTGTGGAAGATGGAAAAGATCAATACTAAGGACATTGTCAGGCATTTCCGTTAAAGCGCGTAATACCATGTTGTCTAATTGGCGCATATTGCCAGGCCATTGATAAAGCGCTAACTGGTCTACAAGATCTTCAGCCAGTTCCGGCTTCTTCATTCCCATCTTATTGATATGCTTAGCCATGAACAGTTCAAGCAGTGGTTGGACATCATTTGAACGTTCTCGTAACGCAGGAATTCGTAGCGTTAACACATTAAGACGGTAGAACAAATCTTCGCGAAACGCACCAGATTCAGCTAAGTCAGCCAATTTATAGCGTGTAGAAGCAATAACGCGCACATCAACATGCACTTCATGTTCTTCCCCTACGCGGCGAAAAGTGCCATCTTGTAAAAAACGCAGTAGTTTAATCTGTAAATGGGGACTCATTTCACCAATTTCGTCAAGGAAAACGGTACCGCCATTTGCTTGTTCAAATATCCCTTTATGGCCCTGCTGATGGTTAAATGAGCCAGGTGCATGACCAAACAATTCTGTTTCAGCCACATCATCAGGCATTGAAGCACAGCTTAATACCAGAAATGGGAATGCCGCACGATGGGAACGGTTATGGCACGCTTTCGCCAACATTTCTTTACCAGTGCCAGTCTCACCTTCAATTAATAAAGGCTGTTCGAGCATTGATAGTTTTTTCGCTTGGCTAATAAGTGCTTTGTGACGGTTTGAAATACCCACAAAATGTTCAAAGCCTAGATTGTTATGCAATGGCAAGTGATCATCCGTAATAGTCGAGGCACTTTTGGAGCGGATCATCATCATGGTACTGGCTAAAGTGGACTCTTTGGAATCACCCGTAATGTAGACGGGCATCATTTCCATCATGTAATCCAGACCATCCAAAACAATGTCTTCACGCTGACGAACTTTATTGCCTTCTATCCATCGAGAAAAATTGAATGCAGGAAGCAGTGCTGATATGGGGTGGCCAATCACTTCCTTTTCTGCCTTATTGAATAGAGATAATGCAGAGTAGTTTGCCATATCGACAAACCCTTTTAGATCAATGGCAAAAACAGCATCAGGAACGTTATTAAGTAGCGACAGTAATTCAGTATTATGACGTTCCATCGGCATGAACTGAATTTTACGGACATCCTTCACGCCAGAAATTCGGCGAATTTCCGCCATCAATTCACTGAATGTATCAAAATCGATATCAGGGCAGTTGAGGTAAATAATGCCACTCACATCAATTTCTATTCCACGTAAATCGATATTTCTTGAGGCGAGAATATCGAGCAGTTCTCGGGTTAAACCGAGTCTATCTTCACAAAAGACTTCAAGACGCACTTAAAAATCCTAATAGAAAGTGTCAGGAAAAGTTGACAGTAGTTTCTATCAAGCCTTGTAAGGCGTCAAGTCATCTAATGTTTTGCTGTTCACATTCACGCAGTTTTATTGATAAGTGCTGACTATTTCACCACTAAAGTCGCTACCTTAGCCACAATCTGCTTGCGAATGGCGCTCAGTTTTACTTTTCTATCTTGATGCCACGGCATTGGTCTTAGTAAGCTCATCGCTTTTAGCCCCAAACGTGCAGTCAGTATACCAACTCCAAGCCCTTGTCCCGCTCTCGCTGAAACTTTACCAGCCAAATCCATCGACATTAAATCCATGCTGGCATCAATAGCCAATTCACTCGCACCTGCCGCGGCCATATTGATCAATACAACTTTAAATAACTTAAGACGCGACCAATAACCTAATTCAACACCATACAATGCGGCCAGTTGATCAATCATCTTAAAATTACGCCATGCGACAAGCAGCATGTCGGCCACAGCCAATGGGCTAATTGCCACCAATGCTGCCGCTTCCGTTGAATATTGAGAAACGATTCGAGTCGCCTTTTTATCTTGCTCTGCCAACACCATCGCGTCATACATATCGAGTACTTCGGCATCACTGTGTGATGCGTTGACACTATTAATCCAACGATCATAAGCGGGGCTTTCTGTTTTAATCCCCCCCTGCTTAGCGATTGCTTGGCAAAATGCCTTACCATGACCGACGCTATCTGACAAAATAAGCAGCTCACTCTGCTCTTGCACACTAAAGTGATGACGTAACGAGCGTAATTTCCAAAGTTCTTTGGCTATAGAACCGATACCTATCGATGCCAAGGCAGTAATAAAACCAGACCAACCTAAAGCTAACCAATCTGCCGATTGAACGGCAGTAATCACCGAATCAATCGCTTGCCATGCGACTAATCCAGAAAAACTGACTAACAAACCGCTAGCCAACCACTTTCGTCCTTTACTTGGCCTGATGACTTGTTCTAGCTGAGCTTCAGCCTCTTCTTGTTGCTCTTTAATTTCAACAGGAACAAAAGCCTCGCTGCTCGTAAATTGCTGCTGCGCTGTTAGCTCTTCAGACGCCAATGGCTCGGTACTAAGCGGCTGTTCGAATACTTGCTTGGTTTTAAAATCACTCATTTCAGCTTATCTCCAATCAGATATTCCAATGCTTTATCCAAACGAATATGAGGACACGGATCATCGCTACTAAAAGTCTTAGGTCTAAAATGAGTAAATTCGAATCCTTGTTGTTGCCAATACTCTTTACTCGGTAGCTTTTTCGGCACATCACCAGGGAATACGGTAAGCGGTTCACCATTTAAAGTAACCCCTTGCAGTGCGGGCATATTTGTATCACCGCTATTGATAAAACCAGTTTGAGTTGCTTGCACCGATGCCATGCTGATACAGCTCATTTCAATATTTTCGAATGCGGCACTTTGCCAAGCAGGATGAACCATTTGCTGTAACAGTGACACTAAATGTGGGTGCTGCTCTGGTGTTACGTGGTCTGATTTGGTTGCAGCAAACAGAACTTTGTCTATTTTTGGAGCGAAAAGTCGCTTAAGCAGCCCATTTCTTCCATAGCGAAAGCTATTCATTATCTGCTCTAACGCGCTGCGCATATCTAGAAACGACTCGTAACCTTCATTCAATGGAGTCAAACAATCAACGAGTACGATTTGTCGATCAAAGGTTGAAAAATGGTGTTTATAAAACGCATTCACTACCTTAGTTTGATACTCCTCATAGCGTGTTTTCAGCATTGAAT
Source organism: Vibrio aestuarianus (assembly GCF_012395185.1). Taxonomy (GTDB): domain Bacteria; phylum Pseudomonadota; class Gammaproteobacteria; order Enterobacterales; family Vibrionaceae; genus Vibrio; species Vibrio aestuarianus. The sequence continues at coordinate 50,805 of NZ_JAAZTU010000019.1, forward strand.
AATAGCTATGCTTGTCTACCTTTCTTTCACCGTAGGGATTTTCACACGGAAAAAACTGCAGCACAGGCGCCCCTTCAAGTTCGCCCGGTAAAACAAAACGCCCCGGTTGCACCCAATGTAGTCCCGCATTTTTGCACTCATGCAAATAATCAGTGTAAAGCTTCGCTATCATCGCGAGCTTTTGTTCGTTCGACTCATGAGTGAGATCGAGCCCAGACAAAGCGTCTAACCAAGGTTGTGCTAAGGAAGAACGCACCTCTTTTAATGCTGAAAACTGCTTTTCAGACCATTGTTCAAAAGTCATTTCAAGCAGTGGTAAATCAAGCAACCACTCACCAGGATAATCGATAATATCGAGATAAAGCGTAGAAGTATGACCTAATAATTTTTTGCTGCGTTTTTGAGGCTTGTATTTGATTGCAAGGCGAATTTCACTCACATCACGCGTTGGCGTAGGCCATTGAGGTGGATCACTATGCAGTTGCTGCATTGCTTCATCATAAGCAAAGCGAGGAACCATCATATTCGTTTGCGGGACACGCTTTGCGCCGACAATACGCCGGTCGCGAGCCGCAGACAAAAGCGGCAAATTCGCATGAGTTGAGGTATGCAATAACTGATTAACCAACGAGGTAATGAAAGCCGTTTTCCCTGCTCGTGATAACCCCGTAACGGCAATTCTGACATGAGAATCTAGCCCACGATTGATTAAGTCTGACACTTCTCGACGAATTCGCTTCATTCACCCACTCCAATTTATTCACTGGCGCTATTGTGCATTCATCTATCTTAATACGAGATGAACAAAAAAGCCTCCGAATAAAATCAGAGGCTTAACCAGAGTTGTTGCTACATAAAGACAATACCTATCTTTGGGCTTATATCTTGTTCAAGATATAACCTCGAAAGGCCCACTCTTGGAAAGCGTAGAACTCAGTCTTCTTCAATCAGTTTGTAGATCACAAACAAAGCAATTTCTAAAATAAACCATAGTACGCAAGTTATCGTTACGTACTTCTCATTAAAAATGCTGATGCCGTGTAAAATCAGGTCGTAACCAATAAAGGCACCGACGACAACGGCTATCGCAATTTGTAAAATCTGAATAAATCGAGGCATCGTGCCCTCCCGACGTTTCTAATAATTAGCGGATTTTCATTAAGTTGAAGACAATAGCTGCAGCCGAAGCTGCAGTTATATCTGATCATTATTCGCTTAGACTAAGCTTTGCTTTCCGCTTCGGCAATCTTCACTTTCCATGTGTCAGGGCCGATTTGGTGAGCATTTGCCCCGCGCGAATCGACAGCAACCGTGACCGGCATGTCCTCAACATCGAACTCATAAATCGCTTCCATGCCCAAATCTTCAAACGCCACAACGCGTGCTTTCTTAATGGCTTTCGCGACTAAGTATGCAGCGCCGCCAACGGCCATGAGATAAACCGCTTTATGATTTTTGATTGACTCAACGGTAGCAGGACCACGCTCTGCTTTACCAATCATGCCCATAATGCCTGTTTCATCAAGCATCATGTCGGTGAATTTATCCATCCGTGTCGATGTTGTTGGGCCTGCAGGGCCAACGACTTCGCTACCAACCGCATCAACTGGCCCTACGTAGTAAATGAATTTACCTTTGAGGTCGACACCTTTTGGCAAACCTTCACCATTTTGCAGCATGGTTTGAATGCGCTTATGCGCTGCATCACGACCGGTTAAGATTTTGCCGGACAACAGTAATGTTTCACCTGTTTTCCAATCTTGAACATCTTCTTTAGTAACGCTATCAAGATTAACACGACGGGCACTGGCTCCAGCATCCCAAGTGATCTGTGGCCAATCTTCTAGCTTCGGTGGTGTAAGCTCAGCAGGGCCGGAGCCATCTAACGTGAAATGAACATGGCGCGTAGCCGCACAGTTCGGGATCATGCACACCGGTTTTGAAGCGGCATGCGTTGGCGCCGTTTTAATTTTGACGTCTACCACAGTGGTTAGACCGCCAAGGCCTTGCGCACCAATCCCCAATTTGTTGACGCGATTAAAGATATCAAGACGTAACTCTTCTTCAGCATTTTGTGGACCCCGATCAATCAATTCTTGAATGTCGATGTGTTCCATCAATGACTCTTTGGCTAATACAGCGGCTTTTTCTGCGGTTCCGCCAATGCCAATCCCAAGCATACCCGGAGGACACCAGCCGGCACCCATCAGCGGTAAGGTTTTCTCTACCCACTCAGCAATGTCATCTGACGGGTTGAGCATGACCATTTTGGTTTTATTTTCGCTACCGCCACCTTTGGCTGCGATTTGGATATCTACTTTATCACCAGGCACCATATTGATATGAACAACCGCTGGTGTATTGTCTTTTGTATTAATACGTTTACCAGCAGGGTCCATCAAAACAGAAGCACGCAATGGATTATCCGGGTTCGTATAAGCCTGACGCACACCTTCGTCAACCATTTCTTGCACAGTAAGGTCTGAGTCCCACTGAACATTCATACCGATATTAACAAAACAGGTAACAATGCCAGTATCTTGGCAAATTGGACGATGCCCCTCAGCCGACATGCGAGAGTTAATCAGTATTTGCGCAATCGCATCTTTTGCGGCTTGGCTTTCTTCTCGGTGGTAAGCTTTTTCTAGGGCTTGAACAAAATCTAGGGGGTGGTAGTAAGAGATATATTGAAGTGCATCAGCGACACTGCTGATCACGTCCTGCTTGCGAATTACCGTCATTGCATGCCTCGTTATTGTTATGCTTCCTTTGACTGTTGCCTGATCCTCAGTCAATAAGCAGTAAGCCTAGTGGCGCAATTCGACTTATTGAGGTGATTCAATCAAGTAGCAGCTTTTAATTCGCTTTTTATGATACTCTTGCTTTCCTCAACACGCCATGTAGTGATCGGTCTCTTTGTCACAAATTACACAAATGAATAACAACGAAATAAATAAGATTAATGTCAAATCACTGACTTACCATGTCGATCTCGCTCATCAATTGTTTTCTAAGATCGAACAACTCCCATGGGCAATGCTATTACGCTCCGGTTCAACATCTCACATCGATAGCCGCTTTGATATTCTAGTAGCGCAACCGATTGTGACGCTGACAACTCATGGTCATCGCACTACGATATGTGAGCCAGAATACCAGTATCATTCGCAACTTGACCCCTTTAAGCTAATCAGTCAATTGCAGAATCAGTACTTACCCGATATTGAAATTACTGAAGACTTGCCCTTTGTTGGTGGTGCATTAGGCTATTTTGCTTATGACTTGGGCAGACGAGTTGAACAACTTCCGACCATTGCAGAACATGATTTATCGGCACCGGATATGGCGGTTGGACTGTATCAATGGGCAGTCATTGTTGATCATCAAAAGCAAAGTGCTTGCGTTGTTGGTGTTGATGTTGAAAACGCTTGGCATTGGTTAAACCACCAATCTTCACTAAATACCGACCATTTTGAGCTAACCTCACCATGGTGCTCAAATATGAACAAGCAACAATACCAAGGTAAGTTTGAGCAAATTCAACGCTATTTATTAGATGGCGACTGCTATCAAATTAATCTCGCGCAACGTTTTCAAGCAACTTACCAAGGCAATGAATGGCATGCTTACCAAAAGCTGGAGGCGGTTAATTCAGCACCTTTTTCGGCATTCATCCGTCTTGCCGAATGTGCCATTATTAGTGTTTCCCCAGAACGATTTATGCAAGTCAAACAAGGCGTCATCGAGACCAAGCCAATTAAAGGCACACGTCCCCGCAATCATGACCCTAAAATAGATGCAGAAAATGCCAGCGAACTGGCTTGTGCAGAGAAAGATCAGGCAGAGAATCTGATGATCGTTGACTTGCTGCGCAATGATGTCGGGCGAGTCGCAAAGCCTGGAAGTGTGCATGTGCCAAAATTATTTGATATAGAGAGCTTTCCTGCGGTTCATCATTTAGTTAGCACCATTAGAGCGGAGCTCGCGAGCCAATATTCAGCGGCTGATTTATTAAGAGCCAGCTTCCCCGGTGGTTCTATTACTGGCGCACCTAAAGTGCGCGCAATGGAGATTATTGAAGAGTTAGAGCCTCATCGCCGTAGCGCCTATTGCGGCAGTATTGGTTATATCAGTCGCCATGGGCAAATGGATACAAGCATCACTATTCGTACTCTCGTGGCAGAAAATAACCAACTATATGTCTGGGCTGGCGGTGGCATTGTTGCTGATAGCCAATGGGAAGCGGAATATCAAGAAACATTGGATAAACTCAGTCGCATCTTACCCATCCTTACTTAAAGTTTGCTCGTCCATTAGCACAGCCATTTGATCAGCATTCGTTCAAGATCGTTGGCTGTGTATGGTTTAGTCAGAATATCGTCCATTCCGCATTGTAAACAACGCTCGCGCTCTTCTAACGTCGTTCCTGCCGTCAATGCAATAATCGGTATAGAATATCCCTTTTCCCGTAACAATTGAGTAGCTTCAAATCCATCCATTTCTGGCATTCGACAATCCATAAAAATCAGGTCATAGGTATTACGCTGTGCCGCGTCTATAGCCTCAACCCCATTGGTAGTAATATCAGGTTGAATGTTCAGCATTTTTAACATTTGATTGATGATGATTTGATTCATTCGGATATCATCCACCACTAAAATAGATCGAGAACTTAGCGGTATTGCATGCTCACTCGCTTGCGTCACAGACTCAAGTAACATTTGGCCACTGCAGGTTTGCAAAGGTAATGTAATAAAAAACTGGGTTCCTTCACCTTGTTCACTTTCAAACCAAAGTTCCCCTTCCATCAGTTCAACCAAGCTTTTGCAAATAGCAAGTCCTAGCCCAGTACCTTCGAAATTACGTTTACTTGAACGATCTGCTTGCATAAAAGGATCAAATAAATTGGCATGAGCCGACTTTGGAATACCAACTCCCGTGTCACTGACTATGATATTTAATTGCTTATTAACCCATTTAAGCGTTAATCGTACCTCACCTTGGTGGGTAAACTTGATTGCATTACCAATTAAATTGACCAGAACCTGTTTAAGTCTTTCCACATCACCAACCCACCACTGTGGAAAATCACTTTGCTTTTCGATTACAAAAGAGAGTCGTTTTTCTTGCGCTTTAGGCATTAATATACCCACCAGCGCTTGCTCAAAAACATTCCAATGAAACTGCGTTGGGATCAGTTGCATCATACCAGCATTCATTTTACTAAAATCAAGTAAGTCATTGATAATGATCCGCAGCATATCGCCTGAATGCTTTAAATTGGCTAAGTAATCACACTGCTCTCGGTTCAATGGTGTATCGGCTAATAACTCTGCACTACCTAGTAAACCATTAAGTGGGGTACGCAATTCATGGTTTATCATTGCTACAAATTCTTTGGTCGATTTTTCTGATTCTTCGGCACGCTTACGAGATTCTATATGGCGCGTCATGATCAGTTGCCGACTGATTGCACTGCACAGTAATTCACCCACTAACGCCATTTGGTTAATAATGAAGTCTCTTTCCACACTGTCGAATTTCACTTCGAAAATTAATCGACCGACATACTGTCGCTCAACAATAATTGGCACATAAAGATTATCTTGTTGCCAGCTAATGTCGTGCTGCTCAGAATCAATGGTTTTTAACTGATCGTTGCCAAGTTCAAGACAACTTAAAGTAGGTAAGATTGAATGTGAAAATTGCAAATAGGTCGATTCAATCACTGAGCTTTCACTAAGTCGCTTGATGAACATGGCTAGCAGCGTGTCATCCAACGTTCGACTTAAGAAGGCTCGCCCAAAATAAATCAAGGTTTCGTCGATCTGCTCCTCAAATTCAAATTTTCGCAAATCACGCAATGATTTAATCTCGAGTTGTTTAAGCGCCAAATCAAGCCGTTGGTTCAATTGATACAAGTCGTAACTTTTCTGCTCAAGCAGCTTTTCAGCTTCTTTGCGAGCAGCAATTTCTCTCAATAATTTACGTTCTAATGGGCCATCGGTGCTCATAATGCCATCAACTCAACATCACAGTAAAACGAACATGACTGCTATCAGCATTTTGCGATTGCATTTCGATTACAACGCTTTGATTAAAGTAATCTGCACACCCTTCAATTAGCCCTAAGCACACATGCGCCATACAACGAGCACTTTTATAGTCGAAAATCAGCTCTGTTTGGCTTTCATTCATAAATTCAAATTTAGGTGGTTTTGCTTCAGGATAGAGTTTTTTTACCTCAATATGGATATAATCTTCAACATGACGAATGAACTGAAAGCAAGTATCACATTGAAACAAGCTTGCATTCGATGGAAGTGAAGCATATAAATTTTTGAAAACATACTCGCCAAAGACGCGTTGTAACTCTTCTGCAGATACACCTGTCATTTTACTCAGCTCAATAATTAATTTGACTAACGCACGGTGATCATAGCTACCCACTGATGTATATATCCCCGAATCATCAGAACGTTCCAGCACTTCATCTAATACTTCGAGGCCAAATTTCGTTTCCACTAATTCCATAAATTCAGTAAAAATAATTCCTTTCATTGCGATATCCTTGGGTTAATCTAATTAAAGCATGAGCTATAAAATACGTAATTTCAAATAACAGATATTCTAAATTATCAACAGGCTAACTCTTTTATCCTATGATTAATTGTAGTGTTAATAACTATGCTTAGGTGCATGTCATCTACTATCGCTTGCAAGGGAGAAATTGTGTTCAAGCTAACTAAAATCGATTTCATTCAAAGCTTTCAACTTAATCGACCTGTGGGATACCATGCTGAATCACTACAAAGAGTGGCTCACCTCTCCTCATCATCTCTACGACGAGCATCAGTATTGGTTGGTTTTGTTGAGCGTGAAGCAGGGTTATATGTGGTGTTAACAAAACGCGCAGCTCATTTAAAACATCATCCTGGACAAATCAGTTTCCCAGGAGGCAAATATGAAGAATGGGATCACTCGTTATACCAAACCGCGATACGAGAAGCAGAAGAAGAAACGGGTATAAAAGCCAGTCAGATCGAAATTTTGGGGCATTTGCCAGAACTGGTTACCGTCAGCAAATTTTCTGTCACACCTGTCGTGGCGTTTATCCAACCAGATTATCAAGCCAAATTAGACGATAACGAGGTCGAAGAGTTGTTTGAAGTGCCAGCTAATTATTTATTCGATCGCACAAAATTATACAGTGGACTGTTTCAAGTGAAAAACCAAGCACACCGTGTGTTTGCCATCCCATACCAACAACATTTCATATGGGGTATGACCGCGCAAATTATCCAAGCGTTACAAACTCATATCATTTCACCCACTTAATCTCACTCATTAGTTTACCCAAACAATCACATTGTCTTTACCGATTAGCATACTAGTAATCTTCTAGCGTGAAAAATGTTAATCAAACATCATTTCCGATAACTTTTACCAATCCATTCCATTAACAATCCTCACATGTAGCACGCCATTTTCGTGATCAAAAATTGGTTTTTGATATATCATTCAATAAGCTCGAGCGTTACATGATTTAGATCTATTTTTCTTATGAGAAAATTATGCAAAATGCCCGCGACTTATTTCCTGTTCCCAAAAATGAGTAACACAAAATGAATAACACAACTACGGCAACTTCTGCCGCACAATCGTCTAGCAAGTGGACTTACAAAGATTTCACTTGGTGTCTTTCCCTCTTTGGTACAGCAGTTGGTGCTGGTGTACTCTTCCTTCCAATTAAAGCTGGTGCTGGTGGTTTTTGGCCATTAGTTATCTTAGCCCTAATTGCTGCACCAATGACTTGGTTTGCGCATAAAGGTCTAGCACGCTTCGTCCTTTCTGCAAAAAGTGTTGATGCAGATATCACAGATACAGTAGAAGAACATTTTGGTAAAACTGGCGCAAACCTTATCACTTTCGCTTACTTTTTCGCCATCTACCCTATTGTTCTTATCTATGGTGTGGGCATCACCAACACTGTGGATTCTTTCCTTGTAAACCAAGTCGGCATGGAATCGATTCCTCGTTGGCTGCTGTCTGGCGCACTGATTGCCGCTATGACTGCAGGCGTAGTATTTGGTAAAGAGTTGATGCTAAAAGCAACATCAGCCATGGTTTATCCATTGGTGTTGGTTTTATTAGCACTATCGTTCTACCTGATTCCAGAATGGAACACTTCAATGATCGAAGTCGCACCTGACTGGTCTGCAATGCCAACTATTGTTTGGTTAGCAATTCCAATCATCGTGTTTTCTTTCAACCACAGTCCAATTATCAGTCAGTTCTCTAAAGAACAACGTTTGCAATACGGTGACAATGCAGTGAAAAAAACTGACATGATCACTGGTGGTGCAGCAATGATGCTGATGGGCTTTGTGATGTTCTTCGTATTCTCAGTGGTTCTTTCTCTATCACCAGAGCAATTAGCTTTAGCAAAAGAACAAAACATATCTGTTCTTTCTTACTTAGCGAACATCCACGAGTCTCCAATGATTTCTTACATGGGTCCTCTCGTTGCTTTCGCGGCAATCACATCAAGCTACTTTGGTCACTTCCTAGGTGCTCATGAAGGTTTAGTTGGTCTGATTAAGTCTCGCTCTAATAGCTCTGTTAGCAAAATTGAAAAAATGTCACTGATTTTCATCGTGTTGACAACATGGGTTGTAGCTATTGTTAACCCAAGTATCCTTGGCATGATCGAAACCATGGGTGCACCAATGATCGCTGGTATCTTATTCCTATTGCCTATCTTTGCTATGCATAAAGTTCCAGCAATGGCTAAGTACAAGACTTCAGCACCAGTACAGATTTTCACAACTATCTGTGGTCTTGCTGCGATTAGTTCTGTAATCTACGGCGCTCTTTAATCTGGTGTATTGGCTTCGACTACTGAAGACAATGACTTTGATAACTGAATACAGAATATAACAATAATAAGAAGCCTCCCTCTCTGATAGGGGGGCTTACTTTTGAGGTAATCGATATGATTAGTGTATTTGATATCTATAAAATCGGTGTTGGTCCTTCAAGCTCACACACAGTGGGACCAATGAAAGCGGGTAAAGAATTTATTGATGATTTACGTTCAATGGGAAAATTGCGCGACATCACTAAAATCACCGTGGACGTTTATGGTTCATTATCACTGACAGGGAAAGGTCACCACACCGATATTGCTATCATCATGGGTCTTGCTGGTAATACCCCTGAGAAAGTCGATATAGATACAATTCCAAGCTTTATTGCTCGTGTTGAAGAAACAGAGCGCCTTCCTGTTGGCATGCACTGCCACACCGTATCATTTCCTAAAGATGGTGGAATGAATTTCCACAAAACTAACTTGTCTTTGCATGAAAATGGTATGCAGATCCACGCGTGGATTGATGACGAAGTGGCTTACTCGAAAACTTATTACTCGATCGGTGGTGGTTTCATCGTTGATGAAGAGAATTTTGGTAAAGAGAAAGAAAACCCAATCAAAGTTCCGTATGTGTTTACCAGTGCAGAAGAACTGATGAACCAATGTAAGGACAGTGGTCTTTCCATCAGCACTCTGGTCATGGCGAATGAAAAAGCATTGCACTCTGATGAAGAAGTTCGCACCTATTTTGCTAACATTTGGAAAACCATGCGCGAGTGTATGGATCGTGGTATGAATACCGAAGGAATTTTGCCTGGTCCTCTGCGCGTTCCTCGTCGTGCCGCTGCGCTTCGTCAACAATTAATGACGTCAGAAAAAACGACCAACGATCCAATGGCGGTTGTTGACTGGGTTAATATGTACGCCTTTGCAGTCAATGAAGAAAATGCAGCGGGTGGTCGTGTCGTAACAGCGCCAACCAATGGTGCTTGTGGCATTATCCCTGCCGTTTTAGCGTATTACGATAAATTCATTCAAACTGTTACCGAGAAAGATTACATCCGTTACTTCGCCGCTTCAGGCGCTATCGGTGGTCTATACAAGCGTAATGCTTCAATTTCTGGAGCGGAAGTGGGCTGTCAGGGTGAAGTGGGTGTGGCATGTTCTATGGCAGCAGCAGGTCTTGCTGAGCTGATGGGCGGTAGCCCTGAGCAAGTATGTATGGCAGCAGAAATTGCAATGGAACATAACCTTGGCCTAACCTGTGACCCTGTTGCAGGTCAAGTGCAAGTCCCTTGTATTGAACGTAATGGTATTGCTGCAGTTAAGTCTATTAACTCAACACGTATGGCGCTTCGTCGTTCTTCAGCCCCCCGTGTCTCACTTGATAAAGTTATCGAGACGATGCTGGAAACCGGTAAAGACATGAATGCTAAATACCGTGAAACCTCACAAGGTGGTTTGGCTATTAAAGTCGTGTGCTAGACACTCTATCTATGTAAAAAGAAACCCAAGCATTCTTGCTTGGGTTTCTTTTTTACCACTAAAACATTAGCCTTTATAGATACAACCAGCAGTACACGTTTCTTTAATCTCTACCTTACTTAATAGTGGGAGTGCAGGTTTCAATTGTTGCCAAATCCATTGTGCTAACACTTCGCTGGTTGGATTCTCGAGTCCTTCGATATCGTTCAAGTAATAGTGATCCAAACGATCATAAATAGGCTTAAATGCGGCTTTTATTTCCGCAAAGTCAACAACCCATCCTGTATGCGGGTTTACCTCCCCTTCTACATACAGACGAACTAAGAAAGAGTGCCCGTGCAAGCGACCACATTTATGTCCTTCAGGTACATGTGGTAAATGATGAGCTGCTTCAAACATAAACTCTTTATATAATTCTGTTTTCATCTTGATTCTCTGGCTTTAGAAAGACACGCAATACTAAGTAATAAGGCCTAATGACACAAGTTCACCTTAATATTAATCTCCAGCAATACAGTTAAACTGAACTTTAAAATGGTTATTTCATGTTAGCTGCCAGAAAAATGGCTTTAATGTCAAAAGCTTGATAAGACAAGTGCAATATCGCAGATACAAAACCATAATTTGTCTAAGGTCACACTCCCTAAACTACTACTTTTGCAGTAGTTGCAATTAACGCTATATTTACATTGCCTTTAACTTATAACTATAAAATTATCATGAACTCAACAATAACGTCTAAATTACTCTTAACCCTCATCTCTGTTTTTGCGGTTGTATTGGCCGTATCAACAACTTATCAATATACCCAACAACGGGATCTGCTCAATTCAGTGCTCAGTGAACAACTGCATGATAAAGCCAGCAACTATTTTGATAGCCTTAATATGATGATGATCACAGGGACTATGGCGCAAAAAGAAACCTTGCGCCAAAAAGCCTTAGCGCAAGACGGCATTGAACAAGTCCGAGTATTACGCGCGGACGCGGTAAGCAAACTCTACGGACCTGGACAAGAAAATCAAAAACCACTTGATGATATTGATAGACGTGCACTCAGCGGTGAAACCATTATAGAACCAATTAGCGCCGATTGGGGTAAAGGATTAGTCGTTGCGCTACCAATGAAGTCAAGCAGCGATTACCGGGGAACCAATTGTGTTGCCTGCCATATGGCTGAGGAGGGTACTGTGTTAGGTGCCATTCGTCTTGAATATAACTTAAGCCATGTCAACCAGATGATGAGCAAGCATACCGTTATCGCGGTTGGTATCATGGCCTCTATTGCTTTTGTTGGTTTTATCATTACCCTCGCCTTGATCCGAAAAATAATTGTACGGCCTATCCAAAAAACGTCACGATTCATGTGTAGCGTGAGTAAAAGTAAAGACTTGTCTCAACGTTTAAGCGACGATAGAACCGATGAACTCGGTCAACTTGCCCAATCAATTAATTCCCTGATGGATACCGTTTCCGACAGCTTAGTCAAAGTGCAAGACACCTCCCATTCACTCGCAGAGTCTGCAAATAAATTGACAGATGTAGCACAAGTCACCGACCAAGCAGCAGATAACCAACAACGTGAAACCTCTGATGTACAGATCAACATTGAGGAAATGCAATCTCAACAGCAACAAGTTGAACAAGCAACTATCGATGCATCAACATTAATTAAACACACTGCGAGTGTCGCGCAGCAAAGTGCTCAACAAGCTCATGTGGCAAGTGAAGACATCAAAGGTCTAGTCGGTGATATCGAATCTGTTAGGCACAAAATATCCGAACTAAACGGCCAAACCGGACAAGTTTCCTCAATTCTCGAAACCATTAAAGGCATCGCAGAACAAACCAATTTACTGGCTCTCAATGCAGCCATTGAAGCTGCTCGTGCTGGGGAGCAAGGGCGTGGGTTCGCGGTCGTTGCCGATGAAGTACGTCAACTCGCCTCTCGAACTGCAGAAGCGACAGGGAGTATCGAGCAAATTATCGCACAATTTAAACATAACAGTGACGCCTCCCTTTCATCGGTTGATTCTGTCTGCTCACAAGCGCATAAACGCTCAACCGAAGTCGAAGAACTCTCTTCCACTATGACAAATGTCGTTGCAGAGATGGAACAAGTACTGGTTCACGCCACTTCGATTCAAGAACAAACTCGAACAACCACACAAGTTAGCCAAGACGTACAAGGCAAAATTGAAATTATCACACGCCATGCCGACGATACCTCTCAATCGGCCACACAAACTCGCGAGATCAGTGTTGATTTAGAACAGCTTTCACAACGTTTAGAAACATTAATGAATCAATTTACCCTTTCAACGAAGAATTCTTCGTCTAATCGACAATAAAGGTTGATGCTAGCGAATTGACAGGTAATATGTGCCATTGAATTAAAAAAGTAATAAGCAACCCAATGTTTAGCTTGTTTTTCGTTCGTTTCTTAAAGTGAAAACACGTTTGAATATTGGGTTGAGTTTTTACCTCAATGGAGACTATACCTAACATGACTTACGCGCCTGTAACAGACGTATTGAACGGTAAGCTAGCGGTTGACAGTGAAGTCACTGTCCGTGGCTGGATTCGCTCACGTCGTGATTCCAAAGCTGGAATCTCTTTTCTTGCCATTTATGACGGCTCTTGTTTCGACCCGATTCAGGCCGTGGTCCCTAATAATCTTAATAATTACGAAGACGAAGTATTAAAGCTAACCACTGGCTGCTCTGTTGAAGTAACTGGCAAGATTGTTGAGTCCCCTGCTTCTGGTCAAGATTTTGAGCTAGCAGCGACTGAGGTAAAAGTCGTTGGTTGGGTTGAAGATGCCGATACCTATCCAATGGCAAAAACTCGTCACTCGATTGAATATCTCCGTGAAGTTGCACACCTACGCCCACGCACTAATGTTATTGGCGCTGTAGCTCGCGTACGTAACTGCCTGTCTCAAGCAATCCACCGCTTCTATCATGAACAAGGTTACTTCTGGATGTCGGCACCACTGATTACAGCATCCGATGCTGAAGGTGCAGGTGAGATGTTCCGCGTATCAACATTGGATCACGCAAACCTTCCTCTAGATGACAAAGGCAATGTTGATTACAACGAAGATTTCTTTGGTAAAGAGACATTCCTAACCGTATCTGGCCAGTTAAACGCCGAAGCTTACGCTTGTGCACTAAGCAAAGTGTATACTTTTGGCCCTACTTTCCGTGCTGAAAACTCAAATACAAGCCGTCATCTGGCTGAGTTTTGGATGGTTGAACCTGAAGTGGCATTTGCAGATCTAAACGATGTTGCAAAATTAGCCGAAGACATGTTGAAATATGTGTTTAAAGCGGTATTAGAAGAGCGTCGTGATGACCTTGAATTCTTCGCATCACGCATTGATAAAGAAGCGATTACGCGTCTTAAGCAATTCGTGAAGTCAGATTTCGCCCAAGTTGATTACACAGATGCAATTCAAATCCTACTCGATTCTGGCCGTAAGTTTGAATTTGACGTGGAATGGGGTATCGACCTTTCTTCAGAACACGAACGCTTCCTTGCGGAAGAACATTTCAAAGCACCAGTTATCGTTAAGAACTATCCAAAAGATATCAAAGCGTTTTACATGCGTCTCAATGAAGATGGTAAAACAGTAGCAGCGATGGATGTTCTAGCGCCGGGTATCGGTGAAATTATTGGTGGTTCTCAACGTGAAGAACGCTTGGATGTGCTTGATGCTCGCATGATCGAGATGGGTATCGACCCTGAACACATGAACTGGTACCGTGATTTACGTCGCTACGGCACAGTCCCACATGCCGGTTTTGGTTTAGGATTCGAGCGTTTGGTGTCATATGTAACTGGCATGGGTAACGTTCGTGACGTGATTCCATTCCCACGCACACCACGTTCAGCAAACTTCTAAACACTATTCACACTATCGATTTAGAAAGCCTCCTGTCATGGAGGCTTTTTTTTGTGTAATTTATTATTTAATACTATAGACATACTGTTGCTGAACCTATACCCAAACAACTTGAAGTTGCAGGTAGGCGGCAAGTGAGTTCATCACCATGAGCATAGATAAACTATGTGATTGGGGTGATCGAACGTAACCAACACCGCTGCAACTTCAAATAGGAACGGTATAGCTACCAAATATTTAATGAGTATGGGTAGACTACTTTAGCTTTCTTTTTAAAAATCATTATATTGAATGGCTTAGCTCTCAGATTTTGCCATCATACTTAATTGCCTTGCCATATCTCACCATTAATAAGACTTAAATCACATTAATTTCAATAACCTCTGCTACATTGACTCGTGATATCTTGAGGATGCTCACGCTATAATCCTCATTAAGTCAGTATTAACGCTTAGAGAGATAAATAATGAAAAAAATAGAAGCAGAAAACTTGCAATACAAAGGTCAATCTAACGGTGTACATAGTTGGACAACTCCCTCCGGTCAGCCTTATTATTGGCACCCTGATTGGCTGCATATTGCCGAGGATGCAACCGGGCTTCATCCCAAACAAGCGCTGGAAGTGAAAGAAGGCGAAAAAGTGAATCAGACGCACGCTGTTTCTGCTATTTTAAAGCATTTCAATCAATGGGCTGCGGACAAATTAGCAAAACACCCTGACATTGAAACACAAGCCATAGAGTCGGAAATAGAACTGAAAAAATAACGACTAGCATCAGCGCCAGATCAAATATTTTCTAAAATTCTAGACCTCAATCGCCAGCCGATTGGGGTTTTCTTTTAAATAAATGGCCTTTTTTCTAACGATTCATTGCCAAATCAAATTATTTTTAATTTTTCTCTTTTACGCGGTTGTCACAGATATTTCATAAAGGTATAAATACGTTAATTTCTACGTTTTTAGACCCCCTTCTTATACTTTACATGGATGAGCGTTATGTTTGAAAAAGTTGTCGCAGCCCCGGCTGACCCTATTCTTGGCTTAACTGAAGAGTTCAAAAAAGACCCTCGCGCAGAGAAAATTAACCTTGGCGTTGGGATCTACAAAAATGAAGCTGGTGAAACCCCAATTCTTGCTACAGTAAAAAAAGCAGAAGCGGCACTACTTGAGTCTGAGAAAACAAAATCTTACCTCACAATTGAAGGTACGGCTGAATACGGCCTTGCTGTGCAAAAACTGCTTTTTGGCGCTGAGTCTGACATTGTCACTCAAAAGTTAGCAAAAACAGCCCAAGCTCCAGGTGGTACAGGTGCATTGCGTGTGGCTGGCGAATTCATTAAACGTCAACTGGGTGATGTGAAAATTTGGATCAGTAATCCAACATGGGCTAACCACCATGGGGTGTTTAATGCCGCGGGTCTAGAAACAGCGCAATACTCTTACTACAACGCTGAAGCAAAAGATAAAGATTTCGCTGCTATGCTGGCTGATCTTGCTCAAGCTCAAACGGGAGATATCGTCTTACTACACGGCTGCTGTCATAACCCAACAGGCATCGATCCAACCGATGAAGAGTGGGAAGCATTAGCTAAACTGGTTGCAGAGAAAGGACTACTGCCGCTGTTTGACTTCGCTTACCAAGGCTTTGCTAAAGGCGTAGAAGAAGATGCACAAGGCCTACGTACTTTTGCCAAATACAACAAAGAGATCTTGGTTGCGAGTTCATTCTCTAAAAACTTTGGCTTATACAATGAGCGTGTGGGCGCATTCACTATCGTCGCAGCATCGACAGAAACCGTGAGCACTGCCTTTTCTCAAGTTAAAGCCATTATCCGCTCTATTTACTCAAACCCACCTGCGCATGGTGCTGCAGTGGTAACGCACATTCTAAATAACGCGGAATTGCGTACAGAATGGGAACAAGAAGTCGCTGAAATGCGTGTCCGTATTCAAGAAATGCGTGAACTATTTGTTGCTACGTTGAAAGCTGAAGGTGTAGAGGCAGATTTTAGTTTTATTGAACGCCAAAATGGCATGTTCTCTTTCTCTGGCCTAAGCAAAGATCAAGTAACTCGCCTGAAAGATGAGTTTGCTATTTATATTGTCGGCTCTGGTCGAATCAGCGTTGCTGGCATGACGAAATCTAACATGGGGCCATTATGTAAAGGCATCGCTGCTGTTTTATAACCCCCCATAAAAATAGGAAATAGCCGGCTCAATGTCGGCTATTTTTCTTTACATCATTGATGAAACTTTCATCTTTAAATAACGAGCCTCCCCTCGCCCTGCAATTGCTTGTGAATTCATGTAACATGACGTTTTGAATCCTTAAGCTAAAAGGAAGCCACGATGGAAGCCGAATTAATAGAAATAAAAAACTTCCTTGCTCAATATCCCCCCTTCAATGAACTTCCTGAAGAGACCCTAGTCGATGTGACACAACACGTCGAAATATCCTACTTTCGTCAAGGCACTCCCATTATTCATTTTGGCGATCACATTCAAGATTTGTACTTAATTCGTAGTGGCGTCGTTGAAGTTTACCGTCGTAAAGGTGAGCTTTACAATCGCTTGACTGAAGGTGGGTTATTTGGACAGATGGGGCTATTAACCAATAACCGAGTTCGCTTTCCCGTTACTGCCATTGAAGATACATTGGTCTACTGCATTCCTGAGAATATCTTTCAAGACTTATATGATAACCATGATAGCTTCGCCGACTTTGTCGAAGTAGAAGATAATGCTCGCCTACGTCAGGCTATATCAAGCAAATCAGATCAAAATGATCTCACCACATCGAAAGTGAAAACCCTACTGACTCGTGAAGCACCATTCGTTTATAAAACGGAGACGATACAGAACGCGGCGATCAAGATGGCTGAGGAAAATATCTCCTCTTTATTGGTTATCGACCCAGATATTTTTGAAGACAACGAAGAAGATGCGAGCCCTGTGGTCGGTATTTTGACTGACCGTGATTTATGTACACGCGTATTGGCGGTTGGCGTTGATCCAAGTAAACAGGTCACAGACGTAATGACGGTGGAAGTCGTTTCGCTGGATCACAATGCCTACGTTTACGAGGCCATGCTAACCATGCTTCGCTATAACGTACATCATTTACCCATTTTAAAAGAAAAAAAACCGATAGGAATTATTGAAGCGACTGATATCGTCCGCTACGAATCACAAAACTCACTGCTGCTCGTCAGCCGAATATTCCAACAACAAAATGTAGAAGAGCTAGCAGCGCTGTCCAATCAAGTCAAAGACAGTTTTGTTCGATTAGTAAATGAGGATGCGAATTCTCACATGGTAGGAACAGCCATGTCGGTCATAGGACGTAGCTTTAAGCAGCGTATTATCGAATTAGCCGAAGAGAACATAGGATCGCCCCCTATTCCTTATTGCTTCCTCGCTTTAGGTTCAATGGGACGCGATGAACAATTAATCGTCACCGATCAAGATAATGCAATGATCTTAGATGATAGTTATGATGAGAAAAAACATGGCGCATACTTCGAAGCACTGGCTAAGTTTGTCTGCGATAGCTTAGACCAATGTGGTTACAGTTATTGCACTGGTGACATTATGGCCAGTAATCCAATGTGGCGCATGACCCGTGCACAATGGGAAGAGTGCTTTGCCGATTGGATCGATGACCCCAACCCCAAAGCCTTACTTAATGCGTCAATTTTCTTTGATTTATGTGGTGTATATGGTCGAACCAAGTGGGCAGAACAACTCAATGGGTTTATTGTCCGTCGAGCAAGAAAAAATAACCGTTTTCTTGCCTGTTTAGCTCGTAATGCGCTTAATCGAACACCCCCATTAGGATTTTTTAAAGACTTTGTCATGGAAAAAGATGGGCGTCACAACAACACCATTAACTTAAAGCGCCGTGGTACAGCCCCGCTGGCTGACCTTATCCGAGTTCATGCTTTAGCCGTAGGCTCTCGTTCTACCAACTCTTTTGAGCGTTTAGATGACATTATCGATGCTGGCATTTTACCAAAAGGCCGAGCTCAAGATTTAAAAGATGCGATGGAGTTTGTCTCTATGGTTCGAATCCGTCACCAAGCCGTTGATGTAGAACAAGCTATTGAACCCGATAACAATATTGAACCTGAGAATTTGTCTGATTTTGAAAGACGTAACTTAAAAGATGCTTTCCAAATACTCAGTAATGCACAGAATTTTCTGAAGTACCGTTATCAAGCCAGTAATAAATTTAAGTGACCGCAATGATTAAACAACTGTTTCAGAAACCAAGTATTGACTGGACCAATAAATATGCCAATAAGCATGATTTGGCGAAGCACCCTCTACTGAAAGCATTTTACTCGAAGGCGTTAGTCATTGGTGATACCCCTTTAGATGAAATCGAGTTTGTTGCCCTTGATTTTGAAACCACAGGGTTAAATGCAAGCACTGATGACATTATCACTATTGGAGTCGTGCCTTTTACACTGAATCGAATATTCATTAATCGTGCCCAGCATTGGATTGTTAGACCTCGCCAAATATTAAAAGAGAATTCCGTTGTTATTCATGGAATCACTCATAATGATATTTTAGATGCTCCGGATCTTTCAGAGGTCATTGAACCCGTTCTTAATGCGCTAGCTGGGCGTATTGTGGTGGTTCACTACCGTCACATTGAACGTCGTTTTCTCGATCAGGCGTTAAAGATACGAATTCAGGAAGGGATTGAGTTCCCTGTGATTGACACATTGCAACTTGAAACAGATATTCAGAAGCGGTTATACGGAGGGCTGATGAATAAATTGAAAGGTAAATCACCACAATCAGTCCGTTTAGGCCAATCACGGATCAGATATGGTTTACCAGCTTATACCCCGCATCATGCCCTAACAGATGCGATTGCAACCGCTGAATTATTTCAGGCCCAAATCGCGCACCATTTTAATGCTAAGCAAAGCATAAAAGAATTTTGGTTATAATAACAATCACAGTCAATAATAAACTAAAAAAAGGAACCCTAAAGTTCCTTTTTTTATATTTTAATCAATAGGTTATAATGTCCACCCATTTGAATGCTATAACTTAAAGCGGCGAATCTCATTTTCTAATTCATGAGATAATTCTGACAGCTGAGCCGCTTGCTCTGCCGCGCTGTGCGCTTCTAGAGCTAAGTCATTAGAGACATCACGAATCCCTTCGGTGTTACGTGTGATCTCAGAAGTTACAGACGCTTGCTCTTCTGCTGCCGAGGCAATCTGTGTCGCCATATCACTAATATGTTCAACTGACTCATGAATCTGCGTTAAGCTTGCCGAAGCCGCATTGGCATCATCGACACTGGTACCTGCAAGCATACGGCTGTCATCCATAATACCAACAGCTTTACCCGTGGTTGATTGTAGGGTTTCAATCATTTGCTGGATTTCTTTTGTCGATGCATGAGTACGTTGACTAAGTACGCGCACTTCGTCGGCAACGACTGCAAAGCCACGTCCCTGTTCACCTGCACGAGCCGCTTCAATCGCTGCATTCAATGCGAGTAGGTTAGTTTGCTCTGCAATATTCTGAATCGTCGCCAAGATGGTATTAATGTGCTTACCATGTGCTTCAAGTTCTTGAATCACATCGGTGGCCACTTGTACCTCTTGCGCTAAGTTCTGAATTGAACCTTGTGTTTGAGACACTTGGTCAGAACCGTGCACACAGGCGGTTACGGCTTCTCCCGCATTCTGTGCAGTATGGTCAGCATTACCGGCAATTTCTTGAGTAGCTGCGGCCATTTCATTGATAGCAGTCGCCACCATATTAATTTCGTCTTGTTGCATACGAATGCGTGAACTGCGCTCTTCTGCTTGTGAAGCGGTCTGCTTTGACTGTTCTGACAATGCAGCAGAAACTAGACTTAGCGTTGACACCATAGTATGCATATTACCAACAAAGGTATTGAAGTTATGGGCCAATTGCCCTACTTCATCATCACTTCGAGGTTCAAGACGCTGAGTCAAATCACCTTCACCAGAAGCTATTTCTTCCAATGCTTTTGATACACGGCCTAGGTCTCGGAATAAGAAACTCACTAACCATGACACAAGAACAATGACAACAATGGTAATCATGAACGCGGTAATAATCAGACCTTGAAGCAAAGAGGTATGAGCGGCTTCTTCAGTTGCACGATCCATTTCAATGGCAAAAATCCAATCTGTTTGTGGGACTTTCGTAAAATAAAACAGCTTGTTCTGGCCTTTAATTGTGATCTCTTCAATTGTTGCGGATGACATGGCTTGCTCAATCATGCTCATCTGCAATGTTTTGGAAAGTGATGAGACAGGCTTCAGCAAGTAGTTTTTATCGGGATGAGCGAGGAATGTCCCGTTCTGAGCATCAATTAACATCGCATAAGCATTTTTGCCAGCATCCAAACTGATCACATCATTAATCAGTTGGTCAATCAGGACATCAGCGCCAACAACACCGGCGAACTGACCATTTATACGTACAGGTTCAGCAATAGTCACCAATAACGCATTGGTGATAGCGTCTTGGTATGCAGTGGTAATAATCTGTTTGCCAGCCGAAGAGGCATCTTTATACCAAGGTCGCTGGCGAGGATCATAGTCAGCACGATTGCGCTCAGGATGAGAGCGGTACATGTCACCTTTTGGGGTGCCAAAGAAGATGTCATCAAAACCACCCGCTTTACGCGCTTGTTGTAAAAACGGTACCACATCGTCTTGCGAGGTGTAATCGTTAAAGGCTGATGAGATATCCTTACGAACGACGATCCAGTCAGAAATACCTTCCGCCGCCGCGGCTGAAAGACTTGCTGCACGTGAATATACGCCATTTCGAGTTTGTTCAAATAGTTGGTCTGCAGATAGCCAAGTCAATGCGCTCGCCATAACGACGACGGCAGAAAGACTGGCACCTATCAGCTTTTGCTTAAGGGTCAATTTCATGAATTTTCAAAATTTTGGGAACAGAAAAGGTGCCAAATATTAACCACTTTTCTCAGTACATGCACGAACTAAATATAGTTTTTTATATCAAGATAACCAATTGCTTTTATTAATATTTTCAAAAAGACAATACAGTGACAAGCGTCAATTTTTCAGCAACAAAAAGGGCGACATAACGTCGCCCTTTTTGTCATTTATTATGCTATTTAATTTTTTCAGTCCGCATACCTAAAATCAAACTAACACACATTAACAGCAGCACAATGGTGAATGGTAATGCCGTCGATATGGCCGCAGCTTGCAGGGCTTGAATGGCATTCGAACCACCAATCCAAAGTAGCGCGACCGCAATCGCACCTTCCATCAGAGCCCAGAAAATGCGCTGTAATACTGGTGCGTCTATCTTACCGCCAGCAGTAATACTATCGATAACCAAAGAACCAGAGTCGGATGAGGTAATAAAGAACACCAAGACTAATACAACAGCAATGATCGATAATGCATTGCCATACGGTAGTGCATCAAACATTTGGAACATTGCTAGCGGTACTTCAGTTAAACCGTTTGCACCCAATTCACCAACATTATTAATAATTTGATCAATTGCCAGACCACCAAATACTGACATCCAAATTAACGTTACCGCTGTTGGTACCAACAATACCGCTGTCATGAATTCACGGATAGTACGACCTTTTGAAACACGCGCAATAAACATTCCGACAAATGGTGACCATGAAATCCACCAAGCCCAGTAAAAGACAGTCCAACCTTGGAACCACGCTTCATCAGTACGCCCATGAGGGTTACTTAATGGGATTATATTTTCAATATACGCCATGAGTGTTGTCGGAATTGAAGCAAAGGTGACTGCGTAGCCAATCAGCGCCACCAATAGCAGTAGCAAAAACGCGATGATCATATTGATGTTACTGATGACTTTCACACCACCATCAATACCCCGCACAACAGACACAACAGCTAACAAGGTAACAACGGTGATAACGGTAATTTGTAGCCCCATGCCTGCATCAATACCAAACACATGGTGAATACCACTAGCCGCTTGTTGCGCACCAAGACCAAGCGATGTCGCTAGACCAAACAAGGTTGCAAGTACCGCAAGAATATCTATTACGTGCCCAGCCCAACCCCAAGCGCGATCACCAAGTAAAGGATAGAAAATAGAACGAATAGATAGAGGCAAACCTTTATTGTAGGCAAAGAAAGCTAATGATAACGCCACCACGCCATAAATGGCCCATGGATGAAGCCCCCAGTGATACATGGTAGCACCCAAGGCCAACTTTGCTGCTTCTGGTGTATTTGCCTCAACACCCAATGGCGTTTCGTACCACCCGGTAAAATAAGCCGCCGGTTCTGCAACACTCCAAAACATAAGGCCAATACCCATTCCCGCAGCAAACAGCATTGAAAGCCATGAAATAAATGAATAATCAGCCGCAGCATCTTGACCGCCCAAACGGATTTTACCAAATGGTGAGACGATCAAAGCTAAGCAAAACACGACAAAAATGTTGCCCGACCAGATAAACAACCAATCGAATGTGCCGATAATTTGCCACTTAACACCATCAAGCGCAGCCTTAGCCGTTTCCGGCTCAACCAACAGTGTTGCAATTAAAAACAGTGCAATTAAGCCTGCACTCCAACCAAAAACAGGGTTATGTACATCGAAACCCCATTTTTGAACATTATCTTGTCCGACCGTATAGTCAGTACTATCGATACTGTATTTATCAATACCTTTTGTCATTTTCCCTCTCTAAAAAATGATTTTCAGTGGAACTCAATAACCATGAGAACGAAACAATTTCCATTTTAAAAATTAGAAATAACTTCGTGCACATAGCAATTTCATTTTTAATTTTATTGCCCATCCTACCACCCTCATCGACAAAATCCACACAATGGCCATTATTTAAACAAAATCAACCAAAAAACCAGATTGAACGGACAAAAATTGCACTAACATCTAACTTGCGCACCACAAAAATACTTTGAGCACTAATAATTTTACGTCACAATTGATTTTTAGATTATATTTTGCGTAATAAACCTTGCTCACAGTACTTTTAAAGCATGGGGAACTGCGGTATCGTCGCGACTTATTAATAACATTCATTTTTGGGTAGTGATTTTGGAAAAACACGAAGAAGTTTTAGTCTCAATCCGACAGATCATCCGTGCAATCGATCTGCATTCGAAAAAACTAAGTAAAGATGCTGGACTGACAGGCCCTCAGCTCATTTTAATGCGCTCAATTGAAGAGCTCGGTGAAGTGACCATTAGAACCTTGTCTAATCACACCAACATGAGCCAAGCAACAGCGACCACCATCTTGGATAGACTTGAGCGTAACGGTTACGTGCAAAGAATTCGCAGCAATACTGATAAACGTAAAGTGCATGCTCATCTCACTGAAGCCGGAAAAGCATTGCTAGCAAAAGCACCACAGCCATTACAAGAAAGCTTTGTTGATCAATTTAGACAACTTGCAGAATGGGAACAGAGCCTGCTGCTTTCATCTGTGCAACGTTTATCTTCGATGATGAATGCTGAAAACATCGACGTTGCGCCAATGCTTGAAATAGGTAGTATCACCAAAGAAGAGTAGCAACCGCGCAGCGCCACCTGTTGGGCGGTTATTCTAATATTCCTTTTTGCACTGCGTATTTTGCTAGCTCAGCGGTTGAGTGAATGTCCAATTTATGTTTGATATTCTGTCGGTGAGTTTCAACGGTCCGGTAGCTGATATTCAAGAGCGACGCTACTCTCTTGCTACTACAACCTTGTGCAACCAATTTTAATACAGCCTCTTCTCTACGACTTAGCGGATTTGGTTTTTGTTCAGCGGGTATCACTGGTTGAGTAAATAGTGTTTGAGTAACCGATTCGCAAAAATAGGTCGAGCCTTGATTAACCGTTTTAATTGCTTGCACCATTTTCTGAGCCGATATTTCTTTAAGCATGTACCCAACCGCACCAGCTTGCATTACTTTCATGATGTATTCACGGTTGTCATGCATCGTTAGCATAAGTACCTTGGCGGTTGGGACCTCTTCTTTAATAAGATGAGTCGCCTCAATACCGTTCATGATAGGCATACTGACGTCCATGAGTATTACATCAGGCATAGTGGCTTTCACCACCTCAATAGCTTCAATGCCATTACTGGCTGTTGCAATGACCTCGATATCCGGCTCTAACTCTAAACGCGCCATGAAACCTTCTAGAACGACTTGGTGGTCATCAACAATCACCACTCTAATCGGTTTTTCCATACACTAATCCATCCAATTGTAATAACACGGTAATCTCCGTACCAAAACCAGTCTCACTACTTAGTTCAAACTCACCGCCAATAAACTCTACTCGTTCTCGCATATTGCGTAAGCCTATGCCGCGTCTAACCTGAGTATCATTGAGATTAAAACCTACGCCGTCGTCTCGTATTAGTAATTGCAAAAAATTACCCATCTGCTGAAGAATCACCGTCACTTGCTGAGCATGAGCATGCTTTTCAATGTTGTTCAAAGACTCTTGTACAACCCTATACAGAGTTGTCGCCACTTCAGATTTCAATTTCCCTGGCTGAGTGTCAAATAATGTGTCAATTTTGATGGTTGAATGAGATTTATAATCGTCTAATAGCGTGGTCAGTGCTGCTTGTAAACCAATATCATCTAGCGCACTCGGACGTAGGTTGTGAGAGATTCGCCTAACCTCATGAATTGCCATCATCAGCGACTGCTGAGATTTGTCGATATGTGTAGCCAGCAGATCATCATTCAACTTATGCGCGAGCAGCTCTAAATGGCACTTGCTCGAAACCAGCAATTGGTTAATACCATCATGTAACTCCCGAGCTAAGTGCTTCTTCTCATCCTCTTGAAACATAACGGTTTTATGCGCTAACTCTTTAAGATTCCTGTCAGCCAGACGATGTTCATGTAAGTTAATCGCCAACGTTAACACTATGATAACGGCGACAGTCACAGCCAAAATGACTACGACGGAAAAGAAAGTCGTTTCGATGTTATTGTTAATCGCTGTCTGCATTGATGCAACTTCTGAGCTAATATCTTCGATATACAGCCCTGTACCAATCATCCATCCCCACTTATCAAGCCACGCGGCATAACTGAGTTTGGGTACCGTTTCACCTGTTGATGGTTTCTGCCAAAAATACTGATGAAATCCGCCACCAGACTCGGCTTGAAAAAGCAAAGCCTCAATCAGAAAATCACCTTCTTCGTCTTGGATATGCAGCAAATTTTGCCCAACCAATTCAGGAAGGATCGGGTGGACGAGGTTCGTTCCCTCACTGTCATAAGCAAAAAAATAGCCATCAGCTCCATACCTAAGCTGGGTGAGAATTGCTTTAACTTGCTGCTGAGCATCTTCTATTGCTAGGGAATCATCCGTATAAACGTGTCGAATGGCATCCATTGCTAAATCAACACTATCTTGCAATGCGGTTTCTCGGGCTTGAATGAGACTCGCGCGGAATATATCGACTTCACTTTGACCCAAATTTTTCGCTTGATGGATAGAGATCCAACCAGTACTGGCTGTCACAATGAGCAATGGCAGCAGAGTCAGCAATATCAGTTTGACCTTGAGAGGCATTCCCTTTCCTCATACAAAAACAGCTTACTGAACATCCAGTAAGCTGTTAGTACTTTAACAATTTGTGCTACAACTACGAAACTTAGTCTTCACAACCTCGAATCTGATCACATTCCATAGAAACTAGGGAAAACTAAAAGTGTAATCAATACAAAAATTTGAATACAAATGAAAGGCGTAACCCCACGATAAATATCTGCTGTCGTCACCCCTTTAGGTGCTACACCTTTAAGATAAAACAAGCTGAAACCAAAGGGTGGAGTTAAAAAAGAGGTCTGCAAATTCATCGCAATTAAAATAGCAAACCACGTCATATCAATACCCATTAACTCAGCAACGGGGGCAAGGATTGGCACGATAATAAAACAAATTTCGACGAAATCGATAAAGAAACCAAGTATCAGCACCACAACCATAGTCGCAATCAGAAAACCCCATTTCTCACCAGGAAGCGCCAACATCCACTCTTCAACCAGCAAATCACCACCGGTATAGGTAAACGCCATCGAAAATGCCGTCGCACCAAGCAAAATAGCAAAAACCATCGCTGTAACTTTTACCGTTTCTCTTGCTGCTTGGTACACCATACTCCAGCTAAATTGACCATACAGTAGTGCTAACACAATCGAGCCTGCGCCACCAAGTGCTGCAGATTCTGTTGGCGTTGCAACGCCCGCGAAAATAGAACCTAACACCACGACAATCAAAGCCAAAGGTGGAACAACGGATTTTAGTGCTTTCAATACTTCCTGCCGGCGGCTGATACTATCATCTCGCTCCATTGCCTGAGCAGCTTCTGGGTGCAGTTTTGCGTAAATCAAAATATAGATAACGTACGCCGCTACTAATACAAAACCCGGCCACAATGCCGCTTGAAATAAATCCCCAACAGGAACACCAAGCACATCACCTAGTAAGATCAAAACTATCGAAGGTGGAATAATTTGACCAAGTGTGCCAGACGCGCAGATCGTGCCACAAGCCAAACCTTTGTCGTAATTGTATTTGAGCATCACAGGCAACGAGATTAAGCCCATTGCCACCACTGAAGCTCCAACTACCCCGGTGGAAGCCGCCAATAGCGCTCCAACCAAAACGGTTGAAATAGCAAGCCCTCCACGAACCCCGCCAAATAGTCGCCCCATTGACTCGAGTAATTGTTCAGCTAATTTGGTCTTTTGTAATACTAACCCCATAAAAACAAACAGAGGTACCGCCATTAATACCGTGTTTTCCATGATTGATTGAATGCGATATGGCATAAACGCAAACATCTCTATCCCTTCGGCCCACACTCCAAAAATAAGAGCGATTCCTCCAAAAGTAAAAGCAACAGGAAAGCCGAGCAATAGTGCAAAGAGCGCCACAAAAAACATTACGATTCCAATCATATACTATTCCTTTTATTTAGAATCGTTTGCGCTGAGATGCATCAAACGTGGATTAAAGATTTTATTGAGAGAATGCAGCATTAAGCCAACGCCGCTGACTGCCATGAAAAAAAATGAGAGTGGTATCATTGCTTTGATCACCCAGCGATACGGCAAGCCACCTGGGTCACCAGATGTTTCCCCAAGTTGATAGCTCTCTTTGGCAAAATCGATACCAAACCAAGCCACCAATAAACAGAATGGGAAAAGAAATAACAAGGTTCCTAATAAATCGATAACAGCCTGAGCTTTATGAGAAAGTCGCTCGTAAAAAATATCAACCCGAACATGGCCACCCGCTTTGAGCGCATAAGGTACGCCAAGTAAGAATACAGCGGAAAATAGATGCCATTCCATTTCTTGGAAGGCAATTGACACATCGTTAAACGCATAACGCATCACAACGTCATATACAATATTGGTCAACAACAGTAGGAACAACACACTCGACAACCAACCGAGGAAATCACCCACTCGATTAAACAGTCTTTCGATATAAATCAGACTTCTCATTCCTGACTCCGTGGATTTGATGTGCTCCGCTTAACCATCAGGCTAGCGGAGCTTATTTATTTTAGGTTTTCTTAGGCTTCTCAGCCGCCAAGTTACTAAAACCTAGCGGCTAAATTTTTATTGTTGAGCTTGGTCATTCAAATAAGCATTGAGTGAAATATCCGTCCACGCTCGTGATTGTTTTAAATACGAAGCTTGAGATTGTTGGATTTTCTTAGCGAGCTCATCTTCAGCAGCATGTTTAGCAAGTAAACGATCGTTTGCTTCTTTCATCGCTTTCAATACTGCTGGTGGGAAATTTTTGACCTGAACATCTGGGTATTCGCTCTTAATAGAAACCCAGTTCTTACCATTTTCATGAACAGCTTGCACATACATGTCGTACGCTGCGGTGCGCATAGCAACACGCAAAATCTCGCGCAGGTCGTCGGGGAGTTTTTCCCACACTTTCTTGTTCACAAGAAACTGCAATTCTGATCCTGGCTCATGCCAACCGGTATAGTAATAAGGTGCAATTTTGTGGA
This sequence comes from Vibrio aestuarianus, assembly GCF_012395185.1. Classification (GTDB taxonomy): domain Bacteria; phylum Pseudomonadota; class Gammaproteobacteria; order Enterobacterales; family Vibrionaceae; genus Vibrio; species Vibrio aestuarianus. The sequence goes on from NZ_JAAZTU010000019.1 coordinate 79,134, forward strand.
AACCCATGCGTAAGTCTAATGATGGACCAACCCATTCCAAAGCATCAATCGTTCGACGTTCTAATGATGTATACAATTCACCCGGTGCAATATTGGTTGGTTTCGCACCTAGCTCAGCCATTATTTCTCCAGCAAAACCAGGGATACGCATTTTCAAACCTTGTAGGTCTTCCACGCTATTGATCTCTTTTTGAAACCACCCTCCCATTTGCACATCGGTATTACCACCAGGGAATGAAAGCAGGTTATGTGGTGAATAGACTTGCTCCATGAGCTCCATGCCACCACCATGGTAGAACCATGCATACTGTTCAGCAGGGACCATGCCAAAAGGCATAGAAGTAAAGTAAAGAGTGTTAGGTACTTTGCCTTTCCAGTAGTAAGAGCCTGAATGCCCCATGTCGTACTGACCCGATTTCACCATATCAAATACGCCTAGCGGCGCTTTATGTTTATTGGCAGAGTCGATACGAATTTGTAAGCGACCGTTTGACATTTTTTCTGCCATCGTAGCCATGTTTTTTGTCGCATCACCGAAAATTGGGAAATTTGGCCCCCACGTTTCAGCAAGTTTTAGACGGTAGATTTTTTCGTCAGCGAGTGTGCTGGTGGATAACACCGCCATACATGCTGTCACAACGACCATTGTCGTTTTGATTACACGTTTTACAGATTGGTTAATGAGGCTCATTGTCACGTCCTTGGTTATTGTTTTTAGTACACTGAAGCACTTTGTTACCCGATAACCTTGCGTTAACTTTTAAGCAAAAAAAATAGGCGCATGCACGCATGCCATAAGAAAATATACGTTTACCTACAACCAAAGCATTACGTATAAATACGTAGCCGTATAGATACTAATTATTTAACGTATTGTTTTTAAATTGGATGAAATTTTGTTTACTGAAAACTCATGAGGAA
>NZ_JAAZTU010000001.1 GCF_012395185.1 Vibrio aestuarianus
TGATCCTAACATTGAAGGTTATTTATAATTGTTCAGTGTTGAAACCTTGCGCGTCCTTAGCTCAGCTGGATAGAGTACCTGGCTACGAACCAGGCGGTCGGAGGTTCGAATCCTCCAGGACGCGCCACTTTAAGGGTCAATGATCCTAACATTGAAGGTTATTTATAATTATTCAGTGTTGAAACCTTGTGCGTCCTTAGCTCAGCTGGATAGAGTACCTGGCTACGAACCAGGCGGTCGGAGGTTCGAATCCTCCAGGACGCGCCACTTATTAAGGGTCAATGATCCTAACATTGAAGGTTATTTATAATTGTTCAGTGTTGAAACCTTGCGCGTCCTTAGCTCAGCTGGATAGAGTACCTGGCTACGAACCAGGCGGTCGGAGGTTCGAATCCTCCAGGACGCGCCATCAATTGAAAGCCTCGCATCATGCGGGGCTTTTTTGTTTAAAAAATGTTGCTATTTTGTTAATTTGGTTTTTACAACTGATTGTTTTTCCTGATTAATTGGCAATGTTTTAACTTCCTCCCAGTATTAGCCCCCTTTTTTGATTAACGTAGCCATATTGGTTAGTTAAATGCTTGCCAAAATGCGAATAATTTAGAGTTTTGTTGTTTGTGTGACGCTTTATTCACCGTTTTTGTGTGTTATCTACAAGAGTTCCTTAAACAAAATTGACAATTATTAACCAATCGAGATAATCCTAGTCCGCTTGTCAGGATCGTATTTGCTGAAATCCTCGACAATTGTTGTCAGGATGACACAGAAAGGAAGCAACATGACTAATATTGGAAGCCTGTTAGTTGACGCAGCAACCCTTATGGTGACGGGGATGGCTGTTGTCTTTATTTTCCTAACAATTCTCGTTTATCTCGTTCGGTTAATGTCCAAACTGGTACCAGAAGAAGTACCACAGCCGGTCGCAGCACCTACTCAGAACCGAAAGGTTCAATCAAACCCTTCAGCTGTTAGCCCTCAGGTAGTAGCGGTGATTTCTGCTGCGGTACATCAGTATCGTTCAGCTTCAGCCAAATAGTTTTTAAAGTATTAAAAGGAGTTAATGAGCATGTCTAAACCACTAGCGATTACCGATGTGGTCCTTCGTGATGCGCATCAGTCACTATTTGCCACTCGTATGCGTATCGAAGATATGCTGCCTATCGCGGCAGAGCTGGATAAAATTGGTTACTGGTCTTTAGAGACTTGGGGGGGCGCAACATTTGATGCTTGTATTCGTTATCTTGGGGAGGACCCATGGGAGCGTTTACGAGCACTGAAAAAAGCGATGCCAAATACACCCATGCAAATGCTATTGCGCGGACAAAACCTGCTAGGTTACCGCCACTATGCAGATGATGTTGTCGAGAAATTTGTTGAACGTGCCCATGCCAATGGTATGGACGTATTTCGTATTTTTGATGCGATGAATGATGTTCGTAACTTCGAGAAAGCGGTTAAGGCAACCATCGATGTTGGTGCTCATGCGCAAGGAACCTTATCCTACACGACGAGCCCTGTTCACAATGCTGATACTTGGGTTGATCTCGCTAAGCGTTTGGAAGACCTTGGTTGCCATTCTTTGTGTATCAAAGATATGTCTGGTTTGCTTAAGCCTTATGAAGCAGAAGAACTCATTACTCGAATTAAAGCCTCTTGTCATGTGCCATTAGCGTTGCACAGCCATGCGACAACTGGCCTGTCTGCGGCTACGGCTGTCAAAGCTGTTGAAGCGGGCATTGATATTCTCGACACCGCTATCTCTTCAATGAGCCAAACCTATGGTCATACCCCAACAGAAACCGTGATAGCGATGCTAGAGGGTACTGAGCGTGATACCGGCCTTAGCTTGACTCAACTTGAACCGATCGCAACTTATTTCCGCGAAGTACGTAAAAAATACGCAAAGTGGGAAGGTCAATTAAAGGGTGTCGACTCACGTATCCTTATCGCTCAGGTTCCTGGTGGTATGCTAACCAACATGGAAGGTCAACTTAAAGAGCAAGGAGCTGCTGATCGCCTTGATGAGGTGTTGGAAGAAATTCCACGCGTACGTAAAGATTTAGGATTTATCCCATTGGTTACACCGACTTCTCAAATTGTCGGTACTCAAGCGGTTATCAACGTGCTCACTGGCGAGCGTTATAAAAGTATCACTAAAGAAACAGCAGGTGTGCTAAAGGGTGAATATGGCGCAACGCCAGCAGAAGTAAATAAAGCGCTGCAAGAAAAAGTGCTTGGTAACCTTGCACCTATCACTTGTCGTCCTGCTGACTTACTTGATGCTGAAATGGATCTATTAACCACAGAACTTCTAGAAAAAGCGAAAGTGGAAGGTATCTCTTTAGCTGAAGATACAGTGGATGATGTGCTGACTTATGCCCTGTTTCCTCAAGTGGGCCTGAAGTTCCTGAAAAATCGTCATAACCCAGATGCTTTTGAACCTGCGCCAACATTAGAGTCTGCTCAACCAGCACCGGTTGCGGCTGTTACTGCTTGTGGTGGTATTGAATCCTACAGCGTGAAAGTGGATGGACAAGTCTACGATGTTGAAGTCGGTCCTCAAGGCCAGTTAACTTCAGTGACGCCTTCTCAAAACCAGCAGCCGCAAACAGCACCAGCTGCTGCACCTTCTAGTGATGCAGAAGCCGTACCTTCTCCATTAGCGGGTAATATTTTCAAGGTTAATGTGCAGGCGGGCTCTGAAGTGCTTGAAGGAGATGTATTGGTTATTCTTGAAGCGATGAAGATGGAAACTGAAATTCGCGCTGCTCGTGGTGGTGTGGTGCAGGATCTTCATGTTAAAGAAGGCGATGCAGTCACTGTTGGCGCACCACTACTAAGCTTAGCGTAAGGGAGTACCATGGAAGGACTACTGATCTTATGGTCTGAAACGGGCATTGCTAACTTTCAGTTAGGCCAGTTGTGCATGATTGCCGTCGGTTGCTTGCTGTTGTTTTTGGCTATCCGTAAGGGATTTGAGCCTTTGTTACTGTTGCCGATTGGTTTTGGTGCAATATTAGCGAATATTCCTAATGCAGGTTTTACCGAGCCAGGTGGGCTGCTTTATTACGTTTATCACGTAGGTATTGAGACCGGGGTCTTCCCGTTACTCATATTTATGGGAGTAGGCGCAATGACAGACTTCGGAGCATTAATTGCTAACCCGAAAACCTTATGGTTAGGGGCGGCGGCTCAGTTTGGTATCTTTGCTACCTTGTTTGGGGCGATCATGCTGAACTACATTCCGGGGATGGAATTTAGCATGGCAGACGCCTCCTCCATTGCTATTATCGGTGGGGCAGATGGCCCAACGGCTATCTTCTTGGCCAGTCGATTGTCTCCCGATCTATTAGGTGCAATTGCGGTTGCTGCGTATAGCTACATGGCGTTAGTGCCGATTATTCAGCCACCAATAATGAAAGCTTTGACGACGCCAGAAGAGCGTAAAATTAAGATGGCTCAGCTTCGTCATGTTGGAAAGGCAGAGAAAATTCTCTTTCCGATGGCCGTACTAATGATGACAGTTCTCTTTTTGCCTTCTGCGACACCTTTGGTGGGGATGTTCTGTTTGGGTAACTTGATGCGTGAGGCGGGCGTGGTTGATCGCCTTTCTAAAACCGCGCAAAACGAGTTGATCAACATTGTAACGATCTTCCTAGGGCTTGGTGTTGGATCCAAATTGCAAGCGGATAAATTTCTTAACCTAGAGACATTAGGAATTTTGGCACTCGGTGCGGCGGCATTCAGTATTGGTACTGCAGGCGGTGTATTGATGGCTAAACTATTGAATCGATACTCTAAAGAGGATATTAACCCATTAATTGGTGCTGCTGGGGTATCGGCTGTGCCAATGGCCGCTCGAGTCGTCAATAAAGTTGGTCTTGAAGCTAATCCTCAAAACTTCCTACTAATGCATGCAATGGGACCAAACGTAGCAGGAGTGCTTGGTTCGGCAGTCGCTGCGGGCGTTTTGCTTGCTCTTGTGGGGTAATTATTGAAAGTGTGGATGGTTATTTTGCGAGCTAAAAAGTAACCAGAAACAATAAAATGGTATATATTCAAAGGGATGCTGAGGCATCCCTTTTTTTATCAATAGGGAAGTTTGAAATGAAAAATAAACAGATCGCAATTACTGAGTTTGGTGGACCTGATGTTCTCGCTATTCAGACCAATGACCTGCCTCACCCCAAAGCCGGAGAAGTTCTGGTTAAAGTTGCCTTTTCAGGTGTCAATCCTATTGATGTTAAAACTCGGGCGGGCCTCGGTTGGGCTGCCGCACAAAATAAAGATAATCTGCCTTGGGTTCCTGGGTATGATATTGCTGGTTGCATAATCCAAGTAGGTGAGCAAAGCCAACGCTTTCAAGTTGGGGATAATGTTGCAGGCTTTGTTGGTTTTCCACTCTGTGGTGGTGGTTATAGCCAATATATTTGTGTAGCGGAAACAGAGCTGAGTTTAGTGCCTGACGCTGTTACTTTAGAGGCCGCAGCGGTGTTGCCGTTAGCTGGGCAGACTGCGGCGCAAGCCTTAAATAAAGCTCAAGTTAAAGAAGGCGATAGGGTGCTTATCTTAGCCGGTGCTGGTGGGGTTGGTCACCTCGCGGTACAGATTGCATTAGCTGCAAAAGCGGAAGTTTATACTACTTGCAGCGAGTCTAATCTTGATTATTTGGCGACATTAGGTGCCCATGCCATCAATTATAATTTTGCACCAGTTTCTCAGCGTTTAGAGGAAGTGGATGTATTGATTGATTTAGTCGGCGGTGATGCCGCTTTGGATGCACTGAAGTGCTTAAAAGATGAAGCACGTGTGGTTACGGTGCCGACTTTAAGCGCCGAGTTGATTTGTGAAAAAGCCAAATTATTGGGTTTTGAAGCAACTGGAATGCTCGTTGACCCTAATCCAGAGCAGCTAGACACTATGCTATATATGGTTAGTGTCGGCCTACTCAAAACTGAAATTCAACATATTTATCCACTAGATGAGGCGGTGGCGGCTCATCAACAAATCGAGACTGGTCATACACGAGGCAAGGTGCTACTTGATATGCAATGCTAGAGTTTTTTAACTCATGGTTTGAACAGATTGCTCTATGGTTTTCTGACTCAGCGCTTTGGGTCATGTTCATTGGTGGCTTTTTAAGTGCCACGTTATTGCCCGGTGGTTCTGAGGCTGGCCTTATTGCGACGCTAAGCCTCAATCAATTTTCTCCTTTTGTGGTTATTTCTGTGGCGACATTGGGAAATACCTTAGGCGGTTTAACCAATTATTGGCTTGGATTTTGGCTACCCAATCGAACTGATAGCGAGAAACATGGTCATAAAGCTTTAGCTTGGCTGAATAAGCACGGTTATTGGGCTTTATTACTCAGTTGGTTACCTATTATTGGTGACCCTATTTGTCTTGCTGCCGGTTGGTTACGAATGCGATTTTTCCCCACACTGATGATGATTTTGATTGGTAAGGCTCTTCGTTATACCCTGCTGACCGCAATTTATTATGGTTTTTTCTAAGGAGATGTTATGAGAAAAATTTGGCTGGGTGCCTTTTCTCTTATCGCCGTTTATGGCTGTACTTCCACGACTGCACCCGTATCTTTTTTTTCATCAATACCTGAAGGGGTTACTTTGGTTGAGCAAGTCGATGCGCAACCTGGAAAGGTGATGATCCCTTACTCAAAATATCGTCTCGATAATGGCTTAACAGTGGTGCTCTCACCAGATCATTCCGATCCTTTAGTGCATGTCGATGTGACTTATCACGTGGGTTCTGCCCGTGAAGAAGTCGGTAAGTCGGGTTTTGCGCACTTCTTTGAGCACATGATGTTCCAAGGATCAGAGCATGTCGGTGACCAAGAACATTTCAGAATTATCACCGAAGCTGGAGGAACCTTAAACGGCTCAACCAACCGTGACCGAACGAATTACTATGAAACTGTGCCTGCCAATCAACTTGAGAAAATGTTGTGGTTAGAGTCCGATCGAATGGGTTTTTTGCTTGATGCAGTTTCGCAGCGTAAGTTTGAAATTCAGCGCGATACGGTAAAAAATGAACGCGCGCAGAATTATGACAACCGTCCTTATGGGTTGATGTGGGAAAAAATCGGTGAGGCAATGTACCCTGAAGGTCATCCATATTCATGGCAGACCATAGGTTATGTCGAGGATCTTGATCGAGTCGATGTTAATGATCTTAAAGCCTTTTTCCTTCGTTGGTATGGGCCAAATAACGCGGTGTTAACCATCGGTGGCGATATCGATGTTGACCAAACATTAGCGTGGATAAATAAATACTTTGGTTCAATTCCAAAGGGGCCAGATGTAGAAAATGCGCCTAAACAACCGGTAACTTTGTCGCAAGATCGTTTCATTACTTTAGAAGATCGCATTCAGCAACCGATGGTTGTTGTTGGTTGGCCGACCGAGTATCGCGGCTCTTCCAGCCAGCCTTCATTAGATGCATTGGCGAAAGTATTGGGCAGTGGTACCAATAGTGTTCTTTACCAAGATCTAGTGAAGAGCCAAAAAGCGGTGGATGCCGGAGCATTCCAAGAGTGCGCCGAATTGGCGTGTACATTTTATGTTTATGCGATGGCTCCATCGGGTGATAAAGCTCAACTCGCTCCTTTATATCAAGAGTTGATGCAAAGCCTCGACAAATTTAATCAACAGGGTGTCGAGCAAAGCCGTTTAGATCAAATAACCGGTATGGCGGAAGCCAATGCGGTGTTTGCACTGCAAAGTGTCGCTGGTAAAGTGACGCAATTGGCTTCCAATGAAACTTTCTATGGGCAGCCCGACCGCATTGAAGAGCAACTTGCCCAGCTCCACGCAGTATCACCACAATCTGTGCAAGCGGCTTATCAGAATTTCCTAGCCAGTAAAGCCAAAGTAACCTTGAGTGTTGTGCCTAAAAATCGCATTGATTTAGCGGTTCAAAAAGCGAATTTTACGACACCGAATAGAACCTTGCCTGAGCATCTGAAAATCAGTGATGACCAACTTGATTATCGTCAGGTTGAGGATGACTTTGATCGTTCAATCATGCCGCAAGTGGCGCAAGGCGTGAAAGCACAAATGCCACCGTTGTATGAGCTCTATTTTGACAATGGCACCGAGTTACTTGGAACGGAGACTAGTGAAACACCAACGGTGTTGATTGCTATCAACTTACCGGCAGGTGAGCGACATGTTGCTCGTGGCAAAGAGGGATTAGCTAATTTAACCGCAGCACTATTAGAAGAAGGGTCAACTAAGCGGTCGGTGGAAACCATTCAAGCTCAGTTAGATCAACTTGGTTCAACCATCAGTGTTAATGCGAATGAATACTCAACGAGTATCGTGATTTCGAGCTTGAAGAAAAACGTACCAGCGACATTGGATGTGGTTGAAGAAGTATTATTCCATCCGGCTTTTAAAGAGAGTGATTTTGAACGTCTAAAGAAACAGATGCTTGAAGGTTTGGTTTATCAACATCAAAAACCAAGTTGGTTGGCGTCACAAGCCACTCGCCAAGTGCTATTTGGTCAATCGATTTTTGCGCGCTCAAGTGAAGGTACGCAGCAGTCTTTATCTGACCTGACATTGGCGGATGTTAAACGCTTTTACGCAAAGCATTACACACCACATGGTGCGCAGATTGTTGTTGTGGGTGATATCACCAAGCAAGAAGTGGCTAATGAACTTGTCTTTTTTAAACAATGGCGTGGTGAGGCGTCACCATTACTTCGACCTCAGATCGTCACTCCACTTGAAACACAAAAAATCTATTTAGTGGATAAGCCCGATTCTCCGCAAAGCGTGGTTCATTTTGTTCGTAAAGGTTTACCTTTTGATGCAACGGATGAGTTATTTCTTAGTCAACTTGCTAACTTTAATTTAGCGGGTAACTTCAATAGCAGAATTAACCAGAACCTACGTGAAGATAAAGGCTATACCTATGGTGCTAGCGGCTATTTTGCCAGTAACCGTGAGGTGGGTTTAATCGTATTTAATGCTCAGGTGAGAGCGAATGCAACCATTGCGTCGATTATTGAAATGCAAAAAGAGATGCAAAAATTCAGTCAAAGTGGATTAACTGATCAAGAAATGAAATTTATGCGCCTTGCGGTCGGTCAACAAGATGCACTAACTTATGAAACACCAGCCCAAAAAGCACAACTGTTGAGCAGTATACTGACCTACAGTTTAGATGATGACTATTTACAACAGCGTAACGAGTTGGTCGAAAGCGTTAAAAAATCAACGCTCAATCAATTAGCAGCGAAATGGTTCTCACCGACGGATTATCAAATAATTGTGGTTGGCGATGCGAAAATGCTAAAGCCTCAATTAGAAAAGTTAGATATTCCCGTGGAAGAGCTTGAAATCATCCGTTAGAGTACACATAAATAGGAGGCAGATTTTTATTTGCCTCCATTCTAATCTCTCCATGAGTTAGAGCCACTTCCATTCGGATCATTACACATATAAGCGAATCATTATTTTGACTAATTTTGCCGCACGACTTGAACAAGTCACCAAGAACCCTGAAGTGTTTAAGCAGTTTGGCCGAGGCGTTGAACGTGAAACGTTGCGCTACACTCCGGAGGGATCCATCGCTCTGACTCCTCATCCTGAATCTCTCGGTTCTGCATTAACTAACCGTTGGATTACCACAGATTTTGCAGAGTCGTTGCTTGAATTTATTACCCCTGTTTCGAATGATGTTTCGACATTACTGGCTCAACTTTCGGATCTTCACCACTTTACTCAAACTAAGTTAGGTGATGAAAAGCTATGGCCATTGTCGATGCCTTGCTATGTCGGTAGTGAAGAGGATATTCAACTGGCACAATACGGTTCATCTAACTCAGGCAAGATGAAAACCTTGTATCGTGAAGGCTTAAAACGTCGCTACGGTAGCTTGATGCAGATTATTTCAGGGGTACATTTTAATTTCTCTTTTCCAGAGTCATTTTGGGATGCATTGTACGGACAACAAGCTGAATCAGAACGTGAAGCGACGAAATCAGACGCTTATTTTGGTGTTATCCGCAATTACTATCGTTTTGGTTGGTTGATCCCGTATTTCTTCGGTGCTTCACCGGCACTGTGTTCATCATTCATTCGCGATCGTGAAACCAAACTACCCTTTGAAAATATAGGTAAAACCCTATATCTCCCTTATTCGACCTCACTACGTTTGAGTGACCTTGGCTATACCAACAGTGCACAAAGTGGTTTGAAAATTGGTTTTAATAGCCTTGAGCAATATCTAGAAGGTCTTAACCAAGCGATTCGAACACCTTCTAGCGAGTTTGCGAAACTGGGCGTGAAAGTCGGTTCTGAATATCGTCAATTAAACAGCAATGTATTGCAGATTGAAAACGAACTGTATGCGCCTATTCGTCCGAAGCGAGTGGCGAAGAGTGGCGAGAAACCATCGGAAGCGTTAGCGCGAGGTGGTGTTGAATATATTGAAGTTCGCTCGTTAGATGTAAATCCATTCAGCCCAATAGGTATTACGGAAGATCAAGTTCGTTTCTTAGATCTTTTCCTTACGTGGACGGCATTATCCGATTCAGATCCTATGGATAATTGTGAGCTTGCCTGCTGGAGAGACAATTGGAATAAAGTCATTTTAGAAGGGCGTAAACCAGGCTTGGAATTACAAATTGGTTGCCGTGGTGAAAAACTGACATTACAAGCATGGGCACATCGCGTGTTTGATGATCTCGTGAAGATCGCAGAGCTGATGGATTCGGCACAGAATGGAACGGCATACCAAGATGTATGTGCTAAGTTGAGAACGTGGATTGATGATCCGTCTTTGACATTTTCAGCGCAACTTCTTGAGCAAACAAAGCAGTTTGGTGGTCTTGGTAAGGTAGGTGCGGCATTGGGCAATGAGTATCGCCAAGCCAACTTAAACCATGACTATCGCATTTATTCTGAAGCGATAATGGAACAAGAAGTTAAAGGGTCGCGTGCAGCGCAGCAAAACGTTGAGCAAAGTGACACTCAAAGCTTTGATGACTTTCTTGAAAGTTACTTTTCATATCTAAAGTAATATGAAAAAAGGACTTGTTTGCGTCGTCGTCGGGAGTGCCACTTTGCTTGCAGGCTGTGCCAGTGCTCCACCTCAGCAGCAACATAATTTGTGCGATATCTTTCGTGAAAAACCGAAATGGTATGAAGATGCGCTCGATATGCAAGAGAAATGGGGAACCCCCATTAATGTTGCGATGGCGATTGTGAAGCAAGAGAGTAGCTTTCGCCATAATGCTCGACCACCTAAAGATTATCTATTAGGTTTTATTCCATGGGGAAGAGTCAGCAGTGCCTACGGCTATGCTCAGGCTCAAGATCCAGCATGGGAGGATTTTCAAAAAGCGACAAACAATGGTGGTTCTCGGACTAATTTTGATGATTCATTGATGTTTATTGGTTGGTACACGACTGAAACCCAGCGCACGCTAGGGATTTCCAAATGGGATCCATATAACCAATATTTGGCTTATCATGAAGGGCGTGGTGGCTATAAACGCAAGAGCTATCAAGCCAAGCCGTCACTGATAAAAGTTGCGCGAAAAGTTGAACAGCAAGCAAAAGATTACGGATGGCAGTTGAAACAATGCCGCCAGGAATTAGAAAACAATAGAAGCTGGTTTTTTTAATCAGCAAGGAGAAGGAAATGCCACTACTCGATAGTTTTACCGTTGATCATACACGAATGAATGCACCGGCTGTACGCGTGGCGAAAACCATGCAAACCCCTAAAGGGGATACGATCACCGTGTTTGATCTTCGTTTTACGGCACCGAATAAGGATATTCTTTCAGAGAAAGGTATTCATACTTTAGAGCACCTATACGCAGGTTTCATGCGTGCGCATTTGAATGGTCGCGATGTTGAGATTATCGATATTTCACCGATGGGCTGCCGTACTGGTTTTTACATGAGCTTGATTGGTACGCCAACAGAAGCACAGGTTGCGCAAGCGTGGTTGGCAGCGATGCAAGATGTACTTAAAGTCGAAAGCCAAGACAAAATACCAGAACTCAACGAATATCAATGTGGTACCGCATCAATGCACTCATTGATTGAAGCGAAAGAAATTGCTAACGCAATTATTGCTGCTGGTATTTCAGTGAATAAAAATGATGAGTTAGCATTGCCCGAATCAATGCTAAAAGAACTTAAAGTCGATTAATTTGCTTGGTTTTTTGAGCATGTAAAAAAGGGCTTAGTCGCAGACTAAGCCCTTTTTCTATTGACCAGTGATTTCTATTATTTTTTGGCTTTACGTGGGAATACTTTGACTTGTTTAATGCGGTTTTCTTCGACATCCAATATCTCCATGGCATGACCGGATACTCGGACGCTAAGATGGCTGCTAGGGATATCTTGTAGGTGTTCCAAGATTAAGCCATTGAGCGTTCTTGGACCATCGGTTGGCAGTTTCCACTTTAAGCCTTTGTTGATATCACGGATATTAGCACTGCCTTCTATTAAGAAACTGCCATCGCTTTGTGGTGTAATTTCATCGGCAAGGCTCGGTGCCATCGAGGTAGTAAATTCACCAACGATCTCTTCAAGAATATCTTCCAAAGTGATGAGGCCATTAATATCGCCATATTCATCAACAATCAAACCAATGCGCTCTTTATTACGTTGGAACTTAAGGAGCTGAACATTAAGTGGGGTTGATTCTGGAATAAAATAGACTTCATCGGCGGCGCGCAGAATCATCTCTTTCGTAAATTCGTTCTTTTCCATCATGATTCGGGACGCATCGCGCAGGCGTAGAATACCGACAACTTGGTCGATATTGTCACGGTACAATACGACACGTCCATGCGGTGAGTGAGTAAGCTGACGAATAATCGACTTCCAGTCATCGTTAATGTTAATACCGGTAATTTCATTACGAGGTACCATAATGTCATTGACGGTGACGTGCTCTAAATCAAGGATAGACAGCAGCATATCTTGGTGGCGACGAGGAATAAGCCCACCCGCTTCATTTACCACCGTGCGTAATTCTTCAGAGCTGAGGTGATCATCACCACCGTGTGTTGCTTTTACGCCTAGTAAGCGAATAAAGCCATTGGTGATAAAATTTATAAACATCACTAACGGTGAGAGTACTTTCATCAAAATCGTTAGTAGGATGCTGCTAGCATAAGAGACGCGTTCAGGATAAAGCGCAGCCAAAGTTTTGGGTGTGACTTCGGCAAAAACCAGCACAACTAATGTCAAAGCACCGGTGGCAATCGCGACACCTAAGTCGCCATACAATCGCATACCGATGATTGTGGCAATTGCTGATGCTAAAATATTAACCAGGTTGTTACCGATAAGGATTAAACCGATAAGGCGATCTGGACGATTAAGGAGCTTTTCTACACGCTTTGCTCCTTTATGGCCTGTATTGGCTAGGTGCTTTAAGCGGTAGCGGTTCAAGGACATCATGCCTGTTTCTGAACCTGAAAAATAACCCGAAATTACGATGAGACCCGCGAGTAGTGCAAACAAGATACCCGTTGAAATGTCGTCCAAAACGTATAGTTTCCTTATTAGAGTGTGTTTAATTAATGACCGAATAGGGTCTTGGTGTCAATTAACAATTTATACCATAAGTATAAATTCATTAGTTTAAAATTATCTCTCTTACAAAACGGCTGCCAAAATAAGCCAGTGTTAGTAGGGTTGCTCCTGCAACCGCAAACCAAGTGACTTTTCTGCCACGCCAGCCTTTATGGTAATGCCCCCAAAGTAAGACCGAATAAACAATCCAAGCGATGAAAGATAAAATACCTTTGTGAGCTTTACCTTGTGCGAACATGTCTTGCACAAAGCCAAATCCGGTAATTAAGGTCCCGGTTAGTAAGACATTACCGATTAAGATGATTTTAAACAGCTGCCGTTCGACCATTAACAGTGGTGGTAAGTTAGGGTTGATGGTCAGCATTTTCTTTTTCTTCAGTTTGTAATCAAGCCAAGCGAGTTGCACTGCATATAGTGCACCGATAGAAAGCGTTGAATAAGAAAATAGAGCCAGTGAAATATGCACCAACAATTTTGGGTTGTGTTCCAAATGTGTGATGAAAGTACTCGGTAAAAATGCAGCCGCACTTAAATTTATGGCAGCAAAGCTATAAACCACTGGCAGTAAAAACCATAAGCGAGTTTTGAGCATAGCAGCGCTCATCACTAAAGAGATGATAAAGCTAATCAATGATGCCACATTGAGCATACTTAAGTTTTGCCCACTGGTATCTAGTATTAAGTCACTTAATAACCATGCATGAAAAGCAAGCGCACATACGGCAGTAAGTAGCACGCTTTTTGTTCTAATACCGGTTTGATTTACCAAACCAGGAACAATGGTCGCGATGGATAAAAAATACAAAATAGCGGCAACTATTGCGATTAAGTTTTCCATACATCTCACAAAATGGTTTCTGAATTAATGAATTATACCTTGCATCACGATAATGGGCTATGACGGATCTTGATTGATTTGTTATATCGCTATCCCATTTTATATTACAGCCTTATGGATATTGCAGTGTGCAGGTTTTCGCCTCTATGGTTTTGCGCTCATTGAAAAGTCAATTTCCACCCCCCAATATTGAATATTAGGTATTCAAGTCACTCATCACGAGACTTCAATGGGTATGACTATTAGATTGGCTAAGGTATACTCACATTCATTAATCGCCGAATTAGCGAAGAGACAAAGATGTTTGAGAATTTAACGGATCGACTATCCAAATCGCTGAAAAACATCAGCGGTAAAGGCCGTCTAACAGAAGACAATATTAAAGAAACGTTGCGCGAAGTACGCATGGCGTTGCTTGAAGCTGACGTTGCACTACCAGTTGTGCGCGATTTCGTGGCGCGCGTTAAAGAAGGTGCGGTTGGTGTTGAAGTATCAAAGTCACTCACACCAGGCCAAGAATTCATAAAGATTGTTCAAGCTGAACTTGAAGCTGTGATGGGAGAATCGAATGAAGCTCTCAACCTAGCGGCTCAGCCACCAGCTGTTATTTTGATGGCGGGTTTACAAGGTGCAGGTAAAACAACCAGCGTTGCGAAGCTCTCTAAATTATTAAAAGAGCGAGACAAGAAGAAAGTACTGGTTGTATCTGCTGACGTTTATCGCCCTGCTGCGATTAAACAGTTAGAAACCTTAGCCTCTGAACTCGGTGTTGATTTCTTCCCTTCATCTGCTGATCAAAAGCCAATTGATATTGCTAATGCCGCTATTGATCATGCTAAGAAACAGTTTTTTGATGTACTGATCGTCGATACCGCAGGTCGCTTGGCGATTGATGAACAGATGATGGGGGAGATCAAAGAGCTTCATGCTGCTATTACCCCAGTAGAAACACTGTTTGTCGTTGACGCCATGACAGGTCAAGATGCTGCCAATACCGCGAAAGCGTTTGGTGATGCTCTACCATTAACCGGTGTGATTCTTACTAAAGTCGATGGTGACGCCCGTGGTGGTGCAGCGCTTTCTGTTCGTCATATTACTGGTAAACCGATTAAATTCTTGGGTGTCGGTGAGAAAACCGATGCACTTGAACCTTTCCACCCTGACCGTATTGCATCACGCATTTTGGGGATGGGGGATGTCCTTTCTCTGATTGAAGATTTGCAGCGCAATGTCGATCATGAAAAAGCAGAGAAGCTTGCGAAGAAATTCAAAGAGAAAAAAGGTTTTGATTTAGAAGACTTTCGTGAACAGCTTGGTCAAATGCAAAACATGGGCGGCATGATGGGCATGCTCGATAAACTTCCTGGCATGGCTAATCTTCCTGCTAATGTAAAAGATAACGTCGATGACAAAGCTTTCAAACAGATGGAAGCAATCATTAACTCAATGACGATGAAAGAGCGCCAACATCCAGACATGATCAAAGGTTCGCGCAAGAAACGGATTGCAGCGGGTTCTGGTACGCAGGTACAAGATGTCAATCGCTTGCTAAAACAGTTCACTCAAATGCAGAAAATGATGAAGAAAATGCAAAAGGGTGGCATGAAAGGCATGATGCGCAACATGCAAGGTATGATGGGCGGAATGGGTGGTATGGGCGGAGGCGGCTTCTTCGGTCGCTAATCTAACTAACTGCTACGCTTAAAATTTCTAAAGCGTGATATGAATCACTGCAAAACCTAAACGCTTCTGCTGGTGAAAAAATAGCTAAACCCCTTGCAAAGCCTCGGAATAAGAGTAAAATTCCGAGGCTTTATTTTGGCACGAGACCCCAGACTGTTTTTCGTGAATAGTTATTGGGGTTAATTTTATTATTGAGAAAGCAAAGAGGACGACATGGTAACCATTCGTTTGGCACGTCACGGCGCTAAAAAGCGTCCATTTTATCAAATCGTAGTTGCGGATAGCCGTAACGCTGCAACTGGCCGTTTCATCGAGAAAGTAGGTTTCTTTAACCCTACTGCTACTGGTCAAGAAGAAGGTCTACGTGTAGATCTAGAGCGCGTTAACCACTGGGTTAGCCAAGGCGCATCTGTATCTGATCGCGTAGCTAAGCTAGTAAAAGACGCTCAAAAAGCGGCTTAATTCTTACTTTTATAGAAGAAAATTAGCTTATGTCGATGAAAGGTAAAGAAACAATGAGCAAAGAAAACGAAAAGATTGTTATGGGCAAGTTTGGTGCTACCTATGGCATTCGTGGCTGGCTCAAAGTTTTTTCCTACACAGACGAAGCTGAAAGCATTTTTGATTACAGCCCGTGGTTTATTAACCAAAAAGGGCAGTGGGTCGAGTACAAAGTAGAAAGCTGGAAGCGCCATAACAAGAGTATGGTGGTAAAGCTTGAAGGTTTAGATGTTCGCGAAAACGCACATCTACTCACCAACTTTGAAATTGCTGTTGATCCCGCATCATTACCTGAATTGTCAGAAGATGAGTTCTACTGGCGTGAATTGTTTGGTATGCAAGTTATTACCACTAAGGGCTATAACCTTGGTGAGGTCACTGACCTATTAGAAACTGGCTCCAACGATGTTTTGGTTGTGAAAGCGAATCTAAAAGATGCTTTTGGCCAAAAGGAACGGTTGATACCGTACCTTGAAGAGCAAGTGATCAAGAAAGTTGATCGCGAAGCTCAACGGATCGAAGTTGACTGGGATCCGGCATTCTAACTCTAAAATTTCAGAGCGAGAGAACACATGTGGGTTGGCGTAATTAGCCTATTTCCTGAAATGTTCCGTTCTGTTACTGATTTTGGAGTAACAGGTCAAGCGGTTAAAAAAGGTTTACTGTCTATTGAGACTTGGAATCCTCGTGATTTCACTCATGACAAGCATCGCACTGTCGATGATAGACCTTACGGTGGTGGTCCTGGAATGCTCATGATGGTTCAGCCTTTGCGCGATGCCATTCATGCAGCAAAACAAGCCGCACCGGGAAAGACGAAAGTCATTTATCTTTCTCCTCAAGGTCGAAAGCTCGACCAACAAGGAGTAGAGGAACTGGCAACTAATCAGAACTTAGTTCTTATTTGTGGCCGTTACGAAGGGATAGATGAGCGTGTCATCCAATCTGAAGTTGACGAAGAATGGTCAATTGGGGATTTTGTTATGACAGGTGGTGAACTGCCAGCCATGACGTTGATTGATTCCGTTTCTCGGTTTGTTCCGGGGGTACTAGGAGATTTCGCGTCCGCAGAAGAAGACTCTTTTGCGAATGGTCTGTTAGATTGTCCACACTACACGCGTCCTGAAGTATTAGATGGAATAGAAGTACCAGCGGTACTGAAATCCGGTAATCATAAGGATATTCGTCGCTGGCGACTTAAGCAGTCGTTGGGCCGAACTTGGCATAGAAGGCCAGAGCTCCTGGAAAACCTAGCTCTGACTGACGAACAGGAACAATTACTGGTTGAGTACATTAAAGAAGCTCAGACTCAGTAACCTATTTAATTTAGTATCAGTTTATTCTAGGAATTTTTAAAATGAGTAACATCATCAAGGCTCTTGAAGAAGAGCAAATGAAGCAAGACCTACCTAAATTCGCACCAGGTGACACTGTTGTGGTTCAAGTTAAGGTAAAAGAAGGTGACCGTGAGCGTCTACAGGCTTTCGAAGGCGTTGTAATCGCAATCCGTAACCGTGGTCTACACTCTGCATTCACTGTTCGTAAGATCTCTAACGGTGAAGGTGTTGAGCGTACGTTCCAAACTCACTCTCCAGTGGTTGATAGCATTGAAGTTAAACGCCGCGGTGCAGTACGTCGTGCCAAACTGTACTACCTACGTGAGCGTTCTGGTAAGTCAGCTCGTATCAAAGAGAAACTTACTAAGAAGTAATGCTATTACTAGCGTTCTCATAGAGAAAACGGAGCCATTTGGCTCCGTTTTTTTATCGGTTTAATTAGTTCAGTACACGTTAAATTTAGATGAAGTGGTCAATATTGATCTTCTGACCAACCATCGCTGTCTGACATGTCAGGGGCGCCGGCAATCGATTTCTCTTCATCAGCCCATTCGCCAAAGTCGATCATCTGACACTGTTTTGAGCAAAAAGGTCGATAGGGGCTCTGTTCCCCCCATTCCACATCAGTTTTACATTGTGGGCATTTAACGATAGTGATTTTCTTGGTCATAACATACTGCGCTTAACGAATTGATGAGCGTAAGTGTATTATTTAACGGCATCGAAAGTAAGGGCAAAGAGAGAATTGGTTAGTAAATGGTTTAGCAACAAACGGCGAGATCAAATTCAACATCACGGCTACTTGCTTGCCCAGATTGAAAGTCAATAAACTTAATCGCAAATCGATTTTTATGGCCGGATATCATTGGGTAGACACCATAATCAAGAGGGATCGATAAGCGTAAGATATTAGCGTCTTCAGCATCACTTTGGTAAAAGCCAGAGCTTGCTAAGCGAGTTTTAAAATGCCCTGTTTCACGCGTTAGCCTGAGCCAAAGTTGCAGCGCCTTAGATAACGGTCGCAATGTCTCCATCCATTGGTGCGCGTCCTGTGTTTTCTTTTCCAATGGAATATGTAGCCAGTAGTGTAGAGCTGGTAAGTCAAAACAGCATGAACCACCGGGTAAGTTGAAGCGCTGACGGATGGTGCTTAGGAAACGATCTTCTTTTAAAGATTGGCCAAAACGTTCTGCAGCCATCAAATTTCGATGAACGTCATCAACATCTTCTAGCAGTGATAGCAGCATGGCTTGATCAACGCCATCGACATTCAACCAACTTCGATAAACTAGGCGCTGTTTTTCGATATCTTTAGCGAGTTCACTCTTTAGTTGGATCTGCTCAAATATTTCCAGAAGATCAAACAAAGAACGAAAGAACAATTGGTGTTGAATACCATCACGAAATTGAGCCGAATGCGTGAGCTGATTAAGCAGTGCTTCGACTCTTAAATAGATACGAGTTTTTTCGTTGAGTGGATGTTCAAACTTATGCGTGGTCATCTAGCTAGCCTTACGTTCGGTCTTAGTTATTCTCACCGATTTTGCCCACAGATGGCTAGATACTTTTGATGCAATTCTGTGATTTGCGGCAAAAGTTTCTGGTTTTCTGCGCTATTTTTAACCACATCGTCAGCTTGTGCGAGTCTTTGCTCACGGCTCGCTTGTGCAGCTAAGATGGCTCGGACTTGTTGTTCTGAGACATTATCTCTTGCCATTGTGCGGGAGATTTGCGTTTCAGTATCGACATCAACCACTAAAATTCGGTTTGCGAGCGATTGCAGGTTGTTTTCTATTAATAAAGGCACCACCAACAATGCGTAAGGTGAGGTTGTGCTCGATAGCTGTTCAAGCATTTTTTCGCGGATCATTGGGTGGAGTAAATTGTTGAGCCAGGCTTTTTGCGTTTCATCTGCGAAAATTTTAGATCTTAGAGTCGCGCGATCCAACTGACCATTAGCTTGCAAAATCTCATGACCAAAATGCTCTTCAATCGCTTTTAAACCCTTAGAGCCAACTTCAACCACTTGTCTTGCTATGACGTCTGCATCAACAATATCAATCCCAAAATGCTGGTGGAATACATTGGCGACGGTCGTTTTACCACTCGCGATACCACCAGTTAAACCTACTACAAATGTCATTAATTTAACCCCACTACTGAGCCTATATACCACCCCATGATATCGCTACCCCAAATGAGGGTTAGCCAGCCTGCAATTGCAAGGTAAGGGCCAAAAGGGAAAGCTTTGTCGATGCCTTTCTTTTGTAAACGAAGCTGAATGATGCCGAAGACTAAACCAACCAGTGATGACATTAAAATGATCATCGGTAAATATTGCCAGCCAAGCCAAGCGCCTAAAGCGGCAAGTAATTTAAAGTCACCGTAGCCCATTCCCTCTTTACCAGTAGCTAGTTTAAACAACCAGTAAACCGACCATAGGCTTAGGTAGCCAGCCATTGCTCCAATCACTGCATCGTTAAGGCTAACTGGGCTAACCTGTAATAAGGATAAGGCCAACCCAGCCCAAAGCAACGGTAAGGTTAGTTGATCGGGTAGTAGCATGGTATCTAGGTCGATAAAAGTGGCGGCAATTAATATGAAGGTGAAAAACAGTAATGCTACGGAAAAATAGCTAAAACCAAAATGGGTAGCAATCAGTAAGCTTAGACTTGCCGTTAGCAGTTCAATGGCTGGGTAACGCACACTGATAGGGCTTTTACAGTGCGAGCATTTGCCTCTCAGAAATAGCCAGCTGAACAATGGAATATTGTCGATGACGCGGATCGGAGTGTTGCAATGTGGGCACGTTGAGCGAGGAATACTAAGCGTCAGTTGTCCTTCTGGCGGTGCAATATGGTATTCAGGAAATGAGTCTGCACATTCTTGTTGCCATTCTCGCTCCATCATTTTAGGAAGACGATAAATAACGACGTTGAGAAAGCTACCGACAATCAAGCCAAATAAGCAGGCAAATAGTGGGAATAGCCAAGGGTAATAGTCAAAAACTTCCATGCAAGGACTCGAGTAATAAAATAATTCGCGGGGATTATACTATCCCAATACACTCATTAAGTTAAAGATTGGTAAATACATTGCCACAACTAGCCCACCGACGACAGTACCGAGGAAAATAATTATCAGTGGTTCGAGGATTTTACCAAGATTATCAACGGTGTTATCGACTTCAAATTCATAAATAGTCGCCACTTTGTTGAGCATGTCATCGAGTTTACCTGACTCTTCGCCAATCATTACCATTTGCAGCACCATTTCAGGGAAGGCATTGGTATTGCGCATAGCGATGTACATTGGCATACCTGCCGCTGTATCTCGATAAACACCTTGAATCGCTGTCTCGAAATGGATATTACCAGCGGTTTTCGCGGTCGATTTTAAACTGACCAGAATGGGAATTCCGGCGCTAAAACTGGTTGCCAATGTTCGACAGAATTTAGCGATGGAAGCTTTGCCGATAACAGCACCAAGAATGGGTAGTCTCAAACTTAATTGACTGGTTTTAAGACGAATTAAAAACGATTTTTTGCGCATAGCTTTAACGATACTGATAATAAGTAACACGCTAGCGAAACCCCAAAGGCTGTAGTTTTGCACCCAATGTGAGAGCTGCAAAACTTGCTGAGTAAACCAAGGCAGCTCTGCACCGAAGCCTTTAAACATGACTTCAAATTCAGGGATCACAAGCGTGAGCATTAAATAAGCAACGGCCAAAGCGACAAAGACGACCATTGTCGGGTAAATGAGCGCTTTGATAACTTTGGCATGTAATTGCTCACTTTTTTCTCTGTAGGTGGCTAAACGCTCAAAGACCTCGGCCAAGTTGCCGGATTGTTCACCGCTATAAACTAAATCAATATACAGTTGGTCAAAATAGGTGCTTGCTGTACTCATTGATTTTGAAATAGGAGTGCCGGCCTCAACCCCTTTTGTAACTTGCGCTAGAATCGATTTCATCTCCGCCTTACGATGATTGTGTCCAACCAATTTTAATGCCTGAACGATAGGAACCCCGGTGCTGATCATGGTTGCTAATTGGCGAGTTAACAGGGTAATGTCTTTAGCTTTAACACGATGAGTGAGGTGAGCGATGAGAGAAAGACGGCCTTTTTTCACTCTCCTAAGTTCAATATGCTGATCTTGTAGTTTGCCGCGCACTTCTAACTCATCCAAAGCCAGTATTTGCCCGTAGACTTTTTTACCTGAGCTATTTATCCCTTTCCAACGGTAATGCTTAAGCTTTGTTGTTGATGTTTTCATTATTTGGGCTCAATCAGTGAGTTATCGTTGAGTTAGAAATAAAGAACACGTTGTAACTCTTTAACGCTGGTTACTCCAAGTTTCAGTTTTTCGATGCCTGATTCTTGGAGGGTTTGCATACCATTGGCTTTAGCGAGTTGTTCTATTTGTAATATGCTGGCCTTGTGCATGATAGCCTGTGTTAATTGAGGGGTGAATTCCATCATTTCGTAGATGCCCACTCTTCCTGCATAGCCATTGGTACACTCATTACAACCATGAGGGTTGGCCTCATAAATAACGTCTTGATCAGAAAGATTAAATTTCCGCAGCAAGCTGGGCGTTGTATTAGTTGCTCTTTTGCAATGTGGGCAAAGTTGTCTTGCTAGCCTCTGAGCAACAATAAGACTCAATGAGGACGCTAGGTTAAACGCCTCAATTCCCATGCTACTTAAGCGGATCACGGTTTCAGCGGCGGAGTTAGTGTGTAAGGTTGAAAGGACTAAGTGGCCAGTTTGCGCTGCTTTGACCGCAATTTCAGCCGTTTCTGTATCTCGAATTTCACCGACCATTACAATGTCGGGGTCTTGGCGTAAAAATGAACGTAATGCTTGTGCAAACCCAAAACCAATCTTTGGCTGTACCTGAACCTGGTTAATGCCTGATAGGTTGATCTCGACAGGATCTTCCGCGGTAGAGATATTGACATCGGTAGTATTGAGCAGGCGTAACCCAGCATAAAGTGAAACGGTTTTTCCGCTGCCAGTAGGGCCTGTCATTAAGATCATTCCTTGCGGCCTTTTTAGTGCCTGTAAGTAGAGTTGTTTTTGCTTATCGTTGTAACCTAGTTTGCCTATATCGAGGTGGGAGGCACTGCTATCGAGTAAGCGTAATACGATTTTTTCACCCCATAAGGTAGGTAGTGTTGAAACACGCATATCAATGGCTGTGTCTTGGTTTAAACGCAATTTTATCCGTCCATCTTGTGGAAGGCGCCGCTCGGCAATATCAAGTTTAGAGAGGATTTTTATCCGCGCAGCAAGGCGGCGACCTAAATGACTGGCTGGCTGTTGGGTTTCGACTAACATACCGTCACAACGTAAGCGCACTCGGTAGAGCGTTTCGTAGGGTTCAAAGTGAATATCGGATGCGCCTTTACGTATCGCATCTAATAAAATTTGATTGATGAAACGGCTAACGGGGGAATTATCTTGGCTAAGATCTTCTACCGACTGAATTTCATCGTCAGCGAGTTGAACTAAATTTGCCAGTTGATCTTGGTTGATCTCTCTTTCCGTGCTTAATGATTCTTGCATTGCTCGCCCATACAGGCGACGAATTGCGGCTTGTAAAGTTTTATAGTCAGCCAACACCAATTCAATTTTCAAACCCGTTGCGAAGCGAAAATCATCTTCTACTTGCAAATGGGTTGGGTCGGAAACTGCAATGGTCAGGGTTTGGCCTTTTCTTAAAATTGGTAGTGCTTGGTAGCGGGTGATGAGTTCTCGTAAGCCCAATTGTTGACACAATGTATAGTAGTCATAACCAGTTAGGTCAGTGTCGGGCAAACCGAAAATAGAGCTTAAATGTTCGGTTAAATCGTAATGATGAAATAAACCTAAAGTGAGAAGAGCCTCTAGCACACTATCACCAGAAGCTTCAATATGTTCGATAACCGTTTGCTCTTGCGCAAGGCTAATAAGATTTGCTTGCCGAAGAATTGCAGGGAGATTGGTGAGCATATTTTTTACTAGAACGTGCCTGCCACACAGCTCTTTAATGTTTGTGCTGTATCGTGTTGGCAGCTCCAACCTGATGAGCCTTTGGTAAAGCGAACAATTTTATTTTGCATCGTCGATTGGCTACCAAACTTAAACTGAATTGCAGAAGATACGCCGGAGGGAAATTCAAGTGTACCAAGAGTATTCATGGCACTTGATGCGCCAATATTGGTCAAATTTGAAGGAAAAACTCCGGTTTCTTGAGCGTCTATATCAATATTGGTTAGTAATGCGCTTAGAGTACTTAAAGCGACTGTGGCTTCAGATTTTTTGACATGATTTTTATACGCAGGCACCGCTATCGTAGACAGCACACCAATAATGGCCACTACAATCATCAATTCAATTAAGGTAAATCCGTTTTGTTTTCTGTTGCTATTGGTGTTCATTGCCTTCTCCAGTTGAATACATTCCAATGACTGAGCATAAGAATCTTGTTGAGTAGAAGGAATGCGTAAAATAGGGCTGCGCGAGTGATTTAGAGTTTTTATTTATCGTATTGCATACAGAACATGAAAAAATACGACTCAGTTAAAAACGAAGCTTTTTTGATATGAGTGTCATTAAAAAGGAAGCTGATTTAGCTTCCTTAGTCAAAAAATGTAGTGAGTCGATGTGGATTGATCTATTTGAAACGCATGGATAAATCCATCGCCTTTAAGTGCTTGGTTAAAGCGCCCACTGAAATGTAATCAACACCGGTTTGTGCGTATTCACGAATGGTCTCAAGCGTTACATTGCCAGAGTTTTCAAGTGCCGCACGACCAGCATTAATTTTCACCGCTTCACGCATCATATCGGTGCTGAAGTTATCTAGCATGATAATATCGGCGCCGGCTTCAATCGCTTCGACCAACTCTTCCAAGTTCTCTGTTTCAACTTCTACTGGTTTTCCAGGGTTTAGCTTTTTCGCCATGCTGATCGCCTGTGTAATGCCACCGCATGCAATAATGTGGTTTTCTTTGATGAGATAGGCATCGAACACCCCAATACGATGGTTAAAACCACCACCACACGCGACGGCATATTTCAGTGCGCTGCGTAAACCAGGAATGGTTTTACGGGTATCAAGCAAGCGGCAATCAGTACCTGCAAGCTGTTTGGCGTATTGCGCAGTTGTTGTGGCGCAGCCAGACAAGGTTTGAATAAAGTTCATCGCATTACGTTCACCGGTTAATAGCGCGCGAGCTGGGCCGGAAAGGGTACATAATGTTTGATTAGGCTCTACGCTGTCACCGTCTTGTACATGCCAGTCAATGGTGACTTCACCACCGAGCTGTTTAAAGACTTCATCTGCCCATGCTTGTCCACAAAATACACCCTGTTCACGAGTGATAATGGTGGCAACGTTGTGAGCGTCTGCTGGAATTAGACTTGCGGTGATATCAGATGTGGCATCAAGAGTACCACCAAGATCTTCTTTAAGTGTCTCGGCCACGGCACGAGTAATTTCAAGAGGAAGCTGTTGTTTTAGATAATCAAGGCGTTGTTGGCTATTGTGTGTATTTTTCATCGCAAATCTAATATTGTGTTGAACAGAAGTGGGAATGATACGCTGACTCAACAGCAAATTCAGCCATTAATCGCTAATTTCTAATAGCGATACGGAAAATCATCACTATACCCAATAGAGAGCCTTTGAATATGGCGTATAACTTAACTATCCCAAGTAGCGAAGTCACGCAAAACACAGCGATTGTTGACGGTTGGTACCAACATGCCCGCCGTGTTGCCTCGCCTTTTTTTGATGAGCGTAGTGATGAGGACGATATTTCATTGCTGGTGCTACATAACATCAGTTTACCGCCCGGAAAGTTTGGGGGCCCCTATATTGAGCAGTTTTTTACTGGTCGATTGGATCCCAATGCCCACCCTTTTTTTAAGACGATTCATACCATGGGTGTTTCGGCACATTGTCTGATTTGTCGAAATGGGCAGGTGATACAATTTGTGCCATTTAATGCCAGAGCTTGGCATGCTGGGCAGTCAAGCTTTGCTGGCAGAGCAAAATGCAATGACTACTCGATAGGTATTGAATTGGAAGGGAGCGATTTCGTTGCCTACACTCAGGCACAATATCAAGCGCTTACGGATTTAAGCAAGGCGTTAATGATGCATTATCCGAAGATCACCACTGAGCGTATTACCGGGCACCAGTATATTGCACCGCTGCGCAAAACCGACCCCGGTTTAGTCTTTGACTGGCGTCGATTTAGGGCGCAGCTGAAGCAAGATTAAATCTTGTCGTGGAACTCCACTAAAATTTGCTCAACCCAGGTTTGAATGCGTTCGTCACTGAACTCGTATTGCGAATCTTCATCCAACGCTAAACCGACAAAATGGGATCCATCTTCAGTCAGTGCTTTCGATGCTTCAAATTGGTAGCCTTGGTTTGGCCAATAGCCAATAAATTGGGCACCAACTTGTTTTAGCTCATCATGTAGCATCCCCATCGCATCGAGGTACCATTCGCCATAACCTTCTTGATCGCCTAAGCCGAACAATGCGACGTACTTGTCGTTTAGTGACACGCCATCGATTTGATCCCATATTGCGCTCCAATCTTCTTGGATTTCGCCAAAGTCCCAGGTTGAAATACCGAGTATTAAAAGATCATAGTCGCTCATTAAAGAAAGTGGTGTTTCTTTCACATTGTGAATGTCGACTAAATCTTCACCGATGATGGCGCGGATCTTTTCTGCTGCCATTTCGGTATAACAAGTGGTTGAGCCGTAAAACAGACCGATCTTCATAATTTTTTGTTCGTTTAAAGTCAGAATGGTGAATTCTAACCATAAATTGACGCGCTTTGCAGCGATTATCCTGCTAACCCTGTTTTTTTATGGTATTAAACTCGTGGCTCACTTAACCTGAGCAAGGTTATTTTTACTACTGAGGTTTGATGTGGCTGAGCATTTTTCTCCTGACCAAGGAATTGTCGAACAATTTTTGGATGCGATGTGGATGGAACGCGGTTTATCAGAAAATACGCTCTCTTCGTATCGTAATGATCTGACGAAACTATTGCAGTGGATGCAGCACGATAACTATCGCCTCGATTTTATTAGTTTGTCTGGGTTACAACAGTATCAAGCGTGGCTTACTGACCAAGACTACAAGCAAACTTCACGGGCGCGTATGCTTTCGGCGATTCGTCGTTTGTTTCAATATCTGCACCGGGAGAAAATTCGCGCCGATGATCCGAGTGCTTTGTTGGTCAGCCCTAAGCTGCCGCAACGTTTACCAAAAGATCTGTCAGAGCAGCAGGTGGATGCGCTGCTTAATGCGCCAGATACCAACAATCCGCTCGAATTGCGCGACAGAGCCATGCTTGAACTACTGTATGCCACCGGACTGCGTGTCACTGAATTAGTGTCACTCACCATGGAAAACATCAGTTTACGCCAAGGTGTCGTGCGAGTGATCGGTAAAGGCGGAAAAGAGCGTTTGGTGCCAATGGGAGAAAATGCGGTGGATTGGATTGAAACTTTTCTCCACCAAGGGCGGTCTGCATTATTAGGTGAGCAGACATCCGATATCGTTTTTCCGAGCAAACGCGCACGGCAGATGACTCGCCAAACATTTTGGCATCGGATTAAACACTATGCAGTGATCGCGGAAATTGACGTTGAAAAACTCTCGCCGCACGTATTAAGGCACGCTTTTGCCACTCATTTGCTCAATTACGGAGCAGATCTACGGGTTGTGCAAATGCTGCTTGGACATAGTGACTTATCAACCACGCAAATTTATACTCACGTCGCCACAGAGCGACTCAAACAATTGCATAGCGAGCACCATCCAAGGGCTTGAATAAAGGTGAACTTACATGAGCGTATTACGCCAATTGACTCTACTTACATTGCCATTTTTCGTTGCAGCGTGTAACGCTGAAGAAACCACAACAGCCCCACAAACGGCACAAATCAAGCAAGTTCAATCTATTGATAAAGGCGTTTTTGAACAACGTTTTTCAAAACTAGGTTTGCAAGTGGTTGATGTTAAAGCCTCTGATGTCGAAGGTTTAGTTGAAGTGCAAACTTCGGGCGGCATTTTATTTGCTTCGCCTGATGGCCGTCATTTTATTGCAGGAACATTGTATCAATTAGATGAAAATGGTGGTTATGTCGATGTATTGGCAAAGCGTCAAGCACCACTGAACGCGGCTAAAATTGAAACTTTCAAAGACAGCATGATCGAGTACAAAGCGGCAGATGAAAAATACATTGTGACAGTATTTACTGACATTACTTGTGGCTACTGCACACGTCTGCATAGCCAAATGGCAGGCTATAACGAGCTTGGTATTACTGTGCGCTACATGGCTTTCCCTCGCCAAGGCGCGACTGGTCAAGTTGCCGAACAAATGGCCGTCATTTGGAGTGCCGATGATAAAGCGGCTGCGATGAATGAAGCGAAAACGAATCGTGGCGCGCCTCAAGCCGGTGAAAATATCGAGCAGGCGAAGCAGACGATAGCGCAGCATTATCAGCTTGGACGTGAATTGGGTATCAGCGGTACACCAGCGATATTCTTACCGAATGGTGAAATGGTCGGAGGCTATTTGCCGCCAGCTCAACTATTGCAACGCCTTCAACAGCTTTAATAACTTAGGAGTCAGGCTTGAGTTTACTCAAGCCTGCTGATTTATGATTGAGATAAAACGCAGACCTGAACCAGACCTTTCACAACTTCCCGATACTCTCCCTTCCTTGCTGAAACGCATTTACATCAGTCGCGGTATTACCAGTGTCGAGCAACTGGATAAAGCTGCCAAAGCCTTACATTCTTACCAGAAATTAGGGGGAATTGAAGAAGCGGTCGAATTACTGTTTAACGCGATTCAGCAACAACAGCGCATTATTGTCGTTGGGGATTTCGACGCTGATGGGGCAACCAGTTCGGCGCTTTCGGTTTTAGCACTGCGCATGCTTGGTAGTCATAATGTGGATTACCTAGTACCTAACCGTTTTGAAGATGGATATGGCTTAAGCCCTGAAGTGGTTGATCAAGCGATTGAGTTGGGCGCGCAGGTGATCATGACCGTGGATAATGGTGTTTCATCAATCGAAGGTGTGCGCTATGCCAAACAACAAGGGTTAACCGTATTAGTGACGGATCATCACTTGCCTGGGCATGTCTTGCCGGAAGTCGATGCAATGGTTAACCCCAACTTACAAAGCTGTGCGTTTCCATCGAAAGCTTTGGCAGGGGTTGGTGTTGCGTTTTATTTGATGATGGCATTGTGTGTTCACATGCGTAAATCAGGCTGGTTTAGTGAGCAAGGAATGACTGAGCCGAAATTGATGGAGTTGATCGATCTCGTCGCGCTTGGCACCGTTGCTGACGTGGTACCGCTTGATGAAAATAACCGTATTCTCGTGCATCAAGGTTTACAGCGTATTCGTGCTGGGCACGCAAGGCCGGGGATCCAAGCTTTGATCGAAGTAGCCAAGCGTGATGCGCGACGTTTAGTGGCTTCTGACTTTGGTTTTGCATTAGGCCCAAGGATCAACGCTGCTGGTCGTTTGGATGATATGTCTTTCGGTGTCGAGTTATTGATGAGCAATAACATTCACGCGGCACGTCGGATGGCAAATGAGCTGGATGGCTTAAATCAAACGCGCAAAGAAATCGAAGAGGGTATGAAACAAGAAGCGTTGGCTTTTTGTGAACGCTTACAGCTTGGCGAAAATACACAATTACCTCATGGGTTAGTGCTGTTTCAGCGAGATTGGCACCAAGGTGTGATTGGTATTTTGGCTTCGCGTATCAAAGATAAATATCACCGACCTGTGATTGCGTTTGCAGATGGTGGCGATGGTAATATCAAGGGGTCATGTCGCTCTGTAGTCGGTTTACACATGCGCGATGCTTTGGATCGGATTGATACGCAACACCCCGGTTTAATTGCCAAATTTGGTGGTCACGCCATGGCGGCAGGTTTAACCATTGCCGAAAAAGATTTTGAACGCTTTGCGAGTTTGTTTGATCAGGTGGTGCGAGAAGAGTTAGATGAGGCGGCATTAAAAGGTGTGATTTTGTCTGACGGTGAATTAAAACCTGAAGAATTCTCTATGCATACCGCTGAAATGCTGCGTGCTGGTGGGCCGTGGGGACAAGCGTTTCCTGAACCGCTCTTTGATGGCGAATTTAAACTCTTGCATCAAAAGTTGGTCGGAGAAAAGCATTTAAAATTAATGCTTGAACCGTTATTCAAAGGTCATCCGACCAATATTATGATCGATGGTATTGCGTTCAATGTTGATTTAAGACGTTGGCCAGATGCATCTGTGAAAACCGTTCGGCTTGCTTATAAGCTCGATATCAATGAATTTCGTGGTAATCAATCGCTGCAATTGATGATTGATCATCTAGAAGCGAAGTAATGTCGACTACTGATGCCGCGTCACTGTGGCATCAGTAGTGATTGATTATATTCAGTTTTTTTATTCTCTTTATTCTGCCTTTCCCAAGCTTTTTGCTTTTGAGCAACGATCTGTAGTGAATCAACGACCCTCAACCTAATTTATTTATCGTGTGATTGGGTATAGTAGCCCGTTCATTCCTCATCTGTATTGATTATGTAATTGGTCTGACCATTATCTTTTCTGTTTTAACTTATTAATGTTATCAGTGTGTTTAAACGTGACCTGTTCTATGATTTAGGTCAAGTTTTGGCTGGACATCCGCGTTTTAATTATGTTAATTTCTGCACCAACTTGAAATTGGTATTACCAATTGACTGCAAAGAGTAGAAGAATAATAAATTATGGCTTATCAAAGGATTCGTCAGCCAAAACTCTCCGATGTTATCGAACAGGAGTTGGAAAGGTTGATAGTGGAAGGAACACTCTCTCCGGGGCAACAATTGCCACCAGAGCGAGAACTGGCAAAACAGTTCGAAGTGTCGCGTCCCTCTATCCGAGAAGCTATTCAACGTTTAGAAGCCAAGCGCCTATTAACTCGGCGTCAAGGTGGTGGAACGTTTGTTAGCGAGAATATCTGGAAAAGTTTTTCTGATCCTCTGCTAAATTTATTGTCTAGCCACTCTGAAACTCAGCTTGATTTACTTGAATCGCGACACGCGATGGAGGGTATTTCTGCCTATTTTGCAGCCTTGCGTGGTACTGAGGAAGATTTTGCTCGAATTCAATCCTGCCTAGCTAGAATTGGTGAGCAACAAGCAAAGAAAGAGATTGAAGCAGAAGCGTCCGCGGTGGTTGAGTTTTTAGTCGCTCTCACTGAAGCTGCACACAATGTGGTGCTTTTGCATATTGTCCGTAGCCTTGCACCATTGCTTGAGCAAAATGTTCTACAGAATTTAAAGCTATTACACCGCCGCCATGAAGTGGTGGAGAAAGTAAGTAAACACCGAGCTAATATCGTGGATGCGATTGTTTCTGGTCAGCCGGAAAAGGCGCGTGAAATGTCACATTCTCACTTAGCTTATATCGAAGAAACATTGTTGGATTTGACCAAAGAAGAGTCTCGCCGTGAGCGTTCTTTACGTCGAATTCAACAAGGTAATGAGTCGTAAATTAGCGACTAATTGCTTGTTTATAGATCCAACCAACAGAAGGATAGATCTCCATGTCTGACATGAAGCATGACGTAGATGCACTGGAAACTCAGGAATGGCTAGCAGCCCTTGAGTCAGTTGTACGTGAAGAAGGTGTAGAGCGTGCTCAGTTTTTACTAGAGCAAGTTTTAGACAAAGCACGTCTAGACGGTGTTGATATGCCAACTGGTATTACTACCAACTACATCAACACGATTCCTGCAGCACAAGAGCCAGCTTACCCAGGTGACACAACGCTTGAGCGTCGTATTCGCTCAATCATCCGTTGGAACGCGATCATGATCGTTCTACGTGCATCGAAAAAAGACCTTGAGCTTGGCGGCCACATGGCGTCATTCCAGTCTTCTGCTGCGTTCTACGAAACATGTTTTAACCACTTCTTCCGTGCCCCTAACGAAAAAGATGGTGGCGACTTGGTTTATTACCAAGGTCACATCTCTCCTGGGATCTACGCACGTGCTTTTGTTGAAGGCCGTTTAACTGCTGAACAGCTAGACAACTTCCGTCAAGAAGTGGATGGCAAGGGTATCCCTTCATATCCTCACCCTAAATTGATGCCTGAGTTCTGGCAATTCCCGACTGTATCTATGGGACTAGGTCCGATCTCTGCTATTTATCAAGCTCGCTTCCTTAAATACCTAGATGGCCGTGGTATGAAAGATACCAAAGAGCAACGTGTTTACGCGTTCCTAGGTGATGGTGAAATGGACGAGCCAGAATCACGCGGTGCAATCTCGTTTGCCGCTCGTGAAAAACTCGATAATCTATGTTTCCTAATCAACTGTAACCTACAGCGTCTAGATGGCCCTGTTATGGGTAACGGCAGCATCATCCAAGAACTAGAAGGCCTATTTAAAGGCGCTGGTTGGAATGTGGTTAAAGTTATCTGGGGTAGTAATTGGGATTCACTACTGGCAAAAGACACATCTGGTAAGCTTCTTCAACTAATGAATGAAACTATCGATGGTGACTACCAAACATTCAAATCTAAAGACGGCGCGTACGTACGTGAGCACTTCTTTGGTAAATACCCAGAAACCGCAGCACTTGTTGCAGACATGACTGATGATGAGATCTTCGCGCTTAAGCGTGGTGGTCATGATTCATCTAAACTGTACGCAGCATTTAAAAATGCACAAGAAACCAATGGTCGTCCTACTGTTATCCTAGCGAAAACAGTAAAAGGTTACGGCATGGGTGAAGCGGCAGAAGGTAAGAATATCGCACACCAAGTTAAGAAGATGGACATGACTCACGTACTTCACCTACGTGACCGTCTAGGCCTACAAGATCTGCTAACTGACGAAGCGGTAAAAGAACTGCCATACCTAACGCTGGAAGAAGGCTCTAAAGAGCACGAATATCTACATGCTCGTCGTAAAGCACTAAAAGGTTACACGCCACAGCGTTTGCCTAAATTCACAGAAGAATTAGTGATTCCACCAGTTGATGAATTCAAGCCGCTACTTGAAGAGCAGAAGCGTGATATTTCAACAACAATGGCATTTGTTCGTGCATTGAACGTTCTGCTTAAAGATAAAAACATTGGTAAGAACATTGTGCCAATTATTGCCGATGAAGCGCGTACATTTGGTATGGAAGGTCTATTCCGTCAAATCGGTATTTACAATCCACACGGCCAGAACTACACCCCTCAAGATCGCGATATCGTTTCTTACTATAAAGAAGCAACATCAGGTCAGGTACTACAAGAAGGTATCAATGAGCTAGGTGCTATGTCTTCATGGGTTGCGGCTGCAACATCATACAGCACCAACAACCTGCCAATGATTCCGTTCTACATCTATTACTCCATGTTTGGTTTCCAACGTGTTGGCGATATGGCGTGGATGGCGGGCGATCAACAAGCTCGTGGTTTCTTACTGGGTGCAACAGCAGGTCGTACAACGCTTAACGGTGAAGGTCTACAGCACGAAGATGGCCACTCGCACATCATGGCGGGTACGGTTCCTAACTGTATTTCTTACGATCCAACCTTCGCTTATGAAGTGGCGGTAATCATGCAAGACGGTATCCGTCGTATGTATGGTGATCAAGAGAACGTGTTCTACTACCTAACTTTGATGAACGAAAACTACGCAATGCCAGCAATGCCAGAAGGCGCTGAAGAAGGCATTCGTAAGGGTATCTACAAATTAGAAAGCTACACTCCACAAGGAACGACTGGCTCTAAAGGTAAAGTTCAGTTAATGAGCTCAGGTACGATCATGAACGAAGTACGCAAAGCGGCTCAAATCTTAAGTGATGAGTACGGCGTGGCTTCAGATGTTTACTCGGTAACGTCATTCAACGAAGTAACTCGTGATGGCCAAGCTTGTGAGCGTTACAACATGCTTCACCCTGAAGCGCAGGCACAAGTTCCTTACATTCAAACGGTAATGGGTAGCGAACCTGCAATCGCAGCAACGGATTACATGAAAAACTACGCCGAGCAAGTGCGTGCGTTTATCCCTGCTGAGTCTTTCAAAGTGTTGGGTACGGATGGTTTTGGTCGTTCAGACAGCCGCGAAAACTTACGTCGTCATTTCGAAGTGAACGCAGGTTATGTTGTGGTTGCAGCGTTAACTGAACTAGCGAAACGTGGCGAAGTTGAGAAATCTGTCATTGCGCAAGCAATTAAGAAATTCAACATCGATACTGAAAAAACAAACCCGCTATACGCTTAATTGAAGGTAGGAAAGAATAATGGCAATCGAAATTAATGTACCTGACATTGGTGCGGATGAGGTTGAAGTTACTGAAATTCTTGTCAGCGTTGGCGACAAGGTTGAAGAAGAACAGTCTCTTATTACTGTAGAAGGCGATAAGGCTTCTATGGAGGTTCCTGCCTCTCAAGCAGGTATTGTTAAAGAAATCAAAATCGCTGAAGGTGATAAAGTCTCTACTGGTTCATTGATTATGATCTTTGAAGCAGAAGGTGCAGCAGCGCCAGCTGCAGTTGAAGTAGCTCCAGCAACTGCTCCTGTGGCAGCATCAGCAAGCGAGCTTAAAGAAGTACATGTTCCAGATATTGGCGGTGATGAAGTAGAAGTCACTGAAATCATGGTCGCTATCGGCGATGCAATCGAAGAAGAGCAATCTCTATTGACGGTTGAAGGCGACAAAGCTTCTATGGAAGTTCCAGCGCCATTCGCAGGTACGCTGAAAGAGATCAAAGTAGCAGCAGGCGATAAAGTAACGACTGGCTCTCTAATCATGGTATTTGAAGTTGCAGGTTCAGGCGTAGCCGCGGCTCCTGCTGCTGTAGCGGCACCAATGGCGGCAGCTCCGACCGCTTCTGCAGCGAAAGAAGTCAACGTTCCAGATATCGGTGGTGATGAAGTAGAAGTGACTGAAATCATGGTAGCCGTTGGCGATACCGTGGAAGAAGAGCAATCTCTAATCACGGTTGAAGGCGACAAAGCTTCAATGGAAGTGCCAGCACCGTTTGCCGGTGTAGTGAAAGAAATCAAGATTGCAACAGGCGATAAAGTATCGACTGGCTCGTTAATCATGGTCTTTGAAGTAGCAGGTGCAGCACCAGTTGCAGCTCCTGCTCAAGCAGCGGCACCAGTAGCACCAAAAGCTGAAGTGACTAAACCAGCGACAGTAGCAACCGCTGAGTTTGAAGAGAACAATGAGTATTCTCATGCTTCTCCAGTTGTTCGTCGTCTTGCACGTGAATTTGGCGTTAATCTATCTAAGGTGAAAGGTTCTGGTCGTAAGAGCCGTATCCTAAAAGAAGATGTGCAAAATTATGTGAAAGAAGCACTTAAGCGTCTTGAATCTGGTTCGGCAGCAGCGGCTTCTGGTAAAGGTGATGGCGCAGCACTTGGCCTCCTACCTTGGCCAAAAGTTGATTTCAGCAAGTTTGGTGAAACTGAAGTTCAGCCACTTTCTCGTATCAAGAAGATCTCGGGTGCTAACTTGCACCGTAACTGGGTGATGATCCCACACGTTACCCAATGGGATAACGCTGATATCACCGAGCTTGAGAACTTCCGTAAAGAGCAAAATGCGATTGAAGCGAAGAAAGATACAGGCATGAAGATCACGCCACTCGTGTTCATCATGAAAGCTGTAGCGAAAGCTCTAGAAGCGTTCCCAGCATTTAACTCTTCACTTTCTGACGATGGCGAAAGCTTGATTCTGAAGAAATACGTAAACGTGGGTATTGCGGTTGATACGCCAAATGGTCTCGTTGTTCCTGTCTTCAAAGATGTGAACAAAAAAGGCATTTACGAGCTATCAGCTGAGCTTGCTGAAGTATCGAAGAAAGCACGTGCTGGTAAACTGACAGCGGCAGATATGCAGGGTGGTTGTTTCACTATCTCTAGCCTAGGTGGCATTGGTGGTACTGCATTTACGCCAATCGTCAATGCGCCAGAAGTGGGTATTCTTGGTGTGTCTAAATCAGAGATCAAGCCTGTGTGGAACGGCAAAGAGTTCGAACCACGCCTACAACTTCCACTCTCTCTATCATACGACCACCGTGTGATCGATGGTGCGGAAGGTGCACGCTTCATCACTTTCCTAAATGGTGCATTATCAGACATTCGCCGTCTGGTTTTGTAAGCCAAGTTTAGTTAATGATAGGGCGGCGATTAAGCCGCCCTCGTTAACACGAATAACAAGATGATTGGATTACGAACACTTTTTCCTAATCGAATTGTCGTCTAGCTCACAGGCTAAATGGATTTACTTTTCACACCATTAACATCTCTGTAAACTGTTGCGGTCTGAAAAATATCTCGTTTTAAGTAATTCGTTTTTAATAACAAAACAAATAGATAGAACACCCACTCAGCCTGTTAGGGATAATGACTACAAGAGGTCAAAATGAGCAAAGAAATCAAAGCCCAAGTGGTAGTGCTTGGTGCCGGTCCTGCTGGTTACTCCGCTGCATTCCGCTGTGCAGACTTAGGTCTTGAAACAGTACTTATTGAACGTTACAGCACCCTTGGTGGTGTGTGTTTGAACGTGGGTTGTATCCCATCTAAAGCACTACTTCACGTAGCGAAAGTTATTGAAGAAGCGAAAGCGCTTGCTGAGCATGGTATCGTATTTGGTGAACCACAAACTGACATCGACAAAATTCGTCTTTGGAAAGAAAAAGTGATCAACCAACTGACAGGCGGTCTTGGCGGTATGGCTAAGATGCGTAAAGTCACCGTTGTTAACGGTTTTGGTAAATTTACTGGCCCTAATGCTATCGAAGTTGAAGGTGAAGACGGCAAAACCGTAGTTAATTTCGATAACGCTATCGTTGCAGCGGGTTCTCGCCCAATTAAACTACCATTCATTCCTCATGAAGACCCACGCATTTGGGATTCAACTGATGCACTTGAACTGAAAGAAGTTCCTGGAAAGCTGTTGATCATGGGTGGCGGTATTATCGGTTTGGAAATGGCGACGGTTTACCACTCGCTTGGTTCTAAAATTGATGTGGTTGAAATGTTTGACCAACTTATCCCAGCGGCGGATAAAGACATGGTCAAAGTTTACACCAAACGTATCAAAGACAAATTTAACCTGATGCTTGAAACGAAAGTGACGGCTGTTGAAGCGAAAGAAGATGGTATCTACGTTTCAATGGAAGGCAAAAAAGCACCAGCGGAAGCTGAGCGTTATGATGCAGTCCTTGTTGCTATCGGCCGTGTACCAAATGGTAAGCTGATGGATGCTGAAAAAGCAGGTATTGAAGTGGATGAGCGTGGCTTTATCAATGTGGATAAGCAAATGCGCACGAATGTTCCTCATATCTTCGCTATCGGTGATATTGTTGGTCAACCAATGTTGGCTCACAAAGGTGTGCATGAAGGTCACGTAGCGGCAGAAGTTATTTCAGGTAAGAAACACTACTTTGACCCTAAAGTAATCCCTTCAATTGCGTATACTGAGCCAGAAGTCGCTTGGGTTGGTAAAACTGAAAAAGAAGCGAAAGCAGAAGGCATTAGCTACGAAGTAGCGACATTCCCTTGGGCAGCTTCTGGTCGTGCAATCGCTTCTGATTGTGCAGACGGTATGACCAAGCTTATTTTTGATAAAGAGACTCATCGTGTTATTGGTGGTGCTATCGTTGGTACTAACGGTGGTGAACTACTGGGTGAAATTGGTCTTGCTATCGAGATGGGTTGTGATGCCGAAGATATCGCATTGACGATTCATGCTCACCCAACGCTACACGAGTCTGTTGGTCTTGCGGCTGAAGTGTTTGAAGGTACGATTACTGACCTTCCAAACGCGAAAGCGAAAAAGAAAAAGTAATGACCTAATCGTCAGATAAAGAAAAACCGCTGAAGCCAGCGGTTTTTTTATGCTCTTATCGATCAGATATTAGTGCTCTTTTTTGTAGATGCACAGCATATTTAGGTAGCTTTTCACTAGCATGCGCATGCTTTCTTCATTCGGTAGGCGATTTGCCTGAATAAAGAGCGAGTAGCAGATACCGTGGAAAAGTGTCGCCAGATCTTCAGGATCATGTTCGTTGCATACTTCACCACGTTCGATAGCCTTAATAAACATATTCTTGACTAGTAATTGATTGGTGCGGTTTGTAGAAACAAACAGTGGCCAAACTTCTTCACGTGTCGAAGCACTCCACTCAAACCACACTTTTAACCAGTGGCAGTCATTAACCACAAGGCTAACCATGGCGGTAGTAATGTTGGTTAAGTTCTCTTTTGCGTACAGATCAAGGTCGATATTATCAGCGAGAAAGTTAGAAAATTGGCATACAACGTGCGTTAATACGTCATCCACTAAATCTTCGCGAGTTGGGAAGTAATTGAACACCGTTGCAACAGAAACCTGTGCAATTTCAGCGATATCGGCATGACCACCACGGCCAATGCCTCGTTTTGCAAACACTTCAAGAGCGATTTCCATCAATTGAAGTTTACGCTTTTGTGGTGATAAGCGCGTTCTGGGGCGTTTCTCTATAGATGCGTCCATAATTTTTTAATCCTTACCATTTGACGTTTTGTATTGAGCTTTCCGCTCTAATGATTATTTTATTAATTGCTTTTAAAGCTTCATGAGTGTACTGCTGCATATGATGTAGGTCAAATAATATGAGCCTGTTTTTTGTTCAATTGTGTTAAATGCAATCATATTCAAGTGGTTTTATTGTTTGAATTGAAATTAACGGTCAATCGGTACAAAGCAAGCCTCATTTAACTATCCCGTGCAGCGGTGGTACTATATGTACCAAGCTAGTTACGCGACGCCATCATTACGTAAAACAGTGATCGTAAAGCGTGTCGCATCACCTAAAAAGAGAACAGTATGAAGCATACAGTTGAAGTGATGATTTCTGAGGAAATTGTTCAGGAACGAATTCGTGAATTAGGCAAACAGATCACCGAACATTATCAGGGCAGTGAAGATTTGGTCATGGTTGGCTTGCTACGCGGTTCATTTGTATTTATGGCAGACCTTGCTCGTAACATTGATTTGGTT
Organism: Vibrio aestuarianus; assembly: GCF_012395185.1. GTDB lineage: Bacteria > Pseudomonadota > Gammaproteobacteria > Enterobacterales > Vibrionaceae > Vibrio > Vibrio aestuarianus. The sequence goes on from NZ_JAAZTU010000001.1 coordinate 38,031, forward strand.
CACCAAGTTGATTTTATGACGGCATCTAGCTATGGCAATACGATGGAAAGCTCACGTGATGTTCGTATCTTAAAAGATCTGGATGATGACATTAAAGGCAAAGATGTGTTGTTGGTTGAAGATATTATCGATACGGGTAATACCTTGAACAAAGTAAAAGAGATCCTTTCGTTACGTGAACCTAAGTCCATCCACATTTGTACTTTGCTTGATAAGCCTTCACGCCGTGAAGTACCTGTGGATGTAAAATGGATTGGTTTCGAAATCCCTGATGAGTTTGTGGTTGGGGTCGGTATCGATTACGCACAAAAATATCGTCATTTGCCGTTTATTGGCAAAGTTGTGCCACAAGAGTAAGTTAACGAAGATATGATACCAATTGTAGTAAATAACTGTTCATCCTGGCTGGTTAAAATGCTCGATAACTGCGTTAGAATTTTTTATTGTAGACTAACTACTTATCGAAAAATTCTGCCTTGTTCTCAAGCCTTTTTCCTGCGCTATTTCTGATCACTTATTTACTGTGATTGGTATGATAAAGAGCCCACTATTGAGTGGGCTCTTGGTATTTTAGCGACATAATAGCTCGTGATTGGGGTTCAGGATTTTTTCCATCGCCTTTTGATAAGTGTCATTCACCCGTTCGCGTGAATTACAACGAACACCTAGATATTCTAAGCGTCCATCTTCAATACCGTACACTACGCCATGCAGTTCTACATCTTGACCGCGCTCCCACGCGTTTTGTAGGACCGTGGAGTTGCCCAAGTTATACACTTGTTCAGCAACATTGATTTCACAAAGCTTGTCGGCTTTATTTTGTTCGGGTATAGCATCTAAATAGGTGCGATGTTTCAGGTATAAGTCACGAACATGCAGTAACCAGTTGTTGATCAACCCTAGTTGTGGATTATCAATCGCTGCATTCACACCCCCACAGTCATAGTGTCCGCAGATAATGATGTGTTTTACTTTCAATACATCAACCGCATATTGCACCACAGAAAGACAATTCAAGTCGGTATGAATTACCTGGTTTGCGACGTTGCGATGCACAAACAGTTCACCCGAATAAAGCCCGGTTAAACGTTCCGCAGGTACGCGACTGTCAGAGCAACCAATCCAGAGAAAATCAGGGTCTTGCCCTTGAGCTAGCTTTGCAAAGTACTCAGGACGTTCTGCTTTAATCGATTCAGACCAACGCGAGTTATTTTCAAAAAGCTGTTTAAGTTCTGGCATCTCACTTCCCTTAAAATAGACCAAATTGCATCAATAGTAATGCTCAAGAATAAATCTGACTATACACAATGTTACAATTTCATTCTCTTATAAAATGAAGAAAAAGGCACTCATCTGACGAGTTCTCGTATGAAAAATCATGAACTTAGCTAGTTCCCATTTTTTTAGTCAAGATTGGCTAAAATTGTCGTTAATTAACGGTTAATAATTGTGATTAACATTTGCTACAGTGATGTGATTTTGTTTTTTTACAAGGAGCGCATAAGTGTTTGGGAGTCGTTTTGCCAATATTGATTTGAAAGGTGATTTGTTTGGTGGAGTGACAACGGCCATTATATCACTGCCTTTGGCGTTAGCTTTTGGTGTTGCTTCGGGCGCCGGTGCGGAAGCTGGGCTTTGGGGCGCGATCATGGTCGGGTTATTTGCTGCTTTATTTGGCGGCTCATCAACCTTGATATCAGAGCCTACCGGACCGATGACGGTCATTATGACTGCAGTCTTAACCAGCATGGTCGCTAGCTACCCAGAAACTGGACTGGCTATGACCTTTACTGTTGTGATGATGGCGGGGGCATTTCAGATATTGCTTGGAACCCTCAAGCTTGGAAAATACATCACATTAATGCCATACAGTGTGATATCTGGCTTCATGTCGGGCATTGGTGTCATCCTCATCATTTTGCAACTTTCACCACTGCTTGGTCAGGCAGCCCCTTCGGGTGGGGTGATGGGAACATTGTCTGCATTGCCAGATATCATCAGCAACATGAAGTTTAATGAACTGTTTTTGGGTTTGCTCACTCTTGGTATTCTATTCTTCTTGCCTAATAAATATCGGAAATACGTTCCCGCACAACTGGTTGCTTTAGTGGTAGTGACGTTAATTTCTGTATTGCTATTTAACCCTGAAGATATTCGACGTATTGGCGTGATACCGGCTGGTTTGCCTTCACTGGTGATCCCTACTTTTAATGCTGAAATCTTCACAACCATGGTGATTGATGCGTTAGTGCTAGGCACACTAGGTTGTATTGATACCTTACTGACCGCGGTGATTGGTGACTCTTTAACACGCAAAGAGCATGACTCAGATAAGGAGTTAAGAGGGCAAGGGCTTGCCAATATGATTTCAGGATTATTTGGTGCGTTACCGGGCGCAGGGGCAACGATGGGGACGGTGACTAACATTCAAGTTGGAGCGCGTTCACCTTTATCAGGAGTTGCTCGTGCTTTGGTGTTGGCGTTAGTTGTGTTAGTGGCTGGTGGTTTAACCGAACCTATCCCGATGGCGGTTTTAGCGGGTATTGCTGTCTATGTCGGGTTCAACATTCTCGATTGGAGTTTCATTCAACGCGCGCATAAAGTCAGCGTGCAAGGCATGGCTATTATGTATGGCGTAATGCTGCTGACGGTGTTTGTTGATTTGATTGTGGCGGTTGGCTTAGGTGTATTTATCTCTAATATCTTAATCATTGAACGTTTGAGCCGCGAGCAAGCGCGTCAGGTTAAAGCGATCAGTGATGCTGATGAGAACGATGTGCCCTTGACTGACAGCGAGCGCTCTTTGCTTGAGAAAGCCAATGGCAAAGTGCTGTTCTTTTATCTCTCCGGTCCAATGATCTTTAGTGTTTCTAAAGCGATATCTCGCCAGCATAACCACATTAGTGACTATGAAGCGATGATCCTTGACCTTACCGATGTGCCAATGATTGATGTGACGGTTGGCTTAGCGTTAGAGAATGCGATCAGAGATGCGTTAGATGCGAAATGTGCGGTTTATCTGTTGTGTCCGAATATACAAACCAAACAACAGCTAGAGAAGTTCCACATCTTAGATTTAGTACCGAGTGAGCAGACTTACTCTTTCCGTTATGAAGCGTTAAATGCGGCTGTAAGTCATGTAACCCAATCTAACTAGTTTGGGGTGATAACCTTAAGAGCGCAGATCACTTGGTCTGCGCTTTTTATTTCATTAATTTCTAATGTTGGGTTGAAAAATGGTGGGTTAGGTGGCACATCTAACAAGTTAAAGTCACAAAGAGTGATCATTGAATGTACGCATTAGAAATAGAACAACTACGTAAAACCTACGCAGGTGGTTTCGAGGCCCTAAAAGGGGTGAGTTTGCAGGTAAGAAAGGGCGATTTTTACGCACTGCTTGGACCTAATGGGGCTGGAAAATCGACAACTATCGGTATTATTTCATCCTTGGTCAATAAGACTTCCGGTAACGTAAAGGTTTTTGGCTACGATATTGATAAAGATCTGGAACTTGCGAAGCAAAATATTGGCTTGGTTCCTCAAGAATTCAATTTCAACCAATTTGAGAGCGTTGAGCAGATTGTAATGCAGCAGGCTGGTTATTACGGTGTTGCTAAATCGCTAGCGAAAGAAAGAGCGGAAAAGTATTTATCTAAGCTCGATCTGTGGGAAAAACGTAAAGAACGTGCACGAAATCTTTCTGGTGGTATGAAACGCCGCTTAATGATTGCTCGCGCTTTGATGCATGAACCCAAACTGCTCATTTTAGATGAACCGACGGCTGGTGTGGATATTGAGCTCCGTCGTTCAATGTGGGAATTTCTTAAAGAGATCAATGCACAAGGCATTACCATTATTTTGACCACGCACTATTTAGAAGAGGCTGAAATGCTGTGCCGTAACATCGGCATTATCAACCGTGGTGAGTTAATCGAAAATACCTCAATGAAAGATCTGCTCGCGAAACTGCAGTTTGAGACCTTTATTTTGGATTTGGCTGACGATTCACCGTTGCCTCAGTTAGCTGGCGTTGTTTCACAAACCATGGTTAACGGTTCACTAGAAATCGAGTTAGAGAAAACCAGAGGGTTGAATTCAGTGTTCGAGCAACTAACGCAGCAAGGCGTGACAGTATTGTCAATGCGCAATAAAGCTAACCGCTTGGAAGAGCTGTTTGTCAGTATTGTGCAACAACAGAGTCGAGGTCAGTAATTATGTATCGTTTGTATTGGACGGCTTTTTGTAGCTTGTTGACCAAGGAAATAAACCGCTTTACGCGAATTTGGGTGCAGACCTTAGTGCCACCAGCTATTACCATGACGCTTTATTTCATCATTTTTGGTAACTTGATTGGTTCGCGAATTGGTCAAATGAATGGTTTTAGCTACATGGAATATATTGTGCCGGGCTTAATCATGATGTCGGTGATCACCAACTCTTATTCCAATGTTGCTTCTTCTTTCTTTAGCGCGAAATTTCAAAAAAATATTGAAGAGTTACTGGTTGCTCCCGTTCCCAATTACGTGATTATTGCAGGGTTCGTTATGGGGGGCGTAGTGCGAGGTTTATTAGTCGGAGCCATCGTGACTTTTGTTTCGTTGTTTTTTGTTGATCTACAAGTGGATCATTGGGGCATTATTGTTGCGACGGTATTTCTCACGTCAGTAGTGTTTGCTTTAGGCGGCATGATTAACGCGGTGTTTGCTAAGACATTTGACGATATTTCGATTATTCCGACTTTTATACTCACGCCATTAACTTATTTAGGTGGAGTCTTTTATTCGATCAGCCTGCTGCCGGATTTTTGGCAAGGAGTATCGAAAATCAACCCAATTGTTTATATGGTTAATGCGTTTCGCTATGGTTTTCTTGGGGTTTCTGATGTGGGTATCGTGACTTCCTTTAGCGTACTGGGGGTTTTTGTGGTCGCGTTGTATGCGGTTGCTCACTATCTTGTATCACGTGGTATTGGTCTGAGAAGCTAGTACTACTCGTAGCCAATAATTGCTAATAAAAAGGTCGACACAGTGTCGACCTTTTTTAATTCAGCAGGTTGGAGATTATTCTTCTTCAGGATCGGCTTTGCTTTCTACATTGAAATCTACGATTTGGTTATCAATCAAACGGGCTTGGCCTAAAAAAGCTGAAACTAAAATCACTGCTTGAGTTGTCTCGGCTGAGATAACTTGCAGAGTTTTAGCGTCGCGAATGAAGATCTCATCCGGTTGTAAGCCAGCAGCGCGCAGTTGATCACTCGCATCTTCAATGATCGATGCATAGTCATCACGTCCACCACGCATTGCACTACTGATCCAACGCATAGTGCGTGCTAGCACTGGAGCTCGTTGGCGTTGATCGAGTGTAAGCAGGCCATTGCGTGAGCTCATGGCTAACCCGTCCATTTCGCGCACGGTTGGAACACCAATAATTTCAATATCCATGCATAGGTCATTAACCATCTGACGAATAACGGCCAATTGCTGGAAATCTTTTTCCCCAAAACAAGCGACATTAGGCTGAACAATATTGAATAGTTTAGCGACAATGGTTGCTACACCACGAAAATGTCCTGGTCTTGAAGCGCCTTCGAGCATATGCGATAGCCCTGGTACTTCAATAAAGGTTTGTTTGTCTAAACCTTGTGGATACATAACTTCTGGGGTTGGAGTAAAGACAAAATCAACGCCTTCCGCGTTAAGTTTACTTAAGTCTTCATCTAATGTTCTTGGGTAGTTGTTTAAGTCATCTGCACGATCAAATTGCATTGGATTGACAAAAATACTGACCACGACCACATTTCCCTCTTCACGAGCTTTACGCACTAGGGTCAAGTGGCCTTCATGTAAGTTGCCCATGGTTGGCACAAAAGCGACTCGGCGACCATCACGCTTATACTGTTTGATCTGCTCGCGAAGAGCTGAAATGTCAGCAAAAGTTTGCATGAATATCTCCTTTAGGCAATGGTATGAGCATCATCAGGGAAGGCTGCACTTTCTACATCTTGGATGTATTGTGCAACGGCTTTACGCATATCACCTGTTTCAGCAAGGAAGTTTTTCGAGAATTTTGGCATGTAGTTCGCCGAAATTCCAAACATATCGTGCATTACTAAAATTTGACCATCTGTTACATTACCTGTACCAATACCAATTACTGGTACCTCTAGGACTTCGGTAATGCGCGCGGCAAGGCTAGCAGGAACACATTCTAATAATACAATTTGAGCGCCGGCATCTTGTAGTGCTAATGCATCTTTTACCATGCGATCGGCTTTTTCTTGATCTCGGCCTTGTACTTTATAACCGCCAAAAATATTGACTGATTGAGGGGTTAAACCCAAGTGAGCACAAACTGGAACCGCACGCTCTGTCAGCATTTTTACGGTATCCACTAACCAGTCGCCACCTTCAATTTTCACCATGTTTGCACCAGCTTGCATGATTTTGGCTGCATTTTCGCATGCTTGCTCTGGTGTGGCGTAACTCATGAAAGGCATGTCGGCCATCAGTAAGCTGTTTGGGCTGCCTGCACGCACACTGCGAGTGTGGTAGGCGATCTCATCGACCGTGACGGGCAGAGTATCAGTTTTACCTTGCAGTACCATTCCTAACGAGTCACCGACGAGTAAAACGGGCATTTCTTGGCTTTCAAAAAGTTGTGCAAAACTGGCGTCATAAGCGGTCACTGACGCAAATTTACGACCTTGTTGTTTCCATTGAATTAGGTCGTTGATCGTAATTTTTTTCATTTGATGTCCTTACTAGGCGTTGGCGATTGCCAAATACTGAGCCCATTACGATCGACTTGGTTTAAAAGTTCGTTGAGCTCAGCCCCATCAGGGAGTTGTAAATTTGGTGCGATTTCAGCGAGCGGGTAAAGTACGAATTCTCGTACTTTCATTCCATAATGAGGAATGGTTAGACGCTCGGAATCGATCACCTCATTGCCGTAAAGAAGAATATCTAAGTCGAGAGTTCTTGGCCCCCAACGTTCATCTTTACGGACGCGCCCCTGTTCCAACTCGATACGTTGTGTGCAATCAAGTAGTTCAAGTGGCGTTAATTCAGTTTGGACTTTAACTACAGCATTGATGTAATTGGGTTGATTTTGCGGCCCCATAGGCGTGCTGCTGTAAAGTTCAGATGTTGCAATAAATTCAGACTTCGGTAGACATTTTAGGGCATCAATTGCTTGTTTTGCTTGTGTGACGGGATCGCCTAAATTGCTACCAACCGCAATGTAAACCTCGATCATGATTCAGGTTTACTCTTCTTCGTATTGCGTGGGCTTTTGCGGCGACGGAAGCTAGGTTTACTGGTACTGCCACCTAAATCGTTTGCCATCGCTTGGCGCATATCACGACCCGCGCTTTCAAAAGTTGCCCACCAATCAGCTAGTTTCTTCGTTTCTCCGCCTTCAATTTCCCCACGCATTTGTAGGAAATCAAACCCTGCTCGGAACTTATTGAGTTCCATTAAGCGGAAAGCACGCTTGCCATTGCGACGAGGTAGTCGTAGCTGAAGCTGCCAAATCTCGCGGATAGTTGCCGTATGACGGCGAGGTATGGCCAGTGTTTTGACCACTTGATCAAGAATCAAATTGCTCGCTTCCATTACCGCATCGTAATAAGCAAAATTACGTTGTTCCATTAACTCTTCGGCCAGCTGCACGGTTGGATACCAGAAGATAGCCGCGAACATAAAGGCTGGATTAATGCGTTTACCTTCTTCAATGCGTAGGTCGGTAGAGTCCAAGACGAGATCAAGCATTTGCTCTGTCTGTGAGTCGTATTCCGGCGTGAAATACTGAGCAATGACTGGAAACAACTGTTGGAACAAGTTGTACTCACGCATTAAGTGATAAGTCTCTAAACCATGACCCGTTTGCAGCATTTTGAGTGATTCTTCGTACAGACGTGCTGCCGGAATATCTCTCAGTAAGGGGGCAAGGTGTTCGATTGGATCGGCGGTATCTTCTTCAATATCAAAGTCGAGCTTGGCCGCAAAGCGTATAGCACGCAACATGCGAACTGGATCTTCGCGATAGCGAGTCTCAGGGTCACCAATTAAACGAATCAGCTTATCTTCTAAGTCATCAACGCCGCCAGCATAATCGTGAATGCTGTAATCTGCGATGCTGTAGTACATGGCGTTGATGGTGAAATCACGACGTTCGGCATCTTCATCAATCGTGCCGTAGACGTTATCACGCAAAAGCATACCTGCTTCCGATTGTGCGGAAACATTTTGCGTCGGCTCTTGGTGATGGCCGCGAAAGGTTGCTACTTCGATAATATCTCGACCAAACATAATATGCGCTAAACGGAAGCGACGACCTATTAATCGGCAGTTACGAAACAGATGGCGAATTTGTTCTGGCGTTGCATTGGTGGCGATATCAAAATCTTTTGGTGTTTCACCAAGCAGTAAATCACGTACTCCGCCACCGACTAGGTACGCGTCAAAACCTGCGCCATGAAGTCGGTATAGCACCTTTAGCGCATTATCGCTGATTTGCTTGCGCGAAATATTGTGCTCTTGACGAGTGATAATATTCAGAGCTAAGTCTTGGTAAACGCGGTTTTCGCGTGGTGTATAGTCGTTTTTATTCATGTGCATCTGGCAATGATTGGTTTTGGCCAACCTTGCTTTTTTAAGTAAAAGTGCCCGATAGGGACGATTTTGCGGCTAATAATAGCGTAAGGATAGCCTTTTGAGAATCACGGTGTGATCTCGATCTCCCGAGGGAGTTGTTCAATATGCCAATTTTGGCAGCCCCATTGGATGATTTCTTCGATTGAGGCGTCGCTAATCTCTTGTTTTATACTGAACCCTAAGAATCGCATTGCATTTAGTAATGTGGGTTTAGGATTCTGAATATCAATCGCCATGGCATGATTTTGTTTCGATAATTTATTACCGCTTCCGTCCATGGCTAATGGAAGATGTAGATAGCTTACCGGAGTTTTATGTAAGCAATGATACAGGCTGATTTGTCGTCCCGTTGGCTCAATTAAATCCGCGCCGCGTACCACTTCAGTTACTCCTTGATCGATATCATCAAGGACAACGGCTAGATTATAAGCGAATAAACCATCTCGTCGCTTAATAATGAAGTCTTCTTCTGCCAATGCCTTAGGAATGTGAATTTCGCCATGTTTTTGATCGAAAAATGATTCTATCGGCATGTCGACGCGCAATCTTACCGAGCAATCGCCAGCGAATGAAAGCTTTTTATGACGACAGGAGCCTAAATAGAAGCCACCAGCTTGTTTAATTTGCTTACGTGTACATTGACAGTAATAGGCTTGTCCAGTCGTTAACCAGAGATCAATTTGGCTTTGATATAACGCATGGCGTTGGCTTTGGTAGACGACTTCACCATCCCAGAGCAGTCCATAGGCTTCAATGGCTTGCAATATTAATGAGGCTGCACCGGGCATTTCTCTTGGCGGATCAAGATCTTCAATACGAACCAGCCATTGGCCGTGTTGGGATTTTGCTTGAAAATAGCTACCTAGCGCTGCGATCAGCGAGCCAAAATGCAGTGGACCAGAAGGTGAAGGGGCAAATCGTCCAATATAGTTCATCGCGATTCATCCAAGTGGGAAGGGAATAAAACAAAAAGGGAGCTTAAGCTCCCTTTATTAACATTGCTAGGATTAACCTTGCATCTGTTTTTCTTTAAGCTCAGCAAGCGTTTTACAGTCAATGCAAAGGTCTGCGGTTGGGCGAGCTTCTAGGCGACGTACGCCAATTTCAACGCCACAAGACTCACAGAAGCCGTAGTCATCTTCTTCAATCTTGTTCAGTGTTTTTTCAATTTTCTTGATCAAACGACGTTCGCGGTCACGGTTACGCAGTTCTAAACTGAACTCTTCTTCTTGAGATGCGCGATCAACAGGATCTGGAAAGTTTGCCGCTTCATCTTTCATGTGGTTAACCGTGCGTTCAACTTCGTCACGAAGTTGGCTACGCCAAGCGCCTAAAATTTTTGTAAAGTGAGCCATCTGCTCAGGTGACATATACTCTTCACCTGGTTTTTCCTGGTACGGCTCAACACCTGCAATGGCTAGGATGCCTATCGCTTTTTTCTTCTCTGGCATACAGCGTCTCCTACTAACACCTAGTCAACTGCGTGAGCAGCTAATTTGAGGCGGGTATCTATAGCAAAAAGAAGTATGGTAGGCAAACACTGAATCGTAAACTTGTTGTCAATGTGAAGACGCCATCAACTTTTTATCATGAATAGGCGAATTCTACAGCTTTAACCAGTTTGATTTCATTTTCAGAAAGCACAGCCTTGTAGCACAGTACTTCCACCCCTTCTTTTTGCGCCTGTTTAAGTAATTGTGAATAGTTCGCGTCTATATGGTGCGCTGGCGACACTTTTTCAATCCCTGAATGTAAAACAGTGAATAAAAGTACGGCTCTACTTCCATTTTTAGCCATTTCTGTTAGTTCGCGTAAATGCTTTTGCCCGCGCGTTGTGATCGCATCAGGAAAATAACCTTGTCCAGGGTTGTACTCAGCGGTCTCTGTCGTAGAGTGGGATTCATCTAATAAGGTGACACTCTTCACTTCTATATAGCATTTTGGTTTGGATTCTGATTTGAGCAAGATATCAATTCGACTATTTTCTTGGCCGTATTTCACTTCTGTTTGTAAGTGATCGTAGCCTACCAGCTCTTTAATCACGCCATTTTCAATCGCTTCAACGGCTAATTGATTAGCGCGAGCAGTATTAACGCAAATGCGATTTCCTTGTGTGGTTTCGCTGATTTCCCAGCTGTGGGGGTATTTGCGTTTTGGGTTATCGGAAGTGGAAAACCACACACGATTACCTGTGTCAGCACAACCGGTCATGGCACCGGTATTGGCGCAATGAATCGTACGTGTTGTACCGTCGTCCATTGTGATATCAGCCAGAAAGCGTTTATAGCGCTGAATCAAGACCGCGGATTGAAGTGGAGGATTGAACTGCATTTATCTACTGTTTTTATGTACAATGTTGCCGCCATTTAAACACAAGGACTGCACATTGTCACAATTGCCCATTCAAGCTGTGATGCCCAAGCTACTGGCTGGGATACAACACTCCCCTCAGTTAATTGTTAAAGCGACACCGGGGGCGGGTAAATCGACGTATTTTCCTCTGCAATTACTTAAGTCGGGTATCTTAACTGGCAAGATCATTATGCTCGAACCTCGACGTTTAGCAGCCCGCAACATTGCAAGCTACATTGCTCTGCAGTTAGGTGAGCGTGTCGGGCAAACTGTTGGCTATCGAGTACGTGGTGATAGCAAAGTCAGTGCTTGTACTCAGCTCGAAGTTGTGACTGAAGGTATTATGACGCGGATGATTCAAGCCGATCCGGAACTTTCAGGTGTGCAGTTGCTGATTTTCGATGAATTTCATGAACGTAGTATTCATGCTGATACCGCTTTAGCATTGAGTTTGGAGGTGCAGTCGGCCTTACGCGATGACTTAAAGTTGGTGGTGATGTCTGCAACGTTAGATCAGCACACCTTACAGTCATTATTGCCGCTGGCCGAATACGTTGAATCAGATGGTCGCTCATACCCGGTTGATATTCGTTACGCACCGTTAAAAGCGAATCAGTACCTGATTCCAACCTTGGGTAAACATATTGATTCATTGATGCGTTCTGAAAGTGGTTCATTGCTGGCTTTTTTGCCGGGTGTTTCCGCTATTAAGCAGTTAGAACAACAATTGTCTAACCTTGCTGATGATATTGACGTTTGCCCTTTGTATGGGCAGTTGAGTAGTGAAATGCAGCAACAGGCGATTACATCCGCTAAAGCAGGGCGACGTAAAGTAGTATTGGCGACTAATATTGCCGAGACTTCTTTGACGATTGAAGGTATTCGTATTGTGGTCGATTCAGGGCTGGAGCGTGTCGCCAAGTTTGACTTAAAAACTGGCATTACTCGTTTAGAACAAGTGAAAATCGCCCAATCATCGGCCGACCAGCGTGCCGGTCGTGCTGGTCGTTTAGAGCCTGGAATCGCTTTACGTCTGTATAGTGAAGCTCAGTATAAACAGCAGCCTCAAGTTTCATCCGCTGAAATTTTACACACAGATTTAGCGCCACTGGCGATGGAGTTAGCCCAGTGGGGTGTGGCTTCTGTCAATGAATTGCCGTGGTTGGATGTGCCACCACAACCAGCTATGCAACAAGCATGGCAACTGCTTAATGCGCTTGACTTAATGGACAGTAAGCAGCAGCTTTCTGCATTAGGTCAAGAGGCTCAATATCTAGGTGTTGAACCTCGACTCGCCAGTATGTTACTAAAAGCGAAAGCGCATAGCGACGCGATGCTCAATAGTGCATTGGCCGTCGCTGCGTTGCTTGAAGAGCCGGAGCGTCATGTCTTAGATGTCCAACATAGCTTATTTCGCTGGCAGCAAGGTAAGCACAATAAAGCTCAAGCCATGCACAAACGTGCCATGAGTTTGGCCAACAAATTAGGGACTACATTCGCTCTTACCTCAGTCGATGAATCACTGGTTGCCATAGTGCTAAGCCTTGCGTTTCCTGATCGTATTGCAGCGCTACGCGATAGTCGCCAAGCTGGGCAATTTTTATTGGCGAATGGTCATGGTGCTCAAGTGTGTGAAGAAGAGCGATTAGCTCATGCTCACTATTTGGTTGCGGTGGACTTAATGCGCACTCGCGTTGGTGCGAGTCAGATCTTTAGCGCTGCAGAGTTGGATATGCATGCTTTGCAATCTCACTTTCCTGAGTTATTTCATAGCGATGAATTTGTGGATTGGGATGAAAAATCGGGTCGCTTAAGCGCTGAAAAGCAGTTGCGTTGCGGTAAGTTAATTATTGAACGCCAAGTGTTAGCAGAGCCGGATCAAGATAAAATCACGCAAGCTTTACTTAATTATGTTCGTCGTAAGGGGTTATCGGTATTACAGTGGAGCGATGGTGCGCAAGCATTACTCACCCGTCTTAGGTGTGCCGTACAATGGTTACCCGAAGAAGACTGGCCTGCCTGTGATGATGACAGCTTACTTGAGCAGTTGGAGGTTTGGTTAGCCCCGTACCTCAATGGTATTAAATCGGCTAAAGGACTGCGCCAAATCTCGGTTGAGGATGCTTTAGATGCTTACTTAGGATGGCCATTGAATAACTATTTGGCGCAATGGTTACCGACTCACCATACTTTGCCTACCGGTAATCGAGCGCCAATTCGTTATCAGCAACATGGCGAGCCAATGCTCTCCGCGAGGATGCAAGAAGTATTTGGTGAGCACGATTCACCTTGCATCGCGAAAGGGCGTAAAAAATTGGTAATGGAGTTACTTTCTCCAGCTCAACGCCCGTTACAAGTAACTCAAGATCTGGCGGCTTTCTGGGCGGGTGCGTACAAAGAAGTACAAAAAGAGATGAAAGGGCGTTATCCCAAACATGTATGGCCAGATGATCCCGCCACTCATATCGCCACGACAAAAACCAAACGACAGTTAACGAAATGACAACCAATAATAAAAAGCCAGCAGTGAAGAAAACGACAAAGAAAGCAAGCACTCCACGTCGTGCACCACAACGTAAAACCAAAGCTAAAAAAACGCCGTCTCAACACAAAAGCTGGCTAAAAATAGTGTGGGGAATCAGTTGGAAGCTAGGTGTGGCATTAGCCGCGGTACTGCTATTTGTTGGTATTTACCTTGATACGTTAGTCAAACAGCGTTTTGAAGGGCAATTATTTGATCTTCCAACGGTGGTGTATGCCCGTATTTTAAACCTTGAACCTGGTGATAGCACCACTATCCAAGAACTGCGCAATGAATTGGATGTGCTTAATTATCGCAAGGTAAGTCAACCGCGTTATGCGGGAGAGTATTCTTCTTCTTCCGCTAAAATCGAAATTATTCGCCGTCCTTTTGAGTTTGCCGATGGTCCGGAGGCTGACCGTCATGCCATGTTGTATTTTGATGAGAATGGATTATCGCGAATCCAATCCTTAGAGCATAAAGGGGATTTAGGCTATTTGCGTATTGAACCTAAAATGTTGGGGATGTTAGAAAAAGGCAACGATGAACAGCGCCTTTTTTTACGTCGAGAGCAATTTCCAGAAGTGATGGTTGATGCTTTATTGGCCACTGAAGATCGCTATTTTTATCAACATGACGGTGTTTCTCCTTTTGCCATTATTCGAGCTCTGGTCGCTAATATTAAAGCGGGACGAACGGTGCAAGGTGGTAGTACCTTGACCCAGCAATTGGCCAAGAATATTTTTCTGTCTAGCGACAGAACGCTATGGCGTAAATTAAGAGAAGCGTATATCGCGCTTATTCTTGATCACCGTTACAGCAAAGATCGCATTTTAGAAGCCTATTTGAATGAAGTGTATTTAGGCCAAAGTGGTGGTGAAGCGATTCATGGCTTTGGTTTAGCCTCGCGTCTTTATTTCGGTCAGCCTTTACAGGAATTGCGTATTGATCAGCTCGCTTTATTGGTTGGCATGGTCAAAGGCCCCTCTTATTACAACCCAGCCCGTTACCCAGAGCGAGCCAAAGAGCGCCGAGATTTAGTTCTCAAGCTGATGATGCAGCAAGATATTTTGACAGCTAACCAGTTTGAACAAGCAGCCAGTCGGCCTTTAGATGTGCAGAAAACTCCGCATATTGCGAGTCGCCAACCTGCCTATTTTCAGCAGTTGAGTATCGAGTTGAAAGATAAGGTTGGTGATGCTTTTAAATCCGATGTTGGCTTGAGAGTCTTTACTTCGTTAGACCCTGTTTCACAAGCAAAACTGGAACAAGCGGTTGATATTCAAATTCCAACTTTGGCTAAGACCGCAGGTAAAGACTTGGAAGCCGCGGCGATTGCAGTTGATCGAAATAGCGGTGAAATTCGTGCCATGGTCGGTGGTAAACGTACAGGTTATGACGGTTTTAACCGAGCGTTAAACGCCAGTCGTCCGATTGGCTCGTTAGTCAAACCTGCGGTTTATCTCACGGCTTTGCAACAGCCAGAACAATACAGCTTAGCAACGACGTTAATGGATAAGCCTATTACGCTTAAAGGCAGTCAAGGTAATGTGTGGTCACCGCGTAATTATGATCGTCAGTTTCGTGGTGAAGTTCCATTATATGTAGCATTAGCTAAATCACTGAATGTCCCAACTGTTCAGCTTGGTATGCAGTTGGGCATTGATAATGTGTCAAAAACATTGCAGCGTTTAGGCATCGATAAAAATGAAATTCGCCCTGTACCTTCGATGTTCTTAGGCGCATTCTCGTTAACACCTTATCAAGTTGCACAAATGTACCAAACGCTAACCAATTCTGGCAAAAAAGCTTCCTTATCAGCATTGCGTTCGGTGTTAGATTTGGATGGTAATGTACTTTATCAATCAATGCCGAAAGTGTCTCAAGCTGTCGACCAACAAGCGGCGTGGCTGACGACCTATGCGATGAAGCGTGGCGTGCTTGAAGGTACTGGACGTTATCTAAATAACCAGTTTGCTTGGGCGGCCTTAGCAGGTAAAACGGGAACAACCAATGATAACCGTGACAGCTGGTTTGTTGGTATAGATGGGCGTGAAGTGACCACTGTTTGGCTTGGACGTGATGATAACCAGCCGATTAAGTTGACGGGGTCCAGTGGTGCTTTGCGTGTTTACGCCGAATATTTGAAGCACCGTATTCCCGAAAAATTAGAGCTGCCTTGGCCGCAAGGTATTACCACGGTCGGGTTTGCAAAAGATCAAAATGGTGAGTTGGTGCTTGACTGTAACAATGAATTTAAGTTGCCAATTTGGGATAAAAGTGGCTCAATCAAACAAGGTTGTGACAAGCCGCCGGGACAATGGTTTAAAAAACTCTTCCAGTGGTAATTATGGACGTTTATATTAAGCTGATTTTAAAGGTATTTAAGGAAGAATCGTGAACCGTTTTGTGACTGGCATATTGTGCTTGCTACTCGTGTTACCCTCGGTTTCTGCATTAGCAGGTGACTCAAAAGCCAAGGAAACGGCAGTTCCTTCTCGGCCCAAAATTGCTTTGGTCTTGGCGGGAGGTGGAGCCAAAGGTGCAGCGCATATTGGTGTTTTAAAAGCGTTGGAAGAGCTCCACATTCCCATCGATTATATTACCGGTACCAGTATGGGCGCTTATGTTGGTGGTTTGTACGCTAGTGGAATGAGCGCTGAAGAAATTGAAAGCCTTATCTATAGTGTGGATTGGAACAGTGGATACCGAGACCGAGTCAGTCGCAGTCAGCGCCGAGTGAGAGATAAAGAATATGAAGACCGTTATCAATTAAAAACCGATCTTGGGGTAGGAAAGGGCGGAGTACGCTCACCTAAAGGTGTGGTGCAAGGACAAAATATGTTGCGGATCTTACGAGAAACGTCAGGTAATTTGTCTGAGTTTCAATCGTTTGATGATCTTGTTATTCCTTATCGTGCGGTTGCAACCGATATCATTGAGCTACAACAAGTGGTGATCGATCGTGGTTATTTGGTCGATGCCATGATGGCGAGCATGTCTGTACCTGGTGCTCTGCCTCCTTATGAATTAGAAGGGCGTTGGTTAGTTGATGGTGGTGTGATTAATAACATGCCAGTTGATGTTGCTCGTCAATTAGGGGCTGATATTGTGATTGCCGTTGATATCAGCACCGATTATAAATCTCAGGAAGACTTCACCTCTTTTTTGACGGTCGCTAATCAACTCTCCAATTATTTGGTTCAGAGAAGTACCCATGCACAAGCGAGTTTATTAACAAGCGATGACGTGCTATTAAACCCTGAAGTTGGGGCGATGGAAACTACCGAGTTCGATAAAATGCCAGCAGCATTTGATAACGGTTATGAAGTCGTTATGGCTAACCAATCGATGTTGTCCAAGCTCGCGTTATCTACTGCTGACTACCAAAATTATATCAATCATAAGCAATCTCGACGTAAGCAACTTACTCATGGTGATGAGATTAAAGTTGATGAAATCGTTCTTAATAATCAAACCCACTATAGTGATTTTCTCCTCAAAAACCGTTTGAATTTAGCGGTGGGTGAAGTGCTGTCTACCGAAAAAATTGAGTCGAGTATTCAAGAGCTGTATGTGCTGGACCGCTTTGAACTGGTGACTTATCAATACCGAGAGCAGGAAGGGAAAAATCAACTGGTGATTAATGTAAAAGAAAAATCGTGGGGGCCGAATTACGTCAACTTTCGTTTTTTCTTAGAAGATGATTTTCATGCTGATAGTCAATATGCGTTAGGTGTATCAACCAATTTTACGGATCTTAATGCTCATGGTGCCGAACTGCGTTTGGACGTTGAAATAGGAACAGATAAACAGTTCAAAGCTGAACTATTTTCTCCGTGGTTTTCGGGGCAGAAAGCTTTCACTACTGGTTTTATCGAATTTAGTCATAATAATCGTATTGTTCCCTTGGGCGGTTTTGAAGATTCATCACTGGAAGCCACACAAGATTACTTGCCAATTGTTTACAACGAGTGGGTTGGGGAGCTCGCGGTTGGTTATCAATATACTCTTTGGCAAGAGTTTCGATTAGGCGCTAGATATACAAATGGTGAAGCAGAAGTGTCAAACCTTCAGTCGTTCGGAGGCATGGAGTATACCCGTACTGGTGTATTCGCGAAGTATCGACTTGATACGTTAGATAGTTTTAGCTTACCAAGAAAAGGGGTTTATTTAGATCTTGAATACCTAATTTCACATGACAATAGTGCTGATGTTGAGAGTGCAGGTATCGATGAAACTTCAGATACAACTTATGAAGTATCGGCGGAATTTATTGGTGCTTACAGTATCGAACGCCATACTTTGGTCGCTAATTTAGACTACGGTGTGGTGTACAGTAAAAATTCACTTCAGCCAATTGATCCTCAAGCCATTGGTGGTTTTTTAAACTTATCAGGAATTCCTCGTAATAGTTTAATTGGTCAAAATAAGGTATTTACTAGCTTAGTATACCGCTATCGTTGGTTTGATAATGACTTTGGGCTATTTACTTCCCCTTTTTATGTTGGGGGCTCAATAGAATATGGTGGTGTTTGGTCTGACCCTGATATTCGTTTGGATAGCGCGCCATTATATAGAGCTGGTTCGCTCTTTGTTGGCATCGATTCTCCAATTGGACCCATTATGTTTGGTTATGGTCGTACAGAAGATAATTTTGACTCGATATATTTGAGTATCGGAACCTATTTTTGATAGAACATGTTGGTTAAGTTACTAAAATATCGTAGAACTTTAGTCTTAAGTTGCTATGTTGGTCAAAATGATAAGATTTTAATTTAAAGTTAAATTTGCTATTCTGCGTCCCACAGTTTGGCCTCTCTGCCGCTGAGCATATTTAAGGTGTCTGGCAACGGAGAGCCAAGTTTCCAAGGATGTTTACTCATCATGTTTATAACCATGGAGTAAACCGCAATGAGAGGAAAAAGTCGTGCTTGAAGCCTATCGTAAACACGTCGCAGAGCGTGCCGCTGAAGGAGTTGTTCCTAGACCCCTAGATGCAGAACAAGTCGCGGGACTTGTTGAATTATTAAAAAATCCCCCTCAAGGTGAAGAAGAATTTATTCTTGATCTGCTTGAAAATCGTATTCCTCCTGGTGTTGATGAAGCCGCGTATGTTAAAGCGGGCTTTCTAACCGCTATTACCAAAGGTGAGGTTTCATCACCACTGGTCAGCCGTGAAAAAGCGGCTCAATTGCTAGGTACAATGCAAGGCGGTTATAACATTGAGCCACTGGTTTCTTTACTTGATGATGAAAAGCTCGCTCCTATTGCCGTTAAAGCGTTATCTCACACGCTACTGATGTTCGATGCGTTCTACGATGTTGAAGAAAAAGCTAAAGCAGGTAATGTCTATGCACAGCAAGTGCTACAGGCTTGGGCTGATGCTGATTGGTTTACCTCTAAAGAAAAAGTAGCGGAAAAAATCACCGTTAAAGTATTTAAAGTGACCGGTGAAACCAACACCGATGACTTATCTCCAGCGCCTGATGCTTGGTCACGTCCTGATATCCCAGTTCATGCGAAAGCAATGCTGAAAATGGAACGTGATGGTATCAACCCAGACCAACCAGGTAACGTTGGTCCAATTAGTCAAATTGAAGAACTGCAAAAAGAGGGCATTCCACTTGCTTACGTTGGTGATGTTGTCGGTACTGGTTCTTCACGTAAATCAGCCACTAACTCAGTGCTTTGGTTCATGGGGGAAGATATCCCTTATGTACCTAATAAGCGCACTGGTGGTATTTGCTTAGGCGGTAAGATCGCCCCAATTTTCTATAACACAATGGAAGATTCAGGCGCTCTACCCATTGAACTGAATGTACAAGAAATGCATATGGGTGATGTGATTGACATCTATCCGTATGAAGGTGTTGTACGCAAAGACGGTATTGAGATTTCAAGCTTCAAATTGAGCAGCGTACTGCTTGATGAAGTGCGCGCTGGTGGTCGTATTCCACTAATTATTGGCCGTGGATTAACAAGTCGTGCTCGCGCATCTCTTGGTCTAGCAGAGTCTGAGTTATTTGCTAAGCCTGTTGATCCTTTAGCATCAGAAAAAGGTTATACACTTGCGCAGAAAATGGTCGGTAAAGCGTGTGGTGTTGAAGGTGTGCGTGCCGGTCAATACTGTGAGCCTAAGATGACGACCGTAGGTTCTCAAGACACAACCGGACCAATGACGCGCGATGAGCTAAAAGACTTAGCGTGTTTAGGTTTCTCTGCAGATCTAGTCATGCAGTCATTCTGCCACACCTCGGCTTATCCAAAACCAGTTGATGTTAATACACACCATACTCTGCCGGATTTCATTATGAACCGTGGCGGTGTTTCTTTACGCCCTGGTGATGGTGTTATTCACTCATGGCTAAACCGTATGCTACTACCAGATACCGTTGGTACTGGTGGTGACTCACATACTCGTTTCCCATTGGGTATTTCATTCCCAGCAGGTTCTGGTTTAGTAGCGTTTGCTGCCGCCACCGGTGTGATGCCTTTGGATATGCCTGAGTCTATTTTGGTGCGCTTCAAAGGTGAGATGAAACCGGGCATCACGTTACGTGATCTGGTTCATGCCATTCCTTATTACGGCATCAAACAAGGTCTGCTTACTGTAGAAAAAGCGGGCAAGATTAATGAATTCTCTGGCCGCGTGCTAGAAATCGAAGGGGTTGAACACCTAACGGTCGAGCAGGCATTTGAGCTATCAGATGCATCAGCAGAGCGCAGTGCCGCGGGCTGTACGGTTAAGCTTTCTCAAGAATCGATTGCTGAATACTTAAATTCAAACATCGTGATGCTGAAGTGGATGATCGCTGAAGGTTACGGCGATCGTCGTACTATTGAACGTCGCATCACCGCTATGCAAGAGTGGCTAGCGAACCCAGAGTTAATGGAAGCGGACAAAGATGCAGAATACGCTCATGTGATTGAAATTGATCTGGCGGAAATCGATCAGCCAATTTTATGTGCACCGAACGATCCTGATGACGCATGTTTGTTGTCTGATGTACAAGGTACCAAAATTGATGAAGTGTTCATTGGTTCTTGTATGACCAACATTGGTCACTTCCGTGCCGCTGGTAAGCTGCTTGAGAAATTTAATGGGCAGCTTGATACTCGTTTGTGGGTTGCTCCACCAACGAAGATGGACAAGGATCAATTGACCGAAGAGGGCTATTACGGCATCTTTGGCCGGGCTGGAGTTCGTATTGAAACGCCAGGATGTTCGTTGTGCATGGGTAATCAAGCGCGAGTTGCCGATAAAGCAACTGTGATGTCAACTTCAACTCGTAATTTCCCGAACCGTTTGGGTACAGGGGCGAATGTTTATCTTGCTTCTGCTGAGCTGTCAGCGGTAGGGGCTATTTTAGGTCGTATTCCAACTAAGGAAGAATACTTAGAGTATGCACAGCAAATAAATGCGACAGCAGCGGATACTTACCGTTACTTGAACTTCCATAAAATGGATCAGTACACCAAGAAAGCGGCGGAAGTCATCTTCCAAGAACCTGCATAAGGTTAGTTGTTATCAAAAAAAACCGCAGGTATAAATACCTGCGGTTTTTTTTCACCTAATGGTTTTCGCCATCAACTGAGTTCATCTGGATGACTCGACCAGAATAGAATGGCTAAAATTGCATTTTTAGTGTAGCCGCAACGTTACGTGCGGTTAGTTCGATATTTTGTGCTGCTTCTGCAAGTGCCGTTGGCAAATCAACTGAACGGTTAACGACGGCAAATACCGAATCGATACCATACTCGTGCACTACGCCGCAGTCGGTAGATAGACAGCCAGCGATACCGATAACTGGTAGATTGTATTGTTTAGCGATACGCGCAACACCAATCGGTGTTTTACCATGGATGGTTTGGCTATCAATACGACCTTCACCGGTGATGACCAAGTCAGCATCAGCAACCACGTTAGCCAAATCTACAGCATCCATCACGATATTGATCCCAGGTCGTAGTTCTGCGCCTAATAGTCCAACTAACGCCGCGCCGAGACCACCTGCCGCACCAGCGCCCGGCATATTGACGACGTCTTTATTCAGTTGCTGTTTCATGATATTTGCATAATGCGCTAGGTTCGCATCAAGCAACTCAACCATTTCTGGTGTCGCCCCTTTTTGTGGGCCAAATACGTGAGATGCGCCTTTCGGGCCACACAATGGGTTATCTACGTCACAAGCCACTTCCAGGCGCACCGTACTTAAGCGAGGGTCCAGGTTGCTCAGATCAATAGTCGCCAGCTTCGCGAGCTCGCCACCACCAAAACCAAGTTCATTACCGTCAATGTCGAGCATACGAATACCCAAAGATTGCGCCATACCTAGACCACCATCATTGGTTGCACTGCCACCAATCCCGATGATGATGTGCTTAACGCCTTTGTCTAATACGGCCTTGATAAGTTCGCCTGTGCCGTAAGTTGTCGTTTTAAGTGGGTTGCGTTGTGCTGGCTTGACTAAATCTAGGCCGGAAGCTGCTGCCATCTCAATAATTGCGGTTTCACCATCGCCCATCAGGCCATAGAAACCTTCAACCACTTCACCTAAAGGACCAATCACGGGATGATGAATAATAGTGCCATTAGTCGCATCGACCAAAGACTGCACTGTACCTTCGCCACCATCAGCCATCGGTAACTTAACGTATTCTGCATTTGGCAGAACTTGTTTAAACCCATCTTCAATCGCTTGAGCAACACCCATCGCGGTGAGGCTTTCTTTGTATGAGTCAGGAGCAATTACAATTTTCATTTTTTTTAACCTTACCGAAATTAAACAAATAGACCAAACACACCAAATATCATCACCGATACAAAGGCGATCATTAAGCCAACAGCAGATTCATAAGGGATCAGCTTGAGGCGTTCACGAATGTCCATATGAACCGCGCCGCCGGTTGCATGGAAAAAGCTACCATGTGGCATATGGTCTAAAACTGTTGCACCCGAGTGAATCATGGCCGCCCCAGCTAAAGCGGGTACACCAAGTTCTAAAATAGTGGTGCTAAATACACTTGCAGCAACGGCTGTACCTGCCGTGGTTGAAGCGGTGGCAAGTGACATCATTGCACCAGAGATAGGAGCAAGTAGGAAAGATGGCAGACCAGACAGAGCAAGCAGATCAATCAAACCATCTTTTAATCCAGAGTTGGCTACGATGCCGGCTAAAGTACCAGTACCCATCAACAAGACAGCAACGGGTGCCATACGATTCAGACCTGATATAGCAAAACGGTTGGTTTCTTGGAAACGTCCCATAGCGATCGCACCAAGCAAACCACCAAGTGGCAACGCAATAAGAGGGTCAACATTGATGCCTGCGATTGGGCGCAGTGCTAGCAGGGCAATCGCTACTAGTGGTGCAACGATTGCTGTTGTGAAAGAAGGCAATTTGCTGTGATCAACCGCGACCACTTCAGTTTCAGAAACTTTGTTACCCTTATTTACTAGACGTTTAGCAATAAAATAAGCAAGCAACAAACCACATAAACCAGGGATCACGCCCGCAGCCATGACTGAAGTTAGCGGTACATTGAAAGCATCCGCCGCCGCAATGGCATTAGGGTTTGGTGACATTACGTTGCCCGCTTTACCGCCACCGACCATCGCCAATAAAATCGCGGTTTTTGAAATGTCCGCACGACGTGCAATTGCCAAAGCGATTGGTGAAACGGTGATCACTGCAACATCGACAAACACACCGACTGAAGTCAAGATCATGGTTGCAAGTGCCAAAGCAAGGAGTGCTCGAGTCTCACCAACCTTTTTTACAATATTTTCAGCGATAGAAGTTGCTGCGCCGGATTCAATCAATACCCCAGCAAGAACACCAGCCGCAAGAATACGCAGCACAGCGGTTACGATGCCTTGAGCACCACCAATCATTAAGGCCACGGTATCGGTTAGCGAAACACCGCCGATCACACCGCCGACCAACGCACCAATGATCATGCCATAAGCGGGTGGAACTTTTTTGAGAATTAAGCCGATGGCAACGACAAGTGCAGCCAAAGCGCCAAGCGTAGAAACTTCAATCATGTTCAATATCCGTACTAGTTAATCTGTATTTGGCTGCAATATATGCAGCCAATAGTGAGTAGTCTTTAGCTATCTGTACGAATTTTAAGGAAGGAATAAGAGGGTTATTTGTGCGTTTGCACAATTTTAATGTTTATTTAAAACAAGAAAAAGCCAGATAAAGATGAGTGATATCATTTAACTTATTGAATTTTAAAGAGGTAACTTGCTCTATCTTCTCTAGCCGGTAGCGTAGGGTATTACGATGAATATGAAGTACTTGGCAAGTTTGATGTACATCGCAGTTTTGAGCAAAATAACTCTCAAGCGTCTTCATCAGAATGCCTTTGGTGTCATATGACTCTAGTAGTGTGTAAGGCTGGCGTAATTGATCACTTCGCCACTGCTCATCTTTAATGCTGTTAAGTAACACGGGGAGTTTGTCATCTTGATAGAAGAACACTTGGCCAGGCTTATTATCTGAAGCTTGCATGGTAAGCTTGGCGGTCTGGTAGGATTTTGCCAAACCAGCGAGTGTTGGAAAATAATCACCCAAGGCAATTTTTATAGTGAATTTGCCCTCTTTTTTGATTCGTTTGAGGAGTTGGTTAACTCGTTTTGCTTCGATTTCTTGCGACCATCCTTTATGAGTTAATGAGATCGGCTTTAGCACTACCACTTCATTAAACGAGACCGAGATAATTCCGACCAAGTTGTCGCGTTCAGGGTATTCTAGTAAATGGACAAGTTGCTGTAGATGTTCCAAAGAAAGCGCCGTATCTTTTTCAGGTATGACTTTAACTACCGCGGCTATACGCGGCTGAGAAAGGTCTAGCCCCAAACGTTCGGCAATTGAGTTGAGCTGTGTTTCATTGAGAGTTGAGCCTTGGATCAATTGCAATAATAATTCTTCACGGTGGCGTTTATTCCATTGAACCTGAGCCATCAATGCCGCTTGCTCAACAATAAGCTCAGCCGTCATTTTAACTAACTCACCGTAATGGCGCACTTCACTCGGTGCGCCTGAAATACCCACAACACCAATGACTTGCTCTTGGTAAATAATAGGTAGATTAATTCCCGGTTTTACACCCTTAAGGTATCCAGATGTGGCCTTATCAATCTCGACGACGCGGTTTTCATTGATCGCCAGAATCGCCCCTTCGTGCTTTTGGTGTAAACGTGCAGAGTCGCCAGAGCCAATAATGCGTCCTTTGTCATCCATTACATTGATCGAATAACTGATGATCTTCATGGCTCGCTCAACTATTTGTCGGGCGATGGTTTCGGTGATCTGCATAATCTCAAGTGGTTTCGCTAGGGATAATCACCGATAATAACAAAGTTGACGATATCACCAAGCAGCAATCTGCAGAGAATTTAGATGGATTACGAATTTAAAAAAAATACCCTTGATGGCAGTTATTACTGCGCTTTCTCTATGGGGCACGAAATCATTGGTCGCTGGTTGCAAGAAGAGATTAATAAGGATCACACTAAAATAGGTCAAGTATTGCAGTTGATCGAAACGGCACAAAATGAAGCCAGCCGAGAAGTGACGCTTGAAGGATGCGAAATCAGTCTCATCATTTTATCTGACGAGGTAACGGTGCAAGAAAACGTGTTATCTCATGCAGATGAATTAGATACAGACAGCGAGTTTGATTTCTATGATTGTGAGAGCACCGCGAGCTGTGGCATTGATGATTTTGTTTTAATGATGGATAAATGGTGTCAATTTATCGGTTACCACCGCTAAGTTGCACAATACTGGTGAAGCTTAAGCGTTTCGCCTTATTTTCGGGAAAGGGCTGCACCTAATTGGTGCGGCCCTTTTGTTTTTTTATCGGGAATTTAATTTAAATCATTTAAAATCAACAGATTAAAAAGTTGGCACGTACCTTGGATTTAATTAATCGTAAACGGACTACAGCTTCAGAGAGGATGCGATGAAACTAATAAACGCGATAATTAAACCATTTAAGTTAGATGATGTGCGTGAAGCACTGGCAGATGTTGGCATCGAAGGGATGACAGTATCAGAAGTTAAAGGTTTTGGCCGTCAAAAAGGCCATACCGAACTATACCGAGGTGCAGAGTACCAAGTGGACTTTTTACCAAAAGTGAAACTGGAGATAGCGACACAGTCAGAAAATGTTGATCGTGTGGTTGAAGCGATTATTAAGGCTGCGCATACCGGTAAGATCGGTGATGGCAAAATTTTTGTGTATGACTTAAGCCAGGCGGTTCGTATTCGTACGGGTGAAATGGATACAGAAGCACTATAAAAGATTCAAAGGATTGGAGAAAACTATTATGGAATTATCAGCAACAGTAACAGAGTTACGTTACGCTCTAGATACGTTCTTTTTCTTAATTTCGGGCGCATTAGTGATGTGGATGGCAGCCGGTTTTGCCATGTTAGAAGCGGGCTTAGTACGTTCGAAAAATACAACCGAAATTTTAACTAAGAACTTTTGTTTGTACGCTATTGCATGTACGACTTACTTAGTGGTTGGTTACAACATTATGTATGTCGACAACGCTGAAGCGGGTTGGTTACCATCATTTGGTTCACTGATTGGTAGCCAAGGTGAAGGTGCTGATCACTCACTAGAATCAGATTTCTTCTTCCAAGTGGTCTTCGTTGCAACTGCGATGTCTGTGGTTTCTGGCGCGGTCGCAGAACGAATGAAATTGTGGTCTTTCCTTATTTTCTCTGCCATTTTGACTGCATTTATCTACCCAATGGAAGGCTACTGGACATGGGGCGGAGGTTTCCTCGCTGATGCTGGATTTAGTGATTTCGCAGGCTCTGGTATTGTGCATATGGCTGGTGCTTCAGCAGCGTTAGCGGGTGTATTACTGCTAGGTGCACGTAAAGGTAAATACGGCAAAAATGGTGAGATATACCCAATCCCTGGTTCAAACATGCCATTAGCAACGCTAGGTACGTTTATCCTTTGGTTTGGTTGGTTTGGGTTTAACGGCGGTTCACAATTGATGCTGTCTGATTTCGAAAATGCAACCGCTGTAGGTCAAATTTTCTTGAACACTAACGCGGCGGCGGCGGCAGGTTCAATTGCGGCACTACTTGTTTGTAAAACTACATGGGGTAAAGCAGATTTAACGATGATCCTCAACGGTGCGTTGGCTGGTTTAGTGGCTATCACCGCAGACCCACTCTCGCCATCACCGCTCTATTCTGTTGCTATCGGTGCGGTTGCTGGTGTACTTGTAGTGTTTAGCATTATTGCTCTGGATAAAGTGAAAATCGATGACCCAGTTGGTGCGATTTCAGTTCATGGTGTATGTGGTTTCTTCGGCTTAATGGTTGTGCCAATCAGTAACGGTGACGCAAGCTTTGGCTCACAGTTACTCGGTGCCGCTGTCATTTTTGCTTGGGTATTTGGTGCAAGCCTAGTGGTTTGGGCGGTATTGAAAGCAACCATCGGAATTCGAGTAACCGAAGAAGAAGAGCTAGAAGGTATGGATATGCATGACTGTGGCGTAGGAGCTTATCCTGAGTTTGTCACTGTGAAGTAATATTTCCTTACAGATAAAATCGGAAAAAACCTGTCGCAAACGGCAGGTTTTTTTTCGATTAGTGATTGTTTTAAGATTAAGCATGAATATAATAACGAAACTGATATACATTATCATTACCAATTCAAAGGAACGACATAATGAAGAAACTGCTTACTCTTTCTGCAATTGCTTGTAGTGCATTGGCTCCATCAGCGATGGCTGCGGAAGAAGTTAACGTTTACTCTTACCGCCAACCATTTTTGATTGAACCTATGTTCAAAGAATTCACTAAAGAGACTGGTATTAAGGTCAATGTGAAGTTTGCAAAAGAAGGTATTGCTGAAAAATTGGCGCAAGAAGGCGAATACAGCCCTGCTGATGTGATCTTAACTTCTGAGTTTAGTCGTTTGTTTGAATTGTCTGAAAAAGGTCTCGTTCAACCTGTCGACAACGACACTATCGACAGCAATATTCCAGCGCAATACCGCGACAGTGCTGATGAATGGTTTGCATTAACAGTACGTACTCGCAGCGTTTATTCTTCACGTGACCGTGTTGGAAAGTTGGGTGCTGACTTTAATTATGCCGACCTCGCTAAGCCTGAGTTCAAAGGAAAAGTTTGTACGCGCAGCGGCAAGCACCCTTATAACGTTGCTCTTGTTGCTTCAATGATTGCAGAACAAGGTGAAGCAACAACCAAAGCTTGGCTTGAAGGCGTGAAAGCAAACTTGGCTCGTAAACCACAAGGTAATGATCGCGACCAAGTTAAAGCGATCAAAGAAGGGTTATGTGATGTCTCATTAGGTAACAGCTATTACCTAGGTAAAATGATCAACGATCCTAAGCAGAAGTCTTGGGCTGATTCGGTTTACATCAATTTCCCAGGCCAAAATGCGCAAGGTACTCACGTCAATGTCAGCGGGATGGCGTTAGCGAAATATTCACCAAACAAAGACAATGCCGTTAAGTTAATGGAATTTTTAACTAGCGACAGTGCGCAACACATGTACGCGGAAGTGAATTTTGAATACCCAGTGAAAGCGGGTGTTGAGCGCTCTGAACTCGTTGCTTCTTGGGGTGAGTTCAAAGCAGATAAATTGCCGTTAGAGAAAATCGCAGACAATCACGAAGCGGCAATTAAACTGCTAGATGAAGTCAAATTTGACCTTTAATTAGCTTTAGGGGTATAACCATACCCCTATTCTAATAAAGGGATATGAGATGTATTTGCACTTGTATTTGAGTTTCATAAGGCCTTGTTGTAATTAGGCGATGAAAGAAAAAAATTTATTATGGAAAACCAGTAGCGCCGCACTTGCTGTGTTACTGGTTTTGCCGATCTTAGCGATCTTTTATACCGCTGTTGGACAAACTGACGATGTTTTTTCTCATCTGATGTCGACAGTGATGCCTACCTATACTTTCAACACCATCGTTCTGACTTTGAGTGTGATGGGACTGTCCTTAATTTTTGGTATTCCTAGCGCTTGGATCATGGCAATGTGTCGGCTTCCGGGTGAGCGTATCTTACAATGGGCGTTAGTTCTGCCATTGGCGATGCCCGCTTACATTGTTGGTTATATTTTTACCGGATGGTTTGATTATGCCGGACCAATCCAAATTCTACTGCGTGATTTGACCGGATGGGGTGTCGGTGACTATTGGTTCCCAGATCTTCGCTCTTTAACAGGTGCTAGCATTGTATTGGCGTTAGTCCTTTACCCTTATGTGTATTTACTGTGCCGGGCTGCGTTTATGGAGCAAAATGTCTCTTTACTGCAATCGGCGCGGTTGCTGAAATGTTCTCCGTGGGAAAGCTTTCGACGTATCTCATTGCCGTTAGTTCGCCCTTCAATGGCGGTTGGCTTGTCGCTTGTCGCGATGGAGACGGTGGGTGATTTTGGTACGATGAGCTATTTCGCGGTCAATACTTTAACCACAGCGGTTTATGATACTTGGCTTGGCTACTCCAATTTAAACGCTGCTGCAAAGATATCAGCGGTGATGTTAGTTATTGTTATCCTGCTACTTAGCGCGGAACGTTACAGTCGGCGCAAACAAAAACTGTTCCAAAGTCAGTTCAATAGCCATGAAGATTTCCGTTATCAGTTGCAAGGTTGGAAAAAATGGTTGGCATTGATCTGGTGTTGGGGATTGGTGGCTATTGCCTTTATTTTGCCACTGATGCAACTGCTGTCTTACGCTTATCATTATTTCGAGCAGAGTTTTACGGTGGAGTTTCGTGAATACGCAATAAACAGTTTTACCGTTTCCTTTAGCGCCGCAATATTGGCCGTATTTGTCGCGCTGGTGGTCAATTTCTGTTATCGCTTAGCGCCCAATCGCAGTAATTTAAGCTTTATGCGTCTCTCTTCAATGGGCTACGCTGTGCCCGGAACGGTGCTGGCGATTGGTATCATGTTGCCGGTACTATTTATGGATCATCTCGTGAACGACATTGCTAAATACATGCAGTGGGGACGTCCGGGGTTAGTCTTTTCTGGTTCAATGTTTGCCATTATTTTTGCTTTAGTGGTGCGTTTTTCTGCGGTTGCGATTGGCAGTATCGAAAGCAGCCTCAATAAAATTTCACCTTCTTTAGATATGGCCGCTCGCACCATGGGGTGTAAGACAAACCGTATGTTGTGGCGGGTGCATTTACCACTGATCCGTCGAGGCGCACTGATTGCTGGTTTACTGGTTTTTATTGAGTCAATGAAAGAGCTGAATGCCGCTCTCTTGCTACGCCCATTTAATTTTGAAACTCTGGCGACTTATGTTTACAACTATGCCTCTGATGAGCATTTGGAATTGGCTGCGTTACCTGCCGTTTTATTAGTTTTAGTGGGCTTAATTCCGCTTGTTATCGTTAACCGTTCTCTGGAGCAAAATCACTGATGAGCTGTGCACTCTCTATTCATAATTTGACTTGTAAGTATGAATCTCAAACGGTGCTTGAATCGTTGACTCTGGATGTCGAACAGGGTGAAATTGTTTGTTTACTTGGAGCCAGTGGGTGCGGTAAAACCACCTTACTCAAAGCGATTGCCGGTTTATTGCCTCTGAGCTCTGGTGTGATGAGCTTAAATTGTGTGACGATTGATGATGGTGAAAATTGGCTGCCACCAGAAGAGCGTAATATCGGCATGATCTTCCAAGACTATGCGCTTTTTCCTCATCTCACGGTGGCTGAAAATGTTGCATTTGGCTTACGGCACATGCCCGCCCTTGAACGTGCAAACAAAGTTTCAGAGATGTTAGAGCTGGTCCATTTATCAGGTTTGGATGGGCGCTATCCACATCAATTATCCGGCGGTCAGCAACAACGAGTCGCGATAGCACGTTCATTGGCTTACAAGCCGGATCTACTGCTACTCGATGAACCGTTTTCCAATATTGATACCCAAGTTCGTCATGAATTAATCGCTGAAATTCGTAAAATCTTCAAAAAGCAGGGAGTGACAGCAATTTTTGTGACACATAGCCGCGAAGAAGCGTTTGCGTTCGCTGATAAAATGGCGGTCATGAATCATGGTGTGATTGAACAATATGGTACGGCATCAGAATTGTATTATCAGCCATCGAGTAAATTTGTTGCTGATTTCCTTGGTGGAGGAAGTTACCTAGCAGCAACGCGTCTTTCTGATTCTCAGTTTAAAACGGAGTTGGGGGTTGTCGAGGCGATAGCGCAACAACAGATACCACTGAACGCTGCGTGTGAGCTGTTATTACGCCCGCAACATGTGCAGATTTCAGCTCAAGATGAAAGCAGTGTTCATGTTATTGAACAGCAGTTCATGGGGGATCACTGCCGCTATGTAATTGAGGTCAATGGCAGTAAATTATTAGCCACTTCTTCCCAAGCACTGCTTATTGGCCAAAGTGTTGCGGTGAATATTGATACCCAAGGGATATTGGCATTTTAGAAAAAAGCCCGGCCAAAAATGCCGGGCAAATGTCTTCACCTATAGGGAACTCATTTGAGTGAAGCTGATTACCTTGCCCACTTGAAGCTGCGGCGGTGCTAACTACGCTCGCTTATCCCTAATCACATAGTTTGCCGTTGTGCATGGGGATAAACTGACTGGTTGTTTATCTGCAACTCCAAGTAGGCTGGGTACGAGCGTTACAACGACAGGAATTCTTTTACCTGTAGAAGAACGCGTTCTGCGGTTTCTTTATCGGCCATTTCGGCAAAAATTCGCAGCAATGGTTCAGTACCTGAGAAGCGGGCAATCACCCAACCTCCATTTTTGAAATAGACCTTAGCGCCATCTTCGTAGCTGACTTTTTCAATCTCATATTCAAATTCAGGCAATTGTTTCTCGACATAGATCTTGTTGTAGAGCGCCTCTTTCTCGGAAGACTTAAACTTACAATCTCCCTCTGCGGTATAGGCGTAGCCGTATTTACCATAGATTTCGGCCAACAGTTCTGACAACTTTTTACCGGTTACGCTGATCATTTCAACTAGTAGACTTGAAGCAAATACGCCATCTTTGCCTTTAATATGCCCACGAATAGTTAAACCACCCGAACTCTCACCACCGATCAAAGAGTCATCCGCTTCCATTTGTGAACTGATATGTTTGAAGCCAACAGGCACTTCAAAACATTTCTCGCCATGATCTTGCGCGACTTTATCAAGAAGGTGAGTGGTGGCGATGTTACGCACCACTGACCCTTTCCAACCTTTGTATTCCAATAGGTAGTAGTAAAGCAAGATAAGCACTTCGTTGGGGTGAATGAAGTTACCTTTTTCGTCGATTATACCTAAGCGGTCTGCATCACCATCGGTACCGATACCGATATCATAACCTTCAGCTGCCACAAGGTGCTTTAGTCGATACAATGTTGCTGCGCTCGGCGAAGGCATTAAACCACCGAAATCGGGGTTTTTACCGTCGTTGATCACATCAACATCACAGCGTCCATTGATCAACACGGTTTGCAGTGCATTTTTAGCCACCCCAAACATAGGATCAATCAAGACTCGTAAATTGGCTTTTTTGATGGCTTCAATATCAATAAAGTTGATGATTGAATCGACAAACTCGTTCATGGGATTGATGATTTCAATGGCTTTATCATTAATCGCTTGTTCGAAATCGACCCGTTTTACATCTGCAAGGGTTAAATGCGCAATTTGCTGCTCAATCTTTTGCGTGATGATTTCATCCGCATCGCGTCCACCTTCGATAAATACTTTAATCCCGTTGTAGTCTGCAGGGTTATGCGAGGCGGTAATACAAGCAGAATAAGCACAGCCCATTTCTTTGGCTTTGAACATGACGATAGGGGTTGGAACAAATTTATCAATGAAGCTAACTGGTACGCCATTTGCCGCCAATACTTCAGAGAACCAGCGGCCTGCTTTATCTGATAAAAAGCGACGGTCATAGCCGACAATAAAACCTTTATCTGCCACTTGTTCATTGTTGATGATGTTAGCAAGGGCTTGAGCTACAAGACATACATTGTCTTTTGTGAACTCTTCACCAATAAAAGCGCGCCAACCACCTGTACCAAATTTGATCATAATTTCATCCTTTGGGATTCACTATAATTTGCTCCCTTAACTCATAAGGGAGCAAATATACCCTTCCTACTTAAGCTACTTTGGCGTTAGTACCCCAATCACATCGTTTATCTATGCTCATGGGGATTAACTCACTTGCCACCTACCTGTATATAGAGCTATCTGTTGACCTTAACCAAGCACCACGACAACGTCATTGACACTGCCAGCTTCAAGTACTGGAATAACACCTTCAATAGCCTTGCCGTTTAGCGTGATAGATTTAACGCCTTTGCTCACCGAGCTCGGGTTTTCAACTTTGATGTTGTAAGTCGCACCGCGCCATTGACGTGTTACTTCAAAGCCTGGCCAATTCGTTGGAATACAAGGATCTACCGTCAGCCCTTCAAACCCAGTACGAACACCGAGAATAAAGTTTGTCACCGCGAAATATGCCCAGCCAGAAGTGCCGGTTAGCCATGGGTGGTTGGCGCGACCATGATCTTGATGATCGCGTCCCATGATGAACTGTACGTAAGAATACGGTTCAGCAATGCGCTTTTCGATAATGTCATTTTGGTTATACGGGTTTAGTGCGTCATAGAATTTCATTGCACGATCACCACGGCCTAATTTAGCTTCAGCCACCCATGCCCAAGGGTTTGGATGTGAGAAGATAGCACCATTCTCTTTTACCCCTTGATATACGCGAGTCACAAATCCAATGTCGTCGTTTGGTGTTGAGAAAGAAGGCGCATTCAGGTGCAGACCATATTCACAGAATAGGTTTTCATCAACCGCATCCATCGCTTTCTCACCACGCTCTTGCGATACGGCACCAGAAAGTACAGCTAGCGTATTGGATTCAAGGTGAACTCGACCTTCAGTTTGTTGGGCTGTACCAATTTTGTCGCCATTTTTGGTGAGGCCTCGAATATACCAACCACCTTCATCGTCCCACAGGTGAGTTTCACAAGCTTCGCGTACGTTGGCTGCCATTTCTGTATATTTCGCTACATCAGCCTCATTTTTACGGAACTTGGCAAGGTCGATAAACTCTTGTAGTGCCCAGAAATGAAGGAAAGATACCATTGATGACTCACCACCGCCTAAATTTAGGCAGTCGTTCCAGTCAGCACGTAGACCTTTACAGATGCCGGTTTGTCCGACGTATTCTGCAGAGAAATCTAATGCCGCTTTCATATGCTCGTAAACGGTTGCATTGCCACTGTCAGCGTATGGGATCTCTTCATCAAAAAAGCTAGTTTCACCTGTTTCCATCACGTATTTGCAAATGGTAGGTACTATCCATAAGTGGTCATCAGAGCAGGTATCTTCGATGCCGTGGATCTTGTCTTCATCACTTGGCGTTGGCACCACAGTTGGTGACTTAGATGGTTTAACGTCAGCTTTTTCTGGATCAAACCAGTCAGGATCAAAGAGGTGTAAACCGTAACCGGCTTTCACTTGGCCTCGTAGTAAATCAACCAGACGCTTACGTGTCATTTTCGGGTTCGCATGAGGCACAGAAATAGCGTCTTGTGCGGTATCACGGTAGCCAAGACCTGTACGCCCACCGACTTCAATAAATGAAGCAAAACGCGACCAAACTACACATGTTTCGGCTTGATAGAGTGTCCAAGTGTTGATCATCGTATCCAACCCTTGGTTAGGTGATTTCACTTGGAATTTATTGCAGCGTTCATCCCAGTGCGCTTTGATATCAGCAAAAGCGGCATCAACGTTGGTAATATCTTGATATTTTTCACGTAGACGAGCACCATTCCCTTTGCCGATACCGAGAATGTAAGCAAAACGAACTTCTTCGCCCGGTTGAATAACAAATTGCTTATGTAAAGAACCACAATGGTTGTAGCAAGTTTGCGCGCTGTTTGAACAGCGACCTTTTTCAACAGCAATTGGGTTCGCTTCGTCACGGTATAGCCCTAAGAAGCTGTCGCGTTGGCCGTCATATGAATCAGGATCAAATGTTGAAGCTAAGTAGTAGAAACCTTCAAAATCATTGGTGTTGTAGTAAAGGTCGTATTCAATAACACCCGCATCGTAAGCTGTACCAGCCGAGTACAGTGACATTTGGTGATTTTGGTTGTCAGATTGAATATGGCTAAATGAGAATTCAACGAATGAAAAGGCGCTGATTGTTCGAGGTTGATCAGAATCGTTTTTGATCACGACATCCCAAATTTCTGCATCTTCCCCTTTTGGTATAAACAAGGTTTTGCTGGCGCTAATACCATTGTATTCACACTTAAATTTTGAATAAGAAAGACCGTGGCGAACTTCGTAGTTTGCTTCGTCTAGGCTTTTTGCTACAGGTTGCCATGAAATGGACCAGTAATCACCAGTTGCATCATCACGCAGATATACATAGTGCCCTGGACGATCAAACGATGCGTTAGGGCGGAATTTAGTCACACGGTTATACTCTGGCGAGTTATAGAATGAGTAACCGCCAGCATTATGGGAAATGACCGTACAGAATTTTTCTGTTCCTAGGTAGTTTGTCCAAGGTGCCGGTACGTCTGGGCGTGTAATGACATATTCACGATTGTCGTTATCGAAATAGCCGTATTTCATTGTTCTTTCCTTTTAAACACACTGCGTATTGTGCAGCGAAAATTAATGCTAGTGAAAACGGTGGAGAGAAGTGAACTCTCCCTGCTTCATGTTATTTCCAAGGTGATCGGTAGCCTATTTCTTGTTTGTCTAACAAGGGAAGGTGACCTTTCAGCCGTGATAGATAGTCTTGCCAATCACGATGGGATTTTTGCGTCCATCCTGCTTCAGCGAGTGCGGTTAAGCGTGGGAATATCATGTAGTCCATACGCTGTTGGTTATTGACCAGTTCACACCAAAGTGCGCATTGAATACCGAGAATACGTTTACGAAGTGGATCGTCATCAGGCACTTCGGCCAAAGGCTCGTAGCGATATGCTTTTTCTAAAGGGGTAACGCCAGCCCAATCAACGCCAGGTTCTTCCGGTGCATAGTCTTGAGCGATATCTAAATAGGTATATTGACCCGGCTGTAAGATCACATCGAAGCCTTGTTTGGCGCAGTTCAGTGCCGCTTCTTCCGATAACCAGGAATAAATAACCGTGTCTTTACTGACTTTATTACCGTGTTGCGCTTCTTCCCAACCGACCATGCGTTTACCTAATGCACGAAGTTTTTGTTCGGCGTAACGCAGTAGGTGGCCTTGCAATTCTTTGGCGTCGGTGTAGTGGTTTTCTGCCATCAATTGTTGGCATTTTGGACTATTAACCCACACACCATCAGGCACTTCATCGGCACCAATATGGATAAATTGAGAAGGAAACAGTGCTGCTACTTCTTCCAACACGGCATCTAAAAATTGGTAGGTGCCAGGAAGTGCAGGGGAGAGCACGTTGTCGTTGTAGTATTGAATACTGCGATATTGAGATTGATCTTCATCATCCACCAAAAGGTGCGGTAGCGATTTAATTGCTGCGCGGCTGTGTCCTGGGATATCGATTTCTGGAATGATAGTGATTCCACGTTGACTGGCATAGTCAATGACGTGTTTGATCTCTTGCTGAGTATAAAAACCACCGTGACGCTGAGTGAGCAAACTGTATTGTGGTTCAAGAACCTCACCGGTTCCGCGCCAAGCACCGATAGTGGTTAATTCAGGGAAGGCTTTAATCTCGATACGCCAGCCTTCATCATCGGTCAAATGCCAATGGAAGGTGTTGACTTTATAGTGGGCAAGTTGATTGATTAAGCGTTTGACGCGATCAACCCCATGAAAATGACGGGCGCAGTCAAGCATCATGCCGCGATATTTAAAACGAGGGGCATCGCTAATTTTAACGTAAGGAATAATCAATGCCGTATCTTGCTGCTGGATAAGCTGTAACAAGGTCGCACAAGCATGAATGAAACCAACGTGTCCACTGGCTTCTAAGCGCACGCCGCTTCGGTCGACAAGCAGATAATATGTGCCTTCGTCGAAGGTCGGGTTGGTTCTTAAGACAATATCAGCACTGCCAATGGGTTTCACTTGCCAATCAAAGAGAGAGCTAAGCTCTTGCTGTAGCCAGGTTGCCGCCATTTCAGCACACGATGATTGTAATGTGATTTGACTTGATGCTGTCAGGGTAAAATGCCCATCAAATGTTTCAACTTTGTTCGGTTTGGGAATTAGGCACATTGCTGCGGTGTCAGTTTCCGCTACGATGCTACGTTCACGATAAGGTGAGGCTAGTGCAATCGGTGTAACGGTCACATCGTGTTGAACTTGAATTCCTAATTCATTGGTTCGAACAAATGCGTGTTTGACACCGTCGGTGTAGTAATGGAACGGTGCAGTTTTTATGCTGAATTCACAGTAAAAATTTGAATTTGCAGGTAAGCATTTACTATCTGGTTCAAGTGAGCAAAAACTACCTACTTGAGTGACTTCACCGTGTGTCACACTGTCGGGTTGGATAAAGCGATCTATCACAAAATGCAGTGACCAGTCGTTTAAATCTTGATCACTTAAATTGTGAAAAGTTAACCCAAAACGGCAAAATTGTTTTTGTTCAGAGAGAACCGCGAAGTCAATTCGATAGCTCATAAGTATTCCTTAATACAAATTATGCTCGGCTTTGCCGGCAAACATAATCGCGCCTTCGATAGCGTCGAATTGAGGTTGAACAATCCATTGTTGTACTGGTGGGGATAACCAACAAACAATGCGCTCGGCAATGCTGCCCATCAGACAAATGCGATGAGCTCCCTTGTTATTCAAAGCGATTAGCAACATTTCAATATCTGAAGCGGTGTGTTTTAGCATCTCAATCGCTAGGTAATCCCCTTGGTGAGCGAGAGCGAAAATTACTGGTGAAAATTGAGCATAATCGCGTGGTAAGGCACTTTTTGACCAAGTAACAATGTGGTCGATATCATTATTGAAGTGCTGCATAACGTGTTGACTTAATTCGCAATGCTCTCCAATACCATCTTGAATTAACAATACTTTTTGAATCAAGCGTAGCCCCATGACGGCCCCACCACCTTGGTCGGAAATTGGAAACTCTCGTCCACCAACCACATATTGTTGACCGTTTTTAAGTAAGATGCCGCACGAACCAGTTCCTGCAATCATGATTGCACCATCATCACCATGGTGAGCGCCAATGCAGGCTCCATAAGCATCGGTGTTTAACGTCAATGATGCGAAAGGATGTGCTTGCTGCATAAAGTCATGCCAAGCTGATTTTTGTTCTGCGCCAGCTAAAGCAAGGCCGAGATGCATTTGGGGAAAATGCGCTGATGATAAACCACCTTGATGAGCGGCTTGCGTAATTGCCTCGATAATGGACGCCATGGCGATCTCAACGCCCAGTAAAATATTGGCACTGCCACTTTTTGCTTCCCCAATGAGCACGCCTTGTTCATCTCGGATCCGCGCTCTACAAGAGGTACCACCACCATCAATACCAACGTAAAAATAGGTCATGTTATTGCTCTCCTTTTAAAGAAGAGAAATGATCAAACTGCTGGATAATGGCTAATAAATACCAAGCTCCGTGAGGAATCCATTGTTCCCCCCAGCGCCAGTTTTGTAACATGTCATCTTTTTGCGCTGGTGGATTAAAGGCGATGTCTTCTTCATCGTCGAAGCCACCAGTAATGCCATTACAAACTCCACCTTTGGCATTGAAAAAGCCTAACTGTGGCAGGTAGTCTGGGTTGTTATGACCATGTCCATCAAGCATGCACATGTTGTATGGGTTAAGGCCAACAATCCAGTTCAGAGTATTCTGCGCAAAAGTGAGCAATTGCTGGTGTAGCTGTGGGGATACATGAGGTTTCACACTGTAGGCTAATGTTGCCAGCGAGCCTAAACGTGCATTTTCGCCTTGCCACCAGTAGCCTGATTCATTGTCGTGAGCGACAAAAAATGCCGTTCGTTTTTCGCCGTTGACTGACTTTACATACTGACGAGGGTAGCCAAATGGGTTAGTGACTTGTTGGGTTATATTCAGCTCAAAATGACAGGCATTTTCTACGACAGAAATGATGGCTGATTTTTTATCGTCTTGGTGCTCAATCGTTAGATATTCACACAGTGCAATAACAGGTAAGCCCGCTTCGGCTGCGTGATAATAAGGCCGGCTACCATCGTGATTTGCTGACCAGTAGTGAGAGATTTCGTCATCACTCATTTGGCGAGCTGATAATCTTTCAGCCCATAGACGGCTTTCTTGCAAATAACGCTCTTGGCGAGTTGAGCGATAGAGCTCAACACTCGCTAATAGAGCACAATATTCATCTATAATATTTTCTTGGCCATCATTAACATAACGAGTGTTGTACTCTTTGAGGTGCCAATAACCATGTTCGGCTGCTGCAAGGTAGTGCTCGGAGGTAAAATCGCCGTATACATCTAATCGAGCCGCAGCGGCGAGAGCGGCAATTGATATGCCACCACCTTGGCGAAAAGCCGCTTGGTAGTCATCAGACTTGTCGCCTTGTTGATGGCTATAGGCACAAATCTCGCGTTGTTTGATGTCTTTGCTCCATTTGTCAAAGACTGTTGAATAAAAAAATCCCTCGGAATTTTGCATGCGAACAAGAAAATCCGCGCCAAATAAGGCCTCTTCCTTAAGGCGAGTACGTGAAAACGCAGCAAAATCCGAGTGATGCTCTAAAATTGCTAACCCTTTTAACATATTCCAAACCACCATTGGGGTTTGCTGAGGATTTAAATAGTTAGCATAAGAAAGGTGACTTAAATATTTGCTAACGTCACCAGAAGCGTCGTACCACCCACCATGTACATCGGCAGTGGTTGATGTACCTAGCAGTGGTACGCGCTTATCTTGCTTATCGAAAAGACCGCCACAACGTTGAGACTTGAAATAGTGCAGCACATCAGAAAACGTTTTCTGCATTAGTACTGCTGTGCCTATTTCGAAAGTCTCGGAGCGAGTATTTTCGAAACGTAAATAGTATCTTCCTTGAGTGGTAAATTCGGAGAAATCGATAGTGTAAAAGTTACCCACATGCCAATTGGCGACACAACCTTGTGATTTGATCTCTAAAGTCGTGACCGTTTGGTGTTTATCTGCACAAACCAATAAAGCCATGTACGAAGACAAACGCTTACTGCTGGTTGTCAAAATGGCTTGTTTAGGGCCTTGAGATTCATAGCCAATATGGTTAGTGAGTAATTGCATTCAGTCTCTCCAGGTCAATCAATGTGTTGTCGTCAACGTACCGTCTGTTTTGGTATCTTCCATCAAGCTTGAAGTTGCGGCTTGGCTAGCGAGGTTGCTGTGCTGCAACTTCAAGTGCTTGATAGTTGATTGAGTTAAATAGTTATTGTTTTAGTTGGTGATTGCTTACTGCTCATAGAGATAACAACGAACAAAGTGGTTATCAGACAGTTGAGTAACAGCTGGTAATTGTTCACGACATTTTGCAGTGGCATGAGTACAACGACCTGCAAATGGGCACCCGACAGAGTCTGGCGTCCATAGCGGTATTTCACCTTTGTTGCCTTTTAATGGCTCGTGGATCGACTTGCTTGGATCTGGAACGGCTGAAACCAATAGTTGAGTATATGGGTGTTGAGGATCGTGGATTATCTCTTCGGTGTCGCCCCATTCAACCATGTGGCCTACGTACATTACAGCAAGATCTTCGGCAATATAACGTGCGGTCGCGATATCGTGGGTGATGTATAGAAGTGACATTTGTTTTTCAAACTTCATCTCTTCCATCAGGTTTAAAACACCGGCACGAATTGATACATCTAGCATTGACGTTGGTTCATCAGCAAGTACAACTTCAGCCCCCACCGCAATATTACGTGCTAAGTTAACGCGTTGACGCTGGCCACCAGAAAGTTGGTGCGGGTATTTAGCTGCCGTCTCTTTTGGCGGGATCAGCCCAACTTGTTCGAGAAGATCGTGAACTCGTTCTTCTAGTTCCTTTTTATTACCAGACGTCACTTTTTTGTGGATCAACAGTGGACGCGCAATATGGTGGAAAATCGTATGCGTTGGGTTTAAAGAGCCAAATGGGTCTTGCCATACCATTTGTACACCTTCACGGTAGTGCATTAGATCGCTACGTGATGTTATTTCTTGAATGTCGCGGCCTTTGTATTCGATGATGCCATCGGTTGGAGCGTACATTTTAGCTATCATTTTGGCGGTAGTTGACTTGCCTGAACCAGACTCACCTACGACAGATAAACCACGACTTTTATACATTTTGAATGATACGTCGTTAATGGCTCGCATCATCGGTTGTTTAAGGGCGTTACTGTTGAGTGGAAAATCCTTAATCAGATTTTTACCTTCTACCAGTAATTGACCAAGCTCTTTGCTCATAATTGTCTCCAGAAATTCTTTTAATACAGCACTTGTTCTACAGCTTCATTTGAGCAATTGGTTCACCGTAAAGGTGGCAATTGGAGAAGCGACTAGGCTCTATTTGGCGCAAAGCCGTTGGTATTTTTGTACACGCCTCATGGACGCGATCACAGCGAGCCTGAAAGCGACAACCATGAGGAATATCTAGCAAGTTAAGTGGATTGCCAGGAATACCAGTTAGCTTTGTTTTTGGGCCAGTTAATGGAGGGAAAGAGCTTCCCAACCCTTTTGTGTAAGGGTGGTAAGGGCTTTGCAAAATTTGCTTAGAAGGTGCAACCTCAATTAATTCGCCTGAATACATGATGCCAATGCGGTCTGAGAACTCGACCATCAAAGATAAGTCATGAGTGATAAACAAAATTGAGAATCCAAATTCTTCTTTCAGAGCGTAGATTTTTTGCAAAATTTCACGTTGAACCACGACATCTAGTGCAGTGGTCGGCTCATCCATAATGATCATTTTAGGGTTGAGTGCGAGCGCAATCGCGATGACCAAGCGTTGACGCATACCACCAGAGAACTGGTGTGGGTAATCGTTCAAGCGGCTAGGGTGAATATCAACGATTTCCAATAACCCTTCAGCACGGCGTTTCGCTTGTTCACGTGTCATGTTGGTGTGACGCATAATCACATCACAGAACTGTTCTTCCATGGTCAATACTGGGTTTAATGCGTTCATTGCACTTTGGAATACCATCGACATCTGGCTCCAACGAAATGATTGCATGCGTTCATCACTGTATTGGATGATGTCTTCGCCATTGAAGATCACTTCGCCACCAGTAATAAATGCAGGCGGCTTATGCAGACGCATTAAGGAGAATGCAACGGTTGATTTACCACAACCAGACTCACCCGCTAGGCCAAAAACCTCGCCTGGAGCAATATCGAAGCTGACATTATTACAAGCACGGACATCGCCAGCGTCAGTAATGTAGTCTACGCATAGGTTACGGATTGAAATAAGTGGTGATGTCATAATTATTTATCTCCGCTCCAAAGTGCATTGTTTTGTGGTGGTAGTTGTTCTTCAGGCTTACGCTCTTTTTTGTCTTGAGCTGCCAGTTTTTTCCAACGTTTCATGCCTTTGTGTGAACGTAACTGAGGGTTCGCAATTTCATCGACGGCAAAGTTAAGCAGTGCAAGCCCTGTAACGAGAAGCGTCAAAGCAATACATGGAGCGAGCAGTTCCCACCAAGCGCCGATCAGCATTGAAGATGAGGTTTGTACGTTGTACAGCATGATGCCCCAACTGATGGTGTTGGGATCGCCTAGACCAAGGAATGAAATGGTCGCTTCCATCATGATGGCGTACATCACAGAACCAATGAAACTTGCACCAACGATAGAGATAAGGTTTGGCAAAATTTCAATGAAAATGATGCGCCAGGAGGATTCACCGAGCACTTCAGCCGCTTTTACAAACTCTTTCTCACGTAATGCGAGTGTTTGCGATCGAACAACACGTGCGCCCCATGCCCAGGAGGTGCAACCGATGATTAGCGCGATAGTTAATGGCCCGGCCTCACCAATGAAGGCGGCGACCACAAATAAAAGTGGGTACTGAGGAATAACCAGCATGATATTCATCGCTGCGGTTAAAAAATCATCGATTTTTCCGCCAAAGTAACCAGCAGAAACACCGATTACGGTTGCCAAGAAACAGACGGTAATACCGGCACCAAAACCAACCGCTAGGGAAACGCGTGCGCCATAAACAACTTGTGACCAGATGTCACGACCCATACGTGATGTACCAAGTACGTGATCAGCTTTTTTTGACATTAACAGCGTACGGCGGTCTGTTGCTAGGTTTTCAGCGACCCAACCATTTGGATCAGCTTTGGCTGCTTTTACGACAAATGATGGATATTCATGTGGATTACCCGTGCGTTTATCAGGAGCGTGGCTTGTGATAAGCGGTGCTGCTAAAGCGATAAATAAGAATGCACTGAGAATCACCACGCCAACCATGGCAACGGTATTACCACGAACAAGTTTAATAAGATCTTTCATGATTATTTACCTCCCTTACGTAGGCGAGGGTCAAGAACGACGTACAGCATGTCTGCTAGTAGGTTAAAGAACAGCATAAACAGAGTCATAATTAACAATTGGCCTTGCAGTACTTGGTAGTCACGAGCGTTGATAGCGTTAAAGAGAACCGTACCAAGACCTGGGTAGTTAAAGATAATTTCGATGATGAGCTGGCCACCAATCGCCATACCAAGAGACATCGACAGTGCCGTTACACTTGGTAATAGAGCATTACGTGCAGCGTAGTTAAAGACTACGCGGTTTTCGCTTAAGCCCTTACCTTTTGCCATAGTGATGTAGTCTTCTGCCAACAAGTTAATCATGTTGTTACGCATGTTGACCAAGAACCCACCGATTTGGACTAACGAAGCACAAACCAGAGGAAGGAAAGCGTGGTAAGCCACATCTTTAATGAATGTCCAACTGGTCCAATCTGGCGTTACTCCTGCAGTATAGGCGTAGCCTGTAGGGAACCACTGTAAGCCAATAGCAAAGGTAAACATGGCGATCATCGCGATAACGACCTGTGGAACCGCCTGAATAACTAACATGCCTGGGGTAACGAAAGTGTCATAGCGACTACCACGCTTCCATGCAGCGAAAATACCTAAAATGGAACCGATAGAGAAAGAGATAACTACCGCCGTGCCAGCTAGAAATAGTGACCAACCAAAAGCACTACCAAGTAACTCATTAACACTCAAAGGGTAAAATTTAATCGATGTACCTAGCTCCCAGCTTAAAATGCTTTTTATGTAGGTTACATATTGAACTAAATATCCACCATCAACGAAGCCAAGAAGCTGTTTCATTGCAGCAATTCGCTCTGGTGTTACTTGTGTTGTTGCATTCGCGAACATCATGGTAACTGGATCACCTGGCATCGCTCGCGGAATAATAAAGTTTAAAGTTGCTGCGACTAGCAACGCGATAAAATAGAACGACAAACGTCTTAAAAAATAACCCATAACTCACACCTTACTCACCCAGTTTTATCCTGTATCTGGTTTCAGGTCGCTCCTAGCGAAATTTAGAGCGATAAATCCCCTAACGACGAGCGCTATACTTTTAATAGGTATTAAAGGGGATTTTTATCAGCGGCGTACAAGGT
Organism: Vibrio aestuarianus; assembly: GCF_012395185.1. Taxonomy (GTDB): domain Bacteria; phylum Pseudomonadota; class Gammaproteobacteria; order Enterobacterales; family Vibrionaceae; genus Vibrio; species Vibrio aestuarianus. The sequence goes on from NZ_JAAZTU010000001.1 coordinate 82,196, forward strand.
ACGCCGCAAGGATTGAACTTCTACTTATTTAACTGGTTTTAGGTCCAGTACATGCAATAGACGCTCTGGGATACCAGCCCAAATGTTTGGACGGCCTTTTGGATTTTCTTCGTTCCACCAACCAGTGAAGCGAGTTGTATTGTACTGGAACATATATGCACCAGACATTACAGGAACCGTTACTTGATTTTCAGCGATGATTTGCTGAATACCATGAGCGATTTCTAGTTGCTCGTTCTTATCGGCTGTTTTGTAGAAGCTATCAAGTAAGTTATCTAGCTTCTCATTTTTGAAGAAGTGCATCGCGAAACGAGGCATACCTTCACCACCTTGTAGTGCTGAGTTGTAAGCACTGTTCCAGTATAGATGTGGATCGGCACCGTGGAAGTAGTTGGTGTACGCAACATCGTAAGTACCTTCAAGCATGGCTTGGTTGTATACTGCGAATTCTGGTGTACGCGCACGTGCTTTAATGCCAACTTCACCAAGTTGCTCTACAGCTAGCTGTACGGTGTTGTTAAAGTCAGTCCAACCGTTTGGAGACTGAACTAGTAGCTCAAAAGACTTGCCTGATGGTGTATCAACAAAACCATCGTTGTTTACGTCTTTGAAGCCAGCTTTAGCTAGTAGTTTCTTGGCACCTTCTACATCGTATGTGTTGAAGCCTTTGTATTTATTGTGAATACTTTCATCTGACCAAGCTTCAAATGCGTAACCTAAGCCTGATGCGAAGTCATTGACAGTACCGCCACCGTAAAATGCGATATCGATAATGGTTTGACGATCAAGAGCCATAGAGAATGCGCGGCGGAAGTCTACGTTTGTTAACGCTTCATTTTTCGCTGCATCTGGATTCTTGAAGTTAATCATAAATGCTTGAGTGCCCGCTGCAGGGTACCAGTAATGGTGATTTGGACTTGCTGCTGCATAAGTACGATCGATATCTGGAACGAATGATGATGTCCAATCAAGCTCAGAGTTTACGATCTTACCTAGAAGTTGGTCATTGTTTGCAATTTGAGGAACACGTAAACAGTCTACCTCAAGGCTTGCTGCATCCCAGTAATTCGGGTTACGACATTGGATATAAAGCTGAGGAGTGAATGTGTCGATCTCGGTAAATGGACCAGTACCTACAGGGTTTTCATTGGTAAAGGTTGTTGGATCTTTCACATCTTTCCATACGTGCTCAGCAACGATAGGAACCAGAGAGATCTCATAAGGTACGTTAGAGTTTGCTTCTGTTAGGCGGAAACGAACTTGGTACTCGTTTAATTTTTCAACGCTAGTTACCCACTTATTGATACCACGTTGGTCAAGTTCTGGCTTGCCTTGTAAAAGGGCATAAGAGAACACAACGTCATCAGCTGTAAATGCTTGGCCGTCAGACCATTTAACACCTTTACGGATATCAAATGTAACGCTCATCAAGTCATCAGACATTTTAAAGCCTTCAGCAAGACGCATTACCGGAGTATTACCGTGCATTTCATTAAATACTACAAGAGGTTCGTAGATGAAGTCAGTTGTAGTACGTAGGTTTGTTGCTAGGTACGGGTTAAAGTTGCGCACCATTGTAGGGTAGAAATCCGGTACGATAGTTAGCTCACTACGTGCAGCTGCTGGAGCTGAAACACTCGTTGCTGCAGCGGCGATTACTGCTGCGGCTAGTGCTGTTTTTTTTATATTGGCAAGCATAGCTGTTCCTTACTATTTGCTTTCATTTCACTAATGGATTTGAATGTTATCAATTGATAAACACTCTCCAAGGCCTACCTCATTATCTGTTAACAAACCGGAGGAGTGAGTCAACTTGAGTGGCCTGTAGACCTTTGGTAGGAGTAAGAAGACACCTTGCAGAGAAAATTATCAATTCCAATTCCCGTTAAAAACGTCAAAACATGACACTTTGACGTCATAAACGTCAATATTATCGATTTTCTCTCAATGTTGTTCAATTTATCGACAGTGATCAACCTCTCGAATAACTATAAGTATTCCACTTTATGTAAGTGTTCACTACGTATTTTGGCCTTTATTTAAAAGGTTTTTTTTGATTTTCTTGTAAGTGGAGATCTTGCTCACGCCTTAGATTTTTCGTTAATTTGCGTACCTAAATTAAATCTGCCGAATTGTTGTGATTCGGTTCGCAATCTCTATCTTTACTCAATACTATTGGTGATTTTTCACTGTTGAATGAGAATCCTCTGACTCTTTAACTGGAATCTTTATGTTGTTTTTACCTCTTTTTTTCTTTTGTAAAGCAAGGTTTTTGCCTGCCAATACTCGGTTAAAATTTTAAGCCACTAAACGACATCAGACACTAGAAAAGCGTTTTGGAGATAGGTAATACCAATCGTAGTAAATAACTGTTCATCCTAGCTGGTTAAAATACTCGATAACTGCGTTAGAATTTTTGATTGTAGAATAACTACTTATCGAAAAATCCTGCCTTGTTCTCAAGTCTTTTTCCTGCGCTATTTCTGATCACTCATTTACTGTGATTGGTATAAGAGAGATTATGTGGCCATCGGTGATGCCTTGGCTAGCGGTAATAAAAAACCCGCACTAGGCGGGTTTGTGTAGACAATATAGCATTAGCTAGTCAGCAGTTTTTGTAGTTTGTCACGCTGAGTTTCGATATGAGCCCGTTCCGGTCCTTGCTCTTGGCAGTGCTCTAAAATGTAATCTAAAGAGTTTAGAACTGTCCGCCAACGAGGGGTTTTTGGTAGTGTCTCTATTCGCAAGTATTTATCTAATGTCCTTGTCTGCAGAGTGCTTCTATCAAGATACACCCGCCACAAGCCACTTTGTTCGGCGAAGGTAAACTTGCTTTGGCTAGTCACTCGCTCCCAGTAATCTAAAGCACAAGTCATGGCCTCTACTAGAACTTCACGCATCAGATCTTGCTTTGACTGGTTATCTCCCGATACTTTGTCAGCAATACGGGTAAACTCCCCACCGAGCTCTTTTAATTGTTGAAGTTTCTCTCTATCACCTTCAAAAGCATAACTCGAGAGTGCTTCGATGGCGGTTTCCAGATTATTAATGCGAGCGGCGTTAATATTTCCCCCAACATTAAAAATATACATAGCTTGCAGCCCAGAGCCTTCTGGTAATCGTAGAATATCGGCAGACATGTGCTGACGAGTATCATCGACATAAATATCGATATTGCCGCAATAGTGTTCTTGATCGACAACTAAGTACTTTGGTGCGATCAATTCATCGGCATTAGAGCGTTTTAACTGCTCCTGGCTGCGCCTGAATAACCTAGCGGCGGCCTCATTAGCAAAACGTACTTTATGGTCATCTCGAATGCAGATAATTGCCTCTGGTGCTGACTCTAGTTGTTCAAGAAGGCGCCCTTGTGTTTCTAGTAAGCTGGCTTCGACCATGGCCCGATGTTTAAGTTCTTGCTGTAGTTGTTTGTTTTCGATGCGGCGCTGCTCTGCCTTACTAGCAGATAGATGAGCCACGATACGAGCTGCTAATTCATGTTTATTAAATGGTTTTGATAGGTAATCATTAGCACCAGCATCAAAGCCACGAACACGATCATCAGTCTGATTTAATGCGGTAAGCATAATGATAGGCAGCTCAGCGTGGTCGTACTGTTCTCTGAGTTTTTCACAAACTTGATAACCGCTAAGACCTGGCATCATGATATCGAGTAGCAACAGTTCTGGTTTTTGTTGTTCAACGGCCGCCAATACTTCATTGCCATCTTTTACTGTGCGGACTTGATAGCCCTCTAAGCGTAAGAAACTGTCTAACACTCGTAAATTGACGGGTTCATCATCAGCGACTAGAAGCAGTGGACCAGAATTATTATCAGGGAGAGTGCTCGCTTCTGGCTGCTCTATTTCTGCAATTTCAGGTGCTTGGAAGTGGCGCGGCTCTATATGACTGGCAAATTGGATCTCTTGGTCTGAGGCTATCGGTAGGGTAAAGCTAAAGGTAGTACCTACCATAGGCTGGCTGCTGACATACAGCGTACCGTGCATCAGTTCAATCAGTTGACGGCTAATCGAAAGCCCAAGTCCAGCACCTTGACGGTAGCGACTTGCATCTTGTCCTGCTTGAATAAGAGGTTCAAAAATATGCTCAAGCTGTTCTGCTGGAATTCCTTGCCCAGTATCGACGACTTGCACACGAATCTTGTCATCGACGACATTGGCTGAAATAACAATTTTACCTTCAGTCGTATATTTAATCGCATTACCGATTAAGTTATAGAGTACCTGCTCGAGTCTTTGTGGATCGGCTGAAACCCAAACACATTCATCAGGGACTTGGTTAATAATGCGTATTGGTTTTTTACCCAGTAGGTGGCTTGAAAGCTCTAACACTAAACGGGTTGCGCTAGAGAGATCAACAGCACAGCGGTTGATATCCAAACTGCCATAACGCATTTTATGGTAGTCCAATAGGTCATCAACTAAGTTTGCTAAGCGTTGTCCACTGCTGATGATAATGCCTAATTGGTAACGATGATCAGCCGTAATCGGGCCATTGGCCCCAGAGACTAAGGCTTCTGCAATCCCCACCATACCGTGCAAAGGTGTTCTTAATTCGTGTGAGGTGGTCGCGAGAAATTCATCTTTTAATTTATTGGCTAAGTGTAGTTCTTCATTTTGTTTGCGGATCAGTTGGATATTGCTTTCAAGTTCTTTGTTTTGCGATTTGATCAACTGCATTTTTTCACGAATAGAACGTTGCATGCGTTCAAAGCTAACCGCCAAACGGCCGATCTCATCTTTGCGTTCAGTATTGATGACGTTTTCATCCAGATCACCTGCGGATACTTTTTCGGCAGCCCATGTCAGCTTCAATAGTGGAGACGTAATGAAGTTGGATAAGTAGTGAGAGGCGATGACCACTAAAATAATGGCTGTCAGCATGGCAAAAATAAACAGTTTTTCTAGCTGGTGGACTCGTGCGTAAGCTTCTTTCTCTGGAAGTTCAACGACTAAAGCCCACTGTAGGCCAGTGGTGATAATCGGAGTGTAGGCCGCGATGGTTTTTTCGTCTAAGGTATTGGTATAGGTGCCAACTGAACTGATTCCAGAGAGCGCCAGATCAATCACCTTTTGGCTTTTATCGATTTCTGCTTGTTGATATTCCAAGGTACGGGAGAGGTGATCTTGACTCACTAGCAAGGTTCTTATTTGTGAGGTTTTATTGGTATCAGCCATCAGTTTTGTAATGCCATTATTTGGCAAACGGAACATGGCATAACTGTGCAGATAACCTTGCTGAATGATCGGTGCCCCTAGCCACGCGACTTGTTTGCCATCTTGTGGTGAAAAATCGGAAACGATGACCGGAGTATATTCCCCATTACTTTTATGATGCTCGCTGACTTCTTGTGTCAAACGGCGGAAGGTTTTTCCTATATTGGAGTCTTTATATTTTCCGGTTAATAGGTTCGTGCCGTAGTTATCATATTTATAGACTGAATAAACGACGTCACCAGCAATATCGACTAATAAGATATCATCAAAATCCGAGCGTTTAAGTAATTCTAAATAAGCCCAGTGATAGCGTTTATGCAACAAACGATATCTTTCACTGCCCACATAGCTACTTGATTGAGGCAAAATTGACGTTTTTATTTGATCGCCAGAACCTGGGATGTAGCGCTGCTGCGCATGTTCTCGAGCCTGTGCAATATCTGGCCCAAGTCTTTGAAATGCATTAACTAAACCGTAAAATCTCCCACCACTAGCATAGGCAAGTTCTGAACGAACAAAACCCATCACTTCTGATTCTTTTGCTGCGAAGTAGTCGAACAATTGCTGCTGCTTGTTATCACGAACGGAAAGTAAGTGGGAGGTGCTTTGTTCTTGCAAATCTTGACTGTGTGATTGGAGGAAAAAGATGGCCATCACCGTCAAAGGGGTGATACTGAGTACCAGAAAAGCCAGCATCAATGTGTTTTGCAGGCGTTTGAATTTTTGCTTACGAGAGAACCTAAACATAGAAAAAAGCGTTACTTTCTGTGAGGCTTTAACCGTTTCCAGTTAAAGCAAATGAAAAACAAAGAAAACTTAAAGCAACGAAATTAACAAGTTTTTTTACTTTGACAAGTAAGTCCTATTGAAAGTGTTGTCATCAACGCAAAATTAGGTATAACAGTGGGTGACACGGCGGTAGTTCGATCATTTTAACCGTCAAAATGAAATATTTTAAGACTTCTTAGCATGATAAATGACAAATTTATTAGTCTTATTTATCGTCTCACAATTACCATAGGCGTGATTGATAATCGGGGCATATTTTAGAAAACTATTGGCGACGATAAATAGCTCACCATCCGATGTTTGATGGCTTGGTGCATCCGCGAGTAAGGTTTCAGTTGCGCTATAGCTAGTCTCTAAACCTGAATGGAATGGTGGGTTGCTAACGATAAATTGGTAGTCGCTGTTTGTATCTGAATAGACATCTGAAGCAAACACATTTCCGCTTAAGCCATTAGCGGCTAAAGTTGCTTTACTTGATTCAATAGCCAGTGCGCTAATATCACACATTTCCAACTCAATACTGCTATTGAGTGTTGCCATAACACCACCGAGCACACCAGCACCACAACCGAAATCAAGCACTTTACCTTTGAGGTTTGGTAGTGTGTCGAGCAATAACTGGCTACCGAGATCAAACTCACCATGGCTGAATACACCTGGTAGACTTTTCACAATCAATGAATGTTGTTGATATTGAACTTGATAGGTTTTGAACCAGCCATTGATGTCAAAGGTGGCTGCTTGCTCGCTACACTGCCCCCAATAAAAAGAACAACGACGCGCAGAGTCATACTTTTTTACGATGCCGTAGGGTTGGAACATTTTTTCGATGCTCTTTACACCGGATCTATTTTCACCAACCACCACGACCTCGGTATCTTTACCCAATTTAGCAAGTAGCATGGCAAGCAGATACTCCGCTTCCAACTTAGCTTTAGGCCAGTAAAGTAAGATCAGATCAGCGTTGGTTTCTGCTACAAATTGAGCGCCAAAATATCGTTGTATTTGGCTATGAGCGTTTAACTGGCGATAGTAACCATAATGGGTAGTGAACACCGAAACTGAACGGCAATGATGAGTTAATTCAACCGGAAATAGGTCTTCAACCTCTCCGGCAACTAAAACATGCTTATCGGCGAAATAAGCGAGTTGACGTTGGGCAATTTGACTCGGTGCGGTGTAAGTTAACATGGGGAGCTCTACGCTAAAAAATAGGGGGCGATTTTCGCATAATCGCCCCCTTGCTTGAAGTTATTTCTGCTGTATTTAGTTGTTGTCTTGCTGGTTTAGAAACTCTTTAAATTCTTCTTCATAAATGTTGAACAGCACCATGGTAATGGCAAAAATCAATGGACCATAAATTAAGCCAATCAAACCAAATAGTTGAATACCACCTAGTAATGAAAAGAAAATCAGTAAAGTGTTCATACCTGAGCTGCCTTGCATTAATAGTGGGCGAAGTAGGTTATCGATAGAGCCGACAATTGCAATGCTCCAAACCGCAAGGAAAATGGCCCAAGTTGTATCGCCTATCAAAAATAAATAAGCGGTGGCTGGAATCCAAATTAATGCTGTACCAACGACTGGAATGAACGAGGCAAAGCCCATCATGGTTCCCCAGAATAGGCCAGGGAAACCTGCAAGCCACATTCCCAAACCACCAGCAAACCCTTGTGCTATTGCTGTCAAAAATGACCCCATTACTGCTGATTTAGAGACTTGCTCAATTTCAGATAGTAGCTTGTCTTCTTGGGTGCGTGAAAATGGCAGTATGTGCCTAATGGCATTGATGATTTTGTCGTGATCGCGTAATAAAAAGAACAACACGAACAGCATCAAAAAGAAATCCATCAAAAAGTTGGTGGCATCGCCAAGGATTCTTGCACTAATACTGACCAGATTCGAGCCAAATGAAGTGGCAAATTGTCCTACTCTTTGTGCGATCTGTTGTGGCTGTATTTCATCAAAAGGTAAGTATTGGTTAGCGATCGATAACCCTTTAACCACCCAAGGATGAGCAAAAACGGTTTGGATGCCGCCATGAGTCACCCATTGATACATATTTTGAGAAAATAAAGAGCCTTGTTGGACGATCGCCGCGAAAACAAATAGCAATGGAATCACAATAATAAAAGTTAAGATCACGCAGGAAATGAGCGAAACAGTATTTTTATGTTTCGGCATTTTGCGTTCAAGCCATTCGTGAATAGGGAACATCAGTAACGAAATAATAAAGGCCATCACAATGGAGTTAATATAAGGCTCGACTAGTAAATAGCACGCTATTGCAGAAGCCAGTAGTGCAAACACCAACACCCAATGACTAGAGGTTATTTTTATTTTTTCAGGCACGTTTTATTCTCACAAAATAAGGTATTGGTTTTATAATGGCTGCAAATCAGCGCGTTATCAATGAGGAACTGTGGATATGGGGTGTTGCAACAATGAAAAAGAGTGCAGTGGAAAGTCACATCAGCGGCGCAAAGTGCCTTGGTTTGCCCTCACTTTGCTCGTACTTGGTGTGCTAGTTGTACTAAATTGGCAATAAAAAAGGCTGCGTGTGCAGCCTTTATGGTACGTGTTCCTAACGATAGGGACACAAAAGATAGTGTTTAAGCTTCAGATGCAATAATCGCTAAGCTGCGATCAGCCGCTTCTAGTGTTGCTTCAATCTCTTTGGTGCCATGAGCTAATGAAGTAAAGCTCGCTTCAAAAGCAGAAGGCGCTAGGTATACACCGTGCTCAAGCATTAAATGGAAGAAGCGTTTAAAGCGTTCAACATCGCACTTTGTTACTTCTTCATAGCATGTCACACGTTCTTGTTCGGTAAAGAAGAAGCCGAACATGCCACCCACTTGGTTAACCACCATTGGAATACCGTGTTTGTCTGCTAATTCTTTAAATCCATCAGCTAACTGCTTAGTTTTCGAATTTAGGCGTTTTTCATTGCCTTCTTCTTTCAGTAGCGATAAACATGCATAACCAGCTGCCATTGCCACAGGGTTTCCTGATAGCGTCCCCGCTTGGTAAACAGGCCCGGTCGGTGCGATATATTGCATCACTTCTTTACGTCCACCAAATGCGCCAACAGGCATGCCACCGCCAATCACTTTACCTAACGTCGTTAAATCAGGTTTTATGTTGTAGTATGCTTGAGCGCCACCTAAAGCAACACGGAAACCAGTCATGACTTCATCAAAAATCAGTAGTGCGCCTTCTTGATCACAGATTTCACGCAGCCCTTCATGAAAGCCTTCAACTGGTGGAATACAGTTCATGTTGCCAGCAACAGGTTCAACGATAATACAGGCAATTTCACCTTTATTCGCGGCAAATAGCTCACGGACTGAATTTAAATCATTAAACGTTGCGGTTAAGGTATGTTTAGCAAAGTCAGCCGGAACACCTGGAGAGCTTGGTTGACCCAAAGTTAGTGCGCCAGAACCAGCTTTCACCAGCAAGCTATCAGCGTGGCCATGGTAGCAGCCTTCGAATTTCATGATTTTATCGCGGCCAGTATATCCACGAGCTAAACGAATCGCGCTCATAGTAGCTTCAGTACCTGAACTAACCATGCGCAGTTGTTCCATCGATGGCACCAGTTCAGAGACCAGTTCTGCCATATCAATTTCCATTTCAGTGGGTGCACCGAAGCTTAGGCCGCGCTGCGCTGCGCTGATCACTGCTTCACGGATAACCACGTGGTTATGACCTAAAATCATTGGCCCCCAAGAACCAACGTAATCGATATAGGCTTTGCCATCGGCATCAAAAATTAAAGGGCCATCTGCGCGGTCGATAAAAATCGGCGAGCCGCCAACACCATTAAAAGCACGGACTGGAGAATTAACACCGCCAGGAATAGATCGTTGTGCTTTTTGGTAAAGCTCTGCTGATTTGGTCATGGATTTATCCTCTTTTGCTCGTTCGGACCAGTTGCGGGGCATTGTATACCCAAATGGGCCAAAGACACTTTTTTTCACTGATTTTCTGAGCGCTTTCACAGCCAGCGGTGTTAAACATGGTGTACAACCGGTGATACAACCACTAGTTTGCTGTTCACTCTCTGTAAAATCAGAGTTTAAGTTAAGTGATGGTGAATACTTGAACGAATAGGTCAGGTATTGGATAATCGACTCATTATTAAAAAAGAGTCACCTTTGCAGGTATGAATTGATCATAATATACCCAAACAACTTGCAGTTGCAGTAGGCTGCTGGTGAGCTAACCCTCATGAGCATAGATAAACGATGTGATGGGGTGAGCGAACGTAGCCAATTCCGCTGTAGTTTCAAGTTGGAAAGGTATAAACCTGACGGGTATTTACACGAGTGAGAGAGGTCATCGTGAGTGAAGTAAACGTACCATTGTCGTTTTCTGATACAGCTGCAAAACGCGTTCAAATGTTAATTGCTGAAGAAGAAAACCCTGCATTAAAGCTGCGTGTATACATTACAGGTGGTGGTTGTAGCGGTTTCCAGTATGGTTTTACCTTTGATGAAAATGTCAACGAAGGTGATACCACTATTGTTAATAGCGGTGTAACCCTAGTGGTTGACCCTATGAGCTTACAATATCTCATTGGCGGTGTTGTTGATTATACCGAAGGGTTGGAAGGTTCACGTTTTTTTGTGAATAACCCTAATGCCACAACAACATGCGGTTGTGGTGCATCATTTAGCGTATAAATGATGCATATTTAGCTAGACAAATAAACTAGTTAACAAGCCCTACGTATGAGGATGTTTCGTAGGGCTTTGCCGTTCAGGCAATAACATAATAAGGGATTATCTATGCCAGATACTCAGGCGAGCAACCGACAGTTTGGTGGCTTTTTTACGCAAAGACCATGGCTTATTTCTACTTTTTTCATCCTGCTTCTTGCTCTTTGGCTAGGACTTGGTTCATTGAAAGCCGAAGAACCTCGCCAGAAATCCGTCACAACAATTCCCTTAGCTAAAGTTGTTTACCAATCATTTCAAGCACAACAAACCGATAAACGCATTGATTTATACGGTCGAACGGCACCGGATCGCGTAGCAACGATTGGCGCTGAAATTGCGGGGAAAATTACTCAATTAACAGCTACTAAAGGTCAATCAATCACCAAAGGGCAACCAATCGTTACCATTGATAAAGGTGATTTAGCCGCACAACTAGACAGCGCTAAAGCGCTTTTACAAGTGAAGCAAAAAGAGTTTAAAGCCGCGCAGTCATTGAAAAATCGAGGTTTGCAAGGTGAGGTGGCGTTTGCTACCGCGCAGGCAGCTTTAGCCGATGCCAAGGCGATGGAAAGCCGTGCAAAATTAGCGTTGCGTAATACCTCGGTGGTTGCTCCTTTTGACGGTATTGTTGAAAACCTTTTGGTAGAAAAGGGTGACTTTGTTGGTATCGGTGATCCGATAGCGACGTTTATTGATTTAAGTAAATTAGTCATCGAAGCGGATGTGAGCGAGAGACATATCCAGAAAATAAAACAAGATCAGCTCGCCACAATTCGTTTTATTGATGATTCAACGGTAGAAGGTCGGGTGAGGTATATTTCACGGGTTTCTTCACCGACCACCAATACTTTTGCTATTGAAGTTGAACTGGCTAACCCAAATCAGGCCATTCCAGCCGGCGTTAGCGCAGAGGTAGAGCTCAGTCTAGAAACACAACTTGCCGTAAAAGTCACACCTGCGATGCTTGCTTTGGATGCTGATGGCAACCTTGGCGTTAAAACCTTAGTTGAAGATCGCGTCCGTTTTATGCCTATCAATCTCGTCAAAGCAGAGCAAGACGGAGTATGGCTAACTGGGCTTGGTGAGAAGGTTGATATTATCACCGTTGGGCAAGGTTTTGTGCGAGATGGCGATCAAGTGATTGCGGTCAAGCAAGCAAACGCTGAAGCCCAGTAGGAGGCGCGATGTTTTCCATCATTGATGCGGCGCTATCACGTTCGCGAACCATGCTGTCATTACTGCTGTTGATTTTAATTGCGGGGGTTGCAACCTATTTGACCATTCCGAAAGAGTCTAGCCCTGACATCACAATTCCAATCATCTACGTTTCTGTCAGCCATCAAGGCATTTCACCGAGTGATGCCGAGCGTCTTATCGTACGCCCTTTAGAGCAGGAAATGCGCTCGATTGAGGGAGTAAAAGAGATGACTTCGAATGCTTCTGAAGGACATGCTTCGGTGGTGTTGGAGTTTAATGTTGGCGTTAATCTAGATAAAGCAATGGCAGATGTTCGAGATGCGGTTAACTTAGCAGAGCCAAAACTACCAGCAGACAGTGATGAGCCGACGGTCAATGAAGTGACGCTAGCTTCTGAGCAGCCGGTATTGTCGGTGGTGTTGTACGGTACTGTTCCTGAAAGAACAATTGTGCAAATTGCGCGTCAACTTCGAGATAAATTAGAGAGTTATCGTCAAGTGCTGGAAGTTGATATTGCAGGGGATCGTGACGATATTGTTGAGATCATCGCCGATCCGTTGTTAATGGAGAGCTACGGTTTAGACCAAGGTGATATCTATAACTTAATTGCGCTCAATAACCGAGTAGTTGCTGCCGGATTTGTAGATACTGGTTATGGTCGCTTTTCGGTGAAGGTCCCTTCAGTATTTGACTCACTGAAAGATGTATTAGAGCTTCCAGTTAAGGTTGATGGTAAGCAAGTGATCACTTTTGGTGATATTGCTACGGTCCGGCGGGCATTTCGTGACCCAGAAAGTTTTGCGCGTTTAGATGGTAAGTCTGCGGTGGTTTTGGATGTTAAAAAGCGGGCGGGCGAAAATATTATTGATACTGTGGAGCTAGTCAAAGCGGTAATGAACGAAGCGCAAAAGCGAGAGGAATGGCCAAGCAACTTACTAGTCAAATACACATGGGATGAATCCAAAGATGTGGAGATCATGCTCAATGATCTACAAAACAATATTCTTTCTGCCATTATTTTGGTGGTAATTGTTATTATCGCGATTTTGGGGATGAGAACCGCCCTGTTGGTCGGCATTTCGATCCCTGGATCATTTCTAACTGGGTTGTTGGTTCTGTCGCTGTTTGGTTTAACCGTTAACATTATCGTACTGTTTTCATTGATTATGGCCGTTGGCATGTTGGTTGATGGGGCGATAGTCGTCACGGAATTCGCTGATCGCCGCATGCAAGAAGGTACGCCTCGTAAACAGGCATATCGAGACGCAGCAAAACGCATGGCATGGCCGATCACCGCTTCAACCGCTACAACACTGGCTGCGTTTGCACCTTTGCTTTTCTGGCCAGATGTCACCGGTGAGTTCATGAAGTACTTACCGTTAACTTTGATAGCAACACTGGCTGCTTCTTTGGTGATGGCATTGTTATTCGTGCCGGTACTAGGTGGTTTAATTGGACGGCCACAATATGTCTCCACGCAAAATCAGGCTCGAATGCTAGCATTGCATGATGGTGATTTCACACAAGCAACGGGTATAACTAAGCTTTATTACCACACCCTTGCCATTGCGATTAAGCATCCACTAAAAATCTTACTCAGTGCTATTTTACTGGCGATTGCGATTGGTTTTACCTATGCCAAGGCAGGGCTAGGTGCCGAGTTTTTCCCTGAAGTTGATCCGCCCTATTTTAATGTCAAAGTACGATCTTATGGCGACCTTTCTATTCAAGAGAAAGATGTGATCATGCAGGAAATCGAGCAAGTGATGCTGGGCCATGAGGAGTTTGAAAGCGTTTATACTCGCACTGGTGGCGAAGATGAGATCGGTCAAATTCAAATAACTCCCGTTGATTGGCAATACCGGCGCAGTGTAAAAGCGATCATAGAAGAGCTCAAAGTCGCGACGGATCAATTTGCAGGTGTCGAAATTGAGTATAAATTTCCCGATGCTGGGCCACCGGTTGAGAATGATCTTGTGATCGAAATGTCGGCTCGCACCCCAGAAAACCTTGAAGCGGCGGCAAAAATGGTCAGACAATGGGCGGATAATAACCCCGCATTAACCAATATTAGTGACACTTCAAGCAAAGCGGGTATTGACTGGCGTGTTGATATTCGCCGCGATGATGCCTCACGGTTTTCCGCAGACGCCACCTTGGTCGGCAACACGGTTCAGTTTGTCACTAATGGCTTAAAGATTGGTGATTACTTGCCTGATGATGCGAATGAAGAAGTCGATATCTTGGTTCGTTATCCGGAAGAGAAGCGAGATATTGGTCGCTTTGATCAATTGCGAGTCAACACGCCAGTTGGTCTGGTGCCGATAACCAACTTTGCTCAGATTAAGCCTGACCATAAACAAGATACCATCAAGCGTATTGATGGACGGCGCGTTATCGACATTATGGCGGATCTCAATGAAGGCTATAACCTTGCGTTAGAGTTACCGAAAGTGACTCAAGCTTTGTCTGAGCTAAACTTACCGAGCGGTGTTGAATTTAAGTTGCGTGGTCAAAATGAAGAGCAGGAGCATTCATCAGCGTTCCTGCAAAATGCATTTTTGATTGCCCTAGCTGTTATGGCGCTAATTCTGGTCACCCAATTCAACAGTTTCTATCAAGCGTTCCTCATTTTAAGTGCGGTGCTGTTCTCAACGGTCGGCGTTTTTGCTGGGTTACTGATCTTCCAAAAACCGTTTGGCATTATTATGTCAGGAATTGGTGTGATCGCGCTGGCTGGCATAGTGGTGAACAACAACATAGTTCTGATTGATACCTACAACCAATTGCTACGCCGAGGCTTATCAAAGCAAGATGCAATTTTACGTACAGGTGTGCAGCGTTTAAGGCCGGTAATGCTGACTACGGTGACAACCATTCTTGGTTTATTACCCATGGTTCTTGAAATGAACATTGACCTGATTAACCAAAAAATTGAGTTTGGTGCGCCAAGTACCCAGTGGTGGTCACAGCTTGCGACGGCAGTTGCTGGTGGGTTGACCTTTGCAACGGTGTTAACCTTAGTATTGACGCCTTGTTTACTGATGCTTGGGCGGCAACGGGTTGAGACTGACAGTGAAAATAGCTAACGTGACAAAGATAAAGCCCATAGCATTGGGCTTTATCTTTAGTCATCAAATCAGCAAATTATTATTTGCTAGCGTACAATAGTTGACTATAGCGTTCTAATTTACCCATACGAATTTGTGCGTTGGCAATGAAGGTCGTTTTCGCTTTGCCCGTTAGTGATTTTGACTGCGGTAAAGAGACCGTTCTTGGGTTTTTATGCACTCCGTTAACCAGAAATTCATAGTGCAAGTGCGGGCCCGTAACTCGCCCTGTACCACCTAAAGTACCAATGGTTTGTCCTTGCTTAACACGCTGACCGGTTTTGACCATGCGGCGTTGTAAGTGCAAATATTTGGTTATGTAGGTATTGCTATGGCGGATAAATACGTAATTACCATTAAATTGGTTATAGCTCGATTTCTCGACAACGCCATCACCGGCGGCCCAAATTGGCGTGCCAACAGGAGCGGCGTAATCAGTACCACGGTGGGCGGTTACTTTTCCTGTCACTGGGTGGCGGCGCGTTGGGTTGAAGTTTGAAGACACACGACGAAAATCGATAGGCGAGCGTAAGAAGGCTTTTTTCATCGCACGACCATTTTCATCGTAGTAATTGCCCGTGCTGTCATCAAGAATGGCGGTGAACTGCGTACCTTGGTTGGTAAAGGTGGCGGCAATAATATTTCCTCGACCAATGATTTCACCCTCAACCACTTTTTCTTGATAAAGCAATTTGAACTGGTCACCTTCACGAATATCAAGAGCAAAATCGATGTCCCAGCCAAATATCCCCGCTAATTCCATAATTTGGTTAGCTGTCAGGCCCGCGGATATAGCAGCATTCCAGAAATTAGAGGTAATGCTCGCTTCAGCATAATTGTATTGGTACATCACCTCTTTTTTATCAAATTCAGAGGTGAAATTGTTCCCAGACTTGGTAATGCGGAAACTTTCAAAAGCATTAATTTTTCGTTTGAGTTGAATTAGCTCATTATTTTCATCAAACCCGAACTGCAGCTCATCACCAGGGTTTAAGCGTGATAATTGGTGGTTAATATCATCATTAGTCGATGTGAGTTGATAAAGTAAACGCGAAGATAGCCCAATACGTTGAAATAGTACGGCGGTACTTTCGCCTGGGCGAACCTGATACTTTTCCCAACGCAATACCGCTGATGGAGCGATGGAGACGCCGGGGGAGAGTGCTTCAGCGTTTATTGTCAGTGGATAATGCCGACCAATTTCCAAGCGTTCTTGATCTCTCGATAGGTCTTTTGGAGCGGGCAGAAAAAACAGAGCAAATACAATGATGGCACTGAGAAAAGCGATAAGGGCTCTGTGTATCCAAGGAAGACGAGCAAAAATAGACAGCATATTCAGGTTCGTTTAGTAAATTATAAAAAAATTGGTCAGTTCGTTAGTCTAACTGGTTTCAAAAAGCATCGCTATTCAAGTAAGATGTTCAACTATTAAATTTTGCCAAATCTGTAGGAGTGAACAAGAATGGCGAGTATTGAAGCGGCTTTAGCTGAGATTAAACGCGGCGTTGAAGAGCTAATCCCAGAAGAAGAATTAATCGCGAAGCTAAAAGAAGGTCGCCCACTACGCATTAAGTTAGGCGCAGATCCAACGGCACCAGACATTCACCTTGGCCACACGGTGATTTTAAACAAACTTCGTACTTTCCAAGACCTTGGTCATGAAGTCACGTTTTTGATCGGTGATTTCACCGGTATGGTTGGTGATCCAAGTGGTAAAAATACCACTCGTCCACCGTTGACGCGTGAAGACGTATTGCGTAACGCTGAAACCTATAAAACGCAGGTGTTTAAAATCTTAGACCCAGCTAAAACTAAGATTCAGTTTAACTCGGAATGGTTATCGCAATTAGGTGCAGAAGGTATGATTCGCCTAGCATCAAACCAAACCGTGGCTCGTATGTTAGAGCGTGATGACTTTAAAAAGCGTTATGCGAACGGCCAACCTATTGCTATTCATGAATTTATGTATCCACTCCTACAGGGTTATGATTCAGTAGCAATGGAAACGGACGTTGAGTTAGGTGGTACTGACCAAAAATTCAACCTACTGATGGGGCGTGAATTGCAAAAAGCCAATGGTCAGAAGCCACAAATTGTGTTGATGATGCCATTGCTTGTCGGCTTAGACGGTGAGAAAAAAATGTCTAAGTCTGCGCATAACTACATCGGTGTTAGCGAATCACCAAGTGAAATGTTCGGTAAGATCATGTCGATCTCCGACACCTTGATGTGGAGCTACTATGAACTGCTTTCATTCCGTCCATTAGCGGAAATTGAACAGTTTAAAATGGATGTCGAAAGTGGTACTAACCCTCGCGATATTAAGATCTTACTTGCTAAAGAAATTATTGCTCGCTTCCATTCAGAAGCCGATGCCGATGCGGCTGAGCAAGAATTCATTAACCGTTTCCAAAAAGGCGCAATGCCTGACGAAATGCCAGAGTTTGAATTTGATGCAGGTATTGCAATTACCAACTTGTTAAAAGATGCAGGCCTAGTTGGCTCAACGTCTGATGCAATGCGAATGATTAAGCAAGGCGGCGCAAAGCAAGACGGTGAGAAAATCGAAGATACTAAGTATCTACCAACAGCTGGCACGTACGTTTATCAAGTTGGTAAGCGTAAGTTTGCTCGAGTCACGATAAAATAAGCCTATTGTGAACGTTAAAGCGCCTGCGGGCGCTTTTTTATTGGTTGCTTATTTATTCTATTTTTATGATTACTTATCAATAAGTTGGAATGAATTAAAAACTTTAAAATCAGGCTGTATTTTAGTTTTACTTTTGGTAGACTCTCGCCACTGCTAATTGGGCAGTACCTTCGGAGATTTATATGAACAATACCGACCATCCCCCTAGTATGAAGGGAGAAAAATAACCGCTTTCGGTACTGGCGATCTTCGTTCCTACCTTAGGTGGTAGGGCATTCCTTTTCTATTCAGTCCTTTCTATATTTTTCTCCTTATCTCTAGATTGAGATGAAAATCACTGATCAACGTTTTTATGACTGCAGCATTATTCGCTGCTGTGATATTGGGTTGTTTGGGGTTTCATTTCGGTGGTCGTTACCTTTGCCAATCGGGAGATTCGCCATGACGGTAATGAGCAACATCTATATTGAAAATTCACCAAGCTTTTCTCAAGAAGAGATCGGTGCAGCACGTAATGCATTTTTACAGTATGAGCAGGAGAAACAGGTACATTTACTCACCGTAATGCCTATTGAAGAGGCTGTCGCTATTTTGCGTCATTGCTCGGTGGGGTATGTGCAACAACTATTAACTGAATTAGACAAAGATGGTCATGACATGCGTGCACGTCACTATGCTAACCAACTTGGTTTTATTTATTCAGAGGTCGAAACCTCACAAAGCTATTTAACTACTAGTGTGCTCGAACACGTCAAACAACGTATTGGTTGGATCATTGTGCTAGCGCTATTAGGCATCGTATCAGGGCTTATTATTACCCAATACGAAGATACTTTAAGCCAACTCGTGTTATTAGCCGTGTACATGCCAGTCATCGCGGCGGCGGGTGGCAATACTGGCTCGCAAGCCGCGACATTGGTTGTACGCGCGTTAGCGGTTGGGGAATTAAAAAAGCGTCAATGGTTACTTGTGCTGTGGAAAGAGAGCCGGGTAGCTGTTTGCCTTGCTGTGGCGATTTCTGCGGTGATGGTCGCGCGCATTATGTTATTTAGTGATGCCAATTCAGCGGGTGGCTTTAGCTTGCAAAGTATTGCCTTGGCAATAGCAGTGGCGTTGTTTATCCAAGTGACGATTTCGACCACTATTGGCGGTATATTGCCGATAATTGCGCGAGTGTTTAAATTAGACCCCGCTGTGCTCGTCAGCCCTGTGCTGGCCTCTATGGTTGATATTTCTGGTATGTGGATCTATTTCAATGTGGTTAACTACTTCTTAGGATTAAGCTGACTGAATTTGACCACATCTTGGAAAAAAAGCGTCTCAAATTGAGTAATAGGAGCAGTAACATTAGGTTGGCTGCTTCTATTATTTGGGTAGTAATCGGTCACAAACTGGACGAATAGAGTACTCGGCTTGCCCTGTTTGTCTAAGCCAAACCCCGCCATGTTATAACTGCCGTATAACGAACCACTCTTGGCAACTAACTGCCCTTTAACATCTTGCCCGCGCATGCTAGAACGATAGCGTAAAGTGCCTGATTCGCCTGCTTTGGGCATTATCGCAATTAAGCCTAGTGTGTGATCATTTTGCCAAATGTAGTTGAGGATATTAGCCATACTGTCGATCGAAAGTCGATTATTTCGTGATAAACCGGAACCGTCAGCAAGTTGAGCATGTTCGAGATTGACCCCAGTGCGAGAGAAGATGATCTGTTTAATTGCCTCGGTACCATTATTAAAGCTGCCCGGTTGAATGAAAAAGTGGCGCCCCAATGTTTTTGTGAGGCTATCAGCGATCAAATTGTCCGATTCTTTGAGCATGATCTCTAGCAATACCTCAAGTGGCTGGGACTGGTGCTTTGCAATAACACGTCCTTTTTCTGTATGGTTGCTGCCCACTTTCACTTCACCTTCTAAGCTAATTCCGACCTGTTTTAGCTGTTTATAGATCATTCGAGTGGTATACAAGTTAGGATCTTGCACGGCAAATTTGAGCGGTAGCGGTTTACTCCGCTCGGCTAAGCAGCCATTTAATTGGTAATTATTTTGCTCAGAGGTGGTCAGTTCTAAATCGCAACGGGTACTTTCTTGTTCGAGTTTGCTAACCGTTTGCGCATTAGTCGTTACATGAATCGGGTACTGCTCAGGAACGTAGACGCGGGTTTTTCCATCATCTTGAGTATAAATAGAGGCCTGCACGCAGTTGCCATCTAAGGTGATGGCTGTAGAAGGGGCGCTATAACATACGCCTAGAATATCCCACGGCGAACCGACTGCGCGGTCGTAACCGCTAAAAGTGGAATTATCTAACCAGAGATCACCACTAATTCTACTTAATCCTTGTTTTTTGAGGGTGGTAAGTAGATTTTTGAGATCTTGGTTGGTTAATGTTGGATCGCCAGAAAAGCGAATGATGATGTCATTGCCACTGTGCGTGAGCGTAGTTGAAAAACGATATTGATCGCCGAGCTCCAGTTTGGCTGCTAGGGCAGTAACCAGCTTTAATGTGCTGGCTGGTGGAAAATAAAGACCGAGATTGTCTGTTTGCTGGAAAATATGTTCAGAACCTAATGGCTTTACCAGCAGCCCGACACGGCTGCCTTGAGGCAAGGCTTCAAGTGGCGAGTAGGCAAAGGCTGTAAAGGTAGAACTACTGAGTAGCAGCACAAAAGAAACAAGTGAGATAAAGCGGCGATGCAGTAGTGACATAATCAGTATTTCAAAACAGAGTGTGACTGACAGTATAGCGAGATACAAAAACGCCTGCTAGTCAGCAGGCGTTTGGCATCTAAGACATTAAGTCAATAGATTAGAAGTCGTAACGAAGACCTAGAGCTAGCTCATCTTCAGCATCTGCTTTAGTTGCTGTACCAGTGTTGTTACCAACTGCACCGATCTTATCGCCTTCATCAATCATGTTGAAGTTGTAAGAGATGTAAGTACGGAAGTTAGGCTTGAAGTAGTAAGTGTAGTCAATTGCAAAGTTATTTGCAGAAGTCTCATCAAAAGTTTCAGCGTTGTTGTAAGTTGCTGTAATTGCAGATGAACCTGGTAGTTTGTAACCAAATGCAACTTCGTAACCCGTGTAATCACCGTTAGTTTTTGCTTTCTCACCATCAGTGTAAATAGCAGCGATATAAGCATCAGCGATTGTGTAAGATGCCGCAACCATGTACTCGTTTTGCTCATCTTGGTCTGCGTAGCCAGCACCTAGTTTGAAACCAGTGTCAAAAAATGCGTAGGTACCAGAGATTGAGTAACCGTCAGCACCGTTATCAGCGTAACCACCGTCAGTTGCGTCTGTACGGTCAGCAAAGCGGTAGCTTGCTTTTAGACCAAAGTCTGCAAATTGACCTTTGTACGACAGCATGTTGTCAGAACGGTCTGCAACAGCGATTTTATCTGCCGCAGAGTTACCGTGGTAAGACATGATATCTGTGAAATCTGTGATAACACCTAGTGCACCGTCGTTTTTACCGTAAGTCACTTCACCGAAGTTACCACCGATACCAGCGTAAACGTAACGGTTAGTTAGATCGCTGTCACCTTTATCGGTATCTTTGCCATTTTCAGCTGTTGTGAATTCACCTTCGTAGAAACCAACACCGTATAGGCTGTCGTTGATCGCAACTTTACCTAGGAAGTTCAAACGTACACGAGAGTTGTCTTGAGCTTTACCATCTTTAAGAGACAGACGCGCTTCAGCACGACCGCCGATTTCTAGAGTGTTGCCTTGAGAGCTGTACACTGTAGAGCCAGCTTGGTCACTGCTTTGGTTTACGCCTTCTGCGTTTACGCCTGTAGCCACTGCTGCGGCTGATACTGCTAGAGCAATCAGAGTTTTGTTCATCTTATTTAGTCCTAATTTATTGTCCATAAATTTTTATTTCCGACGTATGTATCGTCCTAAGAGAAATAATAAATCCCAAACATGTTGCATATGTCAGCTTTGTGTAAAACCTTAAATCATATACGACAAGGTGCTTTTAATATTTCTTGTGCTACTTTTTACCCTTAAGTTCCCTTATTAGTTAGTAAAATGATATAAATCGGACTTATGAACGATGCTTTATTTGTGGTAAATAAATATCAAGTCTTTGTTTTTTTTAAAATAAAATTGGTTTTTTAAGCTGGTTTGATCTGTTCTGTTTTTATTTTTTTTTAGTGATGTGGGTCGGTTTTTTGTGCGAAATGATTTGCCTTGTAGTGTGGTGGCGAGTGTTTCACTGCCGTTTTTTTTGATTCAATTGACAAAAGATGATCAAAGAGTCACTTGATTTCAGGTGATTTAGTCACAAAGTTTGATTACACTAATCAGCAATTATGTTGTTCCATCTACTACCTAGCCTAACAGGTTGGGTAGTTTTGTTTTGCCCAAAGAAAGCTTTGGCATATGAGGTGTAAAATGGAAAAAGTTCCAATGACAGTACGTGGTGAACAGCTACTGCGTACCGAGCTAGATAGGCTATTAAAACTGCGCCCACAAATTTCAGAAGCTATCGCAACCGCGCGTGAGCTTGGCGATTTAAAAGAGAATGCTGAATATCATGCCGCTCGTGAAGAGCAGGGCATTTGCGAAGCTCAAATTCGCGATATTGAATACAAGCTTTCTGTTGCTCAAGTGATTGATGTCACTAAAATGGAAAATACGGGTAAAGTAATTTTTGGTTCGACAGTAACAGTGATCGATGTCAATACCGACGAAGAAAAGCGTTATCAAATTGTCGGTGAAGATGAAGCTAATATTAAATTGGGCCGAATTTCTGTTAGTTCTCCGATTGCACGCGGTTTGATCGGTAAAATGGAAGGCGATGAAGTGATTATTGCTACCCCAGGTGGCGATAAAGATTTCGAAATTGACAAAGTTGAATACATTTAACTGAAGGTCAGAAATCAAAAAGGTCGCAACATGCGACCTTTTTTGTCTTTATCCATGACTAAATAGAGAATAACGATAGACTCTATTTGCGAGGAATTTCGATTTTACGCTGCTCTGATTGGCGGAACAGTACAAGAATATTACCGATAGTCTGTACTTTTTCTGCGCCAGTTTCACGAACAACGGCATCAATGATCAACTGTTTAGTTTCGCGATCTTCTGATGCCACTTTAACTTTAATCAGTTCGTGGTGGTTCAGTGCAATTTCGATTTCCGCTAGAACAGCCTCAGTGAGTCCATTTGCGCCCATAAGCACAACAGGTTTTAGACTGTGTGCTAGGCCTTTAAGATGCTGCTTTTGTTTGGTGCTTAGGTTCATTACGCGGCCAATTTTATTTAATATAAGGGTTGAAAAACGCTATTTTAACGCCATCTATGCTTGAAGACTATATTTTATACCATACTTTCTTGGATAGAAGCATTTCAGTTAGGAATCGAATGAGTAAACAGAAGCATTCAGCGAGCTCTGGCCGTTGGTTGAAAGAACACTTTGATGACAAGTATGTGAATGAAGCCAAGAAGAAAGGTTACCGTTCTCGTGCTATCTTCAAAATTGAAGAAATTCAAAATAAAGATAAATTGCTGAAATCGGGAATGACCGTCGTTGATTTGGGTGCAGCCCCTGGTGGTTGGTCTCAATATGCGGCAGGTATTGTCGGTGATGAAGGGCAAGTTATCGCATGTGATATCTTACCAATGGATTCCATCGCAGGTGTTGCCTTTCTACAAGGTGATTTCCGCGAAGAATCGGTGTTAGAAGCACTATTAGAACGCATTCAGCCAGACATGGTAGATGTAGTGATGTCTGATATGGCCCCTAATATGGCCGGCAATTTATCGGTTGACCAACCCAGAGCAATGTACTTAGTTGAACTTGCTTTAGATATGTGTCGACAAGTTCTTGCCCCAAATGGTAGTTTTGTGGTCAAAGTATTCCAAGGCGAAGGGTTCGACCAATATGTTAAGGATATCCGAGACATGTTCAAGGCCGTAAAGATTCGCAAACCCGACTCATCGAGAGCTCGCTCTCGAGAAGTGTACATTGTAGCCACTGGTTACAAAGGTTAACGTTTTTGCTGTGCAAAGCATGAGTTAACACTATGGCTACAGGTTACAAACTGTAGTACCCTACCTTTAATTACAACTAGTTATCGCGAGGCTTACACCTTGAGTGATATGGCAAAAAATTTAATTCTGTGGCTAGTTATCGCTGTTGTTTTAATGTCGGTGTTCCAGAGCTTCGGCCCTGGTGATAGTAACGGCAAAGCAGTTGATTACACCACGTTTGTACAGGAAGTTGGCCAAGGCCAGATTCAAGATGCTCAATTTAACAACAGTGAAATTACCTTTACTCGTAGAGGTGGTGGTGCTCGTTATGTAACTTACATGCCAGTGTATGATCAAAAGCTACTTGATGACTTGATCAACCAAAACGTGAAAGTACAAGGAACGCCTCCAGAAGAGCAAAGCTTGCTCGGAACTATTTTCATCTCTTGGTTCCCAATGATTCTATTGATTGGGGTTTGGATCTTCTTCATGCGTCAAATGCAAGGCGGCGGCGGTAAAGGCGCTATGTCATTTGGTAAGAGCAAAGCTCGCATGATGAGTGAAGAGCAAATTAAAACTAACTTTGGTGACGTTGCAGGCTGCGATGAAGCGAAAGAAGATGTGAAAGAGCTGGTTGACTACTTGCGTGATCCAAGTCGCTTCCAAAAACTGGGCGGTAAAATACCAACAGGTATCTTAATGGTTGGTCCTCCTGGTACGGGTAAAACGCTGCTTGCTAAAGCTATTGCAGGTGAAGCGAAAGTACCGTTCTTTACCATTTCAGGTTCCGACTTCGTTGAAATGTTTGTTGGTGTTGGTGCATCTCGTGTGCGTGACATGTTTGAACAAGCAAAGAAAGCGGCACCGTGTATCATCTTTATCGATGAAATCGATGCGGTTGGTCGTCAACGTGGTGCTGGTGTCGGTGGTGGTCACGATGAGCGTGAACAAACACTAAACCAAATGCTGGTTGAGATGGATGGTTTCGAAGGTAACGAAGGTATCATCGTTATCGCTGCAACGAACCGTCCGGATGTTTTAGACCCTGCGTTGCTTCGTCCTGGTCGTTTTGACCGTCAAGTGGTTGTTGGCTTGCCTGATGTACGCGGCCGTGAACAAATATTGAAAGTTCATATGCGTAAAGTGCCGCTAGCGGGTGATGTTGAACCATCATTGATTGCACGTGGTACACCTGGTTTCTCTGGGGCAGACCTTGCGAACCTTGTAAACGAAGCGGCATTGTTTGCGGCTCGTGGTAACAAGCGTAACGTTTCTATGGTTGAATTCGAATTGGCCAAAGACAAAATCATGATGGGTGCTGAGCGCCGTTCAATGGTGATGTCTGAAGAAACCAAAGCGTCAACCGCGTACCATGAAGCTGGCCACGCTATCGTTGGACGTTTAGTACCAGAGCATGATCCAGTATACAAAGTCTCAATTATCCCTCGTGGCCGAGCGTTAGGTGTGACTATGTATCTGCCTGAGCAAGATCGTGTCAGCATGTCGAAACTACATCTAGAGTCGATGATTTCTAGCTTGTATGGCGGCCGTTTAGCTGAAGAGCTAATTTATGGTAAGGATAACGTATCAACAGGCGCTTCTAACGATATTGAACGTGCCACGGATATCGCTCGTAAGATGGTGACACAATGGGGCTTCTCAGAAAAACTGGGTCCATTGCTTTACGCTGAAGATGAAGGTGAAGTATTCCTTGGTCGTAGCGTAACTCAAACCAAGCACGTGTCGAACGACACAGCTAAGCTTATTGATGATGAAGTCCGTAAAATTATCGACCGCAACTACGACCGAGCGCGTAAAATCCTTGAAGATAACATGGATATTATGCACTCAATGAAAGATGCATTGATGAAATATGAAACTATCGATGCTGGTCAAATTGATGATCTAATGGAACGTAAAACTGAAATCCGAGAGCCTGCAGGTTGGGGCGATCAAGCAAAGGCAAAAGCCGATGATGCGGAAGTCAGTACTGAAGCGGAAAAAGCTCAAGAGCAAACCAAAGAGCCTGCTGCTGAAGCGACACCAGATGAATCCTCAGAAAAGAAAGATGCTGAGTAATCATTAATCCTTTAATTAAACCCCGAGTTCACTCGGGGTTTTTGTGTTTTAGAGCAAAATGAAGATTCAAACTCCAACGAAAACGCTGATTTTCGACCGCCCACATGTGATGGGTATACTTAATGTAACGCCAGATTCATTTTCAGATGGCGGTAAATTTAATTCACTTGAACTGGCTATAGAACGCGCAGAAAAAATGATCGCAGCAGGTGTTAGCATTATTGACATTGGTGGCGAATCAACAAGACCGGGCGCGCCTGAAGTGACATTAGAGGATGAGCTGCAACGCGTTGTTCCAGTCATTAAAGCGATTCGAGCGAAACATAATGTATGGATATCGATAGATACCAGTAAAGCTGAAGTGATGAGGCAGGCGGTTAATGCCGGTGCCGATCTGATCAATGATGTACGAGCATTACAAGAGCCAGGAGCATTAGAGGTAGCAGCCAAGGCTGGAGTGCCTATCTGTTTAATGCATATGCAAGGCCAACCAAGAACCATGCAAGTGAGCCCTTGTTATCAAGATGTTCTTACCGATGTAAAGTCATTTCTTCAAGAGCGCGTT
This sequence comes from Vibrio aestuarianus, assembly GCF_012395185.1. Classification (GTDB taxonomy): domain Bacteria; phylum Pseudomonadota; class Gammaproteobacteria; order Enterobacterales; family Vibrionaceae; genus Vibrio; species Vibrio aestuarianus. The sequence goes on from NZ_JAAZTU010000001.1 coordinate 108,532, forward strand.
GCTGCGTGTGAGAATGTAGGTATTGCTCGTGAACAAATTATTCTTGACCCCGGTTTTGGATTTGGAAAAACGCTCGAGCACAATTATCATCTTCTGGCACACCTTGAAGCCTTTCATCAGCTAGGCTTTCCTATTCTGGCTGGAATGTCTCGGAAATCTATGATTTTTAAGCTGCTAGAAAAAAATCCAGCAGACTGTATGGTAGCGAGCGTAACATGCGCGACGGTAGCAGCGATGAAAGGTGCGCAAATTATTCGGGTTCATGATGTAGATGAAACTCTTGAAGCAATGAAAATTGTGCAAACCATTATTCAAAATAGTTAAAAATAATAATTAAGGAAGAATTATGTCTGACAAAAGACGTTACTTTGGTACAGATGGTGTCCGCGGTAAAGTTGGACAATACCCTATCACTCCTGATTTTGTATTAAAGCTTGGCTGGGCTGCTGGACGTGTACTAGCAAAACAAGGCACCAAAAAAGTTATCATTGGTAAAGATACACGTATTTCTGGTTATATGCTTGAATCAGCTTTAGAAGCGGGTTTGGCAGCAGCTGGACTAAAAGCGACACTGACTGGCCCAATGCCAACACCAGCGGTAGCATACTTAACACAAACTTTCCGTGCAGAAGCGGGGATTGTTATTTCGGCGTCACATAACCCTTATTATGATAATGGGATTAAATTTTTCTCATCAGAAGGCACAAAATTGCCAGATGATATCGAATTGGCGATTGAGGCAGAACTGGATAAAGATATCGAGTGTGTTGAATCGGCAGAATTAGGTAAAGCAACACGTTTAGTTGATGCTGCCGGTCGCTATATTGAGTTCTGTAAAAGTACTTTCCCGTCAAAATTAAGTTTAGCGGGCTTAAAAATTGTGGTCGATTGTGCGCATGGTGCCACTTACCACATTGCTCCTAACGTATTTAAAGAGCTAGGTGCTGAAGTTATTGCGATGGGTGTTGAGCCTAATGGTCTCAATATCAACGATGAAGTCGGTGCTACAGATGTAAGAGCGCTACAGCAGCGAGTGGTCGCAGAAAATGCCGCGCTAGGTTTGGCATTTGATGGTGATGGCGATCGAATCATCATGGTTGACGAGCTTGGCAATAAAGTCGATGGTGACCAAATTGCGTACATTATTGCCCGTGATGCTCTGCGCCGAGGCGAGTTGAAAGGTGGTGTTGTGGGAACATTAATGACCAACCTTGGTATGGAGAATGGCTTAAAACAGCTTGGTATTCCATTTACCAGAGCTGCCGTTGGTGACCGCTATGTGATGGAAAAACTTCTGGAGAAGGGATGGAAAATTGGTGCTGAAAATTCAGGGCACATCATCCTGCTCGACAAAGTGACTACCGGTGATGCAATTGTTGCCGCTTTGCAAGTACTTGCATCGGTTGTTGGCAGTGAATTGTCGCTAAATGAATTAGCCAAGGGCATGATACTCTACCCACAAGTGTTAGAAAATGTCCGTTTTAGCGGTGATTCTAATCCTTTAGAAGCGGAAGCGGTTAAAGCTGCGGTTACTGCTGTTGAAGCTGAACTTGGCAGCAAAGGGCGAGTATTACTACGTAAATCAGGTACTGAGCCACTGCTACGAGTTATGGTTGAAGGTGAAGATGCGGAGTTGGTTGAAAATTCCGCACTGAAAATTGCACAAGCCGTGAAAGCAAGTTGTTAAATTAGCGCTAAATAACGGCTGACCTAAGCTTTATTTGATGAATCAGCATTAATAAACTTGGTTAGCCGTGTTTGTATCTGTTTATTGCCCTTTTTTTGAGCGTTTGATACGCAAACAGTGCTTTTTTACGAAATAGCGCTTGTCAGTATTGGTTGCATTAGTTAGTATTGCGTCCGCCTTCGCTGAGGAGGCCGCTAGCCTTGTTCAAGTCAACTGATAAGAACGGCGCTGGCTCAACAATTTGGAACATAGGTGGAAGTAATGTTTACAGTTCTACTTGTGATTTACCTGTTGGCGGCGCTTGGTATCATTGGCCTAGTGTTAATTCAACAAGGTAAAGGCGCAGATATGGGAGCCTCTTTCGGTGCTGGCGCTTCAAACACTGTGTTTGGTGCTGGTGGCTCAGGAAATTTCCTAACCCGAATGACTGCAATTTTTGCAACAGTATTTTTCATCCTTAGTTTGGCATTAGGCAATATGTCTACGCATAAAACTGAATCGCAATGGGTTGACCCTACACAAGGTCAAGTGATTGAGCAAACTACTGATGCCGCGGTTGATGTACCAGCAAAAGCTGGTGATGAAATACCGCAATAACTTATCGTTAGATAAGTATAAATAATTGCCGAGATGGTGAAATTGGTAGACACACTAGCATGAGGTGCTAGCGCCTATGGTGTGAGGGTTCGAGTCCCTCTCTCGGCACCATTATTTACAAACTTGTAAATCACTTGATTGAGCGTATAATGCTCGCAAGTCGGACGCGGGGTGGAGCAGCTTGGTAGCTCGTCGGGCTCATAACCCGAAGGTCGTCGGTTCAAATCCGGCCCCCGCAACCAATTCTTTAGGGTTTTGGATGCAAGTTTGAGCAGTGTCAACCTCACTGCAATTGAGAATTTAGGTTCTCAATCATCAGGGTCCAGCAACAAAAAACCCCGACTTTCGGGGTTTTTTGTTATCTAAATTTCTCAAGCTGAGATTTTAGATAGTTGCTTGGGATTTAAATTGGGCTCTGTGCCCTTTTTTTGTTTCTGGAGTGGTTTAAATGACTGGTTTAGAAAGACAACTGACTGAAATGCTTGAAGCTCCAGTGGCAGCATCTGGTTATGAGTTAGTTGGATTAGAGTTTATTCGTGCCGGTGAGCACTCAACACTACGCATTTATATTGATCATGAAAATGGCATTCTTGTTGACGATTGTGCTGAAGTGAGTCGTCAAGTAAGTGCCGTTCTTGATGTTGAAGATCCAATTTCAGTGGCTTATAACCTAGAAGTTTCTTCACCAGGTTTAGAAAGACCACTTTTTAAAGCAGCACACTATGAACAGTTTGTTGGTCACGAAGTCAGCATCGTTTTGAAAATGGCCGTAGGCAACCGCCGAAAATGGAAAGGAATTATTCATTCTATTGAAGGTGAAACTGTTGCGATTAGCGTTGATGGGCAAGAAGAGCAATTTGCGCTTAGCAACATTTCAAAAGCTAACCTGATTCCTAAATTTTAGTTCTCCTAGAGAAAAGAGCTTAAGAGGCTAGATAAATGAGTAAAGAGATTTTAGCGGTAGTTGAAGCGGTTTCAAACGAGAAAGCAGTACCTCGTGAACGTATTTTTGAGGCGCTTGAAACTGCGCTAGCGACATCGTCAAAGAAGAAGCATGACATCGAAATCGATGTTCGTGTTGCCATTGACCGTAAAACGGGTGAGTTTGAAACATTCCGCCGTTGGTTAATTGTTGAAGAAGTAGAGAACCCAACGAAAGAAATTTCTTTCGAAGCGGCTAAGTACTACGACGAAACGGCAGAACTTGGTCAATATGTTGAAGATCAAATTGAGTCAGTAACGTTTGACCGTATTACCACGCAGACTGCAAAACAAGTTATCGTACAGAAAGTACGTGAAGCTGAACGTGCGCAAATTGTTGAACAGTTTATCGACAATGAAGGTGAATTGGTTACAGGCGTCGTTAAGAAAGTGAATCGTGATTCTGTTATTCTTGACCTTGGTAACAATGCTGAAGCGGTTATCTTACGTGATGATCAACTGCCACGTGAAAACTTCCGTCCAGGCGATCGTGTTCGTGGTCTGTTGTACGCAGTTCGCCCAGAGGCACGTGGTTTCCAATTGTTCATTACTCGTTCAAAACCTGAGATGCTTGCAGAGCTTTTCCGTGTTGAAGTGCCAGAAATTGGCGAAGAGTTGATCGAACTAAAAGGTGCGGCTCGTGACCCTGGTTCTCGTGCAAAAATCGCAGTAAAAACCAACGATAGACGCATCGATCCTGTAGGTGCTTGTGTTGGTATGCGTGGTGCACGTGTTCAAGCGGTTTCAAGTGAAATTGGTGGCGAGCGTATTGATATCGTTCTTTGGGATGATAACCCAGCTCAGTTTGTTATCAACGCAATGGCTCCTGCTGATGTCGCCTCTATCATCATGGATGAAGACGCACATTCAATTGACATCGCTGTTGAAGCTGACAACTTAGCACAAGCTATTGGCCGTAATGGTCAAAACGTTCGCCTAGCGTCACAATTGACGGGTTGGGAATTGAACGTCATGACAGTGGCTGATCTTCAGAAGAAACACCAAGAAGAATCAATGGCTTCAATCGAGAACTTCATGAAGTATCTTGATATTGAGCAAGACTTCGCTGAGCTTCTTGTCGAAGAAGGATTCTCAACACTTGAAGAAGTGGCTTATGTCCCAGAGGCTGAGTTACTCGAAGTGGATGGCTTGGATGAAGATCTCATCGAAGAATTACGTACTCGCGCTAAAAATGCTCTAACAACGATTGCATTGGCACAAGAAGAGTCTTTTGAAGGTCTAGAGCCTGCTGAAGATTTACTTGCTCTTGAAGGTTTAGAGCGTGAAATGGCATTTAAACTGGCAGCCAAAGGTGTAGTAACACTTGAAGATTTAGCTGACCAAGGTATTGATGAACTTGAAAATATTGAAGGCCTTACCGAAGAACGTGCTGGTGAACTTATTATGGCAGCACGTAATATTTGTTGGTTTGGCGACGAAGAATAATTTTCAGCAAGGGGAGAAAGCGGCATGACACAACTAACAGTTAAAGCACTGAGTGAAGAAATTGGTACGCCAGTTGACCGCTTATTAGAACAACTTGCTGATGCAGGCATGAAAAAAACAGATGTAGATAGCGTTTCCGATGACGAGAAACAACAACTGCTATCTCACCTGAGAAAAGAACATGGCGACACTACTGGTGATAACGAACCGACGCGTTTGACTCTGCAACGTAAAACGCGCAGTACTCTTAGCGTGAACGCTGGCGGTGGTAAAAGTAAGAATGTTCAAGTTGAAGTGCGTAAAAAACGAACCTACGTTAAGCGCAGTGCAATTGATGATGAAGCAACACGCGAAGCTGAAGAAGCTGCGCAGCGCGAAGCCGAAGAATTAGCGAAACGTGAAGCTGAAGAAGCAGCAAAACGTGAAGCTGAAGAAAAAGCAAAACGCGAAGCGGAAGAAAAAGCAAAGCGTGAAGCAGAAGAGAAAGCGAAACTTGAAGCACAAGCAAGTGACAAGAGCAACGCTGATGAGAAAGCAAAACGTTCTGCAGTGAAACCAGAACTTTCTGCTAAAGATAAAATTAAGCAAGAAGCAGCGCGAAAAGAAGCCGAAGAGCTAAAACGTCGTCAAGAAGCCGAAGCATTACGTAAAGCTGAAGAGGAAAGTCAGCGCCAGCTAGAAATAGCGCGTGAATTGGCTGAGAAGAACAAAGAGCGTTGGTCTGCTGAAGAAGAGAAAAAGGGTAGTATGGAAGAAAATACAGATTACCATGTTACGACTTCAACGTATGCACGTGAAGCCGAAGATGAAGCAGATCGCCGTGAAGAAGGTGCTCGTAAGCCAACCAAAGCGAACAAGCGCAAAATGTCATCTAAAGATGATAAGCAAGAGCGTGATTCTCGCCGCGGTAAAGTTCGTAAAGGTCGCATGTCTAAGCCTGCTTCTATGCAACATGGTTTTGATAAATCAGCGGTAGTTGCTAAGCAAGATGTTGTAATTGGTGAAACAATTGTTGTTTCTGAACTGGCGAGCAAAATGTCAGTTAAAGGCACTGAAGTCATCAAAGTGATGATGAAAATGGGTGCTATGGCGACAATTAACCAAGTGATTGACCAAGAAACAGCAGCGCTTGTTGCTGAAGAAATGGGCCACAAAGTTGTTCTTCGTAAAGAGAATGAACTTGAAGAAGCGGTACTTGCCGATCGCGACAACGATGCAGCGGCAGTAAGTCGTGCACCGGTTGTTACTATTATGGGTCACGTTGACCACGGTAAAACGTCAACACTTGATTACATTCGTAAAGCTCACGTTGCCTCTGGCGAAGCGGGTGGTATTACGCAGCATATCGGTGCTTATCACGTTGAAACACCAAACGGCATGATTACTTTCCTTGATACTCCTGGACACGCAGCGTTTACTGCTATGCGTGCTCGTGGTGCTCAAGCGACAGATATCGTTGTTCTTGTGGTTGCAGCAGACGATGGTGTTATGCCACAAACGGTTGAGGCTATTCAGCACGCTAAAGCGGCGGGTGTTCCTTTAATTGTTGCGGTTAACAAAATCGATAAAGAAGATGCAAACCCTGACAACGTTAAGAATGAATTAGCGCAGTATGATGTTATCCCTGAAGAGTGGGGCGGTGAGAACATGTTTGTTCACATCTCTGCGAAGCAAGGAACGAACATCGACGGTCTTCTAGAAACCATTCTGCTTCAATCAGAAGTTCTAGAACTGACTGCAGTTAAAGAAGGTATGGCCTCTGGTGTGGTTGTAGAATCTCGCCTAGATAAAGGTCGTGGTCCTGTAGCAACAGTATTGGTTCAATCTGGTACTTTGCGTAAAGGCGATATCCTTCTTTGTGGTCAAGAATATGGCCGTGTCCGTGCGATGCGTGACGAAAATGGTCAAGAAATCGTTGAAGCTGGTCCGTCAATTCCTGTTGAAATCATCGGCCTTTCAGGTGTTCCTGCATCTGGTGATGAAGCGACTGTTGTACGTGATGAGCGTAAAGCTCGTGAAGTTGCAAACTACCGTCAAGGCAAATTCCGTGACGTGAAACTTGCTCGTCAGCAAAAATCTAAACTAGAGAATATGTTCTCTAACATGACTGCTGGTGAAGTTGCTGAATTGAACGTTGTTCTGAAAGCAGACGTACAAGGTTCAGTTGAAGCGATTGCCGATTCATTACGTAAGCTTTCTACTGATGAAGTGAAAGTTAACATCGTAGGTTCTGGTGTTGGTGGTATTACGGAAACTGATGCAGTACTTGCCGCAGCTTCTAACGCTATCGTACTTGGCTTTAACGTTCGTGCTGATGCTTCGGCTCGTCGTACTATTGAATCTGAAAACTTAGACCTACGTTACTACTCAATCATTTACCAATTGATTGACGAAGTAAAAGCGGCAATGAGCGGCATGCTAGCTCCAGAATTCAAGCAAGAGATCATTGGTCTTGCGCAGGTTCGTGACGTATTTAAGTCACCGAAACTGGGTGCAATCGCAGGTTGTATGGTGACTGAAGGTGTTATCAAACGTAGTAACCCAATTCGCGTACTACGTGATAACGTGGTTATCTACGAAGGTGAGCTAGAATCACTACGTCGCTTTAAAGATGACGTACAAGAAGTTAAGAATGGCTACGAGTGTGGTATCGGCGTTAAGAACTACAATGATGTTCGCGTTGGTGACCAAATCGAAGTCTTCGAAACAGTGGAAATTAAACGTACACTGGATTAATTGACTAACGTTGCTGTATTTAAATAGACAGTAATCGGTTGTTGAATACACCATGGGGGGCTGGGTTGAACCATCCCCCCATTCTTTCTATATGTGAGAAAAGATATGTCAAAAGAATTTAGCCGCACGCAGCGTGTATCGCAACAGCTGCAAAAAGAACTTGCCATGATCCTACAACGTGAAGTTCGTGACTCACGTTTGGGTATGGTTACCATCTCTGAAGTTGAAGTGTCTCGTGACCTTGCTTATGCAAAAGTGTTTGTCACTTTTCTATGTGTGGGTGAGCAAACTCCAGAAAGTTGTTTAGCGGCATTAAAAGAGCATGAAGTTCATATTCGTATGATGCTTGGTAAGCGCATCCGTCTGCGTTTGACGCCTGAAATCCGTTTTACTTATGACAATACTTTGGTTGAAGGTATGCGTATGTCAAACCTTGTAAGTGAAGTGGTCAGTAACGATAAGCGCAAACAAAAAGATGCTGGTCGTGAAGATGAACAAGCTGCAGAAGAAGGAAATGAATAGATGGCACGTCGTCGTAAAGGTCGCCCAATTAACGGGGTAATTTTACTTGATAAGCCAACGGGCATTTCTTCTAACGATGCACTGCAAAAAGTAAAGCGTATCTATTTTGCAGAAAAAGCGGGTCACACTGGAGCTTTAGATCCTCTCGCGACAGGCATGCTGCCTATCTGCTTAGGTGAAGCGACCAAGTTTTCCCAATTTCTGTTAGATTCTGATAAAAAGTATCGAGTGATCGCTAAACTCGGTGAGCGTACCAATACATCAGACTCTGATGGTGAAGTGGTTGAAACGCGTCCAGTTAATGTCGAATTAGACAATTTACATGCTTGCATTGAGAAGTTTCGTGGCGAAACAGACCAAATTCCTTCAATGTTTTCAGCATTGAAGTACCAAGGTCGCCCACTTTATGAGTATGCTCGTGAAGGTATTGATGTTCCGCGCGAATCTCGCAAAATCACGGTATACGAAATTACACTGATTCGCTTTGAAGGCGATGAAGTGGAAATGGAAGTGCACTGCTCAAAAGGGACTTACATTCGTACGATTGTTGATGATTTGGGTGAAATGCTTGGATGTGGCGCGCATGTCACTATGCTACGTCGTACTGCGGTCGCTAAATACCCGTATGAAAAAATGGTGACACTAGAGCAGCTTAATGAGTTACTTGAGCAAGCGCGCGAGCAAGATATTGCACCAAAAGAGTTACTTGATCCGCTACTGATGGCTATGGATACCGCAGTAGAAGATCTCCCTGAGGTGAATTTGATTCCTGAATTGGCAGACATGGTTCAACATGGGCAGCCTGTTCAAGTATTTGGTGTACCAGCCGAAGGTAGCGTTCGCATGACAATGGGAGAAGAAAAACTCTTTATTGGCGTGGGTGAAATCGATAACGATGGTCGCGTGGCACCGAAGCGTTTAGTGGTTTTTAGAGACGAAGAGTCACTATAAATAGCTATTGCTTAACGTGAGTGATTTCCCTATAATCCTCGCTTCGCGTAGCGGCTGAATCAGAGATTGGCTGCTACACCTTTAAACTTACTCTTATTAGGAGAGAATTATGTCTCTGAATGCAGAAACTAAAGCAGCTATCGTAGCAGAATACGCACGTGGCGAAGGCGACACAGGTTCACCAGAAGTACAAGTAGCACTACTAACTGCTTCTATCAACCACCTACAAGGTCACTTCAAAGCTCACAAAGGCGATCACCACAGCCGTCGCGGTCTACTACGCATGGTTTCTAGCCGTCGTAAGCTTCTTGATTACCTAAAAGGTAAAGATCTTGGTCGTTACCAAGACCTAATCAAACGTCTTGAGCTTCGTCGCTAAGATCGGTTTGTTCAGAAAAGGGGCTTTTAGCCCCTTTTTTGTTATCTAAATTTGGTACAACCTTCTCTAAGTAGTTTATACTACCCGCCGTAAAAGTGTGTTTTACACATTAGCAACCATACTTAAAGCATTACAGTCACCGAAGTCGGCCAGCAGGTCGCGGCTATTAAAAGTAGCGTTCAGATACAAGAGTGAGCCAAAGCATCATTCTTGCTTTCAAGAGTTAGAGCCTATTTTTACTAGTCGCGATTCGTAATGTCTTGAGTGTAATTTCATTTAATCTAGAGGTAACTCTAGAGCAAGGATACAAAGATACATGTTTGATAAACCAGTAGTGAAAACATTCCAGTACGGTAACCATACCGTGACTATCGAAACCGGCGTTATCGCGCGTCAAGCTACAGCAGCCGTAATGGTAACTATGGACGATACTGCAGTATTCGTTTCTGTAGTCGGTAAAAAAGAAGCGGTTGAAGGTCAAGACTTCTTCCCTCTTACCGTAAACTACCAAGAGCGTACTTACGCTGCAGGTAAAATTCCAGGTGGCTTCTTCAAGCGTGAAGGTCGCCCATCTGAAGGCGAAACACTAACGGCTCGTTTGATCGACCGTCCAATTCGCCCACTGTTCCCAGACGCATTCAAAAACGAAGTACAAGTTATCGCTACGGTTATGTCAGTAAACCCTGACGTTCAACCGGATATGGTAACAATGATCGGTACTTCTGCAGCACTTGCTATTTCAGGCATCCCGTTCAACGGTCCTATCGGTGCAGCACGTGTTGGCCACATTGATGGTCAACTTGTACTTAACCCAAGCATGACAGAGCTAGCTACTTCTAAGCTTGACCTTGTTGTTGCGGGTACTAATAACGCCGTTCTTATGGTTGAATCTGAAGCTGACAACCTAACTGAAGAAGAGATGCTTGCTGCAGTTGTGTTTGGTCACGATCAACAACAAGTTGTGATCAATGCGATCAACGAATTTGCTGCTGAAGTTGCCACTCCAGCTTGGGATTGGGTTGCTCCTGAAGAGAACACAGCACTTAATAATAAGATCGCTGAACTAGCAGAAGCTAAGCTTGTTGAAGCTTACCAAATCACTGAGAAGATGGCTCGCTACGACCGTATTCATGAAATTGCTGCTGAAGTAAACAGTGTGATTCTTGCTGAAGATCCTGAAGCAAATACGAAAGAAATCCACACTATTTTCCACGATCTAGAGAAGACAGTTGTACGTCGCAGCATCATTGCAGGCAACCCACGTATCGACGGCCGTGAGAAAGACATGGTTCGTGCGCTAGACGTACGCACAGGCATTCTTCCTCGCACTCACGGTTCTGCACTATTTACTCGTGGTGAAACTCAGGCAATCGTAACTGCAACTCTTGGTACTCAACGTGATGCTCAAATCATCGATGAGCTAACAGGTGAGCGTAAAGATAATTTCCTACTACACTACAACTTCCCTCCATACTGTGTGGGCGAAACTGGTTTTGTAGGTTCTCCTAAGCGTCGTGAAATTGGCCACGGTAAACTGGCTAAGCGTGGTATTGCAGCGGTAATGCCTTCAGTAGAAGAGTTCCCATATACTGTTCGTGTGGTTTCAGAAATCACTGAATCTAACGGTTCATCTTCAATGGCTTCTGTATGTGGTACTTCTCTTGCTCTTATGGATGCAGGTGTACCAATCAAGTCTTCTGTTGCAGGTATTGCAATGGGTCTTGTTAAAGAAGGTGACGATTTCGTTGTTCTTTCTGACATCCTAGGCGACGAAGATCACCTTGGTGACATGGACTTTAAAGTAGCAGGTACTAACCAAGGTATTACTGCGCTTCAAATGGACATTAAGATCGAAGGTATTACTAAAGAAATCATGCAAATTGCTCTTAACCAAGCGCAAGGTGCACGTAAACACATTCTTTCTGTAATGGACCAAGCTATCTCTGGCGCTCGTGAAGAGATTTCTGAATTTGCTCCACGTATCTACACCATGAAGATCAGCTCTGAGAAAATCAAAGATGTGATCGGTAAGGGTGGCGCTGTTATCCGTGCTCTAACGGAAGAAACAGGCACAACGATTGAAATCGAAGATGATGGCACAATCAAGATTGCGGCAACCGATGGCGCTCAAGCGAAAGAAGCTATCCGTCGCATCGAAGAGATCACGGCTGAAGTTGAAGTCGGCGCTATCTATACAGGTAAGGTTGCTCGTCTAGCTGATTTCGGTGCATTTGTTAACATTCTTCCTGGTAAAGATGGTTTAGTACACATTTCTCAAATTGCTGATCAACGCATTGAGAAAGTGTCTGACTACTTGAAAGAAGGTCAAGAAGTTCAAGTTAAAGTACTTGAAATTGACCGCCAAGGCCGCGTTCGTCTAAGCATGAAAGAAGCGGTAGAAAAACCTGCTGAAGAAGCGGCTCAAGAAAAATCTGCACCAGAAGCTGAGTAATATAGTTTTAGGCAGAGAAGCTTAGGGCTTTAGTCGCCTTTTCGGCATAAAGCATGATATAAAGGGAGCGTTATTCGCTCCCTTTTTTATGCCTAAATTATCGCAATATAATGGATTTATTCGGTATTGGCTTGGGGTATACAGGAGTCTTATTTGTGAAATGGTTTCAAACACTAGCGCTGAGTATTTTGATATTTACGGTATCAGGCTGTGCTTCAACTCAAGATGAAAATCAGAGACAGTGGCTATATCCACCTATGGCGGTGCCTTTGCAGTCGACTGTGCAACAGGAAGTACAAATTGCACGTCTCACGCAATTGCTACAACGTGCAGACTTAGCTGACGATGTGCGCGCCAAAATGTTTTATGAGCGCGGCAACAGCTATGACAGCGTTGGACTACGTGATTTGGCTCGTGTCGACTTTAATCAGTCACTTGCGATTAACCCAGCTCAACCTGATATTTTTAATTTATTAGGCGTGTATTACACGCAAGTCGGGGAGTTTGATGCCGCTTATGAAGCGTTTGATTCAACACTCGAATTAGACCCTGATAACTTCTATGCCGAACGAAATCGCGCGATCGCCTTATATTATGGAGATCGCATTGATTTAGCGTTACAAGAGATGACTCATCACTATCAGCAAGATCCAAGTGATCCGTTTCGTGCATTATGGTTGTATATCATTCAAAGCGAAGTTGACTCAGCTACCGCTCGCTCTGACCTGCTTAATCGTTATCAAGAACGTGACGAGCAGTGGGGGTGGGTATTGGTTGCTTTAACTTTAGATGAAATCTCTGAAGAGCAAGCTTTTAAAGCGATTTTAAATGGTTCTCGCGATAACACCTTATTGGCACAGCGTTTAACGGAAACCTATTTCTATCTGGCAAAACGTTACCAACAAGAAGGGGATTATGCTCATGCGATCTCATTGTATAAATTAGCCCTCTCTTTCAATGTGTATGAATATGTTGAGCATCGTTACTCCTTCCTTGAGTTGGGTAAAATATTTCAACAAGTGCGAGCTGAGTACCTGACAAAAGTACAGGCTGAAGCTAAAACGCAGGCGACTTCAGAGTAACTGGAAAGATCTTATCTAAGCCGCTGCGTAATGCCGCGGCTTTTTTATTGCTCATCATGCCAAAAAAATAGATAGCTTATGGAGTGTCGTATGAAAAATTCGATTTATCGTCAGTTTTGGCGTTATACCATTCCAACGGTAGCGGCTATGTTGGTGAATGGCTTATATCAAGTGGTCGATGGTATTTTCATTGGTCACTATATAGGGGCCGATGGCTTAGCTGGGATCAACATTGCTTGGCCTGTGATCGGTTCTATTTTAGGAATTGGTATGTTGGTTGGGGTTGGTACTGGGGCGTTAGCGTCGATTAAACAAGGTGAGCAAGACATAACAGCCGCCAAACAGGTACTTTCAACGGGTTTATTATTAATACTGCTACTGACGCCAATTGTTGCCGCTATTCTCTGGTTTTATGCCGATGATTTTCTATTATGGCAAGGTGCACAAGGACGAGTATACGAGCTAGGTTTACAATACTTAGAGGTATTGATTATCGCTTGTGCTTTTACACTCGGTTCTATCGCAATACCGTTTTTACTGCGCAATGATGATAGCCCCAGTTTAGCAACGCTACTGATGGTATGCGGTGCGATCATTAATATTGTGTTTGATTATATCTTGATCGCTTACTTAGGCTGGGAATTAATGGGCGCCGCGATCGCTACCGCTATTGCGCAGTTCAGTGTCACTTTACTCGGTATTGGCTATTTTTTTTCGTCACGTGCGAAGTTACGACTTTCACTTGCTGTGATGACTTTTCAATGGTCATTATTACCTAAAATTGTTGCGATCGGCTTATCCAGTTTCTTTATGTACGCTTATGGTTCAATGATGGTCGCGGTACACAACACTCTGTTCACTCATTATGGCAGTGCGACGCTCGTTGGAGCTTATGCTATTTTGGGCTATATCGTGACGGTTTACTACTTAACGGTCGAAGGTATAGCTAATGGAATGCAGCCGCTAGCAAGCTTTAACTATGGCGCTAAGCATTACCACAATATTCGCAAGTTACTTCGATTATCAATGAGTATTGCGCTGCTCGGTGGTATCGGTTTTATTGTGTTACTTAACTTGTTTGCGCATCAAGTGGTCTCGGTGTTTAACTCGACTGACTCACAGCTTATGGTAGATGCGGTTCGTGGGCTGAGACTGCATATGTTTGCGCTGTTTTTGGATGGATTTTTGGTGGTGACGGCAGCGTATTATCAATCAACTAATCATGGTAGTAAGGCTCTATTTATCACCATAGGTAATATGCTGATTCAACTTCCATTTTTATACTTATTACCAAAATTTTACGGTGTTACTGGTGTGTGGATTGCTTTTCCAATCTCAAACATTGCTTTGAGTGTATTGGTGGGGGCTATGCTGTGGCGAGATTTACGTTTACTGCCAAATGATCAATCGAAGCCGCAGCCAGTATTGGTATAAATTATAGTTGCCAGTTTATTGAAAACCGCCTCCTGAATTGAAGGCGGTTATCTTTCCTACTTGAAGTTGCAGCGGTATTGGCTACGTTTGCTCACCCCAATTACATAGTTTATCTATGATCATGAGGATTCACTCACTTGCCGCTTACCTGCAACTTCAAGTAGTTTGGGGATATATACTTGCAGAGCATCAGCTCTGTTGGATCTCTAAACCAGCGAGTTGATGCCAATAACCGTTACATTGATGATCGACTAGCGGTGAAAAATGCGTGCCCTTCTCATTCGCTTTGAATTGTTCAAGCAGTGACAAGCTCTCTATACCGAGTGGGCTGAGACGAACCACATCAACCAACCCATCCATACTTGCTAAGTCATTAATCAAGTTATAACAATAGCCAGATTGCGTCTGAATACCATTGAGATTAAACACCGCTTGTCCTTCTTGGCTATGTACTTGAATGCCAGTTGGGTATTTGACGCAGCAAGTTTCGCACTCATCTTTTGCTCGGTTTTCCGCGCGAGCGGTAAAGCAACGTGCGGAGTAGGCTAATGGTAGATAGCCATGGCTAAAGACTTCCACTTCAAATTTATTTTTGATACCCAGTTCATCACATTGAATTAATACGTTTTTTAACCAGTCTCGAGATAGCTCAACTGGCATGCACCAACGAGTCATTCCTTGTTTTAGAAATAGCTGTAGCGTGTGCGCATTGTAGGTATTGACCGCAGGACCAACCACAAAAGGGACTCTTTTTTCACTGGCTAATTGAATCGCGGAAACATCATTGGCTTCAATCGCAAAATCACCGTTATCAATGTATTTCTTCATGATGGTGATTTCGCTAGGTGCCTCTAATAGTGCCATGGTGGATAACACCACTTGTTTACCAGTTTGAGAAAGCTCTTTAGCGATATCGAGCCAATGTTGTGTTTTCATCTCTCGCCGTTTTGAGCAGACAGACTCACCCAAATAGATAATATCTGCAGCACTTTGCTGTGCCTGCTGATAGAAGTGTTCAACCTCTTGTTTTGGCCAGAAATAGAGTAAAGGACCCAGCGCGTATTTCATTGTATTTTCCATTCAATTACTGCCATTGACGGTGGTATGCACCCAGTGTGGTTTGCGTGCCTTCGGACACGTTGGCCAAGGCGGCATTCCACGCGGCTTCAACTTGGTATGCTTGTGGGTTAGCTTGGTAGCGATCTATTGCTGCACGCCAAGTACGAGTAACTTGCTCGACATAAGCGGGGCTACGTTGGCGTCCTTCAATTTTTACTGAGGTCACATTGGCCGCAAATAGTTCAGGAAGCAGTGACAATGTATTAAGGCTGGTTGGCTCTTCTAGAGCATGATAGCGTTTGTTTTCGCCATCAATTACAGCTTCAAATCGACCTTTGCACAGCGTTGGGTAACCGGCATTTTCACCAGCAGCATATTTATCAATTAAAATCTCGTTTAAGCGAGATTCAAGCCCAGAATCGGTTTCTTGCCAGCGAACATATTTGGCAGGAGAGCAAGCGCCTACCGTATTGGGTGATTCTCCCGTCATGTACGAAGAGAGATAACAGCGCCCTTCAGACATAATGCACAAGCTACCAAAAGCAAACACTTCAAGCTCGACATCGGAAGTGATATTACGTGAAAGCTGTTTGACTTGGTGGATAGACAACACTCGTGGCAGGACCACGCGTTTAATGTTGAAGTTTTGTTTATAGAAATCGACTGCAGCGACATTGGTCGCTGATGCTTGCACCGAAAGGTGTAGCTCAAGGTCTGGATATTTTTTTGCGGCGTAATCGAGCACTGCAATATCTGCGACGATCAAAGCATCAATGCCTAAGTCTGCCGCATTATCGACAGCGTTTGTCCAACGTTCAAATCCATTAGGATGAGCAAAGGTGTTTAAAGCAACGTGAATTTTTTTCTTGCTGTCGTGAACGTATTGCACGGCTTTCTCTAATTTCTTGCCTGCGAAGTTTAAGCCTGCAAAGTGACGCGCATTAGTGTCATCTCGAAAGCCGATGTACACTGCGTCAGCACCGCAATCAATCGCAGTTTTTAGCGCAGGTAGATTACCTGCAGGACATAAAAGTTCCATTGCTCTGTAAGATATTTTGAGGAAAAGTGGCTGTATTTTATGAAGAATTATTAATGGCAAATTTGATGTAAGGCAGGTTTGCGGTGAATAAGTAAGATTTACTTGGCGAGACTCGTGCGGTGGCGGCGGTTTTGTACAAATAACTCTTCGACTTCTTGCCTTGGTTGAGGGCGATAAAAATGAAATCCTTGAATTGAATTGCAGTTTAAGTTCGAGAGTAAAGTCGCTTGTTGTTGTGTTTCTACACCTTCTGCAACAACCGTGAGGTTTAATGATTTACCTAAATTAATGATATTTTCAATCACCGTCACTTGTTTGGGTAAGGTATCAATATCGGTGATGAAAGCTCGGTCAATTTTAAGCTCATCAATTGGGAATCTAGCAAGGTAAGAGAGTGACGAGTAACCAGTGCCAAAGTCATCAATCGAAAGCGAGAAACCAAGTTTTTTAATCGCATTTAGCATTTGCAGTGTGTGTTCACTGTCGCTCATGACTGCACTTTCGGTTAATTCGAAGGTAATACAGTTTGGATCCAACTCGGTGGTGCGCAGTAGCTTTTCCATGTAATCGATTAGCTTAGGATTACCAAATTGTTCAGGAGATAGGTTTATCGCCACACGCCCAGGCAAAATACCTTGTAGCTTCCAACGTTTAACGGTAGCAAAAACGTCACGCATCACAACGCGACCTAAGTGCTCAATTAATCCCGCCTTTTCCGCGACTGGAATAAAGGCCCCAGGGCTAATATAGCCTTCAACAGGGTGTTTCCAGCGTACTAATGCCTCAGCACCATTAATGCTAAAGTCGCGTGCATTGACCTTAGGCTGATACCACACTTCAAGCCCGTTTTGCTGCAATGCTTTTTGCAGTTCAATTTCTAACCATAAGCGCATCCGCGCTTCTTTGTTCATTTGATCATTAAATTTAATTAAGCGATTACGGCCACGATCTTTAGCTTCATACATGGCGGTGTCGGCATTCTGGAGTAGCATTCGTGCATCGTTACCATCACCTGGGTAGGTAACGCTACCAATAGAACAAGCGAGGCGCTTGCTGAAATGGTGAAGATCAAAAGGTTGATTAATTAGTGCAATAATACGTTCAGCAAGCATCTCTGCTGCGCGGTTATTTTCAGGCTCTGGCAGAATTAAACCGAATTCATCTCCACCGAGATGCCCAACAACCGCTTGTTGAGGCAGCAAGCGTTTAAGGCGCATCGAGACTTCTTTGATCACCTTATCACCGATATGGTGACCTAAAGAGTCATTGATATTTTTGAAGTTATCAATGTCGAGATAAAGCATGACCAGCGATGTTTCATTTTGAATAAATTGCTCTAAACGTTTGGTAAATCCAAAGCGGTTATATAAACCAGTCAGTGAATCAATATGAATATCGGCTTGAGCGGTTGCAGATAGCTGTTTGGGTGAATCTTCAGCATCTTGGATCAACACCAATTGCGAGTTGTTACCTAACACAACGGTTTCACTGGCGTGTAATTGCACTTGTCTTTCAAAACCACACCTAGGGCCAGTTAGACAGACTAGAGGTGCCTTTGCTATCAATGAACTCAGTTGTGAACTGAAAACGGTTTTAGCCTTGTCATCAATAAACAGACTAGATAGGTCTTCACCGAGTAGTTCTGCGGTGCTTTCAAAGCCAAGTAGACGAGCGGAGGCTGGGTTTGCTGAGATAATGCAGTCGTTGTCGACCAATAATAGTCCGTCAGGAAGCAAACAGGTAAGTGTTGAAAATTTACTTTCAGATTCTTCTAGAGAGCGAATCAGTATCTGTTTTTCAGATGTGTCAATGGCATGAAAAACAATCTGTTTTACTTCCTTGTTAATCAATATAGGTGAGATAGAAAAATGCAAGCTAGTTTCTAAATCTACTTCGTGGAGAGTTAATTCCGTTTCTAGAGTTTCACCTTGAAATGCACGTTCATAATAGGGTTTGAGATGATGATAGAAATACTCACCGAGAATTTGGCAGTCATTCATCCCAACCAATTCGGTTGAGCTCAGTCCAGCGATGTCGCAATAACGTTCGTTGACCATAACATAATTATGTTGGTCATCTAAGATCGCAAAAAAGAACGAGTTGTTCTCGGTTATTTTTGCAAACCAATGTTGTAAATGTTGCGAAGGCATCAAGGTACTACCAACTCTCCAGAGCACTTATATTCATGAGGATGTTACAACGTAAGTAACACATTAACTATAACTTTGATTGCAGCGATGGAAAAGGTTCACAAACAATGTACGTTTTTTGATGCATAACAGGAATCAGCACTATCACATCCATTATGATTAGCCACTACTACATTACAAGGTAACGGATAAAGCGCGTGATTAACAAGATTCGTACTCAACTAGTTCAAAACGCCGCATCAATTTTGCGATCTCCACTCCACTTATTACCGCAAACTGTACAAAAAAAAGCCTTGCTAGAAGGGCTTGAAACCATATTCCATGAGGCCTTAGAGGATGGTGACTTTGATTTTCTTGAAGGAAAATGGCTAAAAGTTTCCATACGAGATTTGAATCTGAGTTGGTACATTAGTTATGAAATGCAGCGGCTTGTTGTGGCAGACAAAGCACAACAAGAAGACGTTAGCTTTAGCGGGAATTTGAATGATTTAGTTCTAATTGCGGGACGCAAAGAAGATCCTGACACGCTCTTTTTTCAGCGTCGTCTTTCGATTGAAGGTGATACCGAACTTGGTTTGGAAGTGAAAAATCTAATGGATAGCGTTGATTTAGATCTTTTGCCTAAATCGTTACAGATGTTAATAAATCAGCTAGCAGATTTTGTGTATAAAGGCGTACAATCGTCGGCGACACAAAATGAGGTAATCAATGCTTATTCGAACTGAAGCCCCTGCAGACATCTTAGCAATCGACCGTTTATTGAAGTCTGCATTTGAAACCGATGCTGAAGCCAAGCTCGTGATGTCATTAAGAGAAAATAGTCACCTGACGTTAGCGCTTGTTGCGTGTGATGATGAAGGCGAAGTTGTCGGTTACGCAATGTTTAGCCCGGTATTCCTCAATGGTGAAGACTTAAATTGGCAAGGGCTTGCACCGTTAGCGGTCAAAAAAGAGTGGCGCAGACAAGGCATCGCAGCGCAATTAGTCACTGAAGGGCTGATCTCTTTAGCTGAATTTGGTTATCCTGCTTGTGTGGTGCTTGGCAATCCAGAGTACTACCAACGGTTTGCTTTTGAAGATGCAGCGCAACTGGAGTTTCATTGCGCTTGGGACGTACCCGCTGGCGCTTTCCGTATTGCAGAGTTAGCTGATGGAGAATTGTCTGGACGCTCTGGTTTGATTGAGTACTGCTCAGAGTTCTCTGAACTGTAATTGTCTCACTACATTATTGTGAATTGGGAGCCAATGTGCTCCCAATTTTTATAGCGCTAAGCGTAGTTGATTCTCTTATTAGCCAAGATAAAGCGATTAACAGTTTCTGTATCGGCACTGATTTGCTAGCATTACGGCGTTCAATAAGGTCATAAACAGATGTCAAATCACGAATATCAATATTTACAAGAAATGGGCATTCAGTATTGGGAGTTAGTGCATCCTGAGCGTTTATTAGGGGTGTCGTTACCTACGATTGATTTGCCAGACTCTTGTCGGTTACTACTGGTTTCACCCAACTGCCCACAGCAAAGCAGCGCACTGTTATTTTCTCGTGTGCTGAAAAGTATCGGGATTGAGCTTAATGATGCGCGTCATCTTGAACCTCAGCATATTGAACAATTAAGTGGTTCGTTTCCCGAATGGGTTTGGTTTGCAGGCTGTGAGCCAGCAAACTGCGAATTGTCAGCTAAGGTTTTAGTCTCGCCAGATCTTGGCGATATTGATGGCAATAACGAACATCGCCGCGCTTTGTGGCAACAAATTTGTTCTTATGAGTAATACATTGATGAATATTGATATTGTTCCATTATCTCTGCCTTATCTTGATGCTGTTTGGCGTATTGAGCAGAAAGCACACAGTCACCCTTGGGCTGAGTCCTTAGTGCGTGATCTCACTAACCGTGGCGCTTGTCATTATGTGATGCTGAAAGATGAAGAGGTTGTGGGTTATTTTTACGCTCAGAATATTGTTGGAGAAGTGACGTTATTGAACATAGCGGTTGATCCCAAGTGGCAAGGCAAGGGCTATGGTAAAATGCTCACCGAGTTTTTCTTAGCAATGTGTGAGAAAGCAAAAGCTGAAAGCGCATGGCTTGAGGTACGTGAAAGCAATGTCCGCGCTTATTCTTTGTATGAGTCATTAGGGTTTAATGAACTGGATCGCCGAGTGAATTACTACCCAACCGACAAAGGTTCAGAGGACGCGATTATCATGAGTTACTATTTTTTGTAAGCACATGAATGGTCGTGAATGTTATCTGGGATGTTTGTCTCAATATGATAACAAGCAGTCTCAAAACGTTTCACTATCTCGCTTGCCGGTAATGGTTTATCGAACAAATAGCCTTGAAATTGAGTGCATCCAAGCTGCTTGAGCGCATAAAGCTCTTCACCATCTTCGACCCCTTCGGCAATCACCTCTAAATTCAGGCGTCGAGCAATCATCAAAATTGTATCAACAATCGCTTGATCGCTTTCGTCTAAATGCAGCTGTGTGACAAACGAACGATCGATTTTTAGCACATCAACAGACAGTAGCTTTAGGTAGCGCAATGATGAATAGCCCGTGCCAAAATCATCAATCGAAATACTTAAGTTGCTCTCTTTTAGTTGAACCATTTTTTGGATGGCGCTTTCAACATTCTCAAGCAATAAACCTTCTGTAATTTCTAATTCGATATGTTCACCGGTTATTCCTGCATGTTGTAGCGCTTGATCTATGTGCTCAACGAATGAGTCTTGAGAAAATTGGAGTGGGCTGATGTTGATCGCAAGGCGACGAAAATGTGCAGGCAATACGCCTTGCTTTTTCCATGCGGCGTACTGGTAACATGCCTGTTCAATGATCCATTGACCAATCGGAATGATTTGCCCTGTTTCTTCTGCGATGGGCATGAACACGCCAGGAGGTAGAACGCCTTTCGTTGGGTGATTCCAACGAATTAATGCTTCGACTCCAATAATGTTATGCTTTTCATCTACCTGAGGTTGGTAGTAAAGTTCAAGCTGCTGCATGTTTAATGCTTCGTGCAGCCCTTTTTCTATTTCTAAGAACGACTCAACCTGAGCCTGCATTTCTGGCTCATAAAATATGTATTTATTGCGCCCGTTTACTTTGGCTCGGTATAGCGCAGTATCGGCTTGTCTGAGCACGTCGATATTTGTTTTGCCAACCGAAGGGAAAATAGAAATGCCTACGCTGACGGTACAATACAGTTGGTGCTCATCAATGGAATATGGGTTTGAAACTAAAGCCAACAGTTGCTGTGCCAGTACTTCGGCCTGGCTTCTGTTTAAATTGGGTATCAATATCGCAAATTCGTCGCCACCGATCCTTGCGGCTAAATGGCTACTTTTAAGCCATGCATCCATCCGCATCGCGATGGCTTTTATCAGCTTATCGCCAATAGTGTGACCTAATGAATCATTAATAGTTTTGAAGCGATCTAGATCGAGATAAAACAAAACGCCAGAGGTTTTAGTTTGAATACTTTCGTCAATGGCTTTGGTTAGCATTTGCAATAACAAGCTACGGTTAGCAAGCCCGGTTAAGGTATCGTAATAGGCTAATTGATTGAGTTTGGCATCAGCAATTTCTCTTTCCTTCCAGAGTAAATGAAAAGTAGAGGCAAGCTCACTGAGCTCATTATTCTGCTTTTGTAGCGGTGGTACATTGGCACGTTCATTATCTTGTAATGAGCGCACCCAAGAGGTGAGCGTCGTTAAAGGTCTTGATAATTTATAGTAAAAGAAAAACAGTAAAATAGAGGTTAGAAGTACGTTTCTAAATAGGTCAAACAGCAATACACGAGTAGTTTTAGCAATAAAACTTTCAGCGATTGAAGAACCGTTAACCGAAAAGCTTAATCTTCCCACCACCACATCAGAGCTCGGCTGATGTAAGTCTGTTTTGAAAACAGGAATCTCTGGCGTCAAGTAATTGGATAGCAGTTGCATGAAGGTGGTCTGAGGGTTTACCTCTCTGGTTTTACTGGCAAGCGTATCACCAAAATCATCAATAATTTCGACATGATAAATAGCGCTATCGACCATTAAGCTTGAAGCGACTTGCTCAGCGAGCATATTGTTTAAATGGTAAGCTGCTTGGCTTGCGTTAGCGTAGTTTTGTAATAGCTTAAAACGATAATGGTCTTCAATTCTGGTCTGTTCTTGGTGCAGATCAACCAAAATATGATACAAACTAAACCCTATCCCAAGGATCACAGAAACTAGGAACACGGTTTTGGCTTGTTTAAACGCTAGTGAATTTCGTTGTTTGGTTATTCGCATAATGCCCGCTTATCCCTTCTACCTTGTTAAGTTATAGCTCATATTTCTTGATAACTTAATTTGAATGAGCAAAGTAGTGAGTTTCTTTTCACCTTTAATTGAGCTTGTAAGCGGTAAGTACTGAGACGGAAGTTGCTCCTAGATCAAATATAGGGGAGAATACCGCGCAAAATTGAATCGAATCGCTGATGAGCAAAAGCACTTCTGCTTCCTTTAATACAGCACATTGAGAAGACCTGTTTCATGTCAAATACTCCTTTTTTAAGTGAAGTTTCTAAACGCAGAACCTTTGCTATTATTTCTCACCCGGATGCGGGTAAAACCACCATTACCGAAAAAGTACTTTTATTCGGAAATGCCATTCAGAAAGCTGGAACAGTAAAAGGCCGTGGCTCTAACCAGCATGCCAAATCAGACTGGATGGAGATGGAAAAAGAACGTGGTATCTCGGTGACAACATCGGTGATGCAGTTTCCTTATCACCAGTGCTTGGTTAACCTACTTGATACTCCGGGGCACGAAGACTTCTCTGAAGATACCTACCGTACGCTCACTGCTGTCGACTCTTGTTTGATGGTGATTGATGCCGCTAAAGGTGTCGAAGATCGTACACGTAAACTGATGGAAGTAACGCGTCTGCGTGATACGCCTATTGTGACCTTCATGAACAAATTGGACCGTGATATTCGCGACCCAATGGAATTGCTTGATGAAGTTGAAAACGAGCTCAATATCGCCTGTGCACCTGTTTCATGGCCTATCGGTTGTGGTAAAGAGTTCAAAGGCGTGTATCACATTCATCGTGATGAAACGATTTTATATGCAACAGGCCAAGGCCATACCATTCAAGAAGAGCGTATTGTTAAAGGGTTAGATAACCCTGAGCTAGATACAGCTGTCGGCGAAGAGCTAGCGTCACAATTGCGTGATGAGCTGGAACTTGTGCTTGGAGCTTCACACGAATTTGATCGTGAGCTGTTCTTGAAGGGGGAGTTAACGCCAGTTTTCTTTGGTACTGCTTTAGGTAACTTTGGTGTCGATCACGTGCTTGATGGATTGACTGACTGGGCTCCGGCACCCATGCCGCGTCAAGCCAATGAACGTATTGTGGAAGCAACTGAAGAGAAATTTTCTGGTTTCGTATTTAAGATCCAGGCAAACATGGATCCAAAACACCGTGACCGTATTGCTTTTATGCGCATCGTGTCGGGCACTTATAGCCAAGGCATGAAAATGAACCACGTGCGTAGCGGCAAGCAAGTGAGCATTTCTGATGCTGTTACGTTTATGGCGGGTGATCGCTCTCGTGCTGATCATGCGTATGCTGGTGATATTATCGGTTTACACAACCATGGTACGATTCAGATTGGTGATACTTTTACTCAAGGTGAATCACTGAAGTTCTCTGGTATTCCCAACTTTGCCCCAGAACTTTTCCGTCGCATTCGTCTGCGCGATCCTCTGAAACAAAAGCAATTGCTTAAAGGGTTAGTACAGTTATCTGAAGAGGGGGCTGTACAAGTTTTCCGTCCGCTACAAAACAACGACTTAATTGTTGGTGCGGTTGGTGTGCTGCAGTTTGATGTGGTGGTTTCTCGCTTGAAATCAGAATACAACGTTGAAGCGATTTACGAAGGTGTCAATGTAGCGACAGCACGTTGGATTGAATGCGCCGATGAGAAAAAACTCGAAGAGTTTAAGCGTAAAAATCAAAGTAATATTGCCCTCGATGGTGGTGATAACCTTGCGTATGTTGCGCCAACGATGGTCAACTTGAACTTAGCGAAAGAGCGTTTCCCTGAGATAGATTTCCGCGCGACTCGCGAACACTAATTCGTACTTTTCTGGTGGAAGTCATTTTCACTTAAAAAGTGGAAATAGAAAAAATGCCGATGTGAAAACATCGGCATTTTTGATCAGTCAGTTTTACAAACGAAGATTATTTCTTCTTTGGTTTCACTTTCTTTTTCTTGGCAATGGTTTTTGTTTTTTTGTCATCGGTCTTTTTCTTTTTCTTCTTAAATACCGATTTTTTGTGCTGAGGGCGCATATCTTTTATAAAGCGCTCTTTGATTTCCTCATCAACATAGCGTGCTACACGATCCATCATTTGTTGATCATGTGCTTCAACTAGAGATATTGCGTTGCCTTTTTTGCCTGCACGAGCTGTGCGGCCAATACGGTGCAGATAAACATCCGCAGAGCGAGGTAAATCGAAGTTGATTACGTGGCTCACATCAGGAAGGTCGATACCGCGAGCCGCAACATCCGTCGCTAGCAACACATTTACGTCACCTTCACGGAAACGAGTAATGGCATTGTTGCGGCGATCTTGTGGCATTTCACCTTGGATCCACGCACATGGAATTTGCGCTTTTTCCAATTCGGTACGTAAGTCGGCAAGGCGCTCACGTGTTTTAAGAAAGACGATAGAGCGTTCCGCTTGCTCGGTGAGGATCTTCTTCAGTAGCTCGACTTTATGTTCCATGGTGTCAGCACGGTGATACCACTGAGTGATTTTCTTGCGCTCACGACGAGAAGGATCGGCATTGATTTCAGCTGGTTCTTTTAATAGATCTGCTGTAAATCCTTCGACGCCGCGGCCTTCTAGGGTTGCCGAGAAAAGGTGTGTTTGTTTACGCCAGCGACATTCTGCTGAAAGACGGTCAACGACTGGGCCAAAGCCCATATCCAACATGCGGTCAGCTTCATCCAAAATGAGCCATTCAATAGCGCGGCAATCAAAACGCTCACCTTCGATGTATTCCATCAAACGGCCAGGCGTTGCAACCACAATATCTTGAGTGGTTGCAAGAATATCTGCGTGTTCTTGGTATTGAACACCACCGGTAATCGTAAAGATATTCAAGCGAGTATTTTTAGCCAGTGCGCGAGCTTGATCAGCGACTTGCATCGCTAATTCACGAGTTGGTGTCAAAATCAGTACGCGTGCAGGACCTGATTTTTTACGAGGAAAATCTAAAAGATACTGAAGTGCTGGTAAAACGAATGCGGCGGTTTTACCGGTTCCCGTTGGCGCTGAGGCAAGAATATCTCGTCCATCTAGGGCTTGTGGGATCGCTTCTGCTTGAACTTGGGTGGGACGTTCAAAGCCCATATCTTCAATGGCCGCAATAATGCTAGGGTCAAGATCGAGGTCAGCAAAGGTTTTGATCACAGTGAGTACTCCACAAGCCGAGGGGCTTATTTGGCAAAAAAATTAAGGTCGAACATTATAGTGGGATTGGTGATTAGGATCACATGTTATTTCTACATCTTGAGATAAAAATCTTTTGTTAAGGCGATAAACTCTTCGCTGTAACCATCTTGAGAATGAATAACTAGATGTGATTGCACGGTATCCGCCGCTGTGAAATTGAGCTCAATCAGAAGGCGGTGTACGGGTTTATTGACGGTTGGTTGCACAGTACACAGTCGGCTGATATGCCATCCCAATGCTTTCGCTAAACTAATAAATAGCTCCCCTTCATATTTGGGTAAGACAAAACAGGCATTTCCGTTGGGATGAAGCAGTTTTTTTGCTTTTAGCAATAAGTCTTGGTGACTAAGGCTTGTAGTGTGCCTTGCGGTAGCGCGTTGTTGATGCTGAGACCGCTCGCCATCATTGAAATAAGGCGGGTTACAGATAATAGCATCAAATTGTTTCACGAATGGCGTATGTAGAATATCACTATGTATGACTTGAATACGACTTGACCATGGTGAAGCTGTGCTGTTGTGACTGGCTGTTGCAAAAGCAAGGTCATCAATTTCGACAGCAGTAATATACGCATCGGGAAAGCGTTGAGCTGACATTAGCGCAAGCAGGCCCGTTCCTGTCCCAATATCTAAGATGGAATTGGGGGAATGAGTGAAGGCCCATGCACCGAGCAGTACACCATCGGTACTAACTGGCATACCAGAATGACCGCCTTCAACGGAAAACTGTTTAAATTTGAAGTCTTTAGTCTTTAACGTGCTACTTTTCATGATTATTTCAAAACTTGATTCATTTTAAGTGAATACCACTATTGTTACTGGTTTGTTTGGTTTTTTGTTCTAACTGTTGTTATTTTGTATAATAAGATGATCGGCATATCATTCTATCTATTTTTTAACATTTAGATTTTTTCACTGCTTTTTTGCTATGTATATAAATTAATGTAGCGTTTTTTGCTTTGCCCTTGCGAAATATTAAGTGTTTCGTCATTATTCGCCCCTAATTTTAAAAATTAGATGTGGTTATATACCCATCAATGCATACACAACATTTATCAAATAATAATTAAGGGCTATCTGTGAAGCAGACGTTAAAACTAACAGATATTATCGCGATCGGCTTTATGCTTTTCGCGTTTTTCTTGGGTGCTGGTAACATCATCTTTCCGCCAATTGCAGGCCAACTTGCCGGGGATCACCTCTTTCCAGCAATGACAGGTTTCTTGTTTACAGCGGTTGGTTTACCGTTGATTACCATTATCGCAATTGCGATCGCTGGTGGCACATGGGATCACCTCACTAAAGATCTACCAAAACAAGCGGCAACGCTTATGGCGGTAATGATCTTTATCATTATTGGTCCTGCATTTGCAGCGCCACGAACTGGTCTTGTTGCCTACGAGATGGCGATTAAGCCATTTTTCATTGATGCTCAGCAATCACATTTGACACTTTTTTCCATTCTATTTTTTACTGTAGCGATGTTTTTTGCCTGGTCTCAAGGCAAGTTAATTGATGTGATTGGTAAGGTGCTAACACCTGCATTATTTATTGCGCTGATCGTTCTTGCTGTGGCCGTTTTTATCGACCCTCAAGGTGAAATGCTGAGCGCACACGGTGAATATTTAACCCAACCATTTACGAAAGGCTTCCTTGAAGGCTACAACACAATGGATACGTTTGGTTCACTAATGTTTGGTATGTTGATGGTTGATGCTCTACGTAGCAAAGGTATCACTGAGCGTTCTGCAACCACTAAATATCTAATCAGTGCGGCATGTATTGCAGCGGCCGGTTTAGCATTTGTTTATATTTCGCTGTTCTACTTGGGAGCTACGAGCTCTGTGGTTGCAGCTGGCGCTGAAAACGGTGGTGTTGTGCTTAGCCAATACGTTCAGGCATTATTTGGTCCTTATGGTCAAATTGTGCTGTCAGTTATCGTTCTATTGGCTTGTTTAACAACGGCGATTGGTTTGATTTCTGCATGTTCTGATTACTTTAGTTCATTGACTTCTATTACTTATAAAAAGTGGGTATTAATCATTGGTACTATTTGCGCTATTGTCGCTAATGTTGGCTTATCGCAGCTTATTTCGCTATCAGTGCCTGCACTGTTTGCACTTTACCCAGTGGCGATTGCTTTAGTAGCCCTTACGTTTGTTCGTAGTAAACTGCCTAATCCTCGAGTGGCATACCGCGTAGTATTATTAATTTCATTGCTATTTGCTTTGATTGATGCCGCCAAGGTTGCTGGAGTTGATGTTTCTGCATTCAACATGCTACCACTGTTTGAAATTGGTATGGGATGGTTGTTACCAACTACTGTTGCGATCGTCTGTATGTTTTTTGTGGCAGGTTCTGTACAAGAAACACTGGTTAAAGAAACCGCTTAGTTCAAAAATAAAGTGAGAGACTGGTCATTTATGATCAGTCTCTTTTTTTGTCTAAAAATGAAAGTAAATACTCGTTTCCCTTCTATCTCATCAAACTAATTTTTCCTGTATCTTCGTCACATTTTTAAGTAGAATTCTTCGGTTATTTTCTACTCATAAATGCTGAGCAAACATGTTTGAAATCAATCCTATTAAAAACCGTCTTCAGGATGTGTCAGAGCGCACAAATATCCTGAGGGGGTATCTTTGACTACGATGCTAAGAAAGAGCGTTTAGAAGAAGTTAATGCCGAACTAGAACAACCCGATGTGTGGAACGAACCTGAGCGCGCCCAAGCGTTAGGTAAAGAGCGCGCATCACTTGAAGCCGTTGTTGATACTATTGATCAGCTTGATCAAGGTGTTGATGACGTTGAAGGGTTGCTTGAGCTTGCTATTGAAGCTGAAGATCAAGAAACGTTTGACGAAATTGGCCCTGAACTTGAAGAATTAGAAGTAAAATTAGGCCAACTTGAATTTCGTCGTATGTTTTCTGGTGATCACGATGGCTCTGATTGCTATATCGACTTGCAGTCTGGCTCTGGCGGTACTGAAGCGCAAGATTGGACTTCGATGTTACTGCGTATGTACCTTCGTTGGGCTGAAGCCAAAGGTTTCAAAACTGAAGTTATTGAAGTCTCAGAAGGTGATGTTGCGGGTTTGAAAGGTGCGACAGTGCGTATTTCTGGCGATTACGCTTACGGGTGGCTGCGCACGGAAACTGGGGTTCATCGCTTGGTTCGTAAATCTCCATTTGACTCTAGTGGCCGTCGTCATACTTCGTTTGCTTCTGCATTCATATATCCTGAGATTGATGAAAACATCGCTATTGATATTAATCCCTCGGATCTACGTATCGATGTATACCGCGCGTCAGGTGCGGGTGGTCAGCACGTAAACACCACAGAATCTGCGGTGCGTATTACTCACTTACCAACCAATACCGTTGTTCAATGCCAAAATGATCGTTCGCAACATAAGAATAAAGATCAGGCGATGAAGCAATTGCGTGCAAAATTGTTTGAACTTGAGTTACAAAAGCAAAATGCAGAAAAACAAGCCAACGAAGACGCGAAGTCAGACATTGGTTGGGGTAGCCAGATCCGCTCTTACGTATTAGATGACTCTCGAATTAAAGATCTACGTACAGGTGTTGAGAACCGTAATACTCAAGCAGTATTAGATGGCGACTTAGACAAATTTATCGAAGCTAGCCTGAAATCAGGTATTTAAGCTTTTTCCGACATATAAGGTACATGTAAAATGACTGATGCTGTTCAAAACGAAATGAATCAAGAGCAAATAGCGCAAGAAGAGAACAAACTGATTGCAGAACGTCGCAGCAAGTTGGATCACATCCGTAAGAGCTGTAAAGCAAATGGCCACCCTAACGATTTTCGTCGTGATAGCCTAGCGGGCGACCTTCAAAAACAATTCGCTGAAAAAAGCAAAGAAGAGCTAGAACAGCTAAATCATGTCGTTGCTATTGCTGGTCGTGTAATGGCTAAACGCGGTCCTTTTCTTGTGATTCAAGAGACGTCTGGTCGCATTCAAGCATACGCCGATAAAGCAGTACAAAAAGCATTGAAAGAGCAATACCAAGGTTTAGACATTGGTGACATCATCGGTGTAAAAGGTGCTTTGCATAAATCTGGCAAAGGCGATTTATACGTGAATATGGAAGAGTTCGAGTTGCTGACTAAAGCGCTGCGTCCCCTTCCTGAAAAGTTCCACGGCTTGACTGACCAAGAGATGCGTTATCGTCAACGTTACGTTGATTTAATCGTTAACGAAGATTCACGTAATGCATTTATTATTCGTTCTAAGCTTGTTGCTGCCATTCGCAGTTTCATGACCTCTAAAGGTTACCTAGAAGTTGAAACACCAATGATGCATGTTATCCCTGGTGGCGCTTCTGCTCGTCCATTTGTTACTCACCACAATGCATTAGATATTGATATGTATCTGCGTATTGCGCCTGAGTTATACCTAAAACGTTTAGTTGTCGGTGGTTTTGATCGCGTATTTGAAATCAACCGTAATTTCCGTAACGAAGGTCTTTCACCACGTCATAACCCAGAATTCACCATGATGGAATTCTACCAAGCTTATGCCGATTACAAAGATTTGATGGATCTAACGGAAGAGATGCTCAGCACGGTCGCATTGTCTGTTCTTGGCTCAACTTCAATGCCATATGGTGATCAAGTAGTTGAATTTGGTGGTAAATATGCACGTATGAGCATGTTAGAAGCCATTAAACATTACAACCCAGAGCATAAAGAGATCCAAGCGCTTGATAATGAAGGCGTACAAGATCGTGAGTTGATGGTCAAGATCGCCAAATCAGTACATGTAGAAGTGGAACCATTTTGGACTTGTGGCCAACTGTTAGAAGAAATCTTTGGTGAAACGGCTGAACCTAAGCTTATCCAACCAACGTTCATTACTGGTTATCCTGCAGATATCTCACCATTGGCGCGTCGTAGCGATGACAACCCATTCTTTACTGACCGCTTTGAGTTTTTCATTGGTGGTCGTGAAGTGGCCAATGGTTTCTCTGAGCTAAACGATGCTCAAGATCAAGATCAACGTTTCCTAGCACAAGTTAACGCGAAAGATGCGGGTGATGATGAAGCGATGTTCTATGATGCAGACTACGTTGTGGCACTAGAGCACGGTTTACCACCAACAGCAGGCCAAGGGATTGGTATTGACCGTTTAGCTATGCTATTCACCAATACACATACCATACGTGACGTAATCTTATTCCCTGCGATGCGTCCACAGCAATAATTGCTACTTTAGTTGATGTTAGCCGCCTTAATTGGCGGTTTTTTTGTATCAGTGCTATGAAATAATTCCGTCATTTATATGAAAGAGGAAGCAAAACTTTCATCATAACTATGAAATACTTCTCTATATCGATTGGTAGATCGCTTATATAGCATCTAGTCTTAAAAGTAAGACAGACTACATCGATAAGTCTCGTTAATGTATCGTTCGTTTGATGTGCCTAAAGTAGCACTGCATAGAAATATAAATCAAAAGATAAGGAATAGCTGATGGGAACTCAATTCCGAATGGATTCTGTCCCTGGTTCGCTTGTCGTGGTTGGTGGAACATACGAGCCTTGGTTATCTGTCCTTGAACAGGTAGGCTGGCGCTGCACACAGTGTGCAGATTTACGTAAAGCGGATGTTCTGTTTTCTGAAACAGGTCCGTGTATCGGTATTGTTGATTTAAGCCACGATGAATTTAGCCTCAATGGTATTGCGAATTTAGTAAGTAATCATAAGCAAGTTCGCTGGCTTGCATTTATTCGTGAATCGCAATTGAGTTCTGATACGATTTGCCAGTTTATCGTGAACTTTTGCATCGACTTTTTTACCGCCCCGATTCCTGATGCGCAGCTCCTGAGCACGATAGGCCATCAGTTAGGGATGTTGAAACTCGAGAAAAAAGTGTGGCCACATTATGGCGCGACTGGTGACATCGGGTTGATTGGTGATTCAACACCAGTCAAACGCCTGCGTGATCAAATCAAGCGTATTGGTCCAACTGATGTCAGTATTCTTATTTATGGTGAAAGCGGTACTGGTAAGGAGACGGTAGCTAAAGCGATCCATAAAACCTCCGCTCGTTCGCAAAAACCTTTTATTTCAGTAAATTGTCGAGCAATGTCTGAGAGCCGTTTTGAATGTGAGCTATTTGGTATTGGTTGTGACGATCCCGCGCAAACTCCACTGTTAGAGAAAGCTGATGGTGGTACTCTTTTACTCAATGACATTCTGACTTTACCAAAGAGCCAGCAAGTTAACCTGTTACGTTTCATGCAGGAAGGTACCATTGAGACTCCAGAAGGAGTAAAAGAAGTTGATGTCAGGATACTGGCGGCAAACTCTTCGGATATTGAAAAAGCGTTGATTGATGGAAACTTTAATGAAGAACTTTACCATTACATCAATGTGTTGCGTATTAATGTGCCTAGCTTAAAGGAACGGGCCGGTGATATTGCACTGTTGGCTCGTCATTTCTTACAAGAGTATTCTAAAGAATTTAACGCACAAGCTCGTAGTTTCACTGAAGAAGCAACACGTTCACTGACTCGTTATCACTGGCCGGGTAATGTTCGTGAGTTAATGAATCAGATCAAGCGGGTTGTTTTGATGTCAGACTCGGTAATGTTGGATGAAGTCCACTTAGATTTGCCGAAGCGAAGTGATGGTAAACGAAGTCTTAAAAGTATACGTGAGCGCTCTGAACGAGACGCACTGTTGCTGGTACTGGAATCTAACGCCGGTCAAGTCTCAATGGCCGCAAAAGAACTTGGTATTTCTAGAGCAACCATGTATCGATTGCTCAATAAACATAATTTAATTACTGAAAATACGTTTTAACACCATGATGTTAATAATAAAAATGGTCACTTCGTAAGAAGTGGCCATTTTTTTGTAATCATATCTTTTGTGAATAAGATATTCTTTAGGTGAATATATTATCTTTTTCTATTGATTTGCTGTGATTATAGGTTAATACGTTGTTTTTAAATCAGTTGAATATTAATGGTTGAATAATAAGCTCAGTTGCTTAGAATTTAACCGTGAGATTAACTCACGTACATCTCTTATTGGATTAACTTACTTGCTTGGAGGCGCAACATGACACATTACGTATTTGTTCACACTGTTCGCGTTTCTGATGATATCACTATGCCCAAAGCGATTAAGCGTTCTGACGCTATTCGTATCTGTGATCATATCAAAGGCACTGATTTTTAGTTAATCCGTAACCTCTAATAGGCTGCGGAAAAATGGCAGCTTATGAGAGTGTTCTATATACCTTTCCTTTGGCTTTCATTTTTCCCCAGTAAACATTTTAAAACTGGAGAATACCCATGCGTCATTCAATTTATCTACAACTTGCTACTCTACTTGTTCGTGCTGATTTGCGTCGTGAAGAACGCGAATGGAAACGAAAATTTCGTCGTAGTGCGTTTGACTTACCTGTGCATAACGTCCATCTGTTGAAAGATATTGGTCTAGAGAGTGATGGCCGTCCAATTGGTCAATCAGAGCCAGATGCCGTTAAAGCCGAGCGTCGTGTGCGTCATCTGCGTCGAGTTTTAAGTGCGCGAATACCGACGTAATCAATAGGGGCTGGTTGCTTCACCAGCCCCGACGTTATTTATGGACAAGGATTGGAGTAAGTCGTCCCAATTTCTTGAATCTTAAGAAGCAGTTCTTCATCTAACACGACATCTAAACTATCTATGTTACTTTTCAATTGCTCCAAGTTTGTCGCTCCAATAATATTGGCAGCGACAAATGGACGTTGGTTGACAAATGCGAGAGCCATTTGGGCCGGGTCTATGCCATATTGATTGGCAAGTTCGACATAGGCTTGGGTGGCTTTCATTCCCTGTGCAGTAAAGTAACGAGAGAAACGTTCATGCAAACTACAACGAGCTCCTTGCGGGCGAGCACCGTTGAGATACTTGCCACTCAAACAACCAAAAGCTAATGGTGAATAGGCTAACAGCTTAACCCCTTCAAAGTGACTGATTTCTGATAGCCCCACTTCAAAGCTTCTGTTTAGGAGGTTGTAGGGGTTTTGGATTGAGACTATTCGTGTCAAATCGTGCTTTTCAGCCAATTTTAACAGAGTCATTACTCCCCAAGGGGTATCATTAGACACTCCTACATACCGTACTTTACCCACTTTAACCAAGTCATTTAGTGCTTCAAGTGTCTCGATAAGCGTCACTTCTTCTTGCTCATCTGGATAAGGATAGTTGAGCTGGCCAAACATATTAGTTTGACGCTGTGGCCAATGCAGTTGGTATAGGTCGACATAGTCCGTTTTTAGACGACTAAGACTGTCATCAATAGCAAGGTGGACATTACGTCGGTCGAGTGACATGTTGTCGCGAATGTAAGGAACATTACGAGGTCCTGCTACTTTTGTCGCTAATACGATTTTTTCTCGTTTACCTGATTTTTCAAGCCAATTACCAATGTAACTCTCGGTTAATCCTTGAGTTTTTCCGGTTGGAGGAACGGGGTACATCTCTGCGGTATCAATGAAATTAACCCCTCGTTCAAATGCGTAATCGAGTTGTTGAAAGGCTTCTTGTTGACTGTTTTGCTCACCAAAAGTCATTGTGCCTAAACAGATTTTACTCACTTCCAGTGTTGAATGCGGCAGTTTGGTATATTGCATAATCCTTCCTTGCTGAATATCGCGGATGAGTGCGTGATGTTTTTCACTATAAGCGAAGAATATTGAGAAACGGAAATGAAATTTGTGACTAGAGATCAAACTGTTAACTATTTTACAACCACTGGCTTTACTTGCTTAAACAAAATATCGCTCAAGAATTGTAGCAGTAAATTGAGTTCTTAAATAAAAGCCACGAGGCAAGGTTCTAATGGGTTTGCCATTAGCGCCATAGGCTTCGGTTAATGCTCGGCCATTAGCCGCTTTTGGGCGTAGCTGTAACACTTCACCATGCCTTGCAGTGATCTGTTCTACATTGCCTAGCACAATAAATTCCATTAACTCTTCCCAGTCATTTTTGAGCTGTTGCTCTTCTTCTATTGAAGGGCTCCAAAGTAATGGCGATCCAACGTGGCGTTCGGCAAGTGGAATTTCTCTTTCTCCTTCGATAGGAACCCACAAAACTCGTGATAGCTTGTTGCGTACATGACTTTGTTCCCAGGTTAATCCTTGAACACCGGTTAAGGGAGCGACGCAAACAAACGTCGTTTCAAGAGGTTTGCCTGAGTAACCTATTGGAATACTTTTTAGTTCAATGCCAAGTTGTTCGAAGTCTTGCTGAGGTTTACTGCCTGCGGTAGCCCCTAAATGCCACTCTAACAGCTGTCCAACCCAGCCCTTGTCTTTCTTAAGGTTAGGAGGAATCGGCATCTGAGCTTCTTCGGCCAGCTCACGAAAGCTTAGCCCGGCGATATCTTGCGCCCTAAGCAGCAGTTCATGTTCGGTTTTAGGTGCTGGTTTCATGATAGTTGGACTTGTAAAAGTCGGATTGTAGCAAATCTAACAGCTAATGTAGTGTTGTGTCGTGTTTGGATCTTTTGTCTAAAAGATCATCGAAAAGTGAGTTATCCACATGTTGACCTCAAAAATATTATACAGTTGGTAGATATGTATGTATTTACAGGGGTTTTAGAAGGGGGATATGACCATTAATTACGCTCATCTCTATAATTTCCGTTTTGTTGTGTGGATAACGAATAAAGTGGTGGATCTTTGAGCACCTTGCTAGAAGATCAATATTTATACGTTTCATAAGCAGGCTTGTATCGTTTTTTTTCATTTTAACCTGTTGTTTTTGTTTGTTATTATTTTTGTTTTGCATGTTGATTTTTAATGGTCTGGATCGTGAATTATGCGGTTTTTATGCTTTGGAGCGATATTCTTCACATAGTTACTCACAGAAAACGTGAATAAATGTGGCAGTGCTCTCATTATTTTGTTGATAAGTTCATTTTAGATTAAAAGTTATCCAATCTTCTGTTGGGAGCACATAAATCTCGTGTTAATCACATTAGTAAGTTTGCTCCGATTGGGGATATGTGGAAAAATCAAAGTAATTAAGATTTTATTAGAGGTTGGCCAGTGATCGATGGCGATGGTTACCGACTCAATGTTGGTATTGTGATTTGTAACAACCATGGTCAGGTATTCTGGGCGAAACGATACGGACAACATTCTTGGCAATTTCCACAAGGTGGAATTGATGAAGACGAAACTCCTGAACAAGCCATGTTTCGTGAGCTTTATGAAGAGGTTGGTCTCACCAAGAAAGATGTGAGAATCATAGCAACAAGTCGTCATTGGTTAAGATACAAATTACCCAAACGATTAGTTCGCTGGGATTCACAACCGGTTTGTATCGGACAAAAACAGAAATGGTTCCTTCTGCGTATGGAATGTGATGAATCAAGAATCAACATGCAACGTGGAAATACCCCTGAATTTGATGGTTGGCGCTGGGTAAGTTTTTGGTATCCAGTTAGACAAGTGGTTTCTTTTAAGCGCGATGTTTATCGCCGGGCGATGAAAGAGTTTGCATCAGTAGCGATGCCATTTAAAGAACGTAAAGGTAAACGCAAAAACCGAAGAGGATAGACATGCTCTCTCAGCTAAGGGAAATAGTTGAACAAGTATCTAAGCTAGAAAACGTTTATCAAGCGTTGGATATTTTGGTTAAGCAAACGTGCAATGCAATGAGTACTGAGTGTTGCACTGTCTATCTTGCTAATGAAGAAAAGCAGCGCTTAGAATTGATGGCCACACAAGGCTTAAAATTCAAAGGCGATAAAATTCATCTCGGTTTTGATGAGGGGTTGGTTGGCTTCGTTAAGCGCTCTGCTGAGCTAATCAACCTTGCTGAAGCGTCGAAACATCCTAATTTCAAATATGTCAAAGAGTTGGGAGAAGAGGTTTATCACAGCTTTCTTGGTACGCCTATTATTCATCGTAAGCGAGTGCTTGGCGTGCTGGTGGTTCAGCAGAAGTCCCCCCGTTTATTTAGTGAAATGGAAGAGTCTTTTATTGTGACTCTGGCCGCCCAAGTGGCGGTTATTATTGCTCATGCCCAAACACAAGGGCAGTGGTTACTTTCAAAGAATCAACTAGCAACGATGGGTGTTGCTGCGTCTTCTGGTGTCGCGATAGGTGAGTTTTGGTGGGATAACACTCAACCTCAGTTATCCGAGGTTTATCCGGCTTCTACGTTGGATATTGACCGTGAACAAGAATGGCTTTTACTAGCGATAGAAAATGCGCTTAGTGATTTTCGTCGGCTGAGAAAAAAATTAGATAGCGAAATCAATAAAGATGCTTTAGCTATCTTTGATCTTTTTACCCACTTATTAAACGATCCGATGTTACGCAGTGACCTTAAAGGTCAGATCCAAAAAGGTGATCGCGCCGATTGGGCGTTAAGACAAGTGGTCGAAACCTATTCAAACCGATTTGCCAGAATGTCGGACGTGTACTTGCGCGAAAGGGCGCAAGATATTCGTGAACTTGGGCAGCGCCTGTTATTCTTCTTGCATAATAGTGAACATGATCAACAGCAGTTGGATAAGCCAATTATTTTGGTGGTACGAGAACTAACCGCCTCAATTTTAGCTTCCATTCCCAAAGATAAACTTCTCGCAGTGGTTTCTATCGAAGGGGCCGCTAACTCACATGCGGCGATTCTGTCACGTGCACTGGGTATTCCTGCCGTGATGGGAGTATCGCTTAGTCTTAAAGAAATTAATGGTAAGCAAGGGATCGTTGATGGCTATAGTGGCAAAATATTCATTGCGCCTAATCGACAACTGTTAGCTGAATATCGTGCCTTAGCAGATGAAGAAACAGAGCTTTCTAAGATGGTTAATGAAACCATTGCTGAAGCTCCTGTGACTTTAGATGGTCAACGTATCGAATTGTTGCTCAATTCAGGGTTGAGCGCTGATACTAATATTGCTATCAATCAAGGTGTTGATGGTGTCGGCTTATATCGTACTGAGATCTCCTTTTTATTGCAGCATCGTTTTCCTTCTGAAGAGGAGCAGTTGCAACAGTATCGTACGGTTCTTAATGCGTACCCAGATAAACGAGTCGTGATGCGAACCTTAGATATCGGTGGCGATAAACCATTACCATACTTGCCGATCGAAGAAGACAACCCATTTTTAGGGTGGCGCGGTATTCGTTTTACTTTAGATCATCCCGACATTTTCTTAATTCAACTGCGCGCGATGATGCGCGCCAGTATTGATCATCAAAACTTAAGCATTTTGTTACCCATGGTCTCGGGAGCAAAAGAGCTAGATGATGCACTGCACCTTATCCATCAGGCGTACCGAGAAGTCTCTGCTGTTGATGAGAAAATTGTAATGCCACAGATTGGCATTATGATTGAAGTACCATCGATGATCTATCTACTCCCATTAATCGCGAATAAGATCGATTTTGTCTCGGTTGGAACCAACGATTTAACACAATATTTATTAGCTGTGGATCGGAACAATGCCCATGTTGCTGATGTCTATGAATCGATGCATCCCGCAGTTGTGCTAGCACTGAAGCAAATTCATGATACCTGTAAGCTACATAATATTCCTGTTTGTGTGTGTGGTGAATTGGCTGGGGATCCTATTGGATCGCTACTGCTGATTGGTTTGGGGTATGAGACGCTAAGTATGAATACGTCTAATGTGGCTAAAGTGAAGTATCTGGTACGTCATTCTCAATCTAAACATTTAAAAGCACTTGCTGACAAAGCGCTGATGCAACCTTATGGTAATGATATCTATAATATGATGCATTCATATTTTGAAAATAAAGGTTTTGCTGGCTTTATCCGTGCTGGTAAAAAATAGGAACCGATGTGAATTTTGAGTTGTTGTCTTTGCTCTTGTTGTTGGGCTCTGTTGTCGGTTTTATGGCTGGGTTACTAGGCATCGGTGGTGGGTTAATTGTTGTTCCTGCGCTGCTGTTTTTGCTTCCTATAGCGGGCATTGCTCCTGAATTGAGCATGCACCTTGCTTTGGCTACATCACTCGCGACCATCATTGTTACTTCAGGATCATCCGCCCTAAACCACCTTAAACTGGGCAACGTAGATATGTTTGTCGTGAAATGGTTGATGCCTGGTGTCATTGTTGGTGGCTTTCTGGGCTCAATTGTCGCTGAACTTATTCCGACTCAATATCTTCCTAAAGTGTTTGGTGTGATTGTTTTTTTCCTCGCTATACAAATGTTTTTATCGATCAAAGCGACCACCTCACGTAGCATGCCTAATGCGTGGGTGACGATGCTATGCGGTGGCGCTATTGGTGTTGTATCTAGCTTGGCTGGTATTGGTGGGGGGTCTTTATCTGTGCCATTTTTAAACCGCCATGGTGTTGAAATGCGTAAAGCGGTTGGTTCGTCTTCGGTGTGTGGCTGTGTTATTGCTATCTCTGGGATGATAGGTTTTATCTTACATGGTTACCAAGTTGAAAATCTTCCTCAGTACAGTCTGGGGTATGTTTATTTGCCAGCATTGGTCGCTATTGCCTCAACCTCTATTTTTACGACCAGAATAGGTGCCCGTTATGCGAGTCAATTGCCTACAGTGGTCTTGAAAAAAATATTCTCCATTTTCCTTATGTGCATAGCGGTAACCATGCTGCTGTAATCAGTCATCATTTATCTATTACTTGCTTAATAAGAGAGCGCATTTATGTCTCAGGGTTTTATTCAATTTCCTAATATTGACCCCGTTTTAATTGCCATTGGGCCAATCTCCATTCGTTGGTATGGCTTGATGTATTTAGTCGGTTTTGTGTTTGCTATGTGGTTAGCGAATCGTCGCGCGGACAAACCAAACAGCGGCTGGACTCGAGAACAAGTCTCTGATCTGCTTTTTGCAGGTTTTCTAGGAGTAGTTGTCGGTGGTCGTATTGGCTACGTACTTTTCTATAACTTTGAATTGTTCCTCGATGATCCACTTTATCTTTTTAAAGTTTGGACAGGAGGTATGTCTTTTCACGGTGGTCTATTAGGTGTGATTAGTGCGATGTTCTGGTATGCGAAGAAAAATGGTCGCACTTTCTTTGGGGTTGCTGATTTTATTGCACCATTAGTGCCATTTGGGCTTGGTATGGGGCGATTAGGTAATTTTATGAACAGTGAATTGTGGGGCAGAGTTACGGATGTGCCTTGGGCGATAGTCTTCCCAAATGGTGGGCCAGTGCCACGTCACCCATCTCAGTTGTATGAAATGGCCCTAGAAGGGATTGTCTTATTCTTTATCCTTAACTGGTTTATCAAGAAGCCACGGCCACTAGGGTCGGTTTCCGGACTATTTTTAGCTGGATATGGTACATTTCGCTTTCTTGTTGAATATGTACGTGAGCCGGACGCGCAATTAGGTTTATTTGGTGGGTTTATATCCATGGGGCAAATTCTATCTCTACCTATGGTAATTCTGGGAGTGTTGATGATGGTTTGGGCTTACAAGCGTGGCCACTACAAAGATGCAATCGCTAAGTAAGGAATTAGAGTGAAACAGTATTTAGATCTTTGTCATCGAATCGTAGACGACGGAATTTGGATTGAAAATGAGCGTACCGGAAAACGGTGTTTAACGGTGGTTAATGCAGATCTTACTTATGATGTTGGTAGTAACCATTTTCCTTTGGTGACAACCCGTAAAAGTTTTTGGAAAGCGGCGGTTGCAGAGTTACTTGGTTATATTCGTGGCTATGATAACGCTGAGGATTTCCGTAAATTGGGTACCAAAACTTGGGATGCAAATGCAAACCTTAACGAAGCCTGGTTGAACAACCCATACCGCAAAGGGCAAGACGATATGGGGCGAGTGTATGGAGTTCAAGGTCGAGCATGGGCAAAGCCTGATGGCGGGCATGTGGATCAACTGCGTAAAATTGTTGATGACTTAACTCGTGGTGTTGATGACCGGGGCGAAATTCTCAATTTTTATAACCCTGGTGAGTTTCATATGGGGTGTTTGCGTCCTTGCATGTATAACCACCATTTTTCACTTCTAGGCGATACTCTGTATCTCAACAGCACTCAACGCTCTTGTGATGTTCCGTTAGGTTTGAACTTCAATATGGTGCAGGTCTACGTTTTTCTTGCGATTATGGCGCAAATTACGGGGAAAAAGGCGGGGGTGGCATATCACAAAATAGTGAATGCTCATATTTACGAAGATCAACTAGAGTTAATGCGTGATGTTCAGTTGAAGCGTGAACCACTTGCTCCTGCCCAGTTTCATATCAACCCCAAAATCACTTCATTGCAAGACTTAGAAACGTGGGTGACATTGGATGACTTCTGGGTGGAAGGGTACCAATGCCATGAAGCGATACAATATCCGTTCTCTGTGTAATCATTTCAGCTAATAAAAAAATCCCCGCAACGGATGGCGTTGCGGGGATTTTTTACTTCACTAATTTTTCGTTTAAGCGGTCAGTGCCAGTATTGATCCAGGCATAACGATGAAGACCGAAATTAAGTAACCCGCCACAACTGCTTTATTCTTAGTTGCCATCTCCGCGATTTTTTCAGCGCCTTTAATCGGCAGTTCACGTAAGAATGGAATACCGTAAATTACTACGGTGGCCAGAATATTAAAGGTTAAGTGTACCAGTGCAATTTGTAAGGCAAACACGGCGAACTCACCAGATACCGCAGTAGCCGCGAGTAGCGCTGTAATACAAGTACCAATATTTGCACCTAACGTGAATGGGTATACATCACGAACTTTTAGTACACCAGTTCCGACTAAAGGTACCATTAGGCTTGTTGTTGTGGATGAAGATTGCACTAATACGGTTACAATTGAACCTGAAAGAATACCGTGTAGTGGCCCACGGCCGATCGCATTCTTTAGCAATTCTTTAGCTCGACCGACCATTAAGCTTTTCATTAGTTTGCCCATGGCAGTGATAGCAACAAAGATCGTTGCGATACCAAGTACAATAAGTGCGATACCACCAATGGTGTCACCAAACACAGATAGCTGAGATTGTAAGCCGCTGACGACTGGTTTTGTTATTGGCTTAATGAAGTCAAGGCCTTTCATACTCATATCACCAGTTGCCAGTAACGGTGAAACTAACCAGTGTGAAATTTTCTCTAAAATACCAAACATCATTTCTAACGGTAGGAAAATGAGTACGGCTAATAGGTTAAAGAAGTCATGAATGGTTGCGCTAGCAAAAGCACGTTTGAATTCTTGTTGGCAGCGAACATGGCCAAGGCTAACAAGCGTGTTAGTCACTGTCGTACCAATGTTTGCACCCATGACCATTGGAATGGCTGTCTCGACAGGCAAGCCACCAGCCACAAGACCGACAATTATAGAGGTTACTGTGCTTGAAGATTGAATCAGCGCTGTTGCAACTAAGCCTATCATCAACCCCGCGATTGGATGCGAAGCAAATTCAAAAAGAACCTTTGCTTGATCTCCTGTTGCCCATTTGAAGCCACTACCCACCATTGCTACGGCAAGTAACAGTAAGTAAAGCATGAATGCCAAGTTCGCCCAACGCAACCAACGAGTGGTACTCGAAATCGGTGCGGCAGTAGTAGTCGCTTGGTTAATCATCATTTTCTCCATTGACCTATTTATTACATCATGCGGTCTGTTGTTGAATCTGAAAGCGATAGTAGAGCGGAAATATTTCATTAATATGACAGAAATATTGATATTGATTATTTTAATACTTATATCGGCAGTAGCTTGTGTTTTGATGATGTTTTATTTATCTAACTAATTGAAAGTATTGCTTTATTTAGAGTTGTAAACGTGTGTGATTAGCATCATAAATAGTGATTTTTTTCAGTATGTTGATTGCGTTATTGTCATCTTAAAATTGAAATTGATCGGTTATGCTATAACTAATTGTGTTTATATTTCGGTTTTTTCGAGTTTATTGAACATCAATGCTGAGTTTGATATAAACGCTGCATTAATCGTATCGAGTACCTAGTCATGTCTCACCTCAATTACAATCATCTTTACTATTTTTGGATGGTATGCAAACAAGGCTCAGTAACTAAAGCAGCAGAGGCTTTGTTCCTTACACCTCAAACGGTAACCGGGCAAATAAAAGCATTTGAAGAGCGTATGGATGGCAAGCTTACTAAGCGTAATGGAAGAAGCATTGAACCAACCGAGTTAGGCCAGTTGGTGTTTAAGTATGCAGATCGGATGTTTGGCTTGAGCTATGAAATGCTCGATATTGTAAATTATAGCCAACGTTCTAATTTATTATTTGATGTTGGCGTTGCAGATGCGTTATCTAAACGTTTAGTGAGTAAGATATTACTGACGACAGTGCCGGAGGATAATAGTATCCACTTACGCTGTTTTGAGTCGACTCATGAAATGTTACTAGAGCAACTTTCACAACATAAGCTGGATATGATCCTCTCGGATTGTCCGGTTAATTCAAGTCAAAGCCCTGGGCTGTTTAGTAAGAAGCTGGGAGAAAGCCCCATGAGTTTTTTCTGCTCTGGTCATTTAGGTAATGCCTCTTTTCCTGCGATTTTAGAGCAAAGAAAGCTATTGATCCCCGGTAGCCGAACCGCAATGGGGCGCAATGTTCTACAGTGGTTTGATCGTCAAGGCTTGCAGCCGAATATTCTTGGTGAATTTGATGATGTCGCACTAATGAAAGCTTTTGCTCGTTATCACCATGATGCTATTTTCCTCGCGCCTTCACTGTATATGAATGAAGTTGGTGATGATCTTCCGCTGCAATTAATTGGCCAAATTGATGATTTGAAAGAAGAGTACTACGTTATTTTTGCCGAAAGGATGATACAACATCCAGCGGTGAAAAATGTTTGTGACGCAGATTTTAGTAAATTGTTTGCATGACCATTTTATTACTGATGATAAATAGATTACTATCACACCATCCACCAAAACTATTAGTTATCGCTTGCCAAGCA
Source organism: Vibrio aestuarianus (assembly GCF_012395185.1). Taxonomy (GTDB): domain Bacteria; phylum Pseudomonadota; class Gammaproteobacteria; order Enterobacterales; family Vibrionaceae; genus Vibrio; species Vibrio aestuarianus. The sequence goes on from NZ_JAAZTU010000001.1 coordinate 152,476, forward strand.
ATACCAAACTAAACAGGTTAGACGCCTCTATTGCTTTTATGAAAATTTTAATTGAATGATCGCAGTCGTAAGCGGAATAAAAACTAATACTATATAGTGAGTGCTTGCCTCACCTATGTAACCAATAGCCTGTTAGGTTTGGAGATATGCAAACTTGTGATGTGTTTGATGTAAGAAGTTGTTCCAAGGGGGCTTACTCATGAACCTACAAGAAATGGAAAAAAATTCCGCCAAAGCCGTTGTGTTGTTAAAAGCCATGGCTAATGAAAGACGTTTACAGATTTTGTGCCTACTACATAATCAAGAATTATCTGTTGGTGAACTGTGTGGCAAATTAGAGCTGAGTCAATCAGCACTTTCTCAACATTTAGCTTGGCTCCGAAGAGATGGTCTTGTTGACACGAGAAAAGAAGCACAGACAGTCTACTACACATTGAGTAGTGACGAGGTTAAAGCAATGATTGAACTATTACACGGTTTATATTGTAACTAACTATTAAATAAATAATGGCCGAATCCGATACGATGCATTGGCGTTGTTCGGATTTTTTTATGTTTATTTTAGAGTAAATACTTTATTTTTGGGGCGGTGTATTTTGTACAGATATAAAAAAACCGGCGTTAGCCGGTTTTTATTCGCTTGGAATCAAGTCTAAATTATAGAGCTTTGATTGCTGCTGCGAAACGAGACTTATGACGTGCAGCTTTGTTCTTGTGAACAAGGCCTTTAGTCGCCATACGGTCTAGGATTGGTGTAACTGCAGCAAATGCAGCAGTTGCAGCTTCTTTATCGCCAGCTGCGATAGCTGCGATGGTTTTCTTCATGTAAGTGCGCATCATAGAACGACGGCTAGCATTGTGCTGACGACGTTTCTCAGCTTGGATAGCGCGCTTCTTAGCAGATTTACTATTTGCCAAGGGTCTAACTCCCAAAAACTTAGTTCGGTGACAATTTAAGGGCAGGGAATATCCCGCATTTGCTCTCAATTGTCAAATGATTTGTGCAAAAACCGTTCTAGGCCAAACAAATTTTGGTATAGGAAGGTCATCGCGGTTAAGATGCGTGGATTCTAACAGTATTTTTTTTCCAATGCTAATACTTATCTGCTCTCTCGCTGACATTCCTTATGTCTGGTGAAGGATAATGATGTTTTGGTGTGTTTTCCGAGGTAACAGTGAGCAAACGCCTACTTAAATCTGGCATGATTGTCAGTGCTATGACGTTGATTTCTCGTGTGTTGGGCCTAGTTCGTGATGTGGTTGTTGCGAATTTAATGGGGGCTGGTGCGAGTGCCGATGTATTTTTCTTTGCTAATAAAATTCCTAATTTTTTACGTCGATTGTTTGCCGAGGGCGCATTCTCGCAAGCTTTTGTCCCGGTATTAACGGAGTATCATGCCTCTGGTGATATCAATAAGACCCGCGAATTGATTGCCAAAGCATCAGGAACGCTAGGAGTTATCGTCACTCTAGTGACCTTAGTGGGCATCCTATGTTCTGGCGCAGTGACGGCATTGTTTGGCGCAGGGTGGTTTTTAGATTGGCTAAATGATGGACCTGATGCTCATAAATTTGAGTTAGCTAGCCTGCTGCTCAAAATTACTTTCCCATATTTGTGGTTTATTACCTTTGTTGCCTTGTCTGGGGCGATCCTGAATACGCTAGGTAAATTTGCAGTTTCGTCTTTTACACCTGTTTTTTTGAACGTAATGATCATCGGTTCTGCTTGGTTTATTTCACCGCAATTGCAGCAGCCTGAAATCGGATTAGCGATCGGTGTTTTTCTTGGTGGTCTGGTTCAGTTTCTATTCCAAATTCCATTTTTGGTTAAAGCGGGTTTATTTGTACGACCAAAATGGGGATGGAATGAACCCGGTGTCGTAAAAATTCGCACCTTAATGCTACCTGCGCTGTTTGGTGTGTCGGTCAGCCAAATTAACTTATTGCTTGATACTTTCATTGCCAGCTTTTTACAGACAGGCTCAATTAGTTGGCTTTACTATTCTGACCGCTTACTTGAATTCCCGTTAGGTCTTTTCGGTATTGCTATTGCAACGGTGATTTTACCTGCGTTGTCGCGTAAGCATGTTGATTCACACCGTGAAGGCTTTTCTCAAACGATGGATTGGGGGGTGCGCATGGTCTGTTTACTTGGTATCCCTGCCATGCTTGGGTTGATCGTACTGGCTAAGCCAATGCTGATGGTGCTGTTTATGCGGGGTGAATTCTCGCCAAATGATGTCAATCAAACGGCGCTATCGCTATATGCATTTGGTTTGGGCTTGATTAGTTTTATGTTGATCAAAGTACTCGCGCCAGGCTATTACTCGCGTCAAGATACGAAAACACCAGTGCGGTATGGCATTATCGCTATGGTGTCGAACATGGTATTTAATGCGATGTTAGCATGGCATTTAAGCTATGTTGGCTTAGCGTTAGCGACTTCGCTCTCTGCTTTTATCAATATGGCACTGCTATACCGAGGATTGCACCAGCAGGGGGTTTACCAAGTGACGATGAAAACGATCAGTTTTATTATCCGTTTAGTGATAGCTGGTGCGGTAATGGTGGCGGTAATTATTTGGCAACTTGATGAAATGAGCCAATGGTTAGAGTGGGATTTAACCCAACGAGCTATGACATTAATGATGTTAATTATCATGGGCGCCATGAGTTACTTGGTCAGTCTATTCGTACTTGGCATAAGGCCAAAAGATTTAAAAGCGGCGACAGATTAACGATGATTAGTATATAATCCGTCGGTTTCGCACCTTGTTAATCGAGAATTATAGGTTTTAAGCATTTTCCAATGGAATTGATCCGCGGCATTCATAATATTAAATCACAGCATAATGGTTGTGTATTAACCATCGGCAACTTTGATGGTGTTCATTTAGGGCATCAGCAAGTGTTGAACCAAGTATCTGAAAAAGCTCAGCTATTAGGTTTTCCCTCGGTGGTAATGACGTTTGAACCTCAACCGTTGGAATTATTTGCTAAGCAAAATGCCCCCGCTCGGTTAACACGACTACGTGACAAGTTTGTACAATTGGGTAAATTGTCTATTGATCGCTTATTGTGTGTGAATTTTAACCATCATTTTGCTAACTTGGATGCGGAAGTCTTTATTCGTGACTTGTTGGTTGCTCAGTTGGGTGTTAAGTTTCTGGTGGTTGGTGACGATTTTTGCTTTGGTAAAAACCGTCAGGGAAATTTTGTGATGCTGCAACAAGCCGGACTTAAATTTGGCTTTGAAGTTGTCAGTACGCAAAGTTTTTGTTTACAGCAATTTCGTGTGAGCAGTACCGCTATCCGAGATGCTCTAGCAGGTGATGATCTTAAATCGGCCGCTCAAATGCTAGGTCGAGATTATAGTATCAGCGGCCGTGTTTCTCATGGCCGAAAGTTGGGAAGAACCATTGGTTTTCCCACAGCGAATATTCCATTAAAACGTTGCGTTTCACCAGTCTCTGGTGTTTATGTCGTTAAGGCTTTTGGTCTTGGTGAACAGCCAATTGGCGGTGTCGCTAATATTGGTCAAAGGCCGACAGTCAATGGGGTTCGTCAGCAACTTGAAGTGCACTTATTTGACTTTCATGCCAATTTATATGGTAAACAGTTAGAAGTGGCACTTTTACATAAGCTTCGAGATGAAAAGAAATTTGAATCGTTCGAAGCGTTAAAGCAACAAATTGAATTGGATGCTGATGCTGCAAGGGTGTGGTTGCATCAGCTAAAGAATTAATCGGATTATTCCACCGATTAAATAATGTCTAACTTCGCCCAATATAACGGAATTAAGAATCGATGAGTGATTATAAAGATACCCTGAACTTACCTGAAACAGGGTTTCCAATGCGTGGCAATCTGGCAAATCGTGAGCCAGAAATGCTTGAGCGTTGGTACAAAGAAGATCTTTACGGTGAAATCCGTAAAGCTAAGAAAGGTAAAAAATCTTTCGTACTGCACGACGGCCCTCCTTATGCGAATGGCGATATTCACATTGGTCACGCACTAAATAAGATTCTTAAAGACATTATTATTAAATCAAAAACCCTTTCTGGTTTTGATGCGCCATATGTTCCTGGCTGGGACTGTCATGGTCTGCCGATTGAATTAATGGTCGAAAAGAAGAAAGGGAAACCTGGTCAGAAAATTTCTGCTTCTGAATTTCGGGACGAATGTCGTAAGTATGCGGCCGGTCAAGTTGAAGGTCAGAAAGAAAGCTTCAAGCGACTAGGAATCATGGGTGAGTGGGACAAACCGTACCGCACCATGGATTTCGGCACAGAAGCGAATATCATCCGCGCATTAGGTAAAATTGCTGACAACGGGCACTTATTTAAAGGTTTTAAACCTGTTCACTGGTGTACGGACTGTGGTTCGGCATTGGCTGAAGCGGAAGTTGAATACAAAGATAAAGTATCGCCTTCTATCGATGTGAAATTTACTGCCGCTGATGAATCCGCTTTGCTAGAAAAATTCACGTTAGCAAATGGTCATGCTGGTCAGGGTGATATTTCTATTGTTATTTGGACGACAACACCTTGGACACTGCCTGCGAACCGCGCTGTGTGTCTACGTGATGATCTCGAATACGTATTGATCCAAGTTGAAGCGAAAGGTGAACAGCAGCAACAGCGTCTTATCGTTGCTTCCGAACTCGCGAAAAGTGTAATGGACCGTGCTGGTATTGAGCATTTCCATAACCTTGGGTTTGCCAAAGGTGCAGATCTTGAACTTATTCAGTTCAATCACCCATTTTATAACTTCACAGTTCCTGCGATCCTTGGTGATCACGTTACTACCGATTCAGGTACAGGTGTGGTTCACACAGCACCAGGCCACGGTCAAGAAGACTTTATTGTTGGTAAACAGTATAACCTTGAAGTAGCAAACCCTGTTGGTTCTAATGGTGTTTATTTGCCAGACACTGAGCTGTTTGCCGGTCAACATGTATTCAAAGCCAACGAGTCTGTTTTAGAGGTTTTAAAAGAGAAAGGGGCGTTGTTGCATCATCACGCTTATGAGCACAGCTACCCACATTGTTGGAGACACAAAACGCCAATCATCTTCCGTGCAACACCGCAATGGTTCATCTCAATGGATCAAGCTGGCTTGCGTGCAAAAGCACTTGAGTCAATCAAAGGTGTTCAATGGATGCCAGAATGGGGTCAAAGCCGCATTGAAGGTATGATTGAAGGTCGCCCTGAATGGTGTATTTCTCGCCAACGTACTTGGGGTGTACCTATCGCTCTGTTTGTACATAAAGAAACCGCAGAACTACATCCAGATAGCCCAGCGCTTATCGAAAAAGTAGCGAAGTTGGTAGAAGAGAAAGGTATTCAAGCATGGTGGGATCTTGATGCCGCTGATCTTATGGGCGCAGAAGATGCAGCTAAATATGAAAAAGTGTTAGATACCTTAGACGTATGGTTTGACTCTGGTGTGACTCACTACTCGGTGGTCGATTCTCGCGAAGAGTTCAACGGTCATTCTGCTGATTTGTACCTCGAAGGCTCTGACCAACACCGTGGTTGGTTCCAATCGTCGTTAATTTCATCGATTGCGATGAAAGATGAAGCGCCATACAAGCAAGTGTTAACTCATGGTTTCGTGGTTGATGGCAACGGCCGTAAGATGTCGAAATCTATTGGTAACGTGGTTTCACCAAAAGATGTGACTAATAAATTGGGCGCTGATATTTTGCGTCTATGGGTTGCTTCTACTGATTACACCGGTGAAGTTGCGGTTTCTGATGAAATCCTAAAACGCTCTGCGGATGCCTATCGTCGTATCCGTAACACAGCGCGTTTCTTCCTGGCGAACTTGAACGGTTTCAACCCAGAAACCGATTTGGTTCCAGCAGAAGAAATGGTAGCGCTCGATCGCTGGGCTGTTGGTCGTGCATTTGCAGCTCAACAAGAAATCGTAAAAGCCTACGAAGAATATAATACGCATGGTGTGACTCAGCGCTTAATGCATTTCTGCTCTATCGAAATGGGTTCATTCTACCTTGACGTCATTAAAGACCGTCAGTACACAGCGAAATTGGGTGGTCATGCTCAACGTAGTTGCCAAACGGCGCTTTACTACATTGTAGAAGCTTTGGTTCGTTGGATGGCTCCAATCATGTCATTCACCGCTGATGAAATCTGGAATGAAATGCCAGGCGCACGTGATAAGTTTGTATTCACGGGTGAATGGTATCAAGGTCTGTTTGATCTTGCCGAAGGTGAAGAGTTGAATAACGAATTTTGGGCTGAAATCCAAAACGTTCGTGGTGCAGTAAACAAATTACTTGAAGATGCTCGTAAAGAGAAAATCATCGGTGGTGCGCTGCAAGCGGAAGTGACACTTTATGCTGATGACACTCTGGCGGCGAAAATCAACAAATTGGAAGATGAGTTGCGCTTTGTGTTGCTGACTTCAAAAGCTGAAGTTAAGCCTGTTAGTGAAAAAACAGCAGCGGCTCATGCGGCTGATATCGAAGGTTTGTTTGTTCAAGTCAACGCTACTGAAGCTGAAAAGTGTGATCGTTGTTGGCACCACACTCCAGATGTTGGCACTATTGCTGGCCATGAAACTATTTGTGGTCGCTGCGTGTCGAACCTTGATGGTGACGGCGAAGTACGTAAGTTCGCTTAATAATATCGGGATTCAATATGACTGAGCAGACGCTTACATTAAAACAATCGGGCGTGCGCTGGCTATGGCTAGCGCTGCTGGTGTTTACCGTTGACGTTGGCGTTAAGTTGCTGGTGATGGAAAACATGGGTTACGGTTGGGAGAATCGCATTGAGGTTCTACCATTCTTTAACCTTCTGTATGTGCATAATTATGGCGCTGCATTTAGTTTTTTAAGTGACCAAGCTGGTTGGCAACGTTGGTTATTTTCAGGTATTGCCTTTGTAGTCACTGCTTTACTGACGTACTGGATGAGTAAACTACCGGCGCGAGAAAAGTGGAATAACATCGCATATGCGATGATTATTGGCGGTGCAGTCGGTAATGTCTTTGACCGAGTGGTGCATGGTTTTGTTGTTGATTATCTTGATTTTTTCTGGGGTAATCATCACTGGCCAGCATTTAACATAGCAGACAGTACTATCTGCATTGGTGCTGCGATGATCATCTTGGATGGTTTTCGTAAAAAAGACGATGCAAAGTAAGTATCGACAGAAAATTGAATAACCCTAAGCGCTGTCTGTTGATTCAGGTGGCGCTTTTTGTTTACTCTTCGTATCTAAAATAATATCGGTATGGAATGAGCGTATCTTAGTGTATTCGATACTTGAGTATGACGCTGATTTCTTCCATCAATAATAAGAGACGTAACGTGACGACGATAAAGCAAGATAGTGCGGTGACCCTACATTTCACCATTAAATTAAAAGATGGCTCTGTCGCTGATAGTACTCATAATATGGGGAAACCAGCTAAATTAGTGATTGGTGATGGCAGTTTGAGTGAAAACTTTGAACAGTGCTTATTTAACCTTAGTGCTGGCGAATCAAAGTCAATTGAGCTTCGTGCGGAAGACGCATTTGGTCTGCCAAATCCAGACAATATTCACTACATGGATCGCGCTAAATTTGTTGGTGATGCCGAAGTTGAAGTAGGCACCATCATGGCATTCAGCGGCCGCGATGGGATGGAAATTCCCGGTATTATTACGGCGATTGCGGGTGACTCTGTGACGGTTGATTTTAACCACCCACTGGCTGGGCAAGATGTCATTTTTGATGTTGAAATCTTGTCTGTAGAATAACTATACCAATCGTAGTAAATAACGGGTCATTCTAGCTTGTTAAAACACTCGATAACGGCGTTAGAATTTTTGATTGTAGAATCACTACTTATCGAAAAATCCCGCCTTGTTATCAAGCATTTTTCCTACGCTATTTCTGAACACTTATTTACTGTGATTAGTATTCGTTACCAGTGATAACCCATTCAATGAGCAATGAAATGAAAATATTGTTAGCAAACCCTCGTGGTTTTTGTGCCGGTGTTGATCGTGCAATCAGCATTGTTGAGCGAGCACTTGAGTTATATCAACCACCTATTTATGTTAGACATGAAGTGGTTCACAACCGTTTTGTTGTTGAGGGGCTAAAGCAACGTGGTGCGATTTTTGTTGAAGATTTACACGAAGTACCCGATGACAATATCGTCATTTTTTCGGCTCATGGTGTGTCACAAGCGGTGAGAAAGGAAGCTCAAGAGCGCGCTTTAACTGTGTTTGATGCAACTTGCCCTCTGGTTACTAAAGTGCATATGGAAGTGGCTCGTGCAAGTCGCAGAAGTATGGAAGTGGTACTGATTGGTCACGCTGGACACCCTGAAGTTGAAGGCACCATGGGGCAATACGCTAGCCAAGAAGGTGGCATGTATTTGGTGGAAACCCCACAAGATGTCGATGCACTTAAGGCGCTAGTAAAAGACCCAAGCCATTTGCACTATGTTAGCCAAACAACCTTGTCTGTTGATGAAACGGCCGATGTCATTGATAAGCTGCGTGAAGTCTTTCCTGATATCCAAGGTCCTCGTAAAGATGACATTTGTTACGCAACGCAAAATCGTCAAGATGCAGTACGTCAGCTTGCTCAAGAGGTGGATATAGTGGTTGTGGTTGGGTCGAAAAATTCATCTAACTCCACTCGTTTGAAAGAGCTGGCGGAAAAACTTGGGACACCAGGTTATTTGACCGATTGCCCTGAAGATATTGACCCTAAATGGTTTGATGGAAAGCAAAAGGTTGGCGTAACAGCCGGAGCCTCTGCACCTGAAGAGTTAGTCGACCAAATTCTGCAAAGAATTAAAGATCTTGGTGCAAAGAGTGTTGAAGAGGTTCTAGGACGTGAAGAAAATATGTTTTTTGAAGTACCGAAAGAGCTGCAAATTAAACAAATTGAATAAAACCAGCGATTAATTTTTGTCTTGATTGAGAAAAGGGGTTCCAGCAACGGAACCCCTTTTCTATTTGTGAAATACAGTATGTATTACGCGGTTTTTGTTACGGCTTTAGCTTGTTCTTCATCATCGGCTAAGTCGCTATCACCTTTGCCTTTTGAAATTTTAATCACATAGCCGGTAACGGCTAGAGTGAATAGAATCCCTGCAATGGTTGAGATTTGCATTGGTAAACCAAAACCTAATGTGCTGTTACTTAAAATGAAAGTTGCACAGACGGTTGTCATAAACATGGCTGGAACGGTTGCAATCCAGTGCAGTTTATTATGGCGTAATAGATAGGCTGAAGCTGTCCAAAGCATCATCACGGCAGTGGTTTGGTTGGCAAAACCGAAATAGCGCCAAATAATGCCGAAATCTACTTGAGTCAATACCCCACCAAGAACAAACAGAGGCAATGCCATCATCAGGCGGTTACGCAGCGTTTTTTGCTCCATGTTAAAGTATTCAGCAAGAATTAAGCGACTTGAACGGAAAGCGGTATCGCCAGAGGTGATTGGCAGAATGACCACTCCTAGGAAAGCAATGATGCCACCGAATACGCCAAGTAAGCCAAATGATGCACTGTAGACTACGTTGCCTGGGCCGCCATTTTTCACCGCTTCAGATAATGCGTCTAAAGAACCAAAGAAGGATAGGGCAATAGCACACCAAATAAGCGCGATAATGCCTTCGCCAATCATGGCACCGTAGAACACAAAGCGCCCATTCTTCTCGTTTTCCATACAGCGAGCCATCAAGGGTGATTGCGTTGCGTGGAAACCTGAAATAGCACCACAAGCAATAGTGATAAACAGTGCAGGCCAAAGTGGAAGATCATTCGGGTTCATGTTGGTGAACATGTCGCTCATCTCAAAGCCACCCATTACCGTATGTTCGCTAGATAGTGCAATTGCGGTCATTAATCCAACTGACATAAAAATCAGTAGTGCACCGAACAGTGGGTAGAAGCGACCAATGATTTTATCAACTGGTACAATCGTCGCCAGAATGTAGTAAGCGAAAATGATCACAACCATAGAAGTCATGCTAACTGTTAGGCTAGTTTGTTCATTGATAAGATTAGTGATCATGCCGGCAGGAGCAGATACGAAAACAACACCGACCAGTAAAAGTAGCACAATGGCAAAGATGTTCATAAAGTGTTTTGCGCCATTGCCTAGGTAACGACCTGTAATGGTTGGTACAGAAGCACCACCGTTGCGGATGGATAACATTCCAGAGAAGTAGTCATGTACCGCACCCGCAAAGATACAGCCAACAACAATCCACAGCATAGCCGCAGGGCCGTATAATGCGCCCATGATCGGGCCAAAAATAGGGCCGACACCAGCGATGTTCAACAGTTGTACTAAGTAAACTTTTTTGGTCGACATCGGAACATAGTCGACGCCATCTGATTTTGTATGGGCAGGGGTTTTACGGTTTTCGTTAATTCCAAATACTTTTTCTACGAAAGCACCGTAGATGAAATATCCAGCAAGTAGCGCTGCGACACAGGTTAGAAACCACATCATAGCAATTGTCCTTTATTAATGAATTAAGCTCACTGTCGATAATAAAGGCTCCATTAACAATAAACCTGCCCTTTTCAGGTCAGTGGCAATATAGCCACTTTAATGGTTATTTTACTCAATAAGTGGTTTTCAGTATTTATCATCCCCTCACTTGATAATAGATTGGTGTTGTCCTTCAATTAGTGGCATTTTGTGCGACGATGTGGCAATGAGTCGTCATTTTTTACGTTAACTGCTAGGCTGAATAAAAAGCATAAATTAAGGAAAATAATGAAAAAGTTAAATGTAGTGTTGGTTGTAATGGCTTTAACGGGTTGTGTTGCCTCTGAGGCTGAGCTTGCTCAGCAAGGCAACTGGCAGCAAATTGGTTATCAAGACGGTGTGGCAGGTCACAGCCAACGCAGTTATAAATTGTTATCAGAACTAGGCTCGGTCAAACAAGCGGATTACGAGTTAGGTTATACGCAAGGTGTTAAAGAGTATTGCAATCCTAATTTTGCCTATCAAATGGGGTTGTCTGGCCAATTTTATGAAGGGGTGTGTGAAGGCACTGATGAGGCGCAGAAATTTCGTATGGAATGGCAACGCGGTTGGAATGAATTCACAAACTAGTTTGCTATCACCACTACAACACTCCTTTTTAGAGAAAGTATATGCATGAAGAGTTTATCGCTTTGGCCATTGCGGCTATTGGCGTTCTTGGTTTAGCGTGTCAATGGCTGGCATGGCGCTTGCGACTGCCAGCTATTTTATTTCTATTGATCGCAGGGCTAGTTGTTGGTCCCTTAACGGGGTGGTTGCAGCCTCAAGCTTTACTCGGTGAATTGCTATTTCCTCTTATCTCTCTTGCTGTTGCTGTTATTTTGTTTGAAGGTAGTTTAACGCTTAACTTTAAAGAAATTCGCGGTGTGAATCATACAGTGTGGAGCATCGTCTCGCTCGGTGCGCTTGTTTCATGGGGAGTAACCAGCGCGGTTGCACATTTCCTGCTGGGCTTTGATTGGTCGTTGGCATTACTGTTTGGTAGCTTAACGGTTGTTACTGGACCTACCGTTATTGTCCCGCTATTGCGTACTGTTAGGCCAAATGTTCGGCTTTCCAATATATTACGTTGGGAAGGGATACTGATCGATCCTCTGGGCGCGTTGTTTGTGGTGATGGTGTATGAATTTATTGTTTCTAGCAGTGAAGTGCATAGCTTGTATGTCTTTGCTTTAATTCTCGCCGTGGGTTTAGCAATAGGCGCAGCCGCGGGACAAGCCGTCGCGGTGATATTAAGGCGAGGTATGTTGCCTGAATATTTACAACCTTTCGCTGTATTAGCTGTGGTGCTTGGGGTCTTCTCTGCATCTAACGCTATTGAATCAGAATCTGGTTTGCTGACTGTGACGGTTATGGGGATGTGGCTCGCTAATGCTAAAAATGTCAATATTCAGCACATCTTGCACTTTAAAGAGAACCTGACTATTTTGCTGATCACTGGCCTCTTTATTCTTTTGGCGGCACGTATAGAGATTGCAGATTTCCAAGCATTAGGTTGGAGCGCTCTATTATTGTTTGTGTTAATGCAGTTAGTTTCTCGCCCTTTGTCCATTTTTATAGCCACGGCTCGCAGCTCGTTATCGCTGAAAGAGAAGACATTTTTAGCTTGGGTTGCTCCGCGAGGAATTGTCGCAGCCTCAATTTCGTCACTGTTTGCAATAAAACTGACGTCGGCAGGTGTAGAGGGTGCGACGCTACTGGTGCCATTAACGTTTATGGTCATTATTGGTACCGTTATCTTACAAAGTGCGACAGCACGTCCTATCGCCATAGCTTTGCAAGTTGCAGAACCTGCCCCGCGAGGCTTTTTGGTTATTGGTGCGAATGATGTAGCAAGAGAGCTTGGAAAAGCGTTTGCGAAGTACGATTGTCGAGTCGTATTGACGGATTCAAACTGGGACTATATTAGTCAAGCTCGAATGGCTGGGCTTGCTAATTATTATGGTAACCCCATCTCCAGCCATGCCGATGAATATTTGGATTTGATCGGTATTGGACATGTGGTCGCACTCACACCAGATAAGCATTTCAATATTATGGCGTGCATGCATTTTCTCAGTGATTTTGGTGAAAAGCGGGTTTTTTGTCTGAACGATCACGTTAATAGCAGCAGTAGCGATAAGCATAAAGTGGCTCAGGAATATCATGGTTTGTCATTGTTTAATGGTGACGTGAGCTACAAAAAACTGGCCAGTTTGATCAACCAAGGTGCGGAAGTTAAACATACCAAACTGAGCGGAAACTTTACTTATCAAGATTATCTACAGCGACATAAAGAAAGTTTTGTGCTGCCTTTGTTTGTTGTGAATCTAAAAGGTCGAATTCAGATGTACCACGATACACAGGTATTTGAACCTGTAGAGGGCGAAACGGTTGTCTCTTTGATTAAAATCAACGAGAGCCACTAGTGGCTCTCACCTTTTTCCATCGAACGACCTAAAAAAGCGTCGGATTCAGCCAACTTTTCCATTGCCTGCTGGTAGTTCAGCTCAGTTAGGCTCATCAAAATGGCGACTTTTGTATTGTTGTGAGTTTGTTCTAAAAGCGTCTCTGCTTCTGCTCTTTCGCAATCTGTTGCTTGCATTACAATTCGTACTGCTCGGGCGAGTAACTTCTGATTACTACTTTCAGCAATTTTTGAAGTAGGTAGCTGGTCGATATCCCTTGTTTCTGGGTTGCCAGCATCAGACACCAGATGAGAAAGTGCAGCAATAAGCGCATCGTTAGTCATAACATTCCTTACTGATTAATGAGCAGAATAAATTACCCCAAGCGAAGCGAGGCCGCGTGCACCGGTAACTTCAGGTAAATTACTTGGCAGGTTGTGCATTCTTCGTTGAGCGAGCCAAGCAAACGCCATCGCTTCCATGTAGTCACTATCCACGCCTTTGCTACTGGTTGGTGCAATACGCCAGTTAGGTAAATGGGTTTGTAAGCATTCAACAAGCAAGGGGTTGCGAGCTCCGCCACCACACAATAAGAGTTCTGGATGTGGACCGAATTGGTATTGATTCACTTCAGTGGCAATGGTTAGTGCCGTGTATTCGCATAAGGTACGTTGAACGTCCTGCGCCGCTACAGATAACCCCGCGATTTTTTGTTGTAACCATGGCCGATTAAATAGCTCTCTTCCGGTACTTTTAGGCGCGCTCAAGGCAAGATAAGGCTCTTGGCATAAAAGGGTTAGCAGTGGTTGATTTAGTTGTCCTGTTCTTGCCCAAGCACCATCGAGATCAAACGAACGCCCGGTGTGTTCGAAACACCACGCATCCATCAACATATTGCCAGGGCCAGTATCATAACCGAGTACTTTTTGCTGTGGTCGAAGTACTGAAATATTAGCAATACCACCGATGTTGAGTACCACAACCGCTGAGTCTGTCGATTTGAAAATGGTATCGTGGAAAGCCGGAACTAGTGGGGCACCTTGTCCACCGAGCGCCATGTCTTTGCGGCGAAAATCGGCGACGGTATCAATACCCGTTTGAGTACTAATGATGTTGGCATCACCGATTTGCATGGTAAATGGGTAATCACCAGTCGGTTGATGGAACACGGTTTGGCCATGACAACCAATCGCTCGAATATCACTTGCTTGATAGCCGGATTTATCCAATAGCGCATGGACTGCTTCGGCAAAGAGATGGCCGAGCTGGTGGTCAAGTTCCCCGATCATTTTTAAATTGGTTGGCTGGCCGATGCAGATTTCAAGTAACCGCTGTTTTAACGCATCAGGCATCGGGAAATCATCATGAGCCAGTAAGCGGATGTGCTGATCATTAATTTCGACTAAGGCGGTATCGACCCCATCCATGCTAGTACCTGACATGACACCGATGTAACGTTCACAAGTTGTCATTGGCTGCTCCTATTTCCATTGCTGTTGGCTCAAACAAAAGCATTGTAATAGAAATTCAAAGCGAATAATCTCGTCAAATTAACTATTTAACCAAATTATTGGAGTAAGCATGGGACCGTTATGGCTAGATGTGGCTGGTTGTGAACTGAGCGCTGAAGACAAAGATATTCTTGAGCACCCAACGGTAGGTGGCGTGATCTTATTTGCTCGTAATTACCATGATAACCAGCAACTTTTGGCTCTTAATAAAGCCATTCGTCAAGCGGCGAAACGTCCCATTTTGATTGGTGTTGATCAAGAAGGTGGTCGTGTTCAGCGTTTTCGAGAGGGCTTTTCGCTGATCCCTGCCGCACAAGATTATGCACAGCACAGCAATGGTGAAGCGCTTGCTCGACAAGGTGGTTGGCTGATGGCTGCGGAATTGATCGCCCATGATATCGATCTCAGTTTTGCGCCAGTACTGGATAAAGGCCATGAGTGTAAAGCTATTGGGAGTCGCGCATTTGGCCATGATGTCGATACCATCATTCGTTATAGCTCCGCTTATATGCAGGGAATGAAAGAGATTGGTATGGCAACGACTGGAAAGCATTTCCCAGGGCACGGTGGTGTTATTGCCGATTCACATTTAGAAACGCCTTATGACCAGCGAGACACTATTTTTGATGTCGATATGGCGATTTTTAAAGCTCAAATTGAAGCGGGATTATTAGATGCGATGATGCCCGCACATGTTATTTACCCTCAGTATGACGCGCAGCCAGCAAGTGGATCACAATACTGGTTAAAACAGATTTTACGTCAGCAATTAGGGTTTAAAGGGCTGGTTTTCTCTGATGATCTTACTATGGAAGGGGCGTCTGTCATGGGCGGACCTGCAGAGCGGGCTCATCAATCATTGGTGGCGGGGTGCGACATGCTTTTAGTGTGTAACCAACGCGATGCTCAGGTTGAAGTCTTGGACAATTTACCGATATTAAACGTCCCCGCCGCAGAGGGTTTGCTTAAGCGCGAGTCATTCACGTTATCGCAGTTGCACAGCTCGACTCAGTGGAAACAAGCTTCGGAAGCGATCAAGCGCATGTTGGGTTAGAAACCAATAAAACGCCACACTATCAATTATTGTGGCGTTTTGGTCAGTGGTTTAATGGAAGCCCAATACTTCTTTCAAACTTTTGAGATAACGGCGGCTAACGGGCACCTGATGTTCGCTCCGAGTGACGATGGTTGCCAACCCATTTTCTAACAACTTGATCTCTTTAATGGCTTTGGTGTTAATTAAATATTGGCGATGACAGCGCACCAAGGGCGTTTTTTCTTCTAAAACTTTGAGCGTTAATTGGCTGGTGGCTCGCTGTTGATCTGTTTGCACATGTACACCACTAATATCGCTATAAGCAAACTCAACATCTTTGGTGGCAAGGATCACAATCCGATTTAGGCCGATGCATGGTACTTGGTCTAAGCAGGTTGGTGCTAAGATGGAAGCATCGCTTTTTTTCTTATCACTGCGCACTAAACGCTGGATAGTCTTTTTCAAACGTTCGGTATCTACTGGTTTGAGTAGGTAATCAAAGGCGTTATCTTCAAAAGCTTGGATTGCATATTGATCATAAGCGGTCACAAAAACAACATTTGGCATGGTTTCTGGGTCAAGCATACCCAGTAATTCAATACCTGTTATTTGTGGCATTTGAATATCAAGAAAAACCACATCGGGTTTTAATTGATTAATTTTCTTTAGCCCTTCAATGGCATTGCTTGCCTGACCAATAACGTTAATTTGTCCTGTTTCTTCTAGTAGTTCTATCAGCTCTTCCCGAGCGAATAACTCATCATCAATGACCAGTACCGTAAGCATGTGATTACCTTAATAAGATCCTTTATAAGGAATGAGAAAGCTCATTCGTGTGTATTGATTTGCCAATACTTCTGTTTTAAGTGTAGATTGCGGTCCAAATTTATTGGTTAATCGTTTATCGACGATTTGCATGCCCAGTCCATCGTAGTCTTCACTTGGCGCTTGGTAACTGCCCGCATTATCCTCAACAACGATTCGATATCCTTCGGTTTGCTGTTGGCTAAAAATGCGGACTTTCCCTCCAGCTAATAAATTTGAAGTGCCGTGTTTAATGGCATTTTCCACCAAGGGTTGTAACGTAAAGCTAGGAACATTGCGTTCAAGTAATGAATCTTCAATTTCAATTTCAACTTCTAAACGATCAGCAAAGCGAGCTTGCTCGATGGTTAAGTAAGCTTTTACGTGAGCAATTTCTTCTTTGAGTGTGACGGTTTCAATATTTTGTTTGAGATTACTGCGAAAGAAATGTGATAAATGCTGAATCAAATCTCGTGCTTTATTGGGATCTCGACGAATAACAGCACTGATGGTGTTGAGTGCATTAAATAGAAAGTGAGGGTTTACTTGAGCGTGCAATAGCTTGATTTCAGCCCGCGAAAGTAGCATCTGTTTTTGTTGATATTCACCATATAAGATCTGGCTTGATAGCAACTGAGCGATTCCTTCAGCCATCGACATATTAATGGTTGAAAATAACTTCCGTTTTGGTTCATACAGTTTGATGGTTCCAATCACTCGATCCCCTGCTCGTAGTGGAATAATGAGTGCAGACCCAAGTTTGCAGCTCTTCGACAAAGAACATTGATAAGGTGAATCTTTACCATCAAGGTAAATAATACTATTTCTAGTGATCGCATCGAGTGTGCTCTGGGAGGAGATAGGCGTATTTGGTTTATGGTGATCATCCCCAATACCAACGAAAGCGAGAATCTTTTCTCGGTCAGTAATGGATACTGCACCGACGTTGGTGAGTTCGTAAACAATGCGTGCCACTTTGCCTGCATTTTGTGGGTTAAAGCCGTTGGCTAACACTCCGACAGAGCGTTCGGCAATGTTGAGAGCACGCCGAGAAAATGTGGCTGAGTACTCTTCAAAAATGGTTTTCCTATCTTGCAGAATGCTCATAAACAGCGCAGCGCCAACTGAATTGGCGATGATCATGGGGGCTGCAATAGTCGAGACTAATGCATAAGCTTCATTAAAAGGTTTGGCGACTAACAAAATGAGTAGCATCTGCACAATTTCGGCAAATAGGGTAACAGCGAACACAATGCTAGGACTAAACAGTAAGCGTCCTTTGCCTTTACGTAGCAAGTAAGTGTGCAGCAAGCCACCAATAAGCCCTTCTGCTGTGGTTGAAATCGCGCAGGCGACATCGGTGAAACCACCTAAAGTATAACGATGCATACCTCCTGTAAAACCGACAGCAAAGCCAACCACAGGACCACCAAATAAACCGCCCATCACTGCGCCAATCGCGCGTGTATTGGCTATAGCGTCATTGATTTGTAAACCAAAGTAGGTTCCCATGATGCAAAACAGCGAAAATAGCACATAGATGCTGATTTTATGGCTAATCCGGTTTGAAATGCTCAGCAGCGGTAGAAAAATCGGCGTTTTACTCAGCATGTAAGCCAGCACTAGGTAAACGCACATCTGTTGCAGCAGTGAAAGGATTAAATCCATGGTAAATCCTAGTAAGTCTGACTCAGTAAGTGGTAATAATGGACATTTTAGGGGAGATAGACGGAATAAAACACGCGTCATCTTATACTTTTTGTCTTAAAGCACGATAAAAATAAGTGTAAAATTATATTTACATTAAATGTTTTTTATAATTTACACTTGCAATGTTTTTTAAGCCTGATAATTTGTCCTTTATCGGTTTTTAAGCGCAAATTTATTTTTGTGTAAATAAAAGAATACAGGTGATGAGATGCAGAAAAGTGAACTAAGTAATATTAATATCAGTGATGAGCAAGTGTTGATCACGCCCGATGAACTAAAAGCAAAGTTACCGCTGAGTGATAAAGCTCGTCAGTTTATTCAGCATTCTCGTCAAACCATCGCCAATATCATTCATAAAAAAGATCATCGATTGTTAGTGGTATGTGGCCCTTGTTCTATCCACGATATAGATGCTGCGAAAGATTACGCCAAGCGCTTAAAAGCCCTTTCTGAACAGTTGAGTGATCAGCTTTACATTGTGATGCGTGTTTATTTCGAAAAACCACGTACTACAGTTGGTTGGAAAGGGTTAATTAACGATCCACATCTCGATGGCAGTTTTGATATTGAACATGGTTTGCATGTTGGGCGTCAGTTGTTAGTGGAGCTGGCCGAAATGGAGATCCCGCTTGCGACTGAAGCACTTGACCCGATCAGCCCTCAATACCTAGCCGACACTTTTAGCTGGGCTGCAATTGGTGCTCGTACCACTGAATCACAAACTCACCGTGAAATGGCCAGCGGTCTATCGATGCCGATTGGCTTTAAAAATGGCACTGATGGTAATTTAGCGACCGCAATCAATGCGATGCAAGCGGCTTCCTCTAGTCACCGTTTTATGGGGATCAGCACTGAAGGGCAAGTGGCTTTGCTTACTACTCAGGGTAATCCCAATGGACACGTTATTTTACGTGGTGGTAAACAGACGAACTACGACTCGGTCTCTGTTGCGGAATGTGAACAAGAGATGGCGAAACATAAGCTCGACGCTTCCCTAATGGTTGATTGCAGCCATGCTAATTCCCGTAAAGATTACCGTCGTCAACCTTTAGTCGCGGAAGATGTTATTCATCAAATTCGTGAGGGCAATCAATCTATTATTGGTTTGATGATTGAGAGCCATATCAATGAAGGCAGCCAATCATCTGATTTACCTCTCAGTGAAATGGCTTATGGTGTTTCGATTACGGATGCGTGTATCAATTGGCAATCAACTGAGGCACTATTACGCCATGCTCATCTAGAGCTCGTTCCGTTCTTAGAAAATCGACTAAAAGGTCAGTAGAAGGAAGTACCATGGCTGTTGAACTTAACGAATTACGTGATCAAATTGATGCTGTTGATAAACAAATGGTGGAGTTATTGGCTCGTCGTTTAGCTTTAGTCGAGAAAGTGGGGGAAGTGAAAAGCCTGCACGGTTTACCTATCTATGCGCCAGATAGAGAAGCAGCAATGCTTGCTTCTCGCCGCGCCGAAGCCGAGAAAAAAGGCGTCCCCCCTCAGTTAATCGAAGATATTTTGCGTCGCACCATGCGTGAGTCCTATGCCAGTGAAAAAGATTCAGGCTTTAAGTGTTTAAATCCTGAACTGCGTTCGGTGGTGATCATTGGTGGTAATGGACAGCTCGGTGGTTTATTTGGTCGTATGTTCAAACTATCCGGTTACCAAGTTAAAGTACTCGGCAGTCAAGATTGGCATAAAGCTGATGACATGTTGCACAATGCTGGCTTGGTCGTAGTTACTGTTCCTATTCACTTGACTGTTGGTGTGATCGAAAAACTGGGCAACTTACCGCCAGACTGCATCTTGTGTGATCTTACTTCGATCAAATCCAAACCGTTGCAAGCCATGATGTCGGTTCACCAAGGCCCTGTTGTTGGCTTACATCCTATGTTTGGACCTGATGTTCCTAGCCTAGCTAAACAAGTGATTGTTTATTGTGATGGTCGTGGAGAAGTGAACTACCAATGGCTTCTGAAGCAGTTCTCTATTTGGGGGGCAAGCCTATGCCAGATCGATGCGGCTGAGCATGATCACGGTATGACATTAATCCAAGCGCTACGTCACTTCACTTCATTTGTTTATGGGTTACATCTTTCAAAGGAAAATCCCAACATCCAAAAACTGCTCCAATTGAGCTCGCCAATTTATCGATTGGAATTAGCGATGGTCGGGCGTTTGTTTGGTCAAGATCCGAATCTGTATGGGGACATTATTTTGTCGTCAGAAGAGAATGTCGAGATGATTAAACGTTTCCATCAGTGCTTTGGAGAAGCAATGAAGGTGTTGGATGGCCATGATAAACAGGCATTTGTTGAAAACTTTTCTAAAGTTAGTGAATGGTTTGGCGATTACTCACAACAATTTATGCTAGAAAGCCAAAACTTACTCAAGCAAGCCAATGATGCGATTCACCGAGCTTAAGTGGATAGGCTGAACTCAGTTTATCAATTGCTTGAAAGCTAAAAACCCCCCATTATTGAGCAAAGTCGTTTCCATTGATAAAAATGGAAACGACGCTTTTACTCCGCATCAATATCCCCTAAATCTGATAAATATTCGAGCTCGCGGTGGAGCAAGGCATCATCCCCTACATTCAACTCAACCAAGCGTCTTAAGTGAGCAATGCTGTCGATATCAATATGATCAATGATCGCGCGAATAACGTTGTTATTAATGCTGATTAAATTAGCGACTAAGCTAATGGTTATATCACTTTCAGGTAGGGTAAATTCGACTTGAGCGGTTTCGTTGATGTTGAGTTTATCGCTCTTTGGGCTTGAGAGTAATAACCCATGAAGAGACAAATCTTGAATGGTGGTGGCGATGTGATGGGAACCTTGTACCACACTGGCTGGCATCTGGTAGATAATGCGTGAAAAGCGGCGTCTTTCAATCATGTTACACTCTCTTTGTTGAGCCTTTACTATTACAGTATCGGCTCTATGTTAGTGATCAATCATTATCTAGTGAGTTTAGACCGAATTAGCGATGGTGTCGCGAATCAACTCCTCACCTTTGCAAACCTCGCATCATTTTTCATCAACAACGTTTGAGTCATGAACCTTCTTAAGGATGAATTTGCGCGACTTTTTAAGAAAGTGAGAGAGTATTTCCTACCCATAAAAATAAGGCCGCTTAACAGCGGCCTCAAAAGAGTAAATGGATTACTTAGCAATACGCTTATATTTAATACGGTGTGGTTCTGCCGCTTGAGCACCTAAGGTTTGTTTTAACCAATCGGTATACTCACTGTAGTTGCCTTCGTAGAAGTTAACTTGGCCTTCATCACGGTAATCAAGAATGTGCGTAGCAATACGGTCCAAGAACCAACGGTCGTGGGAGATAACCATTGCGCAACCAGGGAATTCTAGCAAGGCTTCTTCTAGTGCTCGTAGTGTTTCAACATCAAGGTCGTTGGTTGGTTCATCGAGTAACAGTACGTTACCACCTGCTTTAAGCAGTTTTGCTAAGTGCACACGGTTACGCTCACCACCAGAGAGTTCACCAATCACTTTTTGTTGATCGACACCTTTGAAGTTAAAGCGTGAGCAGTAGGCACGAGCTGGGATCTCAAAGTTGTTGATCTTAATGATGTCAGCGCCTTCAGAAATCTCTTGGAAGACGGTGTTTTTGTCGTTCATGCTATCGCGGAACTGATCAACTGAAGCCAATTTAACCGTGTCACCTAGCTCAATCGTCCCCGAGTCAGGTTGCTCGACACCGCTTAACATCTTAAATAAAGTCGATTTACCAGCGCCGTTGGCACCAATGATGCCGACGATGGCACCTTTAGGCATGCTGAATGACAAGTTATCAATCAAAACGCGATCACCAAAAGATTTAGTCAGGTTCGTAACTTCCAGCACTTTATCACCTAAGCGTTCACCTGGCGGAATGAAAAGTTCGTTGGTTTCATTACGTTTTTGGTGATCTGTCGTGTTTAGCTCTTCAAATCGAGCCATACGTGCTTTGGATTTTGCTTGACGACCTTTCGGGTTTTTACGTACCCACTCAAGTTCTTTCTCAATCGTTTTTTGACGAGCACTTTCTTGCGATGACTCTTGCTTCAAACGCTCATCTTTCTGCTCTAGCCAAGACGTGTAGTTTCCTTGCCATGGAATACCTTCACCACGGTCAAGTTCTAGAATCCAACCTGCCGCATTATCAAGGAAGTAACGGTCGTGGGTGATAGCCACAACGGTTCCTGAATAATCAACTAGGAAATGTTCAAGCCATGCTACTGACTCTGCATCCAAGTGGTTGGTTGGTTCGTCAAGTAGCAGCATGTCTGGTTTTTCAAGCAACAAACGACAAATTGCCACACGGCGACGTTCACCACCCGATAGAACTGCAACTTTTGCATCCCATTCAGGCAAACGCAATGCATTAGCAGCACGCTCCAGGGCGTTTTCAAGGTTGTGGCCATCTTTGGCTTGAATCAAGGCTTCTAACTCGCCTTGCTCTTTTGCTAGCGCATCAAAGTCAGCATCAGGTTCAGCATAAGCGGCATAAACTGCATCAAGACGGGTCAGCGCACCAGCGACGTCTGCAACGGCTTCTTCAACCACTTCACGTACAGTTTTTGATTCATCCAATACTGGTTCTTGAGGAAGGTAGCCAACTTTTAGCCCAGGTTGTGGACGTGCTTCACCATCAATATCAGTATCAATGCCGGCCATGATACGCAGTAGGGTGGATTTACCCGAACCATTGAGACCTAAAACACCAATTTTGGCACCTGGAAAAAAGCTAAGAGAGATGTCTTTGAGAATTTGACGCTTAGGCGGGACAATTTTACTTACCCGCGACATGGTATATACGTATTCAGCCATTGCCGATTGTTCCTAATCTTAGTAACAGAATAAAGTAGCTATTTTATACCAAAGTGACCTTATTTGTTACTAGCTAACCAGTTTTTAACGCGGAAATAATGCCTTTCTATAGCTTTGATTTTTTGTGGTGGTTGTCAGTGGCTCTCTAATGTACTTGCGTCTTCAAGTTATCTAGATTTGGATATGCTTTAACCAACAAGCATTAAGTTACTTTATGCATATGTCGCAGTTTTATGAATTTAATATTATTTACATATGGATGCTTTACTTTTCTATCTAGAATAAGCGTAATGGAAGTGAATTTCCCCTCGCTTTAGATAGGATGAGAGCACATGACGCTTAGGCATTTTTTAAAGCCGCATTGTCTTTTTTCATCAATGATAGCTTTGACTTCATTGATGAGCGGCACAGCGTTTTCTGGCTCAACACTGGATTTGGATAGCCAGCGAGAGCTCTATGATCAAGCACAACAGTTGCTTGATGAAAACAAGGTTGATGAATTTAAAAAACTCAGAAAAAAGATCGCAGATTATCCATTAACGCCCTATGTAGATTATCGATCGTTTCTGGTTGATCTTGGCGATAAACCGCCACTGGCCGTGCAGGTCTTTATTGATTCGCATGCGACTTTTCCTTTTTCTTATCGTATTCGTGCTCCTTATTTGGATGCTTTAGCAGCCAAAGAAAAATGGTCCACCTTATTAGCGTTTCAAAAATACGAACCCAATGACGAATTGTATCGTTGCCATTATTACAATGCTCATTACCAAACTGGACATCGAGATGTTGCTTTTAAAGGAGCCGAGCAACTTTGGTTGAGTGGTAACAGTATTGCAGATGCTTGCGAACCTTTATTTAATGCTTGGGAACAACAGGGTGGCTTGACGGATGATTGGGTGCTCAAGCGTATGTTACTAGCGTTTGATAAACGAAATCTAACGCTGATGAAATATCTCCAGAAAAAACTGAAGCTCGAAAAGTCATTACTAATCGCGCAATCCATGCTCGATCTGTACGCGAATCCTGACCAAGTGATAACTTTTGCTAAACACAATGTGAATGATGATTTTCACCAGCAGTTAGTTCAATTTTCGTTAGAAAAACTGGCCCGTAAAGATGCTGCTTTAGCGCAAGGTGTTTATCAAAGCTTGCTTGAAGGCAAAGTTTTAAGTGGAGAGCCGAGTCAGAAACTGGCTGACTACATCGCCAGACGATTATTGGACAGCGAAGATGAGCTATTAATGACATGGCGAGATAACGTTATTGCGCAAAGCTCAAATAACACTCTGAAAGAGCTGCGAATTCGTCTGGCATTACAATCGGCAGATTGGCGTGGTTTACAGTATTGGATTGAACAATTACCAGCGAAGAAGCAATCTAGTATTCGTTGGCAGTATTGGCTTGCAAGAGCTGAAATCGAGCTAGGAAATACCAGCAAGGGGATGCAGCGTTTGCAATCTATTACTGGGCAGCGCAATTTTTACAGTGTGGCTGCAGCCACTGTGGTTAAACAATCGATTAACTATCCCACTTCATCTATCGAGCTAAACGTTACTTTATTAAAGCCACATCAAACCACCTTAACGCGAATTCAAGAATTGATTGATCGCGATAAGATTACCGCAGCAAAAAGCGAATGGCGATGGTTGCTTGAGCGTGTATCGGAGCCAGAAAAAGAGATGTTAGCGGCTTATGCGGCCTCTCAAAATTGGCACCACTTAACGGTTACTGCTTCAATTGCTGCAAAAATGTGGGATAACACACAACTGCGCTTTCCATTAGCGCATCAGTGGTGGTTTAATTTTTATGGGCAAAAGCATGGCATAGACCCGATCATGTTAATGTCTTTAGCTCGCCAAGAAAGTGGCATGGATGTTGAGGCTCAATCTCCAGTAGGTGCTCGCGGAATTATGCAAATAATGCCGAGGACAGCAAGCTATACTGCTAAAAAGTATCAGCTAACCTACAATGGTGAAGATGAATTATATCAAGTGGGTAAGAATATTGAGATCGGAAGCCATTATTTGAATGGTTTGCTAGAGAAATACGATAACAACCGAATTTTTGCTTTTGCTGCTTATAATGCAGGTCCTAGTCGGGTCAATCAATGGCGAGAGAAGACCCAAGGCAAGTTAGATGCCTACGCCTTTATTGAAGCGATTCCGTTTAAAGAAACTCGGGGCTATGTGCAAAACATTTTAATGTTTGAGATCTATTACCGAGATTTGATGGGTGTTGAAGGTCAATTTCTTAACGCAAACGAAATTGATGCAAAATATTGATTCCAATAGTAGATGAAAGTTCTACAATAGCCTTAATGTATCACCTAGCGAGTACAAACATGTCGCAACAACCAGAGTACACAGACTGGCAACAGCTAATGACATTGGTCAAGCATGCCGCTGAGCAAGACCAGCATGAAATGCTACTTACGATGATGATGACACCGGATGAGCGAGAATCGTTGGTCGCGAGAGCCAATATTTTATGTGAGTTATTTAAGGGTGAATTATCACAGCGGCAAATTAGCCAAATGTTAGGGGTAGGGATTGCGACGATTACGCGAGGTTCTAACGAGCTGAAAACCAAATCAGATCAAGAAAAGTCCCAACTCGCCGCTTTATTACTGAAATAAAACGGGCGAGTTCAGCGTAGCGCTAGTTTGGCTTGCGCTACGCTGATAAGTTTGCAGGAAAATGGCTTGGGTTAGTAAATGGAATTAAGGCCAAAATCAGCGCTTGCTGATAGACCGAGCTGCGAGTGAGTTGATTTTGTGTCAACAGGCTAATCGCTCCTCCTTTTTGTTTGATATTTTCCGTCGCAAATACCTCATCCATCACATCTCCCAGCTCATTGGCGGTGGCCAATTTTTCTAAGACGATAGGCGGTAACATCAAACTTGCTGAGCGAGATTCCCCACGATGAGTGTCCGATTCGATGATCATCCAAGCAAAGGTCACATTCCCTTCTATGCCCGCTTCTAACCCGACGTAATAATCAGCGCCAGGGTAAATTTCTTTAGCATGTTGGACACGATTAAGCGCGCCTAGATGAGTTTCATCATTACTCATTGGTTGATCAGCAACACCGCTTGGAACGCTGACACCAGTAAAGGCAAATTGTTGTTGTGGAAATACACTTTCAAATGCACTGCGTACCGCGTTAATTTTTGCCGGGTTAAGAGAGGCAATGGTCACGTTTTTCATAAGTTAGGCTTAGTTCTTTTTGTTGTTTATACCATGAAGCGAGGGCATTCAAGGTCATAGGTTTTGCAAAATAATACCCTTGCATATAATCACAATGATAGCCGGCAAGCCAGTGATGCATCTCTTGATTTTCAATACCTTCAGCAGTCACCAGCATCGATTGAGAGTGGCATAAGTCTATCAGTGGCTTAATGACCTTTTGATTATTGGTTGCAATGAGTGTATCCAAAAATAGTCGGTCAAATTTAATTTTTTGTACCGGATATTGCACAAGCTGTGTGATCGAGGTGTAACCAGAACCAAAATCATCTATCGCGAGCCCATATCCTAAATGAGAAAGTTCATGGAGTAGAGGAAACCCTTTAGAGTTGGTGGCAAAAGTTTCTGTGATTTCAAAATCAATCAAATGTGGGGGAATCGCATTTTCTTGTGCATGTTTGTGAATGTAATGTGCTAATTGCAATGTGTTCAGTTCTGCTGATGAAAGGTTTATTGACACTTGCACGGGATGTTCACTAATGGCTTGTAATGCGTGAAACTCCTTGAAAGCGCTGCGAATAACCCATCGGTCAATGCTACCAAATAGCCCTGTTTGTTCGGCGATAGGAATAAACTCTTTTGGCGACACTAGCCCTAATTGCTTAGATTCCCAGCGAAGTAAAACTTCTACCCCCGCAATCGTGTTGCCATTACGATTTAAATAGGGTTGATAAACAAGGCTAAATTCTCGTTCAAAATCGCCCAACCGTAATGCTTGTTCAATATTTGCTCTACGCTGAACGCCTTTATCGAGATCGGGTGAATAGTAAGCAATTTGGTTTTTGCCCGCATTTTTTGCTTGATACATGGCGGTGTCAGCATTCAACAGTAGTTTCTCAAGGGTATTTCCATCAAAGGGATAAGTGGCTATGCCAATACTCGCTGTGATAGGGAAATTGCCTAGCGGAGAATTACTTTGATTTTGGATAGGAGCTAATAACTGAGTCGCAAACTCTGTGGCTCCTTGGCTAAAGGAGCTAGGAGCTGAAATAAATATCGAAAATTCATCACCAGAAAGGCGAGCAGCCAAATTTTTGACTTGGTATTGAGTGTAGAAGAAGTGACTTAATGAACGAACATGCTGGGCAAAATTGACGAGCAAGGTGTCACCGACCTGATGACCATATTTATCATTTACGTATTTAAAATTATCGAGGTCAATATACAGCACCCAAATATTGTCGTTATATCGTGCATTAGAGAGCACTCGCTCGACGGATTGTTTAAAGTGGTGGCGGTTTGCGAGTTTCGTTAGGTGATCATATTCAGCTAACGCCTTGGTTTTCTTATAAGTGGTATCAAGCTCTTGATACATATCGTAGAAGCGAGAAGAAAGGCGACCTATTTCATCTTTGGTGTCGAGTGTCTCAATGTTGTCGCGCTGTTTATTCTCTACTTCTTTTAATTGTTTATCTAATTGGGAGATTGGTTTGATGACATGGCGATACAGCAAAAATAGCAGTAAAAAAACAGTGACAAATGCTGATGTGCCAAATGATAAGGCCAAACGTTTTAAAATAATATTGAGTTTGTTGTTAATAAGAAATTGAGCTGGATCTAAGGTTGCATACAATCCGGGTTTCAATTCAACGGTTTGTGTCAGTCCAATTTTATCTATATTAGAATTTTCAGAGAAGAAAATAGTACTTTGATTATCAAATTCAATTTGTTTTCTGAGTTGATCAAATTGTTCTAGTGCAGCGAAGACAACGACAAAAAATATTTGATCTCGGTTATAGCTTAGAGGGGCAGCTAGCGTTTTTTTATCGAGCACATCATAGCGAACTAGAATACCTTCACCGCTAGAGTTAGTGATATAGCTAATATCAGATATTTTCTGGGTATGATTAAAAGTATCTTGCACATAGTTAAGTACTTTTTTGTCAATAGTTGCGAACGGGTCAATGCTATTTTCAGCATAATAGAGTACATTTTTGCTGCCATCTAAAATAGATAACGCAACAAAACGTCCTTCTCGAGATTGAAGAATATCTAACGTTTGCTGAAAATTATCGACTAATTCTAATTCTCTATAGGGGTTTTTTTCATGTGCTACATAATGACGAATAATGTCACTTTTCGTTAGTGTGTAGGCGTAACTATTTACAAGAGAGTGAGTCTGGCGAAACAGCCCTGCGAGCTTTTCCATACTTAGCTGTAGATAGCTTTCCTCACGTTTTAGCAAGGCGTCTTTTTGGCTAGAGTAAATAATGTAACTCGACGCCGCTGCACTCAAAAGGATAACTGGGGCGATCAGTAACAGGATTCTATTGTTGAGCTTCATGTTGTTCCAAAATACTGTTAATGATTTTTGCTCTTAAACTGATGTTGGTCGGTATCAATTCACTATCAATGATGCCTTGTTCTAGCAAGGTCGGATCTGGGAATAATGATGCATCATTTTGATAGCTATTAGGCATCAATTTTAATGCACTTAAGTTCGGTGTCGCAGCTTTAATATCTTTTGCATTCGTTGCGGCAGTTTCTGGAAGCATTAGGTAATTTAAGAATGCTTTCGCTTGCTGCTTATTTTTGGAATTACTATTTATGGCTAAGCAGTCTACCCAAATATAAGGTTTACCATTGGGTGTGACGAAATCCCAATCGTCTCCTCCAAAGTACTTGTTTAGTGAGTATTGATCACCACTATAAGCGAGTGCCATGTGTAAATTATCGCTATCAGGATGGCTTCGTACGTAACTCAACACATATTCATAGGTCAAAATATTGGGATTAACGGATAGCATTGCCTGATACGCATTTTTAAGTGCAGCTTGGTCATCAGTGATTGGCGATTGTGATTGGCTATACAGTGCAGGCAATAGAGTTTCGACCGTATCGGTCAACATACCGACATGACCTTTAAGTGTATCGGGCATATCGAGAAAATCAGTCCATTTTGTGGGGGCTTCTGTGACTTTACTTTTCTTATAGGCTATTCCTACTGTTCCCCAAAAATAAGGAATAGCGTGAGAGCCACAAGCTTGGTTCCATTTGTTGTCATTATATTTTCTATTTTCAAGGTCACTTAAATCTTCAAACGTTTTCAGGCGAGAATATATAAGTGCAGACACATTATCGAGTACGACAATATCAAAAGGAAGCTGGAGGCTTTTTACCATTAACAGGCTGCGTTCATCATCATTATCAAAATGATATAGGTGAATGTTGGTTTCAGTATTTTCGCTCCACTCAGAAATGATCTGAGGGGAGATGGTATCCTCCCACAGATAAATATTGAGTTCTGAACTTAGTATTGGCATTGAAATGCTAAAACCACAAAGCATTAAAGCGCCTAGATGAGCTTTCGTCATGATATAAGTGGATGAACCTTATTTGTCTGAGGAAGAGCATCGATCACAATGAGAGTCACAAGACTTGCGGAAACTATCCGTAATTCAAAGTGCGCTGACAGCCCTATACAATAGCGATAAATAATACTAAAACGCGCGCATTATATGAGCTTTGTTGCTAGCTGTCAGCAGACTCATGACAAAAATTTGACTAAGTGACGATTATTGTAGTTTTACTTGGGTCGGTTTAACGTTTTCGCTTGGGTAGCAACCAAGTACTTTTAGGTGTTTGGTTATTTTCATCAATTCATTGATTGATTGTTGCATTTCGACTGAATCTAAGTGTGATTCGAGATCAACATAAAACATTTCTTCCCAAGGATTACCCATGATTGGGCGCGA
The DNA here is from genome assembly GCF_012395185.1 of Vibrio aestuarianus. GTDB lineage: Bacteria > Pseudomonadota > Gammaproteobacteria > Enterobacterales > Vibrionaceae > Vibrio > Vibrio aestuarianus. Next base: position 182,234 of record NZ_JAAZTU010000001.1, read on the forward strand.
TTCCAACTTAGTCATATTGATACCATATCGTTGCAGAACCAGTAAGGTTTCAACTAATGAACCTGCTTGTTGAGAGGTAGACATTATCAAGGTAGTTTTAGCTGGTATTTGAGTCGAGACTTCTACCGGCTTTCTAGCAACGATAATAAAACGAGTATGGTTTTCTGTTTGATTGGCGATATTGCCTTTGATTGCTTGCAGACCATAAAGTTTGCCACTAGAAGCATTGCCAATTGCAGCTACATCGTTTCGATTCAGTTCTTGGACTTTTTGCATAGCATCAGCCGTACTAGCACAAGACTCCAGTTTAACGCCTTTTAGACGGCTTAAAAACTCACTGCACTGCTGGTGAGGCTGAGGGTGGGAGTAGAGTACTTTGAGATCTTCTAATTTCAGGTCAGAAGTAGCGACTAGGCAATGTTCAATTGGTAATGTTAATTCACCGACAATATATAGCGTTGTGTGCTGTAGAAGATCATAAACTTCATTGATTGAACCCGAGCTGGTATTTTCAATAGGAAGAACACCGTAATCGGCATGCCCAGATTCTACGGTCTTGGTTACTTCTCTGAAATGCTCACAATTGAGTTCAATCAGTTCAGTGTTTTTTCTGCTGAAATACTCACGTGTTGCAAGGTGTGAATAGGAGCCTTTTGCGCCTAGAAATGCGACGCGGGCTAGTGGTTTACGGCTGAGTTGAGGGTTTGCTAAATTCTGTAAATAGGATTGTTGTAGAAGCACTGAGTCTTCAATAATAGTGTGGAATAATTTCGTGATGTATTGTGCATCCAAATTATATTTTTCTTTGCCATTATTTATCAGTTTTACCAAAAGTTGCTGTTCACGTACTGCATCTCGTACTGGCTTTGCGGTTTCAATTTTGCTCTTTGCTACTTCGATGCTGAACTTACGACGTTCAGAGAGCAAATTCAGTAGTTGGTCGTCGAGTTCGTTGAGACGTATGCGGATCTCGTCGAGTGAATATTGTTTGTCTGTCATAGAATAATCCTTGTAAAAAAGCCTCCCGGTGGGAGGCTTTCTGTTCGTTTTTGACTTATCTTCTGTCAACGACCATGCCTCCAAATATTATTGGAGAAAAAAGAAGTCAAAAAAGAACAGCGAAGTTAAGTGCATAAAATCAGGTTTCGTTTTAAGTGTGAGAACACAATAAGCAAGCAGCTATAGGGCGTCAAGCAAAAAAATAGCGCCTAACGGGCGCTATTTTCAATCCTTTTAATCTTTATTCGATTTCTTCTTCCACTTCCGGTTTCTCTGTACGACGAGCTTCTGGTTTGTGGCGCAGTTTATTGAGTTGACGTTCTAGTTTTTGTTCTACCTCATTAACAGCTGTATAAAGATCTTCATGTACTGCGGAAGCGACGAGTTGTCCTTTGGGTACCGTAATTATCGCTTCAAATTTTTTCTGTTTGCCTGGTTCTTCACTAAAGCTAGCTTGGCAGCCAATAATGTCCACTTGCCATTTTTCTAACTTCTTAAATTTGCTCTCAATGTGATCGCGGATTGCAGAGGTGATGTCGATATTTTTACCAGTGATATTTACTTTCATAGATTTTTTCCTCTGTGTCATCCCTCATGGGTTAACTCCAGATTACCTATTCGATAAGAAATAAATGTGATCTACATCACCTTATGGTGAGGGTTTTCTAATGTTGGGTTTAAACGTGATCTCACGCAAAAAGTGGTATTAAGAGGGCAAGGAAAAGCTTGAGATTCATATTGGTTACGATAGATTGAATGGTATCGCAAGCTAAAAACTTCTCCATTTTTAGGGCCTTTTTACGGCTTAATAAACGTGTTGTTTATTTGCTAAGCAGGTAGGGTAAGTTGCGTCCAATGCCACTCAGGTTTTGTATTCATACCTACGGTGGCGTCTACTCATTTTCTTCTGTGTTTTTCTAGCTCTCTCATATTTAACCGCTGATCGCAAAAGACCATTAACAAACCATGTGTCAATATCGTTTGTTAATGGTTGAATTTGATCTGTGCTGCGAAATGGTTACTCTGGGTTTAGTGCAATCAACTTTTCTGTTCTTTCTATTGCGTCATCAAGTTTTAGTTGTTTGTAGGCTTCAAGTTGAATGCGCAAGGATTTTCTCGCCGCTTCTGTATCAGGGTAAGTTTTTTGTAACTCCTGAGTACGATTAATCGCCGCTATCCATGCTTCTCGACGTAGATAGAAATCAGCGGTCGCTAGATCATATTCGGCTAAACGATTTTTGAGAGCAAATAAACGTTTATGTGCATCTTCTGCATATGGGCTCGTTGGATAGCGTTGCAGTAATTTTTTGAAATCAACAAAGGCTGCTTTTACTGGTTCAGGATCACGATCTGAACGATCAACATTAAAAAGATCATGCATGAAGTTACGGTCTTGAGCCATGTGCGTTAAGCCACGCATATAAAGTACCCAGTCCATTTTTTCGTGGGTTGGGTTTAAACGTGTAAAGCGTTCAATCGTAGCTAATCCTAAAGCAAGATCATCGTTTTTATAATAGGCATAGATAAGATCAAGTTGCACTTGTTCGGAGTAAGCTCCGAATGGATAGCGTGAATCTAACGCTTCAAGTTTTTCTATTGCAGTAAGCCAATTGCCACTTTGCAGTGAAATTTGTGCATCTGAATACAATTCAGAAGGCGGCACATCAGGGACAATATCTTCGCTGCTTGAACAGCCAAATAACAGTGATAGTGCGAGTAAGCCTGATAAAGTGTGGTGTTTCATGACAGGAGTCGGTTCCTTGAATTAGTGCTTCTTAATTGAGTGCGTAATCGCTTTATAAATCGTTTCGTTACTTTCTTACCAGTAACAGATACAATAAAGCCATATTTTATCCATACTAGACGCTATTAGTCTCACGGTTTTTAAAAAAGTTCTATATGGCTCAGCAGATTGAATTAACAAATACAGTAAAAGATAGCCAGTTAGGTCAACGTTTAGACCAAGCTGTCGCTGAATTATTCGCTGATTTCTCACGCTCACGTCTAAAAGAGTGGCTTTTAGATGGCAAGGTTCAGGTTAATGGTGAAGTGATTACCAAACCGCGAACTAAAGTCATGGGTGGCGAAATCATTACCGTTCAAGCCGAACTTGAAGATGAAGAGCGTTGGGAAGCGCAAGACATTCCTTTAGACATTGTTTATGAAGATGATGACATTATTGTCATCAATAAACCACGAGATTTTGTCGTTCATCCTGGTGCCGGAACACCCGATGGCACAGTGCTTAACGCACTATTGTTCCATTATCCAGCTATTGCGGAAGTTCCACGTGCAGGTATTGTGCACCGTTTGGACAAAGATACTACCGGGTTAATGGTGGTAGCTAAAACGGTACCCGCTCAAACTCATTTGGTTCGAGCGCTACAAAAGCGCAATATCACTCGTGAGTATGAAGCGATTGCAATCGGAACGATGACGGCTGGTGGCATGATTGATAAGCCAATTGGTCGCCATTCAACTAAACGAACCTTAATGGCCGTTAGCCCTTTAGGTAAGCCGGCGGTAACTCATTACCGTGTCGCTGAACATTTCCGCGAGCATACGCGTATTCGTCTCCGTCTTGAAACTGGTCGTACACACCAAATTCGCGTGCATATGTCTTACTTACAGCATCCACTTTTAGGGGATACAGCTTACGGCGGCCGAGCTCGTATTCCAAAAGGGGCAACGGAAGAACTGGCTGAAATGATTCGCGGTTTTGATCGTCAAGCATTGCATGCTGTGATGCTTAGATTTAATCATCCAGTTACCGGCGAAGAACTTGAGTTTCATGCGCCTGTTCCAGACGATATGGTCGAAATGGCTGAAGCACTTCGAGTGGACACCAAGCTGAATAAAAAAGAAGAATATTAATGGAAATGGTCATCCCTAATTGGAATGCTCCTAAAAATGTGAAGGCTTTCTCTTCGACAAGAATCGGTGGTTTTTCACTTGCTCCTTACGAGGGGCTCAATTTAGGAACTCATGTTGGGGATGACTCATCATTAGTTGAGCGCAATCGTAATTGGCTTCTACAACAAGCTCAATTACCTGCGATGCCTATTTGGTTAAACCAAACTCATTCCACTCACGTCATTGAAGTGAGCTCATCCACGAATGATATTTTGGATGCCGATGGTCTTTTCACTCAACACCCCAATGTTGTCTGTTCAGCAATGACCGCTGATTGCTTACCCGTTTTATTGACTAATACTGCAGGAACTCAAGTGTCTGCTGTACATGCGGGTTGGCGCGGACTCGCCAACGGCATTATTGAAAATGCAGTGGCGCAATTTTCTGGTGATGTGATAGCTTGGCTCGGGCCTGCAATTGGACCACTCGCTTTTGAAGTGGGTCATGATGTCTATCAAGCTTTCGTTGATGTAGACGTTAAGGCTTTTCATGCATTTTCTGCAAAAGGAGATGGAAAGTGGCTAGCGAATATGTCTCAACTGGCAATATTAAGGCTGAATCAATGCGGAGTTGAGCAAGTATTTGACAGTGGTCTTTGTACTTATCAAGATCCTGCACGTTTCTATTCTTATCGACGAGATGGTATTACCGGACGCCAAGCATCCTTTATTTGGATTGAATAGCTATTTAAATTAGAAAATCTTCCCACACCTCCCCCCTTGAAAAAACCATGCCTCGTATCCATCTTTAGCTACATAAGATTGGTCTCTCAACAATAGAATGAGGAATATTGGTATGCGTTTAGATCGATTTACAAGCAAATTTCAAATTGCAATTTCTGATGCGCAATCATTGGCATTAGGCCGTGATCATCAATATATAGAGCCCGTTCATTTGATGGTGGCGCTGCTTGACCAAAATGGTAGCCCGATTCGTCCACTACTGACGATGCTAAGTATTGATGTGATGCATCTTCGCTCAAAGTTAGGTGAAATTTTAGATCGCTTACCTAAAGTCAGTGGTATTGGTGGTGATGTGCAATTGTCGAGTGCTATGGGCACTATGTTTAACTTGTGTGACAAGTTGGCCCAAAAACGCCAAGATTCGTACATCTCATCTGAAGTATTTTTGTTAGCGGCGCTAGAAGATAAAGGTGCGCTTGGGAAACTGCTAAAAGAATTAGGTTTAACCGAAAAGAAATTATCGGATGCAATAGAGCAGATCCGCGGGGGGCAGAAAGTTAATGACCCAAATGCTGAAGAGCTAAGACAAGCTTTAGAAAAGTTTACTATCGATCTTACAGAGCGAGCGGAGCAGGGTAAGCTTGATCCTGTTATTGGTCGTGATGACGAAATTCGTCGCACTATCCAGGTACTGCAACGCCGAACTAAAAACAACCCAGTCATTATCGGTGAACCGGGGGTGGGTAAAACCGCCATTGTTGAAGGGTTAGCACAACGCATTATCAACAACGAAGTACCTGAAGGTCTACGTGGTAGGCGTGTTTTGTCGCTAGACATGGGCGCTTTGGTAGCGGGTGCTAAATATCGTGGTGAATTTGAAGAGCGCTTAAAATCAGTACTTAATGAGTTAGCTAAGGAAGAAGGCAACGTCATTTTGTTTATTGATGAACTACATACGATGGTTGGTGCAGGGAAAGGCGAAGGTTCAATGGATGCTGGTAATATGCTCAAACCTGCACTGGCCCGCGGAGAACTGCATTGTGTTGGAGCAACAACTTTAGATGAGTATCGCCAGTATATAGAGAAAGACCCTGCTCTTGAGCGCCGCTTCCAAAAAGTATTGGTTGATGAGCCGAGCGTAGAAGATACCGTCGCTATTTTACGTGGTCTGAAAGAACGTTATGAACTTCATCATCATGTTGAAATTACTGACCCTGCAATTGTTGCCGCGGCGAGTTTATCGCACCGTTATGTTTCTGATCGACAATTGCCGGACAAAGCGATCGACTTGATTGATGAGGCTGCATCAAGTATACGCATGCAGATTGACTCAAAACCAGAATCACTGGATAAGTTAGAACGCAAGATTATTCAGCTTAAAATAGAGCAGCAGGCATTAACCAATGAGCACGATGAGGCGAGCACCAAACGTTTGTTTACTTTGAATGAAGAACTCAAAGAAAAAGAGCGTGAATTCGCTGAATTGGAAGAAGTATGGAATGCAGAAAAAGCGGCGCTTTCAGGTACTCAGCATATCAAGTCTGAACTGGAACAAGCTCGGATGGATATGGAATTCGCTCGTCGAGCGGGTGACTTAAGCCGGATGTCGGAATTGCAATACGGCCGTATTCCTGAATTGGAAAAACAACTTGACCTTGCCACTCAGGCTGAAATGCAAGAAATGACCTTGTTACGAAATAAAGTAACTGATGTTGAAATTGCAGAAGTATTATCAAAGCAAACAGGAATCCCAGTATCGAAAATGCTTGAAGCAGAAAAAGAAAAGCTGCTGAAAATGGAAGCTGTACTGCATAAAAGAGTGATCGGACAAGTAGAAGCTGTTGAAGTGGTTTCAAATGCAATTCGCCGTAGTCGAGCTGGTTTATCAGATCCGCAGCGACCGATCGGATCTTTCCTATTCTTGGGCCCAACTGGTGTTGGTAAAACGGAGCTTTGTAAGACACTCGCCAATTTCATGTTTGATAGTGAAGATGCCATGGTGCGCATTGATATGTCCGAGTTTATGGAAAAACATTCTGTTGCTCGCCTTGTCGGTGCACCTCCTGGTTATGTTGGATATGAAGAAGGTGGATATTTAACGGAAGCTGTGCGTCGTAGACCTTATTCAGTCATTCTGCTTGATGAGGTGGAAAAAGCACATCCGGATGTATTCAATATTCTGTTACAGGTGCTAGATGATGGTCGCTTGACTGATGGTCAGGGTCGTACGGTCGATTTTCGTAATACCGTAGTGATAATGACATCGAACTTGGGGTCTGCTCGTATTCAAGAAAAATTCGCAAGTCTCAACTATGAAGGCATCAAAAATGAAGTTATGGAGGTGGTGAGCAAACACTTTAGACCAGAATTCTTAAACCGAGTCGATGAAAGTGTTGTGTTCCATCCGCTCGGACAAGAACAAATTAAGTCGATTGCTTCTATTCAACTGGCCCGTCTTGGTCAAAGAATGGAAGAGAAAGGCTATCAACTAGAAGTATCAGATAAAGCGTTAGAACTGATCTCTCAAGTTGGATTTGATCCTGTCTATGGTGCGCGGCCTTTGAAACGGGCAATTCAACAGAGTGTTGAAAACCCACTAGCAAAAGATATATTAGCTGGAAAAATCTTGCCAGATAAAAAAGTGAAGTTGATTGTTAGCAATGATCAAATCATTGCTCATCAAGATTAATCACTGTCTATACCTACAAAAAGGACCATTATTGGTCCTTTTTGTATAATAAATGCTTACTTTGATTGTTTAATGAGCAAGCGAACGGCTTGTTAGAAAAAAATGCGTTTTATCGCTTGTATCATTGTTCAAACTGCCTATAATGCGCCTCGTTGTCACGGCAGACCAATCAGGTCAGCCAGCAACATGACGGAAACTTATCAAAGATAAGTGCAAGAGAAATAACTAATAAAGTGTTTGACACTTGAAGTTAAATCGCTAGAATTACCGTCCGCTTTGAGAGTAACGCCTCGCAAAGTAACGCTCTTTAACAATATAAACCTATCAATCTGTGTGGGCACTCGTTGATGATAATCGAAAAAGATTTATCAATGAACTGAGTGACCTGAACTAGCAATAGTTCGAATGCTTTTTGATTTCACTTTTTAAAAGTGAAAACCAAGAAGCGGCACAGTCAATTCATTGTTGTTCTGTTGGAGCAACAATAGCTTTAAAATTACTTTTTACTTTCGAGTAAAAGCAGTTTTGAAGTCAGTATTCATTGAGCCGGTCTTAGGACCAACAAAACTTTAATTGAAGAGTTTGATCATGGCTCAGATTGAACGC